>JBQCHI010000032.1:0-67811 GCA_051954835.1 Protaetiibacter sp. | reverse complement strand
GAGGGCCGCGAGGGCCACCTCGACCAGTCGTTGGTGATCGACGGCGCCCGCGGCCGTGATCCCGAGGTCGCGCGGGGCGTTGGTCGGGCGTTATTGCTGCCAGTCGGCGGCGCGGGTGACGGCGGAGGTCGCGTGGGGGGTGGGGGGCGGGGCCCCGGGCCGCCCCCGCCGGGGGGCGGGCGCGGCGCGGTCGAGTCGGGTCTCGATTATCAGCTGCCGCGCGTGGCGGCCCGGGAGGCGGGTTCCCGGCTGGGAAGTGCCGATCGGTTCGGGTCCGTTCGATTTCCGCGCGATCACCGTACCACGATGAGGACAGACAGACTTGTCTGTTTGTCCTCATCCATTCCCCCAGTCCGGGGGTGGCCGCGCGGGATGAGCCGGATCGGATGGCGTAGGCTCGGGGCGATGAACGGCGCGGTGCAGCTCCCTCTCGACCTCGCGGAGATCCGCATCGACGCATCCGGGGGAACCCTCGTGAGGCGGTCCGTGCTTCCCAACGGCGTTCGCATCCTGACCGAGCACGTGCCCGGGTCGCAGAGCGCGACGGTCGGCTTCTGGGTGGCGGTGGGCTCGCGTGACGAGCAGCCGGTCACCTACGGCTCCACCCACTTCCTCGAGCATCTGCTCTTCAAGGGCACCGCGACCCGCAGTGCGCTCGACATCGCCGTCGCCTTCGACTCCGTCGGTGGCGAGAACAACGCACTCACCGCCAAGGAGCACACCTGCTACTACGCGAAGGTGCGCGACCGCGATCTCGACATGGCGGTGCGCGTGCTCGCCGACATGTTCGCCTCATCGAGGATCGACGACGACGACTTCGAGAACGAACGGGGCGTGATCCTCGAAGAGCTCGCGATGGCGGATGACGACCCGGGTGACGTCGCGGGGGAGCGCTTCTTCGAGGCGGTCTTCGGCGACCACCCGCTCGGGCGCCCGATCGGCGGCAACCCCGAATCGATCTCCGCCGTCACCCGCGACGCCGTCTGGCAGCACTATCGCGCGAACTACGGCCCGCGCGACCTCGTGATCACGGCCGCGGGCGCCGTCGATCACGAACGACTGGTCGAGGTGGCCCTCGCGGCCCTCGCTGAGGCCGGGTGGGACCTCGAGGCATCGGCCAGGCCCGTCGAACGCCGCAACCCCGCCGAGGGCCTCATCGAACGCGGGTCGCCGCTCGCGCTCGTTGAGCGTCCGCTCGAGCAGGTCAACCTCTACCTCGGGGTCGCCGGGCTCGCGGCGGCCGATCCGCGCCGCCCGGTTCTCACCGTGCTCAACTCGGTGCTCGGGGGCGGAATGAGCTCGCGACTCTTCCAGGAGGTGCGTGAGAAGCGCGGGCTCGCCTACTCCGTGTACTCCTTCGCCTCGAGCTACTCGGACGCCGGGATCATGGGCCTCTATGCTGGCTGCTCGCCCCGCCGCGCAGCCGATGTCGCCGAGCTCATGCTCGCCGAATTCCGGCGCGTCGCGTCCGAGGGCATCACCGCCGAGGAGCTCGGGCGCGCGCGGGGCCAGCTCGGCGGCGCTTCGGCGCTCGCGCTCGAGGACTCCGACACCCGCATGAGTCGCCTCGGGCGCAGCGAGCTCACCCTCGGCGAGTTCGCCGACCTCGACGAGACGCTCCGCCGGATCGACGCCGTGAGTGCGGAGGCCGTTCAGGAGCTTGCCGCGGAGCTCGTCGATCGTCCGTTGTCGGCGGCTGCCGTCGGTCCTGTGGCGCCGTCGGCGTTCGCGGGTCTCGATGGTGAGTCCGCGGCAGCGTAGGGAGTAGTCGATGTCGCGTTTCCTCTATCTCGTGCGTCACGGCGAGCAGCAGGATGCTGAGCACGGTCTGCCCGACGGCCCGCTCTCGGCCCGCGGGGTGCGGCAGGCGCACGCCATCGCCGAACGGCTGGGCGGTGTGCCGTTCACCGGAGCTTGGACCTCGCCACTGCAGCGCGCACAGGAGACGGCGCGGATCATGACCGAGCGCATGCCCGCGATCGAGCCGCAGCCTTCGGCCCTGCTCATGGATTGCATCCCCTCGGGCCCCACGCCCGACCTTCCGCACGCCTGGGAGCACTTCTTCGGCCCGGTCACGCGGGAGGAGATCGACGCGGGTGAGGCGCAGATGGCCGACGCGACCGCGGAATGGCTCGCCCCCACCCGCGAGGATCGGCACGACCTGCTCATCACCCACAACTTCGTCATCGGCTGGTTCGTGCGCGAGGTGTTCGGTGCCGCCAGCTGGCGGTGGCTCGGCGTCAATCAGGCCAACTGCGGCCTCACGATCATCCGGGTGCGCAGCGCGAAGCCGCCCGTGCTCGTGACCCACAACGACCTCGGCCATCTGCTGCCCGAGTTGCGCACGGGCCTGTCGGTCGAGCAGCCCTACTGACGGCGCCTCTCCTACTCGGCCGTGAGTTCCTTGCGGAACCAGAGGGTCGCGTTGGGGTTCTCGTTGTAGGGCTCGATCTCGACGTACCCGCTCGCGCGGTACAGCGAACCCGCGGCCTCGAGCGCGACGTTCGTGTCGAGCACCATCTCGCTCGCCCCCAGCCGGCGCGCTCGCCGCTCGAGTTCGGCCAGCAGCATCCGGCCCCAGCCGCGGCCGCGAACCACCTCGCGCAGGTAGAGGTGCTTCACCTCCGCGCGACGCGCGTCGAGCATCCGGATGCCGCCGCAGCCGACGGGCGAGCCGACGTCGTCGATGACGAGGAAGACCCCGGCGGGCTCGGTGAAGCGCGCCGGCTCGGGGAACACCGTGCGGTAGCTGCCCGCGGCGGGGTCGAATCCGGCGGCGCGCATCGCGAAGTACTCGCTGAGCAGTTCGTGGGCGTCCGGGTCGTCGACCGAGGCGACGCGGAAGGCGGGGGTCACCCTCCCAGCCTAGATAGGCTGGATGCCATGGTGCACTCGGTCGCCGTCGTCGGTGCGACGGGCAGGATGGGGACCCTCGCGACGCGGCTCATCGACGCGAGTGGTGACTTCGCGCTGCACTCCCGCATCGGCTCCCGCGATCCGCTCGAGGCCATGGAGGGCGCCGACCTCGTGCTCGACGTGACCCTGCCCGCCGTGTCGCCGGGTGTCGTGGCGGCCGCCATCGAACGCGGCATCCCGGCCGTCGTCGGCACCTCGGGATGGACCGCCGAGCGACTCGCGCGCCTCCGCGGACAGCTGGGCGACGACCCGCAGCTGGGTGTCATCGTCGTGCCGAACTTCTCGCTCGGCTCCGTGCTGGCCACCCGGCTCGCCGCCATCGCCGCGCCGTGGTTCGACTCGATCGAAGTGATCGAAGCCCACCACGCGGGCAAGTCCGACTCGCCGTCGGGCACCGCGATCCGCACCGCAGAGCTCATGGCTGAGACCCGTACGACGCAGGGCCCGGTCGCGGCACCGCACGCCGACCAGCGGGCGCGCGGCCAGCAGGTGGGCAGCATCCCCGTCCACAGCTTGCGCATGGATGGCGTGCTCGCCGAACAGCAGGTCATCTTCGGCGGCATCGGTGAGACGCTGCGGGTGAGCCACCAGACCGTGTCGGACGCCTCCTACGAGGCCGGCATCCTGCTCGCGCTGCGTGCGTTGCCTGATGCGCGTGGCCTCGTCGTCGGCCTCGACGCTCTGCTCGGTCTCGACGGCAGCTCGTGATCACCCGCATCGGCGCCGTCGTCATGACGCTGCTGCTGGCGCTCTATCTCGTCTTCTCCGTGTACTACGCGACGGTGCTGTTCGGCACGGGTTCGCCGGTGGCGATCGCGATCGGGGTCGGGTTGCTGCTGCTCGCGCTGCTCGGCGGCGCGTTCATCGTGGCCGAGATCCTCTTCGGGGTGCGTGCCGAGCGACTCGCGCGCCGACTGGAGACCGACGGCGGACTGCCCGCCGAGGAGCTGCCCGCCCTTCCGAGCGGACGGATCGATCGCGCCGCCGCCGCGGAGGTCTTCCCGCGGTACCGCGAGGCGGCCGAGCGCGCACCCGAGGAGTGGCGGGCCTGGTTCCGGCTGGCTCTCGCCTATGACGCGGCGGGAGACCGCCGTCGTGCGCGGTGGGCGACGCGGGAGGCCATCCGCCTCGAGCGCGCCGGCGGCTGAACTACGCCAGGCTCGCCTCGAGGGTGATGGGGATGCCGGCGAGCGCCTTCGAAACCGGGCAGTTCGCCTTGGCGTCCTCCGCGATCCGCTCGAAGTCGGCCTCGGAGATGCCCGGCACCTTCGCGCTCACGAGCAGGTGGCTGCCCGTGATGCCCTCGCCCGGCTGGAAGGTCACGGCGGCCGTGACCTGCAGGCTTTCCGGCGCGTGACCCTCGCCCGCGAGGGCGTGCGCGAAGGCCATCGAGAAGCACGCGGAGTGTGCGGCGCCGAGCAGCTCCTCGGGGTTCGTGCGACCGGCCTCGCCCTCGGCACGGGCGTTCCAGGTGACCGGGAACTCAGCGGCATCGCTCGAGTCGAGGGAGGTCGTGCCCGATCCGCTCATCAGGTCGCCGAACCAGAGGGTGGTCGCTTCGCTCGTGACTGCCATGGGGTTCTCCTCAGCTCGCGGGGCTTCGACGCCCCGATGCTCTCCACTCTAGGTTGCGGCCCCGGACGGGGTCGAGGTCGTCGAGGCGATGCGGCATCCGGCGCGCCGGTGCGCCCGGATCGGCGCCCCCGGTTATCGTGAAGGCCGTGCCGGAGACCACGAGCGACCAGACCCCCATCCAGTTCCGATCCGACATGACGGTCGAGCTCGTCCGAGCGAGCGCTCACGACTCCGACGTGTTGTTCGCGGCGCGCGTGTCGACCCAGGGGGAGAAGACGCTCGAGGCGGCCGCATCCGGCGTCGAGGCGTCCGACCGTGATCGGGGCCTCATCAACTTCCTCATGCGCGACCGCCACGGCTCGCCCTTCGAGCACAACTCGATGACCTTCTACGTGCAGGCGCCCATCTTCGTGTTCCGCGAGTTCATGCGGCACCGCATCGCCTCCTACAACGAGGAGTCGGGCCGCTACCGCGAGCTGCGTCCCGTGTTCTACGTGCCCGGCCCCGAGCGCCGCCTCGTACAGGTCGGCAAGCCCGGTGCCTACGACTTCGTCGAGGGCACCGCCGAGCAGACCGAGATCGCCGTGGCCGAGTCGAAGGCGGCCGCCCAGTTCGCCTACGACGCCTACCAGCGGATGCTCGCGGCGGGCATCGCGCGCGAGGTCGCCCGCGGCGTGCTCCCGGTGTCGACCTACTCCTCGATGTACGTGACGATGAACGCCCGTTCGCTCATGAACTTCCTCTCGCTGCGCACCAAGCACGCCGACTCGCACTTCCCTTCGTTCCCGCAGCGCGAGATCGAGATGGTCGCCGAGCAGATGGAGGCGTTCTGGGCGGAGCTCATGCCCCTCACCCACGCCGCCTTCCAGGCCGGCGGCCGCGTGGCCCCTTAGTCGAGCATCCGCGCCGCTCCGTCGGCCCTGCCGCCCTCCCACGTCACGGAGCATTCCGCCCAAATCAAGGAGCGGATGTGGCTCCTGGATGCTGACGAGGCTGGTGAGGCCGTGCGGACGGCTTCGTTCCGTGATTCGGGCGGAATGCTCCGTGACATGGGATGCGACGGATGCCGCTGAGACATCCGGTCCTGCACATCTCGAGGGCGCGAGAGTAGTGCCCGGATCGGTCGTCGCAGGCCCCAGGCTCTCGGGCGGCCACGGATGCTGTGCCGATGAGCAGACTGCGCGCTTCGATTCGGCAACTCGGCGGTGTCGCCGCGACCCATGAACTCCGTGCACTCGGATTCACGCGCGAGCAGCTGCGTCTGGGCACTCGCGAGCGGGAGATCCGGCGCATCCGTCAGGGGTGGTACATCGACCCGGACACTCCTGAAGCAGTCGCGGATTGTCTGCGCGTCGGGGGTCGAGCCAGCTGCGTGACAGCGGCGGAGCACCTCGGTCTCTGGGTCGTCGAGCGCTCGAGCGAAGCACATGTCACTGTGCGCCCTCACGCCTGCCAGCTACGCGATCCCCAGGACTATCGACGGCGAATGCCGCTCGAGCGAGTTGCGGTCGTGCATTGGACGGATCGCGACTGGGGCGGAGCTCGGCTGCATGTCGGTGTCGAGCAGCTGCTGTACGACATCGCACTATGTCAGGGCATCGAGCGGGCCTTCGTGGCGGCAGAGTCGGCGTTCGCCAGGTCGTTGCTGACTCGTGCCGCATGGAACAAGGTGTGCGATGCGCTGCCGATCGCCCTCGGGGCGGCGCTGCGTCGCGCATCCGCGGGCTCCGGCAGCATCACCGAGTCTGTCTTCACGTTCCGCACGACCAAGATCGGGGTGCGCATTCGGCGTCAGGTGACCATCGGCATCGATCGCGTCGACTTCGTGCTGGGCGACCGCCTCGTGGTCGAGATCGACAGCAGGCAATTTCATGAGCGCGAGCGGGACTACGCCCGCGACGCGCGTCTCGGAGCTCTCGGATATCGGGTCCTGCGCTTCACCTACCGGCAGGTCATGCATGACTGGCCGTCCGTCGAGGCCGCTCTGCTGGCCGCCATCGCGCGCGGCGACGCCGTCTGAGCCCGCGCACCCGTTTCATGCCGCACGCCACGAGAGCGTCGCGCATTCCAATTCACGGATCGACGCTCCCAGATCAAGGAACATGCGTCGCCGGCTCTTCTCATCAGCACCGAGAGAAGACACCAGCCACAAACAGTCCTTGAGTCGGGCGGATGAGTCCTTGAGTTGGGCGGCCCGCTACCGGGCGTCCTGCGCCGGCATCACGACCTTCTTCACGATGAGCACGAGCGACGCCGACACGGGGCAGGCCACGAGCGCCCCGAGCAGCCCGAGCAGCGTGCCGCCGATGAGCGCCCCGATGAGCACGAGCGAGCCCGGGATCTGGATCGCCTTGCCCACGATGCGCGGCGTGAGCACGTACGCCTCGACCTGCATGTAGGCGAGCAGCGCGATGAGCGTCACGAGACCTGCGGTGGGCGAGGTGAAGAGTGCGACCGTGGTGCACAGGATCGTCGAGATGACGGATCCGACGAGCGGGATGAAGGTGATGGGCAGCGCGAGCGCGGCGAGCAGGCCGGCGTAACGCACACCCGCCGCGGTCAGCACGATGAAGGTGAACAGGGCGTTCATGATGGCCAGCAGCACCATCCCGTTGAGGTACTTGCCGACGGAGGTGATGATCTGGTCGGCGATCTCACGGAACCCGCCGCGCCTGCTTGCGGGAACGAGGCGTACGAGCGCCTCCTTCATCTGGTCATGTCCGATGACGAAGTAGAGGGTCAGCGCGACCACGAAGATCACCGAGAACACGCCGTTGACGATGCCGAGGCCGACGCGAAGCGCCCCGCCCCCGACGGTCAGCCAGAACGTCGGGTCGTCGAGCGTCGCCTGCAGCAGCTCGACGAATCCGGTGAGGGAACCGCCGAAGCTCTCGTTGAGGGAGACGAACCAGTCCTGCTCCTCGACCTGATCGAGGCCCGCGGGCAGGTGGTCGACGAGCTTGCCGAGCTCGTCGACTACGACGGGAACCACCAGCCACACCAGCAGGGCCACGAGCACCAGGAAACCCGCGAGCACGATGAGCAGCGCGACGACCTTCGACACGCCTCGCCGCTCGAGCTGCCACACGATGGGCCGGAGCCCCAGTGAGATGAACAACGACAAGAAGATGAGCGTGAGCGCTTGCGCCAGTGAGGCGATCGCGAACCCCAGCGCGAGCGCGAGCAGCACGCCCGTCGCTGCGATGAAGCCGAAACGGAACGGACCTGCCTGGAGCAGGCGCGGGGTGGTGTCCATGAGCGGTGCCCCTCTCGGATGCTGCTGCTCACCCTAGGGCCCGCGACCGTTTGTCAGGGGCCCGACGATTCCACGCGTCCCTCGAAAACGGGGACTTCGGCGGCGCGATGCAACCGACGTACGTGGCATGATACGGACTGTGCGAAGCCTTCCTCGCGGCTCATCGGTGCTCATCGCCGCCGCGCTGCTCGTGCTCGTGGGCTGCACGCCGCACACCGAGCTCTCGCCGACGCCGATCGAATCTGAACCGCACCCGACACCCACATCACAGGTTGTCATCGGCGCGCCGGTCCTGCCTCTGGGGTGCGCCGAACTGCTCACCTCCAGCGAGGTTCTTCCGGTCGTACCGGGCTGGGAGGTGACAGTCGATGAGACCCACATCAGGCAGGGCATCGACGCCGCTGCCGATCTGCAGAACGGCGCACTGTATTGCGTCTGGGGTGATGCCTCCTACCCGAGCACCGGCTGGGCTGATCACATCGAGTTGAGCGTCGTGCAGAGCCCCGGCCCGCTCGAGCTCGCCGAGGACTCCGCGCCCGACCTCGAGATGCTGGAGGATTCGCCTCCGACGGCGATTGGAGAATGCGATGTCTTCGGGGGCGCGTACTGCCGCGTTGCGCAGTTGCGGGATGGCTACCGCATCGACCTCCGGGTGTACGCGCAGCTGACCTCTCCGGCGGAGGTACGGCGACAGACGCTCGGCCTGCTCGAGCATGTCGGCGGGGCGATCGACGTGGCGGGGCCGCCCCGCGCCGTCGAGGCGCCGACCGGGGCGAGCAACCCTGTCGAGGTGTGCGAGGCCGCCGGCATCCGCACCGTCGTGGAGGCGCGCGGAGCGGCCGGCTCGCCCACCATGATGACCGACACGAGCAGGCCCCTCGCGCCGGTCTCCTCATGCGTGTGGGATCCCACGGGTTCGGGTGACCCGGCCATGAGCATCGTCGTCAACGTGCTGCCGGGGGGAGCCTGGGCCTATCCGTTCATCGCCCAGGGGGGGCCGTACGCCATGTCGGGCTATCGCACTTCTCCGGACGGCGGCTATCTGATCGGCGCCAGCGGCGACGCTTTCGCTGCGCTCCGCACGATCGGGCCCGATCTGGTCACGATCTATGCGCCGTGGACGGCGAACGAAGACCAGACGGTGTGGGAGCAACTGCTCGCGGACACCTGGTGAACGCGGGGGGCGCGTTCCCCGCTAGCCTGGACACCGTGTCGACGCCAGAGAACCCCTTCGGACAGGTGCTCGTCGCGCTCGTGACCCCGTTCACGGCGGACGGCGAGGTGGACTGGTCCGACGTCGAGAAGCACGTCGACCACGTCGTCACCCACGGAGCCGACGGCATCGTGGTCACCGGCACGACGGGGGAGACGAGCACCCTCACCGACCCCGAGAAGGTCAAGCTCGTCGAGGTCGCGAAGGATGTCGCGGGCGGGCGCGCGAAGATCATCACCGGCGGCGGCTCGAACGAGACCGCGCACGCGATCGAGCTCTACAAGAAGAGCGAGAAGGTCGGAGCCGACGGCATCATGGTCGTCACCCCGTACTACAACAAGCCCACGCAGGCGGGCATCCTCACGCACTTCCGCATGGTCGCGGATGCGACCGACCTTCCCGTGATCCTCTACGACATCCCGGGCCGCACGGGTGTTCCGATCAAGTACGAGACGATCCTCCGCGCGGCGAAGCATCCCAACATCGTCGCGATGAAGGATGCCAAGGGCGACCTCAGCGAGGTCAGCCGCGTGATGAACCAGACCGACATGCTCTACTTTGCGGGCGACGACGCCAACGTCCTGCCGACGCTCGCGATCGGCGGCACGGGCCTCGTGGGCGTGACGGCGAATATCGCACCCGCGCCGTATCGCACGATGATCGACGCGGTCAACGCGAACGATCTCGCGACGGCGACGGCGGCCCACCGCGCGCTCGAGCCGCTCGTGCGCGCCACCATGACGCATGTGCCCGGCACCGTCGCGACGAAGTACATCCTGCACGGTCTCGGCCGTATCTCGAGCCCGCGCGTGCGCCTGCCGCTCGTCGGCCCCGAGGAGTCGGAGGCCGCCCTCATCGAAGACGAGATCGCCCTCGTGAAGCAGATCGACGGCGTCGACTTCAGCAACTTCCGCCCCGACCGCAACGCAGCCGCCGGCGGCGCGCTGCCCAAGGTCGCCGGCACCACCCGCTAGACCAGAGGAGCCCGTCGTGGCCATCGACGTCATCGCCCCGCCGGAGCTCGCGCCCGGCACCCTCCGTGTCCTCCCGCTCGGCGGGGTGGGCGAGATCGGCCGCAACATGACGGTCTACGAGCTGGACGGCAAGCTGCTCATCGTGGATGTCGGGGTGCTGTTCCCGGAAGAGAACCACCCCGGGGTCGACCTCATCCTGCCCGACTTCGAACCCATCCGGGATCGTCTCGACGACGTGCTCGGCGTCGTGCTCACGCACGGCCACGAGGACCACATCGGCGCGGTGCCCTACCTGCTCAAGCTCCGCGGCGACATCCCGCTGTACGGCTCGAAGCTCACGCTCGCGCTGGTCGAGGCGAAGCTCAAGGAGCACCGCATCGCCCCCATCACGAACGTCGTGAAGGAGGGCGGGCGCACCGCGCTCGGTCCGTTCGCCCTCGAGTTCGTCGCCGTGAACCACTCGATCCCGGACGCGCTCGCGGTCGTGATCCGCACGAGCGCGGGTCTCGTGCTGCACACGGGCGACTTCAAGATGGACCAGCTGCCGATGGATGCGCGCATCACCGACCTGCGCGCCTTCGCCCGGCTCGGCGACGAGGGCGTCGACCTGTTCCTGCCCGACTCGACGAACGCCGACGTGCCCGGTTTCACACCGCTCGAGCGCGACATCGGCCCCGTCATCGAGCGCGTCATCGCCAAGGCCACCAAGCGGGTCATCGTCGCGAGCTTCTCGAGCCACGTGCATCGCGTGCAGCAGGTGCTCGAGGCGGCCGCGGCGAACGAGCGCGTCGTGGCCCTCGTGGGGCGATCGATGGTGCGCAACATGGGCATCGCCGCCGACCTCGGCTACCTCAAGGTGCCGGATGGCGTGCTGGTCGACCTCAAGACGGCGCTCGATCTGCCGGACGACCGGGTCGTCTTCATGAGCACCGGTTCGCAGGGCGAGCCGATGGCAGTGCTCGCGCGCATGGCGAACGGCGACCACCGCATCGAGGTCGGACACGGCGACACCGTCGTGCTCGCCTCGAGCCTCATCCCGGGCAATGAGAATGCGGTGTACCGCGTCATCAACGGGCTCACCAAGCTCGGCGCCAACGTCGTGCACAAGGGCAACGCCAAGGTGCACGTCTCCGGTCATGCCGCGGCGGGCGAACTGCTGTACTGCTACAACATCCTGAAGCCGAAGAACGTCTTCCCCGTGCATGGCGAGTACCGCCAGCTCACGGCATCCGCCGATCTCGCCGTCGAGACCGGCGTGCCGCCCGAGCGCACGATCGTGGGCGAGAACGGTGTCGTCATCGACCTGGCGGGCGGCATCGCGCGCGTCGTGGGTCAGCTCGATGTGGGCTATGTCTACGTCGACGGTTCGACAGTGGGCGAGATCACGGATGCCGACCTCAAGGATCGCCGGATCCTCGCCGAGGAGGGCTTCATCTCGATCTTCGTCGCGATCGACCGTCAGAGCGGCCAGGTCATCGTGGGCCCGGAGATCCAGGCGCGCGGCTTCGCCGAGGACGAGTCGGTCTTCGACGACGTGCGCCCGCAGATCGTCGCGGCCCTCGCCGAGGCGGCCCGCAACGGCGTCACCGACCAGCACGGCTACAGCCAGGCGGTGCGGCGCACGGTGGGTCGCTGGGTCAACACCCAGCACCGCCGTCGTCCGATGATCATCCCCGTCGTCATCGAGGCCTGAGGCGCACAGCGGTCGGGGGCGACCCCGAATCGACCCCGATTCCTCCCTGAGGATGACGCAACAGTCGACGTGCCTCCTCTAGCGTCGGTGGTGAGCGACGCTCGATGCGCCCGAAACGTTGGGATGCCCTCGTCCCGCGCCGCTGATTCGCTAGGAGGAGCTGCGTCGCGAGACGCAGCCATCCGTACGTCGACAGGGAGGGCCGCGTGAGCATCGCGCGTCGGTGGGTGTTCCCCATCATCTGGATGGTCATCTTCGCGGTCATCGGGGCCGCGCTCGTGAAGATCGCGTTCTTCCCCGACTCGGCCTCCACGGGCTCCGACGGTCTCGAGCCGACCGGCCAGATCATCGAGCCGCAGGTGCCGGTGTCGCTCGGCACGATCCGGAACGACGTGGTGCTCGACGGCACGATCGGCCCGGATGCCGCCGTGCCCGCACGGTCGGCCATCTCCGGCGAGGTGCGCAAGGTGTCGGCCACGGTCGGCCAGCATGTGGACGAGGGCGCGGAGCTCGCCCAGATCCGCGGCATGAACGAGGACGGCACCAATCGCTGGTCGATCCTGCGCGCTCCCATCTCGGGCACGCTGAGCTCGTTCGAGCTGCTCGTCGGTCAGCAGGTCGGCCTGGGGGACACGCTCGCCCAGATCGCGCCGGGAACCTTCAGCGTGACGGCGACGCTCGCGCCCGAGCAGCAGTACCGACTGCTGCAGATGCCCACCGAGGGGGAGGTCGCCATCAACGGAGGCCCGGCACCCTTCACCTGCACGGGGCTCACCATCACGACCGCGTCCACGGGATCCGGCGGTGGCGGTGGCGGCGGCGACGGGGGTGAGAACGCCTCCGGAACGATCGTGCGCTGCGCCGTCCCGGCCGACGTCCAGGTGTTCCCCGGCCTCACCGCCAAGGTCACGATCGCCGGGGGCCTCGCCGAGAACGTGCTCACCCTGCCCATGACCGCCGTCGAGGGCGCGGCGGGCACGGGTGTCGTCTACCTCATCGGGGCGGATGGCGAAGCGCTCGAGACCCCCGTCACCCTCGGGCTCAGCGACGGCATCAATGTCGAGATCACCGGGGGTGTGCAGGAGGGCGACCTCGTGCTGCAGTTCGTACCGGGCGCGCCAGCTGATCCTGAAGGCGACGGCGGCGTCGTGTTCGAGGGCTGAAGCGGATGTCGCTCCTGCGCCTCGAGGGCGTCGCGCGCAGCGTGCAGCTGCCGGATTTCACGACCCTCGAGATCCTGCGGTCGATCGACCTCGAGGTCGAGGTGGGCGATCACGTGTCGATCGTCGGTCGCTCCGGGTCGGGCAAGTCGACCCTCTTGAACCTGCTCGGACTGCTCGACGCCCCGACCGCGGGCCGGTTGTTCTTCGACGGGACGCCGCTGGAGAAGCTGCGGGGTGCGGCCCGCGACCGGCGGCGCGGGCGCGACATCGGCTTCATCTTCCAGCAGTTCAACCTCCTGCCGGGTCGAACCGCCCTCGAGAACGTCGCCACCCCTCTGCTGTACGCGCACGACGGCAGCTTCTGGCGGCGTGAGCGTCTCGCAACCGAGATGCTCGAGCGCGTCGGCTTGGGCAATCGGCTGCACTCGCTCCCCACCCAGCTCTCGGGCGGCGAGCAGCAGCGTGTCGCGATCGCCCGCGCGCTCGTGCGCGGCCCCCGCCTGATCCTCGCCGACGAGCCGACGGGTGCGCTCGATGTCGAGACCGGAGGCCGGGTGATGGCCCTGCTCGACGACATCGCCGAGCAGTCCGGGGCGGCGCTCATCACGATCACGCACGACCCCAACGTGGCGGCGCTCGCGCGGCGCCACTACCGGCTCGACGCGGGCGTGCTGAGCGCCGCCGCGGACTCCGTGGCGGTGTCGGCATGAGGTTCGTGACCGGCTTCGCCGGCGCGATCGTCGAGGCATGGACCGAGTTGCGTATCCATCGCACGCGCGTCCTGCTGAGCCTCGTGGGTGTCGGAATCGCGATCGCCGCGCTCACCCTCGTCGCGGCGCTCGGCGGCATGGTGCAGCAGTCGCAGACCGAGACCTTCGAGCGTCAGGGTGGTCGCCCGGCGATGTTGACCGTCTCGGCCTTCAATCCCGTCACAGGGCAGAGCCCGGATCCCGAGGCTCTGCAGACCGCCTTCGCGGCGGCGGCGGAGCGCTACCAGATCGACTACACGACGCGGATGGCCTACAACAACTGGCAGGTGCAGCTGCCCGACGGCGTCACCGATGTGCAGATCCAGGCGGTCGACCCGGACTACGGAACCATGCATCGCGTGCAGCTCGCGCAGGGATCGTGGTTCACGGACCGCGACGTGCTGCGGCTCGCGCCTGCGCTCGTGATCAATGAGGCGATGTGGAAGCGGCTGGGTTCGCCTCCGCTCGCGACGCATCCGACCATCCCGCTGCCCGGGGACCGCCCGGCGACCGGGGTCGTCATCGGGATCACGCCGTCGGCGGAGTGGGACACCTACCCCTCGATGTTCGTGCTCTGGAACGCGTACGCCGAACGGATGACGCCCGACGACATGCAGATGTGGGGACCGCCGCTGTACGAGGCGTGGGTGCCGCCCGAGCTCTCCGACCAGCTGAGCGAGCTGCTGCGAGCCGACATCGCCGGGTCGCTCGGTGAGGGTTGGCAGACCGACGTGAACCGCGGCGACTACCTCGCCTGGGGTGGTGACTACGATCCGCTGCTGCCGCTCAAGCTCATGGTGGGCGGCGTCGCGGCGCTCGTGCTGCTGCTGGGCGCGTTGGGGCTGCTCACCATCTCGCTCGTGACCGTGCGCTACCGCATCCGCGAGATCGGCATCCGGCGCAGCTTCGGCGCGACAGGTGGTCGGGTGTTCTTCGCGGTCATGATGGAGTCCGTCGTGGCGACCCTCGTGGCCGGTGGTGTGGGTGTGCTCGCCGCGGTGCTGCTGAGTCGACTCGACATCGTGCGCGAGTACCTGTTGCAGGGGGCGCAGGACACCCCGCCGTTCCCGTGGGAGGCGGTCGTCGTCGGGGTCGTGGCGTCCACGGTCGTCGGGGCGCTCGCGGGGCTCATGCCCGCGCTCATCGCCGTGCGCGTGAAGGTGATCGACGCCATCCGGCTGTGAGCCTTCGGGTGTCGCTCCCGGGCGGGGTCGGATGCCGCGGATACCGTGAAGACATGGCCACAACACGGTCGACGTCGTCGCGCGCCCGCACGAGCACCAGCTCGCGCGGCGGCTCGTCGCGCTCCTCCCGCGGTCCGCAGGGAACGAAGAAGCTCCCGGTCGCGCAGGAGAAGCCGGGCCTGCTGACGGCCGCCTGGATGGGACTCGCGCACGTCGTCGGCGGCGCGGCCCGGCTGTTCGGCAAGGAGGGTCTCGAGAAGCACGAGCGCCGCGACGGCGTGCCCTTCCTGTTCTTCCTCCTCGCGATCGTCACCGCGATCGTCGAGTGGTTCGCCCCCGCGAGCGACATCGCCCGCGCGCTCGACAACTTCGGCTTCGGCGGCCTGCTGGGGCGTCTCGCCTTCGCGCTCCCGGTGATCCTGCTGATCCTCGCCGTGTGGCTGTTCCGTCATCCCTCGAGCGTGCACGACAACGGGCGCATCGGCGTCGGCCTCGTGCTGCTGCTCACGAGCCTGGCGGCCCTGTGCCAGGTGTTCGGCGGCCTGCCCGCTCCCTCCGACGGTGCGGCGGCGCTCGCCGCGGGGGGCGGCGTCATCGGCTGGGTCGTCACGTGGCCGCTCGTGACGATCGGCATGCCATGGCTCGCGGCGCTCATCGCGTTCGGCGTGCTCGCGCTCTCGCTCTTCATCCTCACCAAGACCCCGCCGAACCGCATCGGCGAGCGCCTGCGTGAGCTCTACGCCTACCTCTTCGGCGCCGAGCTGCCCGAGCCCGTCGAGAAGCCGGCGCGCACGAAGAAGGGCGCGGGCGACACCGCGACCACCGAGTTCGGCACGCTCTCCGACCTCGGGCTCGAGCCCGACAATCCGGAATCGATGCCGTGGTGGCGTCGCAGCAAGCCCCAGGACGAGTCGCCGGCCTTCGACACCCCTGTGCTCGGTCGCGAACTCGAGACCGAGATCGTCGATCCCGCACCCGACTTCGATGTCGAGCTGCTCGAGGAGCTCGTTCGCGCCGAGGATGCCGTCAAGCGCTTCACGGGCGAGGTCGACACCGGCGCCACGGGCCTGCGCGACGACTCGGGGCTGCTTCCCGGCTTCCCCGACTCCGCGAGTGAGCGCGGCGAGGCCGGCGAGTTCGCAGCATCGCCCGATGCCGCGCCGGTCGCCGCCACGCGCGCCGCGCCCGCCGCACGTCCGTACCGGCTGCCCGCCGCATCCCTGCTCGCCGCAGGCACACCGCCGAAGGCCCGCACGGCCGTCAACGACGAGATGATCGCGGCCATCACGAGTGTGCTGACCCAGTTCCAGGTCGACGCCAAGGTCACCGGGTTCACGCGCGGTCCCTCGGTCACGCGCTACGAGATCGAGCTCGGCCACGGTGTCAAGGTCGAGCGCGTGACGGCGCTCAGCCGCAACCTCTCGTACGCCGTCGCCTCGAACGAGGTCAACATCCTCTCCCCGATCCCCGGCAAGAGCGCGATCGGTGTGGAGATCCCCAACCGCGACCGCGAGATCGTCTCGCTCGGCGACGTGCTGCGCTCGGGCCCGGCGTCCAAGAGCAACCACCCGCTCACGATCGGGCTCGGCAAGGACGTCGAGGGCGGCTTCGTCGTCGCGAATCTCGCCAAGATGCCGCACCTGCTCGTGGCGGGATCGACCGGCTCGGGTAAGTCGAGCTTCATCAACTCGATGATCACCTCGGTGCTCATGCGCGCGAAGCCCGCCGAGGTGCGGATGGTGCTCGTCGACCCGAAGCGCGTCGAGCTCGCGGCGTACCAGGGCGTGCCGCACCTCATCACTCCCATCATCACGAACCCGAAGAAGGCGGCCGAGGCGCTGCAGTGGGTCGTGAAGGAGATGGACATGCGCTACGACGACCTCGCGTCGTTCGGGTTCCGCCACATCGACGACTTCAACCGCGCCGTGCTCGCGAACGAGATCCAGCTGCCCGCCGGCTCGGAGCGCGTGCTGCAGCCGTACCCCTATCTCCTGGTCGTCGTGGATGAGCTCGCGGACCTCATGATGGTCGCCCCGCGCGACGTCGAGGACTCGATCGTGCGTATCACGCAGCTCGCGCGCGCCTCCGGCATCCACCTCGTGCTCGCTACCCAGCGCCCCTCGGTCGACGTCGTCACGGGTCTCATCAAGGCCAACGTACCCTCGCGCCTCGCCTTCGCGGTGTCGAGCATGACCGACAGCCGCGTCATCCTCGACCAGCCAGGCGCCGACAAGCTCATCGGCCAGGGCGACGGGCTCTTCCTGCCGATGGGTGCGTCCAAGGCCATCCGCGTGCAGGGCGCCTGGGTCACCGAGGATGAGATCCACGCGGTCGTCAAGCACGTCACGGATCAGGCGCGTCCCGAGTACCGCGACGACGTCGCCGCGGTCGTCGAGAAGCGCGAGGTCGATGCCGACATCGGCGACGACCTGGAGCTGCTCCTCGAGGCGGCGACGCTCGTGGTCAACACGCAGTTCGGCTCCACCTCCATGCTGCAGCGCAAGCTGCGCGTCGGCTTCGCCAAGGCGGGGCGGCTCATGGACCTCCTCGAGTCGCGGGAGATCGTCGGGCCGTCCGAGGGGTCGAAGGCGCGCGATGTGCTCGTCACGCCCGACCAGCTGCCGGGTGTGCTCGCGCAGTTGCGAGGCGAGCCGACCCCTGCACCGGCAGGCTCCGGCGCAGCCGCGGCTCCCGCCCGAGCTGGTGCGGCACCGGTCGACGCTGTCGAGGCGCAGTTCGACGGCTATCCTGTGGAGGACGGCGACTCGGACGAGGACGCCTGGGGACTGACCGGCAGGGAGTGACTTGTGTCCGTGACCGATCCCGTTCCGGACCCTGTGGACCCCACCCCCACCCGCTCCAACCCGATGAGGGGCCGCGTCGTGAGCGCGGGCGAGACGCCCGCGAGCATGGGCAACATCGCCAACATCATCACCGTCGTGCGCATCCTGCTGGCGCCCGTCTTCGTCTGGCTCATGATGCTGGACGACGGCGAACTGGGGCTGTGGCGCTGGGTCGCCGGGGCGCTGTTCATCGTGTCGATCACGACCGACTCGGTCGACGGCTTCCTGGCCCGAAGCCGCAACCTCGTCACCGACTTCGGAAAGCTCGTCGACCCGATCGCCGACAAGATCCTCGTGGGCGCCGCCCTCGTCACCCTCTCGGTGCTCGGCGAGCTGTGGTGGTGGGTGACCATCGTGATCCTCGTGCGCGAGTTCGGCATCACGATCTTCCGCTTCCTCATGCTGCGCGATCAGGTGATCCCGGCGGGATCCCTGGGCAAGCTCAAGACGGTCATCCAGTCGGTTGCCGTGTCGTTCGCCCTCGTGCCGCTCTGGACCGTGCTGGGCGACTGGGTGCTGTGGGTCGACTGGACTCTCATGGGTGTCGCGCTCGTGCTCACGGTGGTGAGCGGGGCGCAGTACCTCTGGGACGCCTGGCGGGTGAGCCGCGCCCCGAAGGCTCCGTGATGGCGCCGAGACCGCTCGCCGCGCGGATCGTCGCCGAGCTCACGCGCCGTGGTGAACGGATCGCCCTCGCCGAATCGCTCACCGGGGGACTGCTGACGTCCGCTCTCGTCGACGTTCCGGGCGCGTCCCTCGTCGTGTCCGGGGGAGTGGTCGCCTACGCCACGCCGCTCAAGGCGCAACTGCTCGGTGTGGAGTCAGGACTGCTCGCCGAGCGCGGTGCGATCGATGCCGAGGTCGCCCGGCAGCTCGCCACGGGCGCTCGCGAGCGACTCGCGATCGACGGTCGGCCGGCCGACCACGCGCTCGCGACGACGGGAGCCGCCGGCCCCGACCCGCAGGACGGCCACGCCCCCGGCACGGTCTGGATCGGCTACGCGGATGCCGGTGGTGCCTCGGCCGAGCTCGTGCATCTCGAGGGGGATCGCGACGCGGTCCGCCACGCGGCCGTCGACGCGGCGCTCGCCGTGCTCGCCCGTCGGCTCGGCATCCGGGAATAACTTGGCATCGTTCCTGTTACACCTGGTGGCTTCACGGCGAATCTGCGGGAGCAGCGATTAGAGTTTCTGCAATGCAGCGGGTAGCCTGAGCCACCCGACCCGCGCCCGTTGCTTGTGAGAAGGAGGGACACCATGGTTCTCGTACGACAGGAACTCGGCGATGTCCTCCGTGACTTCCGCCTGCAGAAGGCGATGACGTTGCGCCAGGTCGCGAGTCGCGCGAGCGTCGCTCTCGGCTACCTGAGCGAGGTGGAGCGCGGCCAGAAGGAGGCCAGCTCCGAGATCCTCGCCTCGGTCGCCGATGCGCTCGACACCCCGGTCTCGGTGATCATGCGCGAAGTGGGCGATCGCCTGGCGGTCGTCGAGGGCGTCACCGCGGTGCCCGACACGCTGCCCGACGAGCTGGTCGCGGAGTTCGACGCCGACCTCGCGATGCGCTGAGTCGCACTGCGTGAAGGTCAGCGAATTCCATCGCGCCGTCGCTGACGAGTTCGGGGCCTTCGGTCGTGTGCTCGTCCGCGACACCGTCGTGGTCGCGCTCGGCAATCGCACTGCGGAGGCCGCCCTCGATGCGGGCGTGCCCGCGGGCGAGGTCTGGATGGCCCTGTGCGCCGCTCTCGACGTGCCGCGTGACCGCTGGCACGGGGTGGGGCTGGCTGCTCCGTCCGATTGACGTGAGGCTCGTTCGTCGTCGACCGATGGCGACACGCCGTCGCGCTCTCGAACATCGATTCGATTCTCTGTAGTCTCCTCCACAGGATCCATCGAAGAGCAGTTGTCGACGAATCCGCCCGTCGCTCCATCCGGATGTCGGAGGGCGGGCGTAACGTCGGCCTCGTCTCCCCGATGGAGACACCAGCCCTGTCGCGAGAGCGCGGACCTTGCTTCACCGGTCGGCGAAGGGCCGACAGCCGATGGGCGCATGGAACACGACACAGAAGGAGACCGGGCACATGCCTACACCCGCAGACCGCGAGAAGGCCCTCGAGGCCGCCCTCGCTCAGATCGACCGTCAATTCGGCAAGGGAACCGTCATGCGGCTCGGCAGCGACGAGCGCGCGCCCGTCGCCATCATCCCCACGGGTTCCATCGCTCTCGACGTCGCGCTCGGGATCGGGGGCCTGCCCCGCGGCCGCATCGTCGAGATCTACGGCCCGGAGTCGTCGGGTAAGACCACCCTCACGCTCCACGCGATCGCGAACGCCCAGCGGAACGGCGGTATCGCCGCGTTCATCGACGCGGAGCACGCGCTCGACCCGGAGTACGCCAAGAAGCTCGGCGTCGACATCGACGCGCTGCTCGTCTCGCAGCCCGACACGGGGGAGCAGGCGCTCGAGATCGCCGACATGCTCGTGCGCTCGGGCTCGATCGACCTCATCGTCGTCGACTCCGTCGCCGCGCTCGTGCCCAAGGCCGAGATCGAGGGCGAGATGGGCGACAGCCATGTGGGTCTGCAGGCGCGCCTCATGTCGCAGGCGCTCCGCAAGCTCACAGGTGGGCTCAACCAGACCCAGACGACGATGATCTTCATCAACCAGCTGCGCGAGAAGATCGGCGTCTTCTTCGGAAGCCCCGAGACCACCGCGGGCGGCAAGGCGCTCAAGTTCTACGCCTCGGTACGCCTCGACATCCGCCGGATCGAGACCCTCAAGGACGGCGCGGAGGCCGTGGGCAACCGCACGCGCGTCAAGGTCGTCAAGAACAAGATGGCCCCGCCCTTCAAGCAGGCCGAGTTCGACATCCTCTACGGCGTCGGCATCTCGCGTGAGGGAAGCCTCATCGACTACGGCGTGGAGCACGAGATCGTGCGCAAGTCGGGTGCCTGGTACACCTACGACGGCGACCAGCTCGGTCAGGGTAAGGAGAACGCTCGCTCGTTCCTCCTGCAGAACCCCGACATCGCCAACGAGATCGAGCAGAAGATCCTCATGAAGCTCGGTATCGGTGCTGCGGCGAAGGCGGCGGAGGCCGCGGGGAACGTCGAGTCGCTCGAGGACAAGCTCGCCGCGCGCAAGGCGTCCGGCGAGTAAGACACCGAAGGAGATCCCCCATGGATGAGACCGACGGCCGGCTCGCGCCCGTCAGCTACCTGTTCGGCGTACGGTCGTCGGCCTCATCCGCTTCTCAACCGGGTGAGTCGCCGGTCGACGACTCGCTCGAAGATCGCCCCGAGTGGAACGACGCGTGGGGTTCCGACGTCGACCACAGTTGCGCGCGGCTCGTCGACGAGACCGCACGCGAGCAGCTGCTGGACGTCGAGCGCGTCTCCCTCAAGGCACTCTCGCGTCGCGACGTCTCGCGACGTGAACTCGAGCGAACGCTCCGCGACGCGGGCTTCGACGAGGACTCGATCACGCGCGAATGCGAGCGCCTGGCGCGGACCGGGCTGCTCGACGACACCGCGCTCGCCCAGACGCTCGTCGCTCGGCTGCAGGAGCGCAAGGGTCTCGGGCGCACGGCGATCGCTGCCGAGCTCGCCAGGCGGATGCTGGCTCCCTCGGCGATCGAGTACGCGCTCGACCTCGTCGACACCGGCGACGAGCTTGCGCGCGCGCGTGAGCTCGCGCGCAAGCGGGCGAGCCAGCTGACGGGGCTCGACCGTGACGCGGCAGTCCGTCGCCTCAGCGGTTACCTCGCGCGTCGCGGCTACGCCGGCAGCACCGTGCGCGCGGCAGTCGGCGAGGCACTCGCGTCGCGCCCGACGGGCACCGTCCGCTTCCGGTAGCGCATCCAGGTGGCTGAGGAGCGCCACGCGCAGCGTGACGCCCCTCGAAGCCTCCGTGAGCATCACGTCGTACGTTGCACGCGACGTAGACTGTCGGCACCATGACGCTGCTCGACGCCGCCCGGGAGAACCGGCACGCCTCTCCGCGCACCTATGAGGTGCGCACCTTCGGGTGCCAGATGAACGTGCACGACTCGGAGCGTCTCTCCGGTTCTCTCGAGGCGGCCGGCTACGTTCGCGCCGAGGTCGACGGCGAGGCCGACATCGTCGTCATCAACACATGCGCCGTGCGCGAGAACGCCGACAACAAGCTCTACGGCACCCTCGGTCACCTGGCGAGCACGAAGCGCGAGCACGCGGGTATGCAGATCGCGGTCGGCGGATGCCTCGCGCAGAAGGACAAGAACGTCATCCTCGAGAAGGCGCCGTGGGTCGACGTCGTCTTCGGCACCCACAACATGGGCTCGCTTCCCGCGCTGCTCGAGCGCGCCCGCCACAACGGCGAGGCGCAGCTCGAGATCCTTGAGTCGCTCGAGGTGTTCCCATCCACGCTTCCCACTCGGCGCGACAACACCTACTCGGGCTGGGTCTCGATCTCCGTAGGCTGCAACAACACCTGCACCTTCTGCATCGTGCCCTCGCTGCGCGGCAAGGAGAAGGACCGTCGCCCCGGCGACATCCTCGCCGAGATCCAGGCACTCGTCGACGACGGCGCGATCGAGGTCACCCTGCTCGGTCAGAACGTCAACTCCTACGGTGTCGAGTTCGGCGACCGGCAGGCGTTCAGCAAGCTGCTCCGGGCGGCGGGCGAGATCGACGGGCTGGAGCGCATCCGCTTCACGAGTCCGCATCCGGCCGCATTCACCGACGACGTCATCGACGCGATGGCCGAGACGCCCACCGTGATGCCCCAGCTGCACATGCCCCTGCAGTCCGGCTCCGACCGCATCCTCAAGGCGATGCGTCGTTCGTATCGGTCTGAGCGCTTCCTCGGCATCCTCGAGCGCGTGCGAGCCCGCATCCCGAACGCCGCGATCTCGACCGACATCATCGTCGGATTCCCCGGCGAGACCGAAGAGGACTTCGAGCAGACTCTGCGCGTCGTCGAACAGGCACGGTTCGCCTCCGCGTTCACCTTCCAGTACTCGGTCAGGCCGGGTACGCCGGCGGCGACGATGCCCGATCAGCTGCCCAAGGAGGTCGTGCAGGAGCGCTACGAGCGCCTCATCGACCTGCAGGAGCGCATCTCGGGCGAGGAGGCCGCGAACCTCGTCGGAACCGCGGTGGAGGTGCTCGTCGCCACCGGTGAAGGGCGGCGTGACGAGCGGAATCGGCGCATGTCGGGCCGCTCCGAAGACAACCGCCTCGTGCACTTCGACGTGCCGCAGGGGCCTGTGCCGCGGCCGGGCGACGTCGTGAGCGTCGTCGTGACCCGCGCCACACCGCACTATCTGATCGCGTCGCCTCAGGGTGAGACGCTGCCGATCCGCCGCACGCGCGCGGGGGATGCCTGGGACCGCGCCGAGGCCGCGTCGTGCGCAGTGCCCGAGCCTGGGGCCGGCAGCAGCCGCACGGTCAGCCTCGGCCTGCCGGGCCTGCGTCCGGCGTGACCCGACTCGTCGCCATCGTCGGGGCCACCGGCACCGGCAAGAGCGAGCTGTCGCTCGACCTCGCCGAACGTCTCACCGAGGTCGGCACCCCCGCCGAGATCGTCAACGCGGATGCCATGCAGCTGTACCGCGGCATGGACATCGGAACGGCCAAGCTCACCCCTGCCGAGCGACGCGGCATCCCCCACCACCTCATCGACGTGCTCGACCCGCGCGAGGAGGCGAGCGTCGCCCGCTACCAGGGCGAAGCGCGCGCCCTGGTCGAGGAGATCCTCATGCGCGGTGGCGTGCCGATACTCGTGGGCGGCAGCGGCCTGTACGTCTCGAGCGTGCTCTACGACTTCCGCTTCCCCGGAACGGACAGTGCCATCCGCTCGCGTCTGGAGGCCGAATTCGCCGAGCACGGCTCGGGAGCGCTGTTCGCACGTCTGCGGGAACTCGACCCCACGGCAGCCGAGGCGATCGGGCCGCACAACGGTCGGCGCATCGTGCGGGCCCTCGAGGTCATCGAGCTCACGGGAGAACCCTTCGGGTCGGGGCTTCCCGAGGAGTCGGGCACCTGGAGACCGACAGTGACCATCGGGTTGCGTCTCGACCGCGAGAGGCTCGTGACGCGGCTCGATGAGCGCGTCGAGCGGATGTGGCGGGCGGGTCTCGTCGACGAGGTGGCCCGGTTGCGCCCCGCCGGCTTCGGCACGACAGCGGCGCGCGCGATCGGATACGCGCAGGCCCTGCGTCAGCTGGATGCCGAGCTCGACGAGGCGCAGGCGATCGCCGAGACCCAGTCACTCACGCGCCGCTACGCGCGGCGGCAGGTGTCGTGGTTCGGCCGGGCGCGCGACACCGTGTGGCTCGAGGCCGACGATCCCGATCGGGTCGAAGCTGCACTCGCGGCCGTCAGTCCATCCTGAGCGAGCGTTCGCGCTGCCAGGCGGCGCCGAGCGCGACGGCGCCGTCCACGCCGTAGTGATCCAGGGCGGCCTCGATCCGGCGACGTCCGGTACGCGATGACAGGCCGACGGCGCGTGCCGCGGCCTCCAACGTCGCACCGTCCGCCATGAGCTCGACGATCGCATCCCACGGGTGTGCGGTCGGCTGCGCGTTGGCGGCCTGGGCCCACCACGTTTCGTAGAGCCCATGCATGAGCGAGACGACTGCTTCGTTGTGCAAGGCGATCGCGCTCGTCGGCCAGGGATCGCCCCAGCGCAGCGGAAGGCCGACAGCCGAGTCGGTGAGCCAGAACCAGCTCGGCGGCGTTCGCATGACGCGGAACTCGACGCCCGACGCACGAGCCGCTTCGAGCAGTGGACGAGACCCGGGTCGTGCGATATCGGAGATCGAGAGGATCGCCCGTACCTGCATCTCGCCCTCGGCGAGTGCGGCACGCCACGCGTCGCTCAGCGGGGTGTCCGCGACGAACAGCGGTGCCGCGTCCGGGAGCATGCATGCGGAACGCCGCTCGCTCTGCTGCAGGATGAGGCTACGCCAGAGTTCATGCGCTGCGGCGGGGCCGTGGAAGAGTTCGCCGCCGAGGTCCGAGCCCTCCGCGGCGCCGATGGCGGCGCTCGCGACAAGCGCGGGAAGAGCCCCGAGCAGCGCCGCCGTGTCGGTGAGCCGCGCGGTGAACTCCTGTCGGGCGTCGTCGAGGATGCGGGTGCTGAGCGCTGCCACCGTTTGTGCCGGCGGTCGGTAGCCGATCTCGTCTCCATCGAGGGTGATGAGTTCAAGCTCGGCGAGGCGCGCGAGTTGCTCGCGCAACTCTGAAGGATTGCGACGTGAGATCGTCGCCAACTCGGCGACGTTCTCAGGTCGCGTGCGCAGCGCCAGTTCGAGTAGCTCGAGTGATGCACCCGGCACCTGGCCGATATGTGACATGACCTCCATGAGACACGACATTGGCCACTGTTGTCCACCACAATGGCGGGAACCCGAAGAAGGAGTCGCCATGCCCGCCGAAGCATCGCCGTGGCCCGCCGCACTCACGAGTGCCGGCATCGCCGTTGTCATCGCCGTCGTCCTCTCGCTCGGCCTTGCCGCCCTGACCCCGTTAGCGGACGCCGGCTCGGTGACCGGAGCCGCGGGCAGGGATGGAGCGGATGGCACGGATGGGCGAGACGGCGCCGACGGGCGGCACGGGGTGCGCGGTGCGACGGGTCCTGCTGGGCACGACGGCGCCGACGGGCGCGATGGCGTGGACGGGCGCGATGGCGTGGACGGCCGCGATGGGGTCGACGGCGTCGACGGCATCGATGGAGTCGATGGAGCAGATGGGGCAGACGGAGCCGCGGGAGCAATCGGACCCACGGGTTCGCCCGGACTGCCCGGAGCAACGGGCGCGACGGGCGCCCCCGGCGCCGATGCCGTGCTCGCGTTCGCGGAAGGGGGCGTTGTCGCAGGGGTCTATGGCGAGACGGGGGCGGGCGGCTACCTCTCGACGGCCACCTTCAACTTCATCAGCAACCCCGGTCCGGGCACCTATATCCTCATCTTCCACGCCGACGAGATCACGCAGGACATGACATCGCCGGCCTGGGTGCCGAGCGTCTTCTGCTCGCTCGTGGGCCCGGTGCAGGGCGGCAATCAGCAGTTCCTCGAGATCCCGTCGACGTCGCCGCGCCACTTCTCGAATGGGGCGGCGACCAACAGCAAGGGGCACAATCCGATGGTCGGCGCGATGCGCAGCGTCACCGTCACGGGCCCGGGCACCATCACCGTCCAATGCCAGGCGAGGCACACGGTCTTCAACGCGCAAGACAAGGATGCCGACCTGACCCTTGTCTTCCCATCCGCGGTGCTGACGCGGCATCCGTGGTGAGGCGCACAGCCTCGACGCCGCCGGATAGCATCGGCTGGTGAGCATCGACATCGTCTTCGCCAAGGGACACGGCACCGGGAACGACTTCGTGCTGTTCGCCGACCCGGAGGGCGAGATCGACCTCGATCAGGCGCAGCTCGCGGCCCTCGCGGATCGACGGTTCGGGGTCGGCGGAGATGGCGTCATCCGTGCCGTGCGCTCGGCCAGGCTGCCGGAGGGTGCGGCCGTGCTCGCAGACGACGCGAGCGCCGAGTGGTTCATGGACTACCACAACGCCGACGGGACCCCCGCCGAGATGTGCGGCAACGGCATCCGCGTATTCGGTGCCTTTCTGCTCGCCGAGGGGCTGCTCGATCTCGCCGTCGGCGAGACGGTCACGATCGGCACCCGCGGTGGCGCCCGGCAGCTCACCCGAACCGCCGACGGATTCGAGGTCGACCTCGGCCCGTTCGTCGTGGCGGGAGAGGCGATGGTCTCGGCGCGTCGACTCGACGTCGACCGCCCAGGCCTCGCGGTCGGTGTGGGCAACCCACACGTCGTCGTGGCGCTCGCCGACGACGACGAGCTCGACGCGCTCGACCTGGCGGATGCGCCGGTCGTGACGCCCGCACCGCCGAACGGCGCCAACGTCGAGTTCGTGGTGCCCGGAGCCATCTCCGGCGCGATGGGGAATATCCGGATGCGCGTGCACGAGCGTGGCAGCGGCGAGACCCTCTCGTGCGGCACGGGAGCCGCTGCGGCGGCGCTCGCGACGCGATCGTGGGCAGGATCGGGCGCGCCGGACTCCTGGCGCGTGCAGGTGCCGGGCGGCGAACTGGGGGTGCGCGTCGGCTCGACCGCCGACGGTCCACACGTCTTCCTGAGCGGCCCGGCGGAGCTGGTCTTCGACGGCCGCGTCACGATCTAGGGCCGCCGACCTGCAGTCAGCCGACGATGTCGATCGACTCCGTCGTGCCGGTTCCGGAGCGATGGCGCACGCGCAGCACGCGATAGCCCTTGCTCGTGGCCGCGCGCAGCACCGCGAAATCGGCGGGCAGCGTGCCCTGCAGCCAGCGGTGGAGGGAGTCGGAGCCGAGGTTGCGGGCCACCACGAGCCACGCGTCGGAGCCGGTGTCGAGCCGCGGGAGCCAGTGCGCGAGCATGGTGTGCAGCTCGTTCTTGCCGACGCGGATCGGCGGATTCGACCAGATCGTGCGGAACACGACGTCGTCGGGAACATCCTCGGGTCGGCAGACGTTGACATTGTCGAGTCCGAGTGCTTCGGCGTTACGGCGGGTCAGGTCGAGCGAGCGCTCGTTGACGTCGACAGCCCAGACCGTGGCCCTCGGCGACTCGAGGGCGAGCGTCAGAGCGATGGGCCCCCACCCGCAACCCAGATCGAGGAACTGGCCACCCGGGGGCGGCGCCGGAACGTGGCCGAGGAGGACCTGGGTGCCGGTGTCGATGCGCTCGGGGCTGAAGATGCCGTTCGCGGTCGTGACCTCCACGGCGCGGCCCGCGAGTCGCACGGAGATGGTCCGCAGCACCGGGTCGCCGGACGGCGACGTCGAGAAGTAATGCTCGGACGACATGCAGAGAACCTACCGAAAACGAGTGACTAGGGTTAACCGGATCATGAGCGAATCCCGCGAGAGTTTCGAAGTGCAGCGCGACGACGACGCGCGCGACGCGCTCGACCGCATCCTCGCCACCGAGGAGGCGCACGCCGGCGTGCGCGTCTTCGGTGGCCGTGCCACGGCGCTGCAGGACGAGGCCACCGCCTTCGGCGGCGACCGCGACGGCGAGCAGTTCGACCGTGAGGAACGCGCGGCGCTGCGCCGGGTGGGTGGCCTCTCGACCGAACTCGCGGATGTCACCGAGGTCGAGTACCGCCAGGTGCGCCTCGAGAACGTCGTGCTGATCGGCGTGTACACGCCGTCGGGGTCGCTCGAGGATGCGGAGAACTCCCTGCGCGAGCTCGCGGCCCTCGCCGAGACGGCCGGCGCCGTCGTGCTCGACGGGGTGCTGCAGCGGCGCCCGCATCCCGATCCCGCGACCTACCTCGGCCGCGGCAAGGTGCAGGAGCTCACCGACATCGTCGCGGCTCTCGGCGCAGACACGGTCGTCGCCGACACCGAGCTCTCCCCGAGCCAACGGCGCGCCCTCGAGGATGCGGTCAAGGTCAAGGTCATCGACCGCACCGCGGTGATCCTCGACATCTTCAGTCAGCACGCGAAGTCCCGCGAGGGCAAGGCGCAGGTCGAGCTCGCTCAGCTCGAGTACCTGCTGCCGCGCCTGCGCGGCTGGGGCGAATCGATGTCCCGACAGGCCGGTGGTCAGGCGGCCGGCGGCCAGGGCATGGGCTCCCGAGGTCCCGGTGAGACGAAGATCGAGCTGGACCGGCGTCGCATCCACTCCCGGATGGCGAAGCTGCGCAAGCAGATCAAGGGATTCGCGCCGGCGCGTGAGGCCAAGCGCGCCAATCGCGACCGCTTCCAGGTTCCCGCCGTGGCGATCGCCGGGTACACCAACGCGGGCAAGTCCAGCCTGCTGAACCGCATCACGCGGGCCGGCGTGCTCGTCGAGAACACGCTGTTCGCGACGCTCGACCCGACCGTGCGCCGCAGCCGCACGCCAGACGGCCGGCTGTTCACGATCGCCGACACCGTCGGATTCGTGCGCAACCTGCCCCACCAGCTGGTCGAGGCGTTCCGCTCCACGCTCGAGGAGGTCGCGAGCTCCGACCTCGTGCTGCACGTGGTCGACGGCTCGCACCCCGATCCGGCATCCCAGATCGCGACGGTGCGCGATGTGCTCGGCGAGGCGGGCGCGCGCGAGGTTCCCGAGCTCATCGTCTTCACCAAGGGCGACCTCGTCGACGCCGACCGTCGCATCCTGCTGCGCGGCCTCGAACCCGACTCGGTCTTCGTCTCGGCCCGCACGGGGGAGGGCATCGAGGAGCTGCTCGAGGAGATCGGCCGCCGCCTGCCGTTGCCCGAGGTCGAACTCGATGTGCTCATCCCGTACGACCGTGGCGACCTCGTCGCACTCGCGCACGACCGCGGTCGGGTGCTCGAGACGCGCTACGAGGAGGGCGGCACGCGGATGCGGGTCCAGGCCAGCGAGGCGGTCGCGCACCAGCTCGAGAGCGCGGTCGCGACCGCCTGAGTTCGAGGCGCCGGTCGCTACAGCACCTTCGACAGGAACGCCCGGGTGCGCTCGTGCTGCGGGTTGCCGAGAACCTCGCGCGGATCGCCCGATTCCACGACGACGCCACCATCCATGAAGACGAGCGAATCGGCGACCTCGCGCGCGAAGCCCATCTCGTGCGTCACGACGATCATGGTCATGCCCGACTCCGCCAGCTGCTTCATCACCTGGAGCACCTCGCCCACGAGCTCGGGGTCGAGGGCGGATGTCGGCTCGTCGAACAGCATGAGCTTGGGGTCCATCGCGAGCGCCCGGGCGATGGCGACGCGCTGCTGCTGGCCGCCCGAGAGGTGCGCCGGGTACGCGTCGGCTCGGGAGCCGAGACCGACCCGCGCCAGCAGCTCCTGGGCTCGGGCGTAGGCGTCCTGCTTCTTGATCCCTTTGACCCTCATCGGTGCCTCGGCGATGTTCTCGACGGCCGTCATGTGGGGGAAGAGGTTGAAGCGTTGGAAGACCATGCCGATGTCGCGCCGTTGCCGTGCGGCCTCGCGCGGGTGCATCTCGTAGAGCTTGCCCCCGCGTTCGAGGTAGCCGATGAGCTCGCCGTCGACCATGAGCCGGCCCGCGTCGACGCGTTCGAGGTGGTTGATGCACCGCAGGAACGTCGACTTGCCCGAGCCGCTGGGCCCGACGAGGCACAGCACCTCGCCTCGATTGACGGTGAGGGAGATCGACTTCAGCACCTCGAGCGATCCGAAGCTCTTCGAGACCCGATCGGCCTGCACCATGGGGACGTCGGCGTGCGTGTCGCTCATCGTCCGTCTCCTTCGGCCTTGTCGGCGGTCGTGATCGACCCCGTGACGGTCGGTACAGCATCCGTCGCGAGACCGACGCGACGCGTGTCGCGCGCCTGACCCACCCCCCGCGAGAAGCGTCGTTCGAGGAAGTACTGTCCGACCATGAGGATCGACGTGAAGAGCAGGTACCACGCGGATGCGACGAGCAACAGCGGCACGGGGTCGAAGATCTCCACCGCGATGTCGCGCGCTCGCCCGTAGAGGTCGAAGCTGAAGGGCACGGCGGCGACGAGCGAGGTGGTCTTGAGCATCGAGATCACCTCGTTGCCGGTCGGCGGGATGATGATGCGCATCGCCTGGGGAAGCACGACGCGGCGCATCGTGAGCAGCCAGCCCATGCCGAGCGCCGTGGCGGCCTCCTCCTGGCCCTTGTCCACCGAGAGGATGCCGGCGCGCACGATCTCGGCCATGTAGGCCGCCTCATTGAGGGCGAGGCCGATCACCGCGAGCCAGAATACGTCGATGACGTTCTTCGTCGGGAACGAGAGCCAGGGCTCCATGAACGGGATGCCGATGTCGATGCTCGAGTAGATCGTCGCGATGAGGCCCCAGAAGGCCAACTGCACGTACACCGGAGTACCGCGGAAGATCCACAGGTAGAGCCAGGCGACGCCCTTGACCACCGGGTTGTCGGAGAGCCGCATGATCGACAGCACGATGCCGAGCACGATGGCGATCACCATCGAGTAGATCGTCAGCAGCAGGGTGTTGAGGGCCGCCTGGGAGATGCGCCGATCGAAGATGTACTTCGCGAAGTTGTCCCATCCGTATGCTTCGCGCTGCGCCGCGTCGATGACGAACAGCGCGAGCAGCAGCACGAGCACGATCGCGAAGATGACGCGGCCGGGGTGCTTGAGCCGGATGGCGCGGATCGGGTCGGCGGCATCCGCACCGCCCGGCGCCGCGGTCTCCCGCGCCGCCGGGCGTCGTGCGTCGGACGAGGACACGAGGATCAGCCGGCGGTCGCCGCGTTGATCGTGATCGAGTCGACGGCGCCCGCGTCCACGCCCCACTTGCCGAGGATCTCGAGGTAGGTCCCGTCGTCGACGAGCGACTGCAGCGCGGCCTGGATCGCCTTCGCGAGCGGCGAGCCCTTGTCGACGGCGATGCCGTAAGGCGCCACGTCGAAGGCGTCGCCCGCGAGCTCGATCTTGTCGGAGAGCTTCGAGACCGCGTACTGAGTGATGGGGGAGTCTGCCGTCATCGCGTCGGCCTGCCCGAGCGCGAGGGCGTTGCTGGCCTCGTCCTGCTTCTCGTACTTCAGGATGTTGATGGGCTCCTTGCCCGCGTCGACGCATTCCTGCGACTTGGCGGGAAGCTCATCGGTCTCCTCGTAGGTCGTCGCCTGCACCGCGACGGTGAGGCCGCACGCGTCGGCGGGATCGACGTTCCCGCCGATCGGCTGGGCCCACTGGATACCGGCCTCGTAGTAGTTCACGAAGTCGACGACCTTCTCGCGCTCCTCGTTGTCGGTGAACGACGAGAGCCCGATGTCGTAGGTGCCGCCGGTGACGCTCGGCAGGATCTTGTCGAAGCCCGAGATCTGATACTCCGGCGTGAGTCCCAGCTTCGCGGCCATCGCGTCGCCGAGGTCGACCTCCCAGCCGATCGGCTCGCCGGCGTCGTCCTTGTACTCGTTCGGCGGGTAGGTGGCGTCGATGCCGATCACGAGCTTGCCCGACTTCTTGATGTCATCCGGCAGCAGCGCCACGGCGGCCTCGTCGACGCCGACCGAAGGCGTGTCGCCTCCGCCGCCCGGCTCGCCGGTGCTGTTGTCGACGCAGCCGGCGAGCAGCAGTGCTGCGGCGACGGCGATGACGGGCATCGCGTACTTGGTGCGCATGGTGTGACCTCTCTCCTGGTGTGCTCCGACCGGCGGCCGCGACGTGAGGTCCGGGCAGCATTGCCTGTCGGCATTCGCAGCCTATCCCCGAACACCGGCGGCGTTCGCTCAGCCGCGTCGAGGTTTCCGCCCAGGCGCGACTCGTACCCTCGACACGTGCAGTTGGCAGTTCATACTTCGGGATCGGGACCTCGCACCGCGATCCTCATCCACGGCATCATGTCCGACCACCGTGCGTGGCATCGGGTGAGCGCCGAGTTGCAGGCGAAGGGCTTCCGTGTGCTCGCCGTCGACCTCGCCGGGCACGGCGCCTCGCCGCGATCGCGCCGCTACACTCCTCGCGGCTGGGCGGATGACGTGGTCGAGACGGTCGCGCCGCTGCTGTCCGGGCCGCCGGATCTCGTGATGGGCCACTCCCTCGGCGGCCTCGTCGCCTCTCTCGCGGCCGACCGGCTGGCGCCGCGTGCCGCGATCTACGTCGACCCGGCCTTCGCCTTCCCGCGAGGTATCCGCGGCATGCTGTTCAAGCTCGCCTTCGCCATCGCGCCGCGCCCGCGCCGATCTGCGCTCGTGCGCTGGAATCCGCGCTGGAGCCCGGAGGACATCGAGATCGAACTCGCCACGCTGCGGGACTGGGACAAGCGCACCATCCTGGGCTTCGCCGACAGCCGCCCCATCGTGCCACCGCTCGAGCTCGTCGCGCCGAGCCTCGTCGTGCTCGCCGAGAAAAGCCTGTTGATCACGACGGCCGCGGCGTCGCGTCTGCGTCGCCTCGGCATGACGGTGGAGACGGTCGCGGGTGCCGGGCACACGGTCTTCCGCGACGATCATGCGCGCTTCATGCGCGTGATCGAGGAGTGGCTCGCCCGCCATATCGCTCAGACCGAGCGCAGTACCGCCACGACCTTGCCGAGCACCTCCGCCTGATCGCCCAGGATGGGTTCGAACGCCGTGTTGCGCGGCAGCAGCCACGTGTGGCCGTCACGCTGACGGAACACCTTGACGGTCGCCTCGCCGTCGAGCATCGCCGCGACGATCTCGCCGTTCTCGGCGGTGTGCTGTGAGCGCACGACGACCCAGTCGCCGTCGCAGATGGCCGCATCGATCATCGAGTCGCCCGAGACCTTGAGCATGAACAGCTCGCCCTTGCCGACGAGCTGGCGGGGGAGAGGGAAGATCTCCTCCACCTGCTGCTCAGCGGTGATGGGCACGCCGGCGGCGATACGTCCGACGAGCGGCACCATCGCCGCGTCGCCTACGGGCGTGCTCGCATTCGGGTCGTCGGCGACGGGGATGTCGATGAGCACCTCGAGTGCGCGGGGACGGTTGGGATCGCGGCGAAGGTAGCCGGCGAGCTCGAGCTGATTGAGCTGATGCGTGACGCTCGAGAGCGAGGCGAGGCCGACGGCGTCGCCGATCTCACGCATGCTCGGCGGATACCCCCGGCGCGAGACCGAGTGCTGGATCACCTCCAGGATCGCGAGCTGCTTCTCGCTGAGGCTCTTGCGCCGACGCGTGGCGGGGCGTTCCTCGGTCTGCTCGATCTCGCTCATGTGCTCTCCCGCAGGTTCAGTGGGTCTGGCGTGGTCCGCTGCGGGAGGCGATGTCGGTGGTCCGTGATCGGATGCTTCCCGTCGATCGAAACTGTATCCGCTTCGGCGGGTGTCGGCAAACATCCGTTCGAGTGTGTCGGGGAAACAGCCACAGGGATCCAGGGGATCGTGCGGAATTTCCCCGGGGGACTTGAACATACGTTCGATCGAAGATACATTCGGAACACAGCTTCGCATCCGGCCTCCCGGCCGAGGCCGGATGCGGTGGCTGTCCACCAGCAGGAGGAATCAGATGAGCACCATCGCCTTCACCCCCACCACGCTCACCGCGCGTTCTGCGGATGCCGCCGTGCGCCCGATGCCGCGGCTGCGGATCACCCGCCGGGGTCGTGTGGTGCTGGGTGTGCTGCTCGGCGCCCCTCTCGCGATCGCCCTCGCCGTCTCGACGCTCGGCAGCCCGCCGGCCGAGGCGGGTTCGACGGTGTCCACGGCGAGTTTCGAGCACGTGACGGTCGCCGCGGGGGAGTCCCTGTGGGAGCTCGCAGCCTGGATCGCGCCCGAGGCCGATCCGCGTCAGGTCGTCTCGGACCTGGTCGCCCTCAATCAGCTGTCCACGACCGAGGTGCAGCCGGGCCAACGCCTCGCCATCCCGCTGCAGTATTCGAAGTAGGCGCACGCCGTACGGTTGCTCGGCGCAGGGCTCCGCCCGCGTTCGCGCGGCCCGCGGCAGCCGCATCCGTGCTCAGTAGAATCGCGGGGTGGCCTCCCTCTCCGACCTGCCGATCCGTGACGACCTGAGGGGGCTGACTCCCTACGGGGCGCCGCAGAAGCACGTGCGCTACGCCCTCAACGTCAACGAGAACACCCACCCCATCCCCGAAGCGGTCGCTCACGACATCGTCACAGCCCTCGCCCGCGCCGTGCTCACGGCCAACCGATACCCGGATCGCGAGTTCACGGCCCTGCGCGAATCGCTCGCCGGTTACCTCGGTCACGGCCTCACTCGCGAGAACGTGTGGGCCGCGAACGGCTCGAACGAGATCATCCAGCAGCTCCTCCAGGCGTTCGGCGGCCCGGGTCGCAGCGTGCTCGGCTTCCCGCCGAGCTATTCGATGCACCCGATCATCACGGCGGGCGTCGGCAGTACCTGGGTCACCGCCGAGCGCGACGCGGGGTATGAGATCAGCCCGGAAACGGCCGTGCGGGCCATCGAACAGCACGCGCCCGATCTCGTCTTCCTCTGCGCCCCCAACAACCCCACCGGCACAGGGCTGAGCCTCGACACGATCGCAGCCGCCTACGACGCGAGCGACGGAATCGTCTTCGTCGACGAGGCCTACGCCGAGTTCATGCCGAAGGACCAACCCACGGCGCTCAGCCTGCTGCCCGGACGCGAACGTCTCGTGGTGTCGCGCACGATGAGCAAGGCGTTCGCCTTCGCGGGCGTGCGCCTGGGCTACCTCGCCGCCGACCCGGTGATCGCCGATGCCCTGCGGCTCGTGCGGCTGCCCTACCACCTCTCCGCGCTCACCCAGGCGGCAGCCGTCGCGGCGCTCGCGCACACACCCGAGATGCTCGCGATGGTCGACGACATCGTCGCCCAGCGTGATCGGATCATCGCCGAGCTTCCCGGCCTCGGCTACCGTCCCTGGCCGAGCGAGGCGAACTTCGTGCTCTTCGACGGCGTCGACGACCCGCAGGCGACCTTCCGCGCGCTGCTGGAACGCGACATCCTCATCCGCGATGTCGGCATCCCGAATGCCTTGCGCGTGACCGCCGGTACGGCCGTCGAGACCGAGTTCTTCCTGCGCAGCCTCGCCGAGCTCGGGCCCGGCGGGGCTCGGTAGGCTGGAGCCATGAGCACCCACCGCACCGCCCGTCTCAGCCGACAGACGAGCGAGTCGAGCATCGAGTTGACCCTCGACCTCGACGGCACCGGCACGAGCGACATCCAGACCACGGTGCCGTTCTTCGACCACCTGCTCACCGCGTTCGCCAAGCACGCACTCGTCGACCTCACGGTGCGTGCCGAGGGCGACACCCAGATCGACGTGCACCACACCGTGGAGGACACGGGCATCGTGCTCGGCACGGGGATCAAGCAGGCGCTCGGCGACAAGAGCGGCATCGCGCGCTTCGGCGACGCGCTCGTGCCGCTCGATGAGGCGCTCGCGCAGGCGGTCGTCGACATCTCGGGGCGGCCGTACCTCGTGCACTCGGGAGAGCCCGCCGGATTCGAGTTCCACCTCATCGGCGGCCACTTCACCGGTTCGATGGTGCGTCACGTGCTCGAGGCGATCACGTTCAACGCGGGCCTCACCGTGCACCTCACGCTGCTCGCGGGCCGCGACCCGCACCACATCGCGGAGGCCGAGTTCAAGGCCTTCGCGCGCGCCTTCCGCCAGGCCGTCGCGCGCGATGACCGGGTGAGCGGCGTGCCGTCGACGAAGGGCGCCCTCTGAGCATGGTGAGCCCCTCCGTCGTCGTACTCGACTACGGCTCCGGCAACGTCCACTCCGCGGTCAAGGCGCTCGAGCGTGCGGGGGCGCGCGTCGAACTCACCGCCGACCGCGAACGCGTGATGAGCGCTGACGGCTTGCTCGTGCCCGGCGTCGGGGCGTTCGCCGCCGTGATGGCGGCTCTCGATCAGGCGCGCGGCGCGGAGCTCATCGAGCGACGGCTCGCGGGCGGGCGCAAGGTGCTCGGCATCTGCGTCGGCATGCAGATCATGTTCGAGCGCGGCGTGGAGCGCGGCGTCGAGACCGAGGGCCTCGGCGAATGGCCGGGCGTCGTCGACGAGCTACGGGCCCCCGTGCTGCCGCACATGGGGTGGAATACCGTCGAGGCTCCGGAGGATTCGGCGCTCTTCGCGGGTCTGCGCGACGAGCGGTTCTACTTCCTGCACTCCTTCGCCGCGCGAGCGTGGTCGCTCGACGCCATCGGGGCGTTCGCGCCGCCGCGGGTGACCTGGGCCCGGCACGGCGAGCGCTTCGTCGCCGCCGTCGAGAACGGGCCGCTCGCGGCCACGCAGTTCCACCCGGAGAAGTCCGGCGAAGCCGGCATCCGCCTGCTGCGCAATTGGCTCGGTACGCTCTGAGCTCTCCCGGCGGTCACGGAACCGTCACGGATCTCGTGCGCAGCCTTGCGGGGTTCGGCACCGCGGGGCGGCTGGGCTAGTATCTGAAGCTTGTGTGCGGGCGTTCGCCCCGCGGAAAGCCCCCGGAGATGACCGAGTTCAACACTTCGCCTGCCCTGACCCTGTTGCCCGCGGTCGATGTCGCTGACGGGAAGGCCGTGCGCCTCACCCAGGGGGAGGCAGGCACCGAGACCAGCTTCGGCGACCCGGTCGACGCCGCGCAGGCGTGGGCCGACCAGGGCGCCGACTGGATCCACCTCGTCGACCTCGACGCGGCCTTCGGGCGCGGCAACAACCACGCCGTGATCCGGAAGGTCATCAAGAACACCCCGCGTAGGGTCAACATCGAGCTGTCGGGCGGCATCCGCGACGACGCGAGCCTCGAGTCGGCGCTCTCCACCGGGGCCAAGCGCATCAACCTCGGCACGGCCGCGCTCGAGAACCCGGAGTGGGCGGCGCACGTCATCGCCGAGTACGGCGAGGCGATCGCCGTCGGCCTCGACGTTCGCGGCACGACGCTCGCGGCGCGCGGCTGGACCAAGGAGGGCGGTGACCTCTGGGCCGTCCTCGATCGGCTCGAGAACGCCGGATGCGCGCGCTACGTCGTCACGGATGTCACCAAGGACGGCACGCTGCAGGGCCCCAACCTCGAGCTGCTCTCCGAGGTCATGGCCCGCACGCCCAAGCCCGTCATCGCATCCGGTGGGGTCGCCTCGCTCGACGACATCGCGGCGCTGCGCACGCTCGTGCCCCAGGGCCTCGAGGGGGCGATCGTCGGCAAGGCTCTCTACACGGGCGCCTTCACGCTCGCCGAGGCGATCGACGTCGCAAGCGACTGATCGGGCCGTTCCCGATGGATCACCGGCACGCCGATAGCGCGGGAATCCCGTTCGAGGGGCGCCGGTTCCATGAGAACCCGCTCGCGGCGGATGACGGCTCGGCACCCGAGAAGGTGATCGAGGCGATCCGCGCATTGCGCGCGGGTGAGCTCGGCATCCAGCAGTTCGTCGGGGTACTGCATCCCGAGCGCCTGCTCGTGCCGCTCGTCGCGGTCGCCGGCGATCACGGCACCGGACCGTTCGGGCAGACCGTCGACAAGACGCAGGAGCTCTCGATCGTGACGGTAGCGGGACCGGACGGGCGCGCGGTGCTACCGGCTTTCACCTCGGTCGCCGCGATGCAGGCCTGGGATGGTGTCGCGCGCCCCATCCCGATCCAGGCGAGCCGTATCGCCCTCGCCGCGGCGGCAGAGGGAACCCCGCTCATCGTCGTCGACCCGGGATCCGACACTCAGGTCGTCGTGCGGCGCCCCGCGTTCCGTTCGCTGGCGACGGGGGAGGACTGGACGCCGGCGTTCGAGGATGCCGAGGTCGCCCAGGCGTTCGCCGCGTCGGTGGGCCACGAGGACGCCGTCGAGGTCGTCGGCGTGGCTCCCGGGGACCCCGAGGCGCGTCTCGCGGGACCCGAGGTCGTCGTGGTGTTGCGTGTCGCCGCGGGCACGTCCGACGAGGTGCGTCGGGCCGTGCTCTCGCGGCTGCAGGAGCGCTGGGCCGCCGACGAGCTCATCGCGACCCGTGTCGACTCGATCGCCGTGCGTCTGGCCTGATCGGCGAGGGGAGTGCGGTCAGCTGACCGGGCCCGTCCACTTCTCGCCCGGGCCCTTGCCGTGCTCGTCGGGGAACGGGGATGCCTCGCGGAAGGCGAGCTGGACCGTACGCAGGCCGTCGCGCAGCGCGCGAGCGTGGTGGTCGCCCACGGAGGGGGCTGACGCGGTCACGAGCCCGGCGAGAGCGTCGATGAGCTTGCGCGCCTCGTCGAGGTCGAGCTGCGTCTCGGGGTCGTCGGCGAGGCCGACCTTGACGGCCGCCGCGCTCATGAGGTGCACGGCGACGGTGTTGATCACCTCGACCGCGGGGACGTCCGCGATGTCGCGGATCTCTTCGGCGACGTCGTCGGGGGCGTCGTCGGAGACGGGGGCGGACTCGGGCTCGGTGCTCACGGGCTTCCTCTGCTATTCTTATGCGGGCTCCGGGGCCATCTCCCCGGAAACGCAAGTGGAGCAATCCCACCCGCCGACCGCCTCTTCAGGTTATCGGGTTCGAGTAGGCAACCGAGATCGTGCCCGAACGGGTGCAGGACCGGTGGCGCACTCCGCCGGCAGCACCCTCGAGGGCAGCCGGTTGCACGGGTGCGGATCTCTTCACGTGCGTGCTGCGCCCCGAGCGCACCCACACCGCAGAATGAAGGAGACCCGCATCAGCGATCCCAGAACCAACGACCGCATCCGCGTCCCCGAGGTCCGCCTCGTCGGTCCTGGCGGAGAGCAGGTCGGCGTCGTCCGCATCGAAGACGCGCTGCGTCTCGCGCAGGAGGCCGACCTGGATCTGGTCGAGGTGGCTCCCGAGGCCAAGCCGCCCGTGGTGAAGATCATGGACTACGGCAAGTTCAAGTACGAGCAGGCCCAGAAGGTCAAGGAAGCACGGCGCAATCAGGCGAACACCATCCTCAAGGAGGTGCGTTTCCGCCTGAAGATCGACAAGCACGACTACGAGACCAAGCGCAAGCGCGCGGAGGGCTTCCTCCAGGCCGGAGACAAGGTCAAGGCCATGATCCTGTTCCGCGGCCGCGAGCAGTCCCGCCCCGAGCAGGGTGTGCGCCTGTTGCAGCGCTTCGCCGAGGATGTCGCCGAGTTCGGCACCGTCGAGTCGACCCCGACCATCGACGGTCGCAACATGGTCATGATCATCGGCCCGCTGAAGTCCAAGGTCGACGCGAAGGCCGAGCAGAACGCCAAGCGCGCGGCGAACAAGACGCGCTCCCAGAACCCGACGGATGCCGACGCATCCGCCGCCGAAGCGGCAGCTGCCGACAAGACAGAGGAAGAGTAATGCCCAAGCAGAAGACGCACTCCGGTGCGAAGAAGCGCTTCAAGATCACCGGCAGCGGCAAGGTCAAGAAGCAGGGCGCGGGTATGCGCCACAACTTCGAGCACAAGTCGTCGCGCGTGACGCGTCGTCTCAACCAGGATGTCATCCTGGCCCCCCAGGACGCCAAGGTCATCAAGGGCCTCCTGGGCAAGTAAGCCCGGGTCGAATACAGAAGGACTTCGTAAAATGGCACGTGTCAAGAGGGCGGTCAACGCCGCCAAGAAGCGTCGCACCACGCTCGAGCGCGCCGAGGGCTACCGCGGCCAGCGCTCGCGTCTCTACCGCAAGGCGAAGGAGCAGGTCACCCACTCGCTCGTCTACGCCTACCGTGACCGCCACGCCAAGAAGGGCGAGTTCCGTCGCCTGTGGATCCAGCGGATCAACGCCGCTGCGCGCGCGAACGGCATCACCTACAACCGCCTCATCCAGGGCCTCGGACTCGCGGGCATCGAGGTCGACCGCCGCATCCTCGCCGACCTCGCGGTGAACGAGCCGGCGACCTTCGCGGGCCTCGTCGCGGCGGCGAAGGCCGCGCTCCCGACGGACGTCAACGCTCCCAAGAGCGCCGCGTAACCTCGGGTTCACCCGCAGTTTCACGACAAGACGGTGCGCGCCTCCGGGCGTGCACCGTCTTTGTTTTCTACCATCGGCATCATGATCGACAACCCTCGTTCACCGCGCGTGCGCGCCGTGGCGAAGCTCGCCAAGCGGGCAGCTCGCGAGGAGACCGGCCTCTTCCTCGTCGAGGGCCCGCAGGCGCTGCGTGAGGCGCTGTCGTACCATCCCGAGCTGCTGGTGGACGTCTTCGCCGTCCGCGGCGTCTTCGACCGGCATCCGGAGCTGGCGCGCGGCCTCGCCGCGGCCGGCGTCGAGCCGGAGCCCGTCTCGGATGCCGTGCTCGAGGCGATGGCCGACACGGTCACCCCGCAGGGGGTCGTGGCGGTCGCCCGCCAGTTCCCGATGACGATCAAGGATCTGCTGGCGCGCGGCGCGCGGCTCGTCGCGATCCTCGAGGAGGTGCGCGATCCCGGGAACGCGGGCACCATCATCCGGGCCGCGGATGCCGCGGGCGCCGATGGCGTGATCCTCACGGGCAAGAGCGTCGACGCCTACAACCCCAAGGTCGTGCGCTCGACGACGGGCTCGATCTTCCATCTTCCGCTCGCTCAGGGCGGCACGCTCCAGAACGCCCTGCACCTCGTGCAGGCCGCCGGGATGCAGGTCTTCGCCGCGGATATCTCCGGCGAGGAGCTGCCGACGCTGCGGGAACGGCTGCCTGCGCCCACCGCGTGGCTGTTCGGCAACGAGGCGCACGGACTCGCCGACGAGCAGCTCGCGCTCGCCGACCGCGCGGTGCGGGTGCCGATCTACGGCCACGCCGAGTCGATGAACCTCGCCACGGCGGCATCCGTGTGCCTGTACCAGTCGGCTTTCGCCCAGCGCTCCTGACCGCCCAGCGCTCCTGACCACCCGGGGCCCCTGACTGCCCGGCGTTCCTGCCGACCAACGCGATGGCGCCGCGGCGTGACGCCGTGTGACGTGTCACGACGGTGCGCGACGGCCGCGGTCTGCGTGTGACGTGGCGGTTCGACGCGCGCCCTTCCGGCTTTCTACAGTTCCCGGGTCGCCTCCGGCCGGAGGTGCGTCCCGTTCAGGAGCCGACCGATGCCTACCGCTGCACACCCTCTCCGTCCCCCCGTCGCCCTCATCGCGGGAGGCGCGATGCTCGCCCTCGTCGGCTGCGCGCCGAGCGCCGCGTCTGGAGGCGAAGGTGCGCCGCTTCAGGGCGGCACGGTCGTCTATGCGCACCAGCAGGAGCCGGCATGCGTCTTCGGCGGCTGGATCGAGCAGGCCTACCTCTCGTATCAGGTACTCGACAGCCTGCTCTCGCTCGACGACGACGGCACGGCCGTGCCCTGGCTCGCCGACAGCTACCAGGTCTCCGACGACCAGCTCTCCTGGACCTTCCACCTCGCAGAGGGCGTGACCTTCACCGACGGCACGGCGCTGACCGCGGCCGTCGTGGCCTACAACTTCGACTACTGGGTCGCTGGAGGCAACTCCACGGCGCAGGTCTGGCTCGACGGCTACTACTCCTCCGCCGAGGCGGTCGACGACCTCACCCTCGTCGTGCACCTCTCGGCACCGTACCCGCGCTTGGCGGAGACGCTCACGCAGGGCTACTTCGGTATCCAGTCGCAGCAGGCTCTCGAGACGCGCAGCGACGAGCAGAACTGCGAGGCGCCGGTAGGGACGGGAGCGTTCACGGTGGAGTCGTGGAGCCGGGGCTCGGAGATCGTGCTCGTGCGCAACCCCGACTACACCTCGTGGCCCGCCAACGCGCGCCACCAGGGACCGGCGATCGTGGATCGGGTCGAGTGGAAGTTCGTCGCGGATGCCACGACCCGAGTCGCCGCTTTGCGCAGCGGCGAGGTGCAGGCCATCTACGACGTGCCCGCCGTGGAGTGGACGCCCCTCGGCGACGAGGGCTATGAGCTCGAGAGGTACATCACGCCTGGGCGACCCCAGCAGCTGACCTTCAACACCTCGCGCGGCGTGTTCGCCGACGAGCGGGTGCGGCAGGCGTTCGCCTACAGCCTCGATCGTGAGGCGGCGGTCGAGACGATCGGGCAGGGACTCATCCCTTACGAGGGCAATGGCAGTGTGAGCCAGTCGACACCCGGCTACAGCGAGTCCGCCGCCGCCCGCTACAGCTACGACCCCGAGCGGGCGAACAAGCTGCTCGACGAGGCGGGCTGGACGGGGCGCGACGATGACGGCACGCGGACGAAGGGCGGCGAGCGACTCACCGCGGTTCTGCCCTACGGCGCGGGATCGATCATCAACACCGACGGCGCGGCGATCCTCCAGGCGCTTCAGGAGCAGGCCTCCGTGGTCGGCTTCGACGTGCAGTTGATCCCCGTGCCGCAGAGCGAGCTCTTCGCGGGCGCCTACTCGAGGGCAGACGAGAAGGACATCTCGGTGGGCTACTGGACGGCGGTCACCGCCGGCATCCTGTACGTCACCTGGCGCAGCGGCACCGAGGCGCACCCCAACTACTGGAACGACAGCTTCTCCGCCGATCCGCACCTGGATGCAGAGATCCTCGAGGGCAACTCGGCAAGCGACCCGGCCGTGCAGAACGCCGCCTACCAGCGCGCGCAGGAGTACATCGCGGATCACGCGCTCGCGATCGGCGTCTACGACCGGCTCTCGACGCTCGCCGTGCGGGGCGAGCTCCGCGACCTCTGGCAAGAGCACTCGCAGGGAGGGCCGGTCTTCCATGACGCGTACCTCATCGGCTGAGGCGCTTCGGCGCCTGCTCTCGGCGATCGCCGTGCTGCTCGGGGCCGCGACCGCAGCCTTCGCCGCGCAGGCCGCGTTGCCGGGCGATCGTGCGACCACGATCCTCAACATCCGCAGCGGACAGGCGGTGGCGCGCACGCCCGAGGAACTCGCGCCCATCATCGCGCAGTTCGGCCTCGATCGTCCGCTCGTGCGGCAGTACCTCGACTACCTCGGCGGCCTCGTACGCGGTGACCTCGGCAGCTCGTATCAGCAGTTCCGTCCCGTGTGGGACATCATCGGGGAGCAGCTGGCGGCGACGCTCGTGCTCTCGCTCGCGGCGATCGCGATCGCGTGGCTGGTCATGGTCGCCTGGGTCGTCGCGACCGCGGGACGCGGTCCCCGCATCCGAGCCGTCGGCGAGACCGCCGACACGATCGCCGCAGGCCTGCCGCACTACTGGCTCGGCATCGTGCTGCTACTCGTGTTCGCTCTCACGCTGCACTGGGCGCCCGTGATGGGGGGCGATGGGCCCGAGGGTCTGTGGCTTCCGGCGCTCACGCTCGCGATCCCGCTCGCGGGCTTCATGGGCCAGGCCACGCGCACCGAGTTCGAGCGGGCCCTCGAGCAGCCCTTCATCGTCTCGGCACGGATGCGGGGCATGGGCGAGACCGAGCTGCGGCTGCGGCATGTGCTGCGCCACGCGATCCTGCCGGCGGTGACGCTCAGCGGATGGGCGCTCGGCGCGACGATCTCGGGCGCGGTCGTCGTGGAGAGCATCTTCAACCGGCCGGGAATCGGGCGCGTGCTCGTGACGGCGGTCGGCTCGCAGGACATCCCGGTGGTGACGGGCATCGTCGTGCTCATCGCCGCCGTCTACGTCGTCACCAACCTGCTCGTCGACGGGATCTACCGGATCGTCGACCCGAGAGTGAGGATCGCATGACCGCCTTGCGCCCCGCCCCGTCACCCACCGCATCGCTGTCGGAGGGAGCGCGCCGCCGCGTCCGCCCAGCCGCGGGGCCGCTGGCGGCACTCGGCCTCGCGGCCCTTCTGCTTCTCGCGGCAGTCTGGCCCGCGGTGCTCGCGACCCATTCACCGACCGCGAACGACTTCGCGGCGGCCCTGCAGTCGCCCTCGTTCGCCCACTGGTTCGGAACGGATGAGGCAGGCCGCGACCTCTACAGCCGTGTCGTATGGGGCACCCGCGAGTCGCTCCTCATCGGCGCAGGTGCGGCGACCGTGAGCCTCACCCTCGCCGTGCTCCTGGGGACGGCCGCCGCACTCGGCGGGCGGGTGCTCGCGGGTGCGGTCGGCTTCGTGCTCGAGGTCGCCTTCGCGCTCCCGACGCTGCTGCTCGCCCTGCTGTTCGTGGCGATCCTCGGGCCGTCCGCGTGGACGCAGGTGCTCGCCGTCGGCATCGGCACGGCGCCGGGCTACGCGCGGATCGTGCGCGCCCAGGTGCTCGCTGCGCGTTCGTCGGGCTTCGTCGTGGCCGCCGTGGCGCTCGGGCATCCGCGAGCCCGCATCGTGCTTCGGCAGATCCTGCCGAACGCGCTGCGACCCCTTGTGGCGATCTTCGCGCTCTCGATCGGCCAGTCGATCGTGTGGGCCTCGAGCCTCGCGTTCCTCGGACTGGGCGTCGCGCCGCCGTCGTCCGAGTGGGGAGCGCTGCTGGATGCGGGCCGCGCGTACATCACGCGCGCACCGTGGCTCGTGGTGATCCCCGGACTCGTGATCGTGGCCCTCGCGCTCGCCGCGACGAGCCTCGGTGGACGCCTTCGCCCGGCACTCGAGGCGGGAGAGAAGGCATGACCCTCACGACGGAGCGCCCGACGGCGGCGCAGGAGCACGGAGCCGAGCCGCGCATCCGGGTGCGCGATCTCGCGGTCGGCTTCACGACCTCGGCAGGCAACCGGGAGGTCGTGCGTGACGTGTCGTTCGACCTGCACGCCGGTCGCTGCCTCGCGATCGTGGGGGAGTCGGGCTCGGGCAAGTCGGTGACGGCCCGTACGCTCGTCGGTCTCACCGGACGCGGGGCGCGGGTCGACGCGACCGAGCTCTCCCTCGACGGCGACGAGCTGCGCGGCTTCACCGAGCGGCGCTGGCGCGAGGTGCGCGGCCGGCGCATCGGCGTCGTGCTGCAGGACGCCCTCGTCTCGCTCGACCCGCTGCGACCCGTCGGCGCGGAGATCGAGGAGGCTCTGCGGCTGCACGGCTGGGGCGACCGGCGAGCGCGTCGCCGCCGGACGATCGAACTGCTCGAGACGGTCGGGGTGCCCGAACCCGAACGCCGTGCGCGTCAGCGCTCCGGCGAGCTCTCGGGAGGCCTGCGGCAGCGCGCCCTCATCGCCTCGGCGATCGCGCTCGACCCCGAGATCGTGATCGCCGACGAGCCGACGACGGCACTCGACGTCTCCGTTCAGGCCCAAGTGCTCGACGAGCTCGCCGGCATGAAACGGCGCGGAGTCTCGCTCGTGCTCATCTCGCACGATCTCGCAGTCGTGGCCCACCTCGCCGACGACATCCTCGTGATGCGTCAGGGGGAGGTCGTGGAGCAGGGCCCCGCACGCCGGGTGCTCGCCGCCCCGCGGCACGCCTACACGCGCGCCCTCATCGCCGCGGTGCCGGGCGGCCACACGCGTGACACGCGCCTCGCCCCCGAGTTCGTGCTGCCCGCCTTTCCCGAGGGCGGAGCGGTTCCGGATGCCGAGGCACCCGTCGTCGAAGCCGTCGCGTTGCGCAAAAGCTACCGCGCGCCCGGGGGCGCTCGCCATCTCGCCGTCGACGACGTCTCGTTCACGCTCGCGCGGGGGCGCACACTCGGCATCGTGGGGGAGTCGGGCTCGGGCAAGTCCACGACGGCACGGCTCGTGCTGGCGCTCGAACGCCCTGACGCGGGCGAGGTGCGCATCGCGGGACGACCGTGGTCCGGTATCCGCGAATCACGCCGACGTCCCGAGCGGCACCGCATCGCGGTGGTCTCGCAGGATCCGCTGAGCTCCTTCGATCCGCGCTGGACCGTCGAGCAGATCCTGCGCGACGCGCTGGGCGGCGCGCTGCGTGCTCCCGAGCGCGAGGCCCGCACCCGGCACCTGCTGGGGCTCGTCGCACTCGGCGACGAGGTGCTCGGGCGCCTGCCGCTCACCCTCTCGGGTGGTCAGCGTCAGCGCGTCGCGATCGCGCGGGCACTCGCCCGGCAGCCCGAGCTCATCGTGCTCGACGAGGCGGTGTCGGCCCTCGACGTGTCGGTGCAGGCACAGATCCTCGACCTGCTCGTGGCGCTGCAGCGTGCGCTCGGGGTCGCCTACCTGTTCATCTCGCACGACCTCGGCGTCATCCACCACATGAGTGACGAGGTGCTCGTCATGAAAGACGGCGCCGTCGTCGAGCGTGGCGACCCCGCCGCGATCTTCCACGCACCGCAGCATCCCTACACCCGTCAACTCGTCGGAGCGCTCCAGCGCCTCGACGAGCCTGCCACCGCATCCGCCACCCACCCCTCAGGAGAGACCGCATGACCACGCCCCTGCGCTTCAACGCCTTCGTCATGAACACCGCATCCCACATCCACCACGGGCAGTGGCGGCGTCCGGACGCGCGTCAGCACGAGTTCGCCGACGTGCGGCTCTGGATCGAGCTCGCGCAGCTGCTCGAGGCGGCCAAGTTCGACGCCATGTTCTTCGCGGATGTCACGGGGCTCTACGGGGATGCCGACGGCGACTGGTCGGTGTACGTACGCGAGGGGCTGCAGATCCCGAGCAACGATCCGACCGTGCTGCTCGGTGCGCTCGCGGTGTCGACGAGCGACATCGGGCTCGCGCTCACCTCGAACGTGGCGCAGTCGCATCCGTTCCACTTCGCGCGGCAGGTCTCGACGCTCGACCACCTCTCGCGCGGTCGCGTCGCGTGGAACATCGTGACGGGCGTGCAAGACAACGGCGCCCGCAACTTCGGCCTCGACCGGCTCACCGACCACGCCGAGCGCTACCGCTGGGCGGCGGAGTACGTGGATGTCGCCTACAAGCTCTGGGAGGGCTCGTGGGAAGACGACGCCCTGCTGCAGGACAAGGACGGCTGGTTCTCGGACCCGACGAAGGTGCACAAGATCCACCACGTCGGCGAGCGCTACCGGGTCGAGGGGCCGCACCTGCCCGCGCCCTCGCCGCAGCGCACGCCGGTGCTGTTCCAGGCGGGCTCCTCGTCGTCGGGGCGCGACTTCGCAGCTCAACACGCCGAAGCGACGTTCATCATCGCCCCGAACCCCGAGGTGGCGGCCGCCCAGATCGCCGACACCCGCCGCCGCGCCGTCGACGCGGGTCGTGAGCCCGGCGACATCACCTTCTACCAGGGGCTGAGCTTCGTGATCGGCGACACCGAGGAGGAGGCGCAGGCCAAGGCGGCGGAGTACGAGCGCTACATCAGCGTCGACGGCTATCTGGCCCACAGCGCCGTCGTGGATCCTGACGGCCGGGTCTATCCGCCCGAGACGCTGCTGAAAGACGTCGAGACCAATACCGCGAAGGGCTTCCTCGAGTGGACGCGGGCGGCGATCACCGACCGCGAGCCCACGGTGCGGGATCTCGCGCGGATGTCATCCGGTTCCACCCGCGTCGTCGGCACCCCCGAGCAGATCGCCGACCGCATCGAGGAATGGCAGGCCGCGGGCGTCGACGGCATCAACGTCATCAACTGGGTGATCCCCGGATCGTTCGCCGAGTTCGCCGAGAAGGTCACCCCCGTGCTGCAGCGGCGCGGGCTCGCCCAGACCGAGTACGCGCCCGGCACCCTGCGCGAGAAGCTCTTCGGCTCCCAGCGCCTCAACGAACGCCACCCCGCGGCTCGCTACCGCGGCGCCTTCGACGCGCCGGCTGCACGGTCGGAGGAGCTCACTGCGGCGGGGTGATGCCGCTCACCCCCGCCCCGGATCTCCCGGCCCGGTGTCGAGCTGGGTCGCGATGAGCTGGGTGTTCGTGATCTCGTGCGCCGCGATGGTCGCCCGGGTCACGGGCGGGAACGGCGTCGTGCCGCGGGGCGACCGCCGGGTGCGAATCTCGAGCCACTTGGCGATGCCCGACAGGATGAGGCACATCACGATGTAGATGCCGCCGATGACGAGCGCCGACTGCAGAATCGGTCGCCCCTGCTGCGAGCTGAGAAGCTTCGCGTAGTACAGCAGCTCGGGGTAGGTGATGATGAAACCGAGTGCGGTGTCCTTCATCGTGACGACGAGCTGCGCGACGATGACGGGCAGCATCGATCGGATCGCCTGGGGCAGCAGGATCAGCCGCATGACCCCGTTCTTGCGCAGCCCGATCGCGTAACCCGCCTCCCGCTGCCCACGGGGAAGCGCTTCGACCCCGGCACGCAGAGCCTCGGCGAGAACCGAGCCGTTGTAGATCATGAGCGCGATCACGACGGCCCAGTACGGTTCCACCCGGAGGCCGACGACGGGAAGTCCGTAGTAGAGCAGCATCATCATGACGAGCACCGGCACGGCGCGGAAGACCTCGGTGACGACCGCGACCGGGATGCGCACCCAGGCGTGATCCGAGAGCCGGCCGATCGCGAGCGCGAATCCGAGGATGAGGCTCAGCACCGCCGCGAGGGCGAACGCGGCGAGCGTGTTGCCGAGGGCCGCGAGGATCTGCGTCCAGACGGTGGAGAAGGTGAACACGTACCACTTGGACGCGGAGAACTGCCCTGTGACGGCCAGGCGGTAGACGAGGAAGCCGATGACGGCGAGCACGACGAGGATCGTGATGAGCGCGAGGATGCCGTTGCGACGACGCGCGCGCGGCCCGGGGACGTCGTAGAGCACGGAAGTCATCGGGCGATCCTCCAGCGGTTCTCGAGATAGCGCTGCGCCCAGCTCATCAGGAGCACGAGCACCACGAACACGACGGCGACCCAGAGCAGGACCTCCATGGGGTTGCCGGGACGGTCGTGCGAGTCGTTGATCGTGGCGCGGAGGGCGGCGAGTTCGCCGATGGAGAAGCCGGCGGCGACCGTGGTGTTCTTCAAGAGCGCGATGAAGACGCTCATCATGGGCGGTACGACGGAGCGGAACGCCTGCGGCAGCACGACGAGGGTCATGACCTGGCCGAACGGCAGACCGATTGCACGGGCGGCTTCCGCCTGACCCACGGGAACCGTGCTGATGCCCGCCCGGAGGGTCTCGGCGACGTAGGTCGCGGTGTAGATGCCGATCGCCAGGATGCCCAGCACGGTGTTGGACAGTCGGGGGAGGCCCAGTACGGGGTAGCCGAACACGAAGAAGAAGAAGACGAGCGTGAGCGGGGTGTTCCGCACGATGTTGACGTAGACCGTGCCGACCGCGCGCGCGATGGGGACCGGCGCGACCCGCATCGCACCGACGAGCAGACCGAGCACGAGGGCGATGACGCCGCCGAAGACGAACACCAGGAGGGTGTTGCCGATCGCCACGCCCCAGAGGTCGAGGTTGCCGAAGATGACGTCCACGCATCCTCCTTCCCGGGTGAGGGGTGCGGGGCGGCCGGATCGACCGCCCCGCACCGGAAACCGTCAGTCGACCGCGGGCTGCTCGACCGTGATGCCCGAGGAGCCGAGGTTCTTGTCGAAGATGGCCTGCCAGATGTCGTGTCCATCGGTGAACAAGGTGTTGATGTGGTCCTTCAGCACCTCGTCGCCCTTGGGGAGGCCGACGCCGTAGCGCTCCTCCGTGAAGAGACCCCCGACGACCTTCACGTCATCCGGGTACTTCGCCGCATAGCCGATCAGGATCGCCTGGTCGGTGGTCACGGCGCCGACCTTGCCGTTGATGAGGTCCTCGACGCATGCCGAGTACAGGTCGTACTCCTCCGTCTTGATCTCGGGGTAGTTCTCCTTGATGTTGGCGATGGGCGTGGAGCCGGTCGCCGAGCACACGGTCTTGCCGTTGAAGTCGGAGACGTCCTTCACATCGTCGATGCCGCTGTTCTTGCCCACCAGGAAGCCCTGGCCGGTCACGAAGTACGGTCCCGCGAAGTCGATCTGCTGCTTGCGCTTGTCGGTGATCGAGTAGGTGCCGACGTAGTAGTCGATATCGCCGTTCACGATCGCCTGTTCACGGTTGGCGGATGCGATCGGCTTGAACTCGATCTTGTCTTCGTCGAAGCCGAGCGAGGCCGCGATCCAACGGGCGATGTCCACGTCGAAGCCCGTGCGCTCGCCCGTCGTCACGTCGAGGTAGCCGAGTCCCGGCTGGTCCTCCTTGACGCCGATGATGACCTTGCCGCGCTCGGTCATCTTCTCGAAGGTCGGCGAGCCGTCGAGCGACACGTCGGTCGCGACCGTCCACGGCACCCCGTCGCCCGAGGTCTCGCCTCCATCGGTTCCGCCCGGGGATGTGGGCGAGCCGCTGTTGCAGGCGGTCAGCGCCAGCAGGGCGGCCGCCGCGATGCTCACTCCGGCCAGGATTCTCGTGCGCCTCATGGTTCCTCCTCTTTCTCGGTGGTCCGTCGTGCCTCGTGGGCGTTCGGGTGGGGTCGTTCGGCTCAGTGGGTGATGAGCTTGGACAGGAAGTCTTTGGCCCGCTCGCTTCTCGGGCGCGTGAAGAACTCGTCGGGCGTGGCCTCTTCGACGATGCGGCCGTCCGCCATGAACACGACTCGGTCGGCGGCCTTGCGTGCGAAGCCCATCTCGTGGGTGACGACGATCATCGTCATGCCGTCGTCGGCGAGCGCGACCATCACGTCGAGCACCTCGTTGATCATCTCGGGGTCGAGAGCGCTCGTCGGCTCGTCGAACAGCATGACCTTGGGGTTCATCGCGAGGGCGCGCGCGATGGCGACCCGCTGCTGCTGGCCGCCCGAGAGCTGGGCGGGCAGCTTGCTCGCCTGCTCGGCCACGCCGACGCGGTCGAGCAGCACGCGCGCCTCCCGTTCCGCATCCGCCTTCTTGAGATGGCGCACCTTGATGGGGCCGAGGGTGACGTTCTCGAGGACGGTGAGGTGCGAGAAGAGGTTGAACGACTGGAACACCATGCCCACGTCGGCGCGCAGCTTCGCCAGCCCGCGGCCCTCCTTGGGCAGCTCCTCTCCGTCGATCGTGATGGTTCCGCTCGTGATCGTCTCGAGACGGTTGATCGTGCGGCACAGCGTCGACTTGCCCGAGCCGGAGGGGCCGATCACGACGACGACCTCCCCGCGATGCACGGTCAGGTCGATGTCGGTGAGGGCCTGGAAGTCGCCGTAGTGCTTCTGCACGCTGGAGACCACCACGAGCGGTTCGCCCCGCTTCGCGGCGGTCGGGGTGTGGTCTTCGGCAGCGCTGCCGGCATCCGTCGCCATAGAAGCACCTTACGGGTCTACCCCCGGATGCGGGGAGGAACGGTCGGTCTTTGACGAAACCGTGATGTCGAGCCGGCACCCGTCCGGCCCGCTCCCGCCGCGCGGATAGACTCGATCCTCGTGTCGAACCCCATCACCGATTCCGCGGTCACCGCCGCCGTCGAGCAGGCGCTCGCCGCGATCGGCGGCGCGGAGGACTCCGCGAGCCTGAAGGCCGCGCGGTCCGCCCACGCCGGGGAGAACTCACCGCTCGCGCAGCTGAACGCGGCCATCCGCGACCTTCCGGGTGACCAGAAGGCCGCGGCGGGCAAGCTCGTCGGCCAGGCCCGTGCCCAGGTGACGCAGGCGCTCGCGGCGGCCGAGGAGCGCATCCTCGTCGCCGAGGAGGAGGCCCGCCTCGTGGCCGAGGCGGTGGACGTGACGGCGGTGCCCTCCCGCTGGAACCGCGGCGCCCGGCATCCGCTCTCCCTGCTCATGGAGGAGATGAGCGATCTCTTCGTCGCGATGGGCTGGGAGATCGGCGAAGGTCCCGAGCTCGAGCACGAGTGGTTCAACTTCGACGCGCTCAACTTCGACGAGGACCACCCTGCCCGCGCGATGCAGGACACCTTCTTCGTCGAGCCGGCGGAGCGCCACCTCGTGATGCGCACGCACACGAGCCCCGTGCAGATCCGCTCGCTGCTGTCGCGTCCTCTGCCGGTCTACGTCGCTGCGGTCGGGCGCGTCTACCGCACCGACGAACTGGATGCGACGCACACCCCCGTCTTCCACCAGATCGAGGGCATCGCGATCGACAAGGGCCTCACGATGGCGCACCTGCGCGGCACGCTCGAGCACCTCGCGCGCGCCATGTTCGGCGAGGGTGCGCAGATCCGCCTGCGCCCCAACTACTTCCCGTTCACCGAGCCCTCCGCCGAGATGGACGTCTGGCAGCCGAACGCCAAGGGCGGCGCGCGCTGGGTCGAATGGGGCGGGTGCGGCATGGTCAACCCCAACGTGCTGCGGTCGGCCGGCATCGACCCCGAGGAGTACCAGGGCTTCGCCTTCGGCATGGGCATCGAGCGCACCCTGCAGTTCCGCAACGACATGAACGACATGCGCGACATGGTCGAGGGCGATGTGCGCTTCTCACAGCAGTTCGGGAGGGTGGTGTGATGCGCGTCCCCATCAGCTGGCTGGGCGAGTGGGTCGATCTTCCGGAGGACGTCACCCTGGAGCACCTGCATGCGGCGCTCGTGAAGGTCGGGCTCGAGGAGGAGGACACCCACGGTGTCGCCCTCACGGGCCCCATCGTCGTCGGGCGGGTGCTCGAGGTCTCGCCGGAACCGCAGTCGAACGGCAAGACCATCAACTGGTGCCAGGTGGATGTGGGCGACGGCGAGCCGCGCGGCATCGTGTGCGGCGCGCACAACTTCTCCGCCGGGGACAAGGTCGTCGTGACCCTGCCCGGTGCCGTGCTGCCGGGGCCGTTCCCGATCGCGGCCCGCAAGACCTACGGCCACGTGTCGGATGGCATGATCGCCTCCGCGCGCGAGCTCGGCATGGGTGAGGAGCACGACGGCATCCTGCGCCTCGCCGATCTCGGGATCGATGCGGAGGTCGGCACCGATGCGATCGCACTGCTCGGGCTCGACGACGCCGCCGTCGAGGTCAACGTCACGCCCGACCGAGGCTACGCGTTCTCGATCCGCGGCATCGCACGCGAGTACTCCCACTCCACCGGTGCCACCTTCCGCGACCCGGCCGACGCGGTCGAGGCGCCCGCGGCATCCGGTTACCCCCTGCAGATCACGGATGCCGCTCCCGTGCGCGGGCGCGCCGGGTGCGCGGTGTTCTCGGTGCGGGTCGTGCGCGGCATCGACCCCACCCGCCCCACCCCGCCGTGGATGGCGTCGCGCTTGCGGCTCGCCGGCATCCGCTCCATCTCGCTCGCGGTCGACATCTCGAACTACGTCATGCTCGAGCTCGGTGCGCCCAATCACGCCTACGACCTCGCGAAGGTCGATCCTGGCGGGCTCGTGGTGCGCCGTGCGACGCCGGGGGAGCAGCTCGAGACGCTCGACGGCAAGGTGCGCAGCCTCGACGCGGAAGACCTCGTGGTGGCTGACGCGCAGCGCGCCCTCGGCATCGCGGGCGTCATGGGCGGCGCCTTCTCGGAGATCTCCGACGAGACGAGCGACGTGCTCATCGAGGCAGCGATCTGGGATCCGGTGACGGTGGCTCGCAGCGTGCGCCGGCACAAGCTGCCGAGCGAGGCGGCCAAACGCAACGAGCGCGGCGTCGACCCGCAGATGGCGCAACTGGCCACCGCGCGCGTCGCCCAGCTGCTTGTCGAGCTCGCAGGCGGGTCCCTCGACGAACTCGGGGCGCTCTTCGACGAGTCGGTGCCTCTCGCACCCGTGCGCCTCGCGGTCGACCGCGCCGCCGCCGTGATGGGCGTGTCCTACACGCGCGACGAGGTCGTCGGCACGCTCGAGCTCATCGGCGCGACCGTCGAGGCCGACGACGATGTGCTCACGGTCGCGCCACCGAGCTGGCGGCCCGACCTCGTCGACGACGTCTCGCTCATCGAGGAGATCGCGCGCATCACGGGCTACGACCGCATCCCCGCGCAGCTGCCGATCGCACCGGCCGGGCGGGGCCTGACGCGTGAGCAGTCCGCCCGCCGCCGCGTCGCTCAGACGCTCGCCGCCGCGGGCTCGACGGAGGTGCTCGCCTACCCGTTCCTCGCGGATGTCGTGGCCGAGCGCTACGCGCCGGGCTCCGCGAACGTGCGCCTGCAGAACGCGCTCGATCCGAACGCCTCGCTGCTGCGTCGCACGTTGCTGCCCGGCCTCGTCGACATCGCGCATCGCAATCTCTCGCGCGGCCTCACGGATCTCGCGCTGTTCGAGATCGGCGCCGTCTTCTTGCCGGAACCGGGCGTCGCCTACGGCACCGACTTCATCCCGCTCGGCGCCGAGCGTCCCGGTGATGGCACGCTCGCGCGGCTCGGCGCGGGCATCCCGCCGCAGGCCCGCCACGTCGCGGGGCTCTTCCTCGGTGAGGCGCTCCCCAAGCAGCCGGGTGCGGATGCGGTGGCCGCCGGCATCGGCGACGCGCTCGACGCGGTGCGCCAGGTCGGTCTCGCTCTCGGAGTCGACATCCGTGCGGTGCAGGGGACGCATCCCGCGCTGCACCCCGGTCGCACGGCCGAGCTCCGGGTCGGCGATGCCGTGGTCGGCGTCGCCGGGGAGCTGTTGCCCGCCGTCGCGCTCGAGTCGGACCTGCCGCGCGTCGTCGCGGTGTACGAGCTCGACCTCGATGCGCTCGTCGAGCTGGGCTCGTACGAGCGACAGGCGACGCCGATCGGAACGCTGCCCGCCGCGACCCAGGACGTCTCGCTCGTCGTGGCGTCTGCCGTGCCCGCCGGGGACGTGCAGGCGGCGGTCGCGGAGGGGGCGGGTGCGCTGCTCGAGCACATCCGGCTCGTTGACGATTACCGCGGACAGGGTGTGCCCGAGGAACACAAGTCGCTGACCTTCGCGCTGCGCTTCCGGGCATCCGACCGCACGCTGACGGCCGCGGAGGCGACCGAGGCGAAGCTCGCGGGAGTGGCCCGCGCCGCCGAACGCTACGGCGCGACGCTTCGGGAGTAGCGGTCGTCGAGGGATCCTTGACAGTGCGTGTCCCGTCCGCTTGCATGAGCGGGTGAAGCGCACTCCCGCGATCCTTCTGGCAGGGCTGTCCGTGGTGTCGCTCGCAGCGTGTGCGAGCGCGACGACGGCAAGCCCGCGCGAAGAGTCAGCACCGTCGGGCGAGCCGGCGGCGGAGCCGCACGTGCCCGTGCAGATCGCCGAGGGCACGATCGCCCACGGGGAACTGTTGCTGGCGGATGGCTCAACCTTCGGCGAGGCGAGCATCGACTGGGTCGACGGGGGCATCGTCGTGCACGTGCCGGATCTCGCTCCACTCCGTTCGGGAGGCACGAGCATCCTGCCCGCGCTCGCCGACGGCGAGGTGGCGCTCGGCGACTGCGGTGAACCGAACGTCTGGGCACTCGGCATCGGCGAGACCCCGCAGCCGGCACCGCTCCCGGTGCCGGAGTTCATGGGCGACCCCTCCTTCCTGCGCTACCTGCTGATCGTGGAGCCGGGTGCGATCGACGGCGACTGCGCCCAACCCATCCGAGCCTTGGCCCGCCTCGAGTGGGACGTGCCCGAGGTGCGACCCTGGATCGACGTCGTCGACACGGGCGAGCGGCAGGGAGCTCGCGGTGCGGTGAAACTGCGCGGCGGTCAGCCGGTGCTCTACCGCACGGCGCCCGGCGACGACTGGGGGAGCATCGCGCGGCGGTTCGACCTCGATGCCGACGACCTCAGCTATCTCAACCCGATCCGGCTCGGCAACAGCGAGCCGGGCGTCGCATACGCGGAACAGGTGCTGAACCTCGACCCGGGCAACCGGGGCGACAGCGAGACGCGCCGACCGGGCGCGCCGCTCACCGAGCCCGACGCCTTCTCAGGGTAGCGGAGCCCGACGGCACCGCTACTTCGTGCCGCCGCCCAGCAGGCCGCCGAGGCCGCCGAGCAGATCGCCGAGGTCGACCCCACCGGAGCCGGACGACGTCGAGGATCCGCCGCCGAGCAGGCCGCCCAGCAGGTCGCCGAGGCCGCCCCCGCCCGTGGAGCCCTTCGAGGAGCTCTCCGAGGAACCACCCAGGAACTTGTTGGCCAGCCAGGCCAAGACGATGGGGGCGACGATCGGCAACACCTTCTTGATGATCACGTCGGTCACCTCGGACTTCGGCGAGGTGTCGGCGAGCTTCGAGACGACCGCGTCCTCCTTGTCGCCGAAGACGTGCTTCACGATCTTCTCGCCGTCGGCGGTGTCGACATCCGAGACACCGCGCAGCTTCGCACCCTGGTGCTTCTGCAGCGCCTTCTCGAGCGAGGCCTGGCCACCCTCCTCGGCGTTGGCCTTGAGGCCGCCGACCAAGCCGGGCAGCACCTGCTTCACCGCCTCCTCGGCGACGTCCTCGTCGATTCCGAGCTGGGTGGCGATATCCCCGATCGGGATCTGGGCCAGGAGGTCGTCGTACTGGGCCATGGTCGTGGTTCCTCTCGGTCGGGGTACGGCTCACTGTAGCGTGGGCGCCTCCCGGGGAGCGCGAATCGAGGTGTGCGAACCTCGCCTCCCGAACTGCTAGCCTCGTGCCCATGGGTCAGTGGATCGTCTTCGAGAGCACCTCGCTCCGTCGCGTCCGCCGCGTGCGCCGAATCTCGGCGACGTCGCAGCGCTGACCGCTCCCTCAGCCTCTCGCGTGACGTCGCCGCCTCGGCCCCGTCCCTCGAGTCAATAAGGTTGAATCCATGCCCATCTCCGTCGCCGTCGCGGGCGCGAGCGGATACGCGGGAGGCGAGCTGCTCCGGCTGCTCGCGAACCATCCCGAATTCGACGTGCGCGTCGTCACCGCCCACAGCAACGCAGGTCAGCCCCTCGGCGCCGTGCACCCGCACCTCGTCAGCCACGCCGAGCTCGAGCTCCAGCCCACCGACGCGAACGTGCTCGCCCAGGCCGATGTCGTCTTCTTCGCCCTCCCGCACGGCGCGTCCGGCGCGATCGCCGCCGAGCTGCCCGACGATCGTGTCGCGGTCGACTGCGGTGCCGACCACCGGCTCACCGACGAAGCCGCCTGGGCCGCCTACTACGGAGGCGAGTACCACGGGGCGTGGAGCTACGGGATGCCGGAGCTGCTGCTCGACGGGGGAACCGCGAAGCAGCGCGCGAACCTCGCGGGCGCGACGCGCATCGCCGTCCCGGGGTGCAACGTCACCGCCATCACCCTCGCGCTCGCTCCCGGCATCGCCGCGGGCGTCATCGAAGCGCACGATCTCGTGTCGGTGCTCGCGGTGGGCACCTCGGGTGCCGGCAAGGCGCTGCGCACCGACCTCCTCGCGAGCGAGATCATGGGATCCGCATCCGCCTATGCCGTGGGCGGCATCCACCGGCACAACCCCGAGATCGTGCAGAACCTCCAGGCCGCGGGCGGTGAGGGCGTGAGCATCTCGTTCACCCCGGTGCTCGTGCCGATGTCGCGCGGCATCCTCGCGACCTCGACCGCGCGGCTTGCTCCGGGCGTCTCGGCGGCGGATGTGCGCGAGGCCTGGGAGGGCGCGTACGCGGGCGAGCGGTTCGTGCGCGTGCTGCCCGCCGGATCGTTCCCGCGCTCGAACGACACGACGGGCGCGAACACCGCTCTCATAGGTGTCGCCGTCGACGAGCGTGCCGGCCGCGTGGTCGTCGTCTCGGCGATCGACAATCTTGTGAAGGGCACCGCGGGTGCCGCCATCCAGTCCGCCAACCTCGCACTCGGGTTGCCCGAGCACGCAGGTCTCCCCCTGAACGGAGTCGCCCCGTGAGCGTCACCGCCGCATCCGGATTCACCGCCGCGGGCGTCGCCGCCGGCCTCAAGGGTTTCGGCAAGCGCGACCTCGCGCTCGTCGTCAACGAGGGGCCGCTGCGCAGCGCCGCCGCGGTCTTCACGAGCAACCGTGCCAAGGCGAACCCGATCCTGTGGTCGCAGCAGGTCATCGACGACGGCACCGTGAGCGCCATCATCCTCAACTCCGGGGGAGCCAACTGCTTCACGGGCGCAGAGGGGTTCCAGACGACGCATGCGACAGCGGAGGCGGTCGCGGCGGCGCTCGAGGTCTCGGCGGGCGACGTCCTCGTGTGCTCGACGGGGCTCATCGGCGAGCAGCTCGATCGCGAGAAGCTCATCGCGGGCGCGCAGGAGGCAGCCGAGGCGCGTGATGCGCGGGGAGGCGCACACGCCGCCGAGGCGATCATGACGACCGACACGAAACCGAAGACCGCCGTCGTGCGGCAGGGCGGCTGGACGATCGGCGGCATGGCCAAGGGTGCGGGCATGCTCGCGCCGGGTCTCGCCACGATGCTCGTCGTTCTGACGACGGATGCCGTGCTGCTGCCCGCGCAGCTCGACGCGGCCCTGCGCTCGGCCACGCGGGTGAGCTTCGACCGCCTCGACTCCGACGGCTGCATGTCGACCAACGACCAGGTGACCTTGCTCGCGAGCGGGGCATCCGGCGTCGAACCCGAACCCGCCGCCTTCACGGCTGCGCTCGTCGAGCTCTGCCAGGACCTCGCCCTGCAGCTGCAGGCGGATGCCGAGGGCGCCAGCCACGACATCACGATCGAGGTCGTCGGCGCCGCGTCGGAGGACGACGCCGTGACCGTCGGTCGCGCCGTCGCCCGCAGCAACCTGTTCAAGGCGGCGGTGTTCGGGAACGACCCCAACTGGGGGCGCGTGCTCGCCGCGATCGGCACCACGGACGCCGCCTTCGACCCCTACGAGGTCGACGTCGCGATGAACGGCGTGCGGGTGTGCTCGGCGGGGGGTCCCGACCGGCCCCGAACCGAGGTCGACCTGCGCCCGCGTGCCGTGCACGTGCTCATCGACCTGCACGCGGGCGGGTCGAGCGCGACGATCCTCACCAACGACTTGACTCACGACTACGTGCACGAGAACAGCGCCTACGCCTCATGACCTCGGAATCCGAAGCGGCCGTCAAGGCCGACACGCTCATCCAGTCCCTGCCGTGGCTGCGGCGTTTCGCCGGCCGCGTCGTCGTCGTCAAGTTCGGCGGCAACGCCATGGTCGACGAGGAGCTGCAACGCGCTTTCGCCGAGGACATGGTCTACCTGCGCACGGTCGGGTTGAAGCCCGTCGTCGTGCACGGCGGCGGGCCGCAGATCTCCACGATGCTCGACCGGCTCGGCATCCCCAGCGAGTTCCGCGGCGGCTACCGGGTGACCACCCCCGAGGCGATGGACGTCGTGCGCATGGTGCTCACCGGCCAGGTGAGCCGCGAGCTCGTCACCCTCATCAACCGGCACGGGCCGCTCGCCTCCGCCATCTCCGGTGAGGATGCGGGTCTGTTCACGGGGCGTCGCCGCGCCGTCGTGGTCGACGGGCAGAGCGTCGACATCGGGCTCGTCGGCGACGTAGTGGCCGTCGACCCCGCGGCCGTCATCGCGACGATCGAGGCGGGGCGAATCCCCGTGGTGTCGTCCATCGCACCCGACGCCGATGTGCCCGGGCAGTCGCTCAACGTCAACGCCGACTCGGCCGCCGCGGCGCTCGCGGTCGCCCTCGGCGCGGAGAAGCTCGTCGTGCTCACCGACGTCGCGGGTCTCTACCGCGACTGGCCGAACCGCGATTCGCTCGTCTCGCACATCACCCGCGACGAGCTGTCCGCACTCCTGCCGAGCCTCGAGACCGGCATGATCCCCAAGATGGCGGCCTGTCTCGAGGCCGTCGACGGGGGAGTGCCGAAGGCCGCCATCATCGACGGACGCCGCCCGCACTCGATCCTGCTCGAGATCTTCACAGACGCCGGCATCGGCACGGAGGTGGTCCCCGCATGACCGACTACCACGAGCTGTTCTCGCGCGTCATGATGAAGTCGGCGCCCGCGCCGCTCGCCGTGCTCGCACGCGGCGAGGGGGCCCGTGTCTGGGATGTCGAGGGCGCCGAGTACCTCGACTTCCTCGCCGGTATCGCCGTGAACTCGCTCGGCCACGCGCACCCCGTTTTCGTGGATGCCGTGAGCCGTCAGGCGGGCACCCTCGCCCACGTCTCGAACTACTTCGCGACCGAGCCGCAGCTCGAGCTCGCCGAGCGGCTCACCCGTCTCACGGGTGGTGACCGCGTGTTCCTGTGCAACTCCGGAGCCGAGGCGATCGAGGCGGCGGTCAAGCTCGCGCGCCTCACCGGCAAGCCGCGCATCCTGGCGCTCGAGAGCGCCTTCCACGGCCGAACGATGGGCTCCCTCAGCCTCACCGGCAAGCCCGCGCTGCGCACGCCCTTCGAGCCGCTCCTGCCCGGCGTCGAGCACCTGCCCTCGAGCATCGAGGCGCTCGAGGCCGCGCTCGCCTCGGGGGATGTCGCCGCGCTCGTCGTCGAGCCCATCAAGGGCGAGGCTGGCGTCGTCGAGCTGCCCGCGGGTTACCTGCGCGCGGCGCGCGAACTCACGACCCGGCACGGCGCGTTGCTGATCCTCGACGAGATCCAGACGGGTGCCGGGCGCACAGGCGATTGGTTCGCCTTCCAGCACGAGGGCGCTCTGCCCCCGGGGATGGGTCCGGATGCCGTCGCGCTCGCGAAGGGGATCGGCGGCGGTTTCCCGATCGGTGCCCTGGTGACCTTCGGCGCGGCATCCGAGCTGTTCGGACCGGGACACCACGGCTCGACGTTCGGCGGCAACCCGCTCGCCGCCGCTGCCGCGAACGCCGTGCTCGGCGAGATCGAGCGGGCCGACCTGGTCGGCAACGCCCGCACCCGCGGCGCCGAGTTGCGCGCGCGCATCGAGCTCATCGGCTCACCGCTCGTCACCGACATCCAGGGCCGCGGTCTGCTGCTCGGCATCGGACTCGCGGAGCCCGTCGCCGGCATCGTCGCGAGCCGGGCGCTCGACCGCGGCCTCATCATCAACGCCGCGAGCGAGCACCGCATCCGCCTCGCGCCGCCGCTCATCATCGGCGATGCGGAGCTGCACGAGTTCACCCGCCTCTTCGCCGAGGCGCTCGACATCCCTCACACCGACCCGGGAGACCACGCATGACCCGCCACTTCCTGCGCGACGACGACCTGAGCCCCGCCGAGCAGGCAGAGGTGCTCGATCTCGCCGAATCCGTCAAGGCCGATCGCTGGGGGCGCACCCCGCTCGCCGGACCGCAGACGGTCGCCGTGATCTTCGACAAGTCGTCGACGCGCACGCGGGTGAGCTTCGCCGTCGGCATCGCCGACCTCGGCGGCAGCCCGCTCATCATCTCGACAGCCAACAGCCAGCTCGGCGGCAAGGAGACGCCGTCGGATACGGCTCGCGTGCTCGAGCGGATGGTGTCGGCGATCGTCTGGCGCACCTATGCCCAGTCGGGTCTCGAGGAGATGGCCGAGGGCACGCGCGTTCCGGTCGTCAACGCGCTCTCCGACGACTTCCACCCCTGCCAGCTGCTCGCAGATCTGCTGACCATCCGCGAGCACAAGGGAACGCTTGCGGGGCTCACGGTCACCTTCCTGGGCGACGGCGCAAGCAACATGGCGCAGAGCTACCTGCTCGCCGGCGCGACCGCGGGGATGCACGTGCGCGTCGCCTCCCCCGAGGAGTTCAGCCCCGCGGATGCCGTGGTCGCCGACGCCGACCGCCGCGCGAGCTCGACCGGTGGCTCCGTCACCCTCTACACCGACCCCCTCGAGGCGGTCGCGGGTGCGGATGTCGTCGTCACCGACACCTGGGTGTCGATGGGCAAGGAGGACGAGAAGGCGCACCGCGTCGCGACCTTCGGGGGCTATCAGGTCACCGAGGAGCTCATGGCGCTCGCCGCGAGCGACGCGATCTTCCTGCACTGCCTGCCGGCCGACCGCGGCTACGAGGTCGCGCCGGAGGTGATCGACGGGCCGCAGAGCGTCATCTGGGACGAGGCCGAGAACCGCCTGCACGCGCAGAAGGCACTGCTCGTGTGGCTGTTGGAGCGCGCCGCCGCGTGACGGCGCCGTGCTCAGGCGCCGTAGCTCGTGGCGAAGTCCGGATCGCTCAACATGAGCATGATGAGGGCCGCCCAGAAGATGACGGCCGCCACGACGCCCGCGATGAGCGGGATGTAGAACGCGACCTTCTTCTTCACGAGCAGCAGGATCGACAGCCCGGCCGCGAGGAGGTACAGCACGACGTGGCTCACGATCAGCACGAGCGGGGTCGCGCCGACCTCGCCGTCGAAACCGCCGAGTCCTTGTTGACGGAAGGCGTCGTCGAGCAGCTCCGGCGAGCTGAAGATGATGCCGTAGAGCACGCCGAGCAGAGTGCCGCCGAGTCCGAGCACGAGCAGGATGATCGTCAGCACGACATCCCAGGTGCGGCGCTTCGGGGCGGGCGCGCCGCCGAAGCCGGGCTGACCGTAGACCGGCGCGGCCTGCGGGTACGCGGCTTGGGGGTAGCCCTGCTGGGGGTAGCCCTGCTGGGGATAGCCGGGCGTCTGCTGCGGGTATCCGGCCGCCGGGTACCCGGGAGCCTGCTGCGGCGCGCTCGGGGCGGGGTACCCGGCCTGCGGCGCGAGGGGAGCGGCTGTGCCGGAGTACATGGCCGGTTGGCCGGGCGCCGCCGCGACGGGCGCCTGCGACGACTCGACGGGGGCGAACTCGCCATACCGCGGCGCCGGCGTGCCCTCGACGGGCGGCGCGGGCGGTACGGCCGGCTGGCCGGACTCGGGGGCGGGCGGTACGGACGGCGTCGGGGCGTCAGACATGCGCACACTTTATCCGTGCGAACCCGCTTCTAGACTGCACATGACACGAGGAGACCGGAACAACATGGCACCTGGCCACACGACCGACGGCGCACAGGATCGGGCGGGCGGCGCGAGCCTGTGGGGCGGACGCTTCGCGAGCGGCCCCTCGCCCGAACTGCAGGAACTCAGCCGCTCCACGCACTTCGACTGGCAGCTCGCGCCCTATGACCTGCAGGGCTCGCGGGCGCACGCTCGGGCGCTCGCAGCGGCCGGGTTCCTCAGCGCCGACGAGTTGGCGCGCATGATCGAGGGACTGGATGTGATCGATCGCGGCGTGCGCGACGGCGTCATCCGTCCGCTGCCCGAAGACGAAGACGTGCACTTCGCCCTCGAGCGCGAGCTCGTCGCGACCGTCGGCGCCGAGCTCGGCGGCAAGCTGCGCGCGGGACGCAGCCGCAACGACCAGATCGCGACGCTCATCCGCTTGTACCTGCTCGATCACGCCGGCCGCATCCGGCACCTCGTCGTGCAGCTCGTCGACGCGCTCGCCGCTCAGGCCGAGGCGCACCTGGACGCCGTCATGCCGGGCCGCACCCACCTCCAGCACGCCCAGCCCGTGCTGCTCGCCCACCATCTCCTGGCGCACGCCTGGCCGCTCGTCCGCGACCTCGAGCGGCTGCGCGACTGGCGGGTGCGCGCCACCGAATCGCCGTACGGCGCAGGCGCGGTGGCCGGGGGAGCCCTCGGCCTCGATCCCGGTCCGATCGCGACCGAGCTCGGGCTCGCGCGGCCGATGCCCAACTCGATCGATGCGACGGCGAGCCGGGATGTCGTGGCCGAGTTCGCCTACATCGCCGCGCAGCTGGGCATCGACCTGTCGCGCCTGGCCGAGGACATCATCATCTGGAACACCCGCGAGTTCGGCTTCGTGCGCCTGCACGACGGCTACTCGACCGGGTCCTCGATAATGCCGCAGAAGAAGAACCCCGACATCGCCGAGCTCGCGCGCGGCAAGTCGGGGCGGCTCATCGGCAACCTCACGGGCCTGCTCGCGACCCTCAAGGCCCTGCCGCTCGGCTACAACCGCGACCTGCAGGAGGACAAGGAGCCGGTCTTCGACTCGGTCGTGACCCTCGAGGTGCTGCTGCCCGCCTTCAGCGGCATGGTCGCGACGATGGAGTTCGACACCGCGCGGATGGCGGAGCTCGCCCCGCAGGGCTTCTCGCTCGCGACGGATGTGGCCGATCACCTCGTGCGCCAGGGGGTGCCGTTCCGCGAGGCGCACGAGATCTCGGGCGCGCTCGTGCGGTTCTGCGAGACGGAGGGTCTCGAACTCGACGAGCCGAGCGACGAGCAGTACGCGGCGATCGACCCGCGGCTGACTGCCGAGGTACGCGAGGTGCTGACGGTCGAAGGCTCGCTCGCGAGCCGCTCGGGCGTCGCCGGAACGGCGCCGCAGCGCGTCGCCGAGCAGCTCGCGGCGCTCACCGCCCGCGTCGCCGAGGTCGCAGACCGCTGAACGATCTCCTCGAGTTCCTCACCCGCCCCGCCGACGAGGTCGCACCGCTCCTGCTCGGCGCCTCGCTCACGGGCCGCGGCGTGACCGTGCGCCTCACCGAGGTCGAGGCCTACCTCGGGGAGGCCGACCCCGGTTCCCACGCCTTCCGGGGACCGACACCGCGCACCGGCACGATGTACGACGAGCCCGGTCGCCTGTACGTCTACTTCAGCTACGGCATGCACGTGTGCGCCAACATCGTCTGCTCTCCGGCCGGAACCGCGAGTGCCGTCCTACTGCGCGCGGGCGAAGTGGTCGACGGGCTCGAGCTCGCCCGGGAGCGTCGTTCCACGGCGAAGTCGGATGCCGAACTGGCTCGCGGCCCCGCGCGCCTGACGAAGGCGCTCGGCATCGCGCTGAACGACGACACCGCGGCCCTCGATGGCCAACCCTTCTCGCTCGAGCCCGCACGGCATCCGCCCTCGTTCGCGACCGGCCCGCGCGTCGGCGTCTCAGGCGCGGGTGGCACGGACGCCTTCCCCTTGCGGTTCTGGGTGCCGGGGGATCCGACGGTCTCCGTCTACCGCGCCCACGCGCCGAAGAGGCGCCGCTGAGATCGTCCGCTGGGCGGACGCGCTCGCGGTGAGGCACCCGCTGAACTGGAGTCATGGCGGGCTACACGGCGATCGAACAGCGCATCGACCGCGCCGCGCATGCTCTTATCGACCGTGCCGAGCTGGGCGGGATGCGCGCCGGGCTCGTCGAGTTCGCGGTGTTCGTGGCGAAGCAGGCGTGGGCGTGCGTCTTCGGGTTCCTGCTGCTTGCGATCATCGTGGCTGCGCGCCTCTGGTACCCCGAGGACGCGCTGCTCGCCCGCAACGACGCGCTCACCCTCGCGGCCGTCGCGATCCAGGTGCTCATGCTCGCGACCCGGCTCGAGACCATCGGCGAACTGCGGGTCGTGCTGCTGTTCCACGTGGCGGGCACGGTCATGGAACTGTTCAAGACCGCGGCCGGATCGTGGCAGTACGACCCGGACGGGATGCTGCGCATCGGCGCCGTTCCGCTGTTCTCGGGCTTCATGTACGCGGCGGTCGGCTCGTACATGGTGCGCGTGTATCGACTCTTCGACCTGCGCTTCGACCGCTATCCGCGGCGGTGGGTGACGGCGCTCATCGCGGGCGGCGTCTACGTGAACTTCTTCGCGCACCACGTGCTCCCCGACATCCGCTGGGCGCTCATCGCGATCGTGCTCGTCGCGTGGTGGCCGACGATGATGCGCGCCCGCGTGCTGCGCACGAGCATCGACCTGCCGATCCTGCTGCCGTTCGCCGGGGTCGCGGTCGTGATCTGGATGGCCGAGAACGTCAGCACCTGGGCGGGTGCCTGGAGCTACCCCGATCAGGTGGACGGATGGGCGCCCGTCTCGATCGCGAAGCTCGGCTCGTGGTTCCTGCTCATGATCGTCTCCGTCGTGCTCGTGACCTGGGTGTACCCACCGCGGTCGTCGGTCGTGGATGCGGGGGAGGACCCGGACGAGGGGGGGAGCCGCCCCGTGGGCTCGAGCAGCAGCGGGCGAGCCAGGTGGAGCCGGCGAAGACGGTAGCCTGACCGGGTGCCGGCAACATCCGAGATCCTGAACGCGCAGCGCAACGACCCCTCGTTCTCCGACGTGTGGGAGGAGCTCAACTGGCGGGGACTCGTGCACGTCTCGACCGACGCCGCCGAACTGAAGCAACTGCTCGCGGGGCCACCCATCGTGTACTACTGCGGCTTCGACCCGACGGCACCGAGCCTGCATCTCGGCAACCTCGTGCAGATCCTGCTGCTGCGGCGCCTGCAGCTCGCCGGGCACCGCCCGCTCGGCCTTGTCGGGGGCTCGACCGGACTCATCGGCGACCCGCGGCCGAGTGCTGAGCGCACGCTCAACGAGCGCGAGACGGTCGCCGAATGGGTCGACCGCCTGCGAAGGCAGATCGAGCCGTTCCTCTCGTTCGAGGGCGACAACGCCGCGCGGATGGTCAACAACCTCGACTGGACCGCGCCGCTGTCCGCGATCGACTTCCTGCGCGAGATCGGCAAGCACTTCCGCGTCGGCACGATGCTCAAGAAGGATGCCGTCGCCGCGCGCCTGAACTCCGACGCCGGCATCAGCTACACCGAGTTCAGCTACCAGATCCTGCAGGGGATGGACTTCCTCGAGCTCTACCGCGAGTACGGATGCGTGCTGCAGACCGGCGGAAGCGACCAGTGGGGCAATCTCACGAGCGGCACCGACCTCATCCACCGCGTCGAGGGCAGGAGCGTGCACGCCATCGGCACCCCGCTCATCACGAACTCCGACGGCACCAAGTTCGGCAAGAGCGAGGGCAACGCCATCTGGTTGGACGCCGAGATGTGCAGCCCGTACCGCTTCTACCAGTTCTGGCTCAACACCGACGACGGCGACGTCATCGATCGGCTCAAGGTCTTCACCTTCCTGACGCGTTCCGAGATCGACGAGCTCGACGAGCAAGTGCGCGCCGAGCCCTTCCGGCGGGAGGCGCAACGCAGGCTTGCTCGCGAGGTCACGACGCTCGTGCACGGGCCGGAGGCGACGGCGGCGGTGATCGCCGCATCCCAGGCGCTCTTCGGGCAGGGGGATCTCGCCTCGCTCGAGGCGGCAACGCTCGCGGCCGCAGTCGCGGAGCTACCCCATGTGGAGCTGGCGGCCGACGCGCTCGTCGTGCAGGCGCTCGTGGAGACCGGGTTGACCTCGAGCCTGTCTGAAGCGCGGCGCGCGGTCGCGCAGGGTGGCGTCTACCTCAACAACGTCAAGGTGGATGACGAGAACGCGACACTGGCGGGCGCGGGTCTCGCGGGCGGTCGCGCGGTGCTGCGGCGAGGCAAGAAGACCCTTGCCGGCATCGTGCTCAGCTGACCGCCGGACGCGCGTTCAGGCAGCGGATCAGCGCGACACGCCCGGGATGCAGGTCAGATTTGGCACCGGCCCGGATCCCACGTAATGTCTTCCTTGTTCGCCCCAAAGGGAAGAGCGAAGCGGCCAACAGGTTGTCACAACCACCGGCCCCGCCCCCTCAAGCGGAGAACCAAACCCCCATCTGAATCGGATCAAGCATCCGTGTGACCGCATGGTCTACGATGGGAATCCTCCTCTCGGAGACCGCGGTCGTCGATCGTAGCCCGGAGCTCAGGCTCCCGGCGCGTCGATTTGACAGACGGAACGGGAGGGCTAGGATGGAGAAGTTGCCCTGACGGCAAGCCGGAGACGGCGAGCATCAGGTGCGCCCGATCCTTGAGAACTCAACAGCGTGCACTATGTCAAATGCCAAAAACCTCGACGTTTGACCTTCGGGTCAGACTGAGATTCCTTTGGATTGACGGATTGTCAGTAGACGATCCTTTCAGTCAGATCAACTCGCTTGGTCGTCCGGTTTTCCCCGGATGGCCGGCAACGGTTCTGCCGAGCGTTCGCGCTCGTGCAACCACACCTTTACGGAGAGTTTGATCCTGGCTCAGGATGAACGCTGGCGGCGTGCTTAACACATGCAAGTCGAACGGTGAACGAGGGAGCTTGCTCCCTCCGGATCAGTGGCGAACGGGTGAGTAACACGTGAGTAACCTGCCCTTGACTCTGGGATAAGCGTTGGAAACGACGTCTAATACCGGATACGACCCTCGGAGGCATCTTCAGGGGGTGGAAAGAACTTCGGTCAAGGATGGACTCGCGGCCTATCAGCTTGTTGGTGAGGTAACGGCTCACCAAGGCGACGACGGGTAGCCGGCCTGAGAGGGTGACCGGCCACACTGGGACTGAGACACGGCCCAGACTCCTACGGGAGGCAGCAGTGGGGAATATTGCACAATGGGCGGAAGCCTGATGCAGCAACGCCGCGTGAGGGACGACGGCCTTCGGGTTGTAAACCTCTTTTAGCAGGGAAGAAGCGAAAGTGACGGTACCTGCAGAAAAAGCACCGGCTAACTACGTGCCAGCAGCCGCGGTAATACGTAGGGTGCAAGCGTTATCCGGAATTATTGGGCGTAAAGAGCTCGTAGGCGGTTTGTCGCGTCTGCTGTGAAAACCCGAGGCTCAACCTCGGGCCTGCAGTGGGTACGGGCAGACTAGAGTGCGGTAGGGGAGA
>JBQCHI010000031.1:0-64274 GCA_051954835.1 Protaetiibacter sp. | reverse complement strand
TGGCGGGCGCGAAGCGGATACATGAGCCGGATGCCGCAACGGGGTGCGTAGGCTCGGCGCATGGCTGCGCAGCGGGTGCTCATCGTCGGCGGAAACGGGATCATCAGCTCCTCGGTGTCGCGGCTCGCGGTCGAGCGCGGGTACGAGGTGACGCTGCTCAACCGCGGACTCTCGAGCACGCGGCCCGCAATCGAGGGAGCGGAGGTGCTCATCGGCGACGCGGATGACGCGGCCTCCGTCGCCTCCGCGGTCGGCGAGCGCGAGTTCGACGTGGTCGCGAACTTCCGAGCCTTCCGCCCGGAGCAGGTCGCCTCCGATGTCGAGCTCTTCACGGGGCGCACCGGGCACTACCTCTTCATCTCCTCGGCATCCGCGTACCAGAAGCCGATCGCGCAGCTGCCCATCGTGGAGTCGACCCCGCTGCGCAACCCGTACTGGCAGTACTCGCGCGACAAGATCGCGTGCGAGGACGTGTTGGTCGCCGCGTATCGCGACACGGGATTCCCCATGACGATCGTGCGACCGTCGCACACCTACGACGCGACGCTCATCCCGCTCGAGGGCGCGTGGACCACCCTGCAGCGCATGCTCGACGGCAAGCCCGTGATCGTGCACGGCGACGGCACGAGCTGGTGGACCCTCACCCACGCCCGCGACTTCGCGCGCGCGTTCGTCGGTCTCTTCGGCAACCCCCACGCGCTCGGCAGCCCCGTGCACATCACGAGCGACGAGTCGCTCACCTGGGACGGGATCGCGCGTCTGCTCGGCCGTGCCCTCGGCGTCGAACCCGACATCGTGCATGTCTCCTCCGAGACGATCGCCCGCGAGATCCCCGAGATGGGCCCGGGCCTCGTGGGCGATAAAGCGCATTCGGTGCTCTTCGACAACACCCGCATCAGGACGCTCGTGCCGGGCTGGGTCGCCACGACGCCGTTCGCGGAGGGTGCGCGGGAGATCGTCGAGTGGTACCGCGCGGATGCCGCCCGTCGCGTCGTGGACCCCGGGCTCGACGCCGCCTTCGACCGGCTGGTGCGCGCACACTCCTGACGGCGCGCGCGACATCCGCGCATTCCCACAACTCAGGATCGAGCGGCCGGGGCACGGCGGTCACGTGCGGTATGCGCGAACTCTCCTGAGTTACGACAACCGCGGGTTACGCAATTCAGGAGAACTTGCGCGTCGGAAGTGGATGCGACCGTGATCCGCGGAATGCACCTGAGTTACGTCAGGTCGAGGGCGGCGCCACCGTCGCGCCGCGACGCAGCTCCGAGGTGAGCGCGACCGCATCCGGGGTCTCCCCCGCGAGCGCCGCCCGCACGGCGCGGCCCGCCGCGCGCCCCTTCTCGACCGCAGGCTGCACGAGGGTGGTGAGCACGTGCGGCGTGATGCCCTCCAGGCGGATGCCGTCGAACCCCAGCACGCTGAGGCGCTCGGGCACGGCGATCCCGAGCTCCTCGGCGGCGCGGATGACGCCTGCCGCCAGCAGGTCGCTCTGCGCGATGACCGCGGTGGGGCGATCGGCCTCCGGCACCCGAAGCACGGCCAGACCCGCCTCATACCCCTCGCCGACCGTGCTGCCGCCCGCGGAGACGCCCGCGGCATCCGGGAAAACGTCTCGTGCGCCGCGGATGCGCTCGGATGCCGTGAACGCGGTGGCCGCCGCCTCGCGTTCGGGCGTGAGCGCGCCGCGGGTGCGCTCGACGTCGAGGGGCAGCGTCACGAGCGCGACCCGTTCGTGCCCGAGCTCGCGCAGCAACTGGGCTCCTCGACGGGTCGCCTCGACGTTGTCGAGGTCGATCGGAACGACGCCCGGCAGCTCGGGCGCCTCGATCGCGACGAGGGGGATGCGGCGCTGCTGCAGCACCTCGACGGAGTGGGCGAGGTCGGCGCTGCAGCCGAGCAGGATCGCGGCGTCCATCGGGGCGGCCGCGAGGTCGACGCCCGAGCCGGACGCCCACGGCAGCACGAGCAGTCCGTACCCTTCGTCGGCGAGCTCGTCACCCAGGCCGTCGAGCAGCGCGAGGTTGATGGGGTCGCGGAAGGCGTCGCCGAGCCGGTCCTCGGTCACGACACCGATGACGCCGGTGCGGCCCCGGCGCAGCGAGCGTGCGGTCGGATCCGGTCCTGCGAAGTCGAGATCGGCTGCGGCTGCCAGCACCCGGGCGCGCGTCGCATCCGCCACGGGGCCGCGACCGCTGAACACGAGGGATGCCGTGGATGCCGACACACCGGCGCGCGCCGCCACGGCGGCGAGCGTCGGTCGGGTGTTTGCGGTGTCGGTCATCGCGCGTTAGCCTACTCGAATCGATTCGATCGAATCGATTCGACCCGCTTCGCCGGGCCCCACCACCCGCACGACCCCGACCGGACACGCATGACCACGACATCCCGCCCCGCTCACGCCATCGCCTGGCGCAATGCCGTCTTCGCGGTGTTCGCCCTCAACGGCCTCGGCGCGGCGACCTGGGCGATCCGCATCCCGAGCATCCGCGACCAGCTCGAGCTTCCGGTGTCGTGGGTCGGCTACCTGATCCTCGGGGTATCGGTGGGTTCGATCGTCGGCCTCGTGCTCGCGAGCCACATCATCCAGTGGCTCGGCGGTCGTCGCTCGATCGCGATGATGCTGGGGCTGTGCGCCCTCGCGCTCGTGGTGATCGGCGCGGGCACCTCGGTGCTGGGCTCGTTCGCCCTCGTGGTGGTGGGAATGGCGATCTACGGCTTCGGAAGCGCGATCTGCGACGTCGCGATGAACGTCGAGGGCGCCGCCGTCGAGAAGGTGCTCGGCAAGACGATCATGCCGCTCCTGCACGCGAGCTGGAGCGCCGGCATGGTGATCGGCACGAGCGTCGGCACCCTGCTGGTCTTCCAGCACGTCTCGGTCGGCGTGCATGCCCTCGGCATGGCGGTGCTGCTCGTGGTCGGGGCGGTGCTCGCACCACGGGCCATCCCGCGGGTCGCGACGCACGCCGACACGGGCGAGGAGGTCGCGCACGTCTCGTTCCGCGACCGGATGTCGATCTGGCTCGAGCCGCGCACCCTCGCGATCGGTCTCATCGCCCTCGGCATGGCCTTCACCGAAGGATCGGCGAACGACTGGCTCGCTCTCGGCATGGTCGACGACCGCGGGCTCGAGAACGGTCAGGGGGCCGCCCTCTTCACGCTCTTCACCGCCTCGATGATGGTCGGCCGTATCGCGGGCGGCCCGCTCATCGACCGCTTCGGTCGCGTGCCGGTTCTGTGGGCTACGGGCGGCTCGGCGGCGCTCGGACTCGCGCTCGTGATCTTCGTGCCGGTCGTGCCGGTCGCGGTCGTCGGCATCGTGCTGTGGGGGCTCGGCGCCTCGCTCGGGTTCCCGGTGGCGATGTCGGCGGCCGCAGACGACCCGGTGCGCGCCGCAGCGCGCGTCTCGGCTGTCGCGACGGTCGGCTACTGCGCCTTCCTCGTCGGCCCGCCTCTCATCGGCGTCGTCGGGGAGCACATCGGCATCCTCAACGCGCTCATCATCGTGTTCGTGCTCATCGTGCTCGCGACCCTCGCGGCTCCCGCGGCTCGCCCGCCGCGCGGCGCCCGCCCGGTCGAGGAGGCATCCGGGCCTTCCGCCTCGGAGTCGATGAGCTGAGCCGGCCGGAGCACCGCACCATCGGCGGGGCACCCGCACGCGCGGGCGGCAAGCCCCGCACCCGGCGGGAGCAACTGCTCCCGCCGCTCGACCGCATCTCCGCCCGCGGGCGTTCCGGATGCCGCCGCGCGCCTGACCGGGGGGCGGATAGCGTGAACACGTGAGAGCGATCGACCGCCGCATCCTCGGCCTCGCCGTGCCGGCACTCGGGGCGCTCGTGGCCGAGCCGCTCTTCCTCGCGACCGATACGGCCCTCGTGGGCCACCTCGGCGTCGACCCGCTCGCGGGCCTCGGCATCGCCAGCACGGTGCTGCAGACCGCGATCGGCCTGCTCGTCTTCCTCGCCTACGCGACCACCCCCGCGGTCGCCCGGATGCTGGGGTCGGGCGACCGCGCGGGCGCGGTGCGCGCGGGCCTCGACGGCATCTGGCTCGCCCTGGTGCTCGGACTGCTGCTGGCGATCGCCGGCCCGCTCGCCGCGCATCCGCTCGCTGCCGCGTTCGGCGCGACACCGCGCGTCACCGAGCTCGCGGCGCTCTACCTCGGGATCTCGAGCCTCGGCATCCCCGCGATGCTCGCCGTGATCGCGGCGACCGGACTCTTCCGCGGTCTGCAGGACACCCGCACGCCGCTCGTGATCGCGGTGGCCGGCTTCGCCGCGAACGGGGTGCTCAACGCGGTGCTCATCTACGGCGCGGGGTGGGGCATCGCCGGCTCGGCCATCGGCACGGTCGTGGCGCAATGGGGCATGGCCGCCGCGTGCCTCGCGATCGCCGCACGCCATGCGCGACGCGAAGGCGCCGGCGTGCGGCCTCGCCTGCCCGGTGTCGCATCCGCCGCCCGCGCCGGTGGATGGATGCTGCTGCGCACCGTCACGCTCCGCGTCGCCCTCGTCGCCACGACGGTGGCGGCGACGGGCCTCGGCACCGTGACGCTCGCATCCACCCAGGTGCTGTTCCAGCTCACCTTCCTGTTCGCGCTCGCCCTCGACGCCTTCGCGATCGCAGCGCAGGCGATGATCGGGTTCGACCTCGGCGCGGGCACGCACGAGCAGGTGCGCGCGACCGTTCGGCGCCTCATCGGCTGGGCCGTGGCTTCCGGGGTCGTGCTGGGCGGAGTGCTCGCGGGCACGGCACCGTGGCTCGGCTTCGTGTTCTCCTCGGATGCCGGGGTCATCGCCGCGGTGCCCGTCGGCGTGTGGGTGCTGGCCGGCACCATGCCGCTCGGCGCGCTCGTGTTCGTGCTCGACGGTGTGCTCATCGGTGCTGCGGACGGGCGCTACCTCGCCCTCGCCGGGGTCGTGAACCTCGTCGTGTATCTGCCTCTGCTGTGGTGGGCGGCTCAGACACCGCCCGAGGCCGGGGCGGCGGCGGCCGTGCTCGCGATCCAGCTCGCGTACTGCGTGGGCTTCTACGGCATCCGCGCGCTCACCCTCGGACTGCGCGCCCTCGGCGCCCGGTGGATGGGAGCGCAGCACTCACAGCATCCGGATGCGAGAATCGGGCGGTGAGCGAGATCAAGCAGGTGAAGCCGCGCACCGAGGGCTGGACGCAAGCCGTCGATGCCGACGGCCGCCCCAAGCTGCAGTTCGCCTCCCCGCGCCGCACCCAGCCGCCCACCCACCTCGCCGACCTCACCCCGGATGAGCGCGCCGCCAAGGTCGTCGAGCTCGGCCTGCCGGCCTTCCGCGCCAAGCAGCTGAGCACCCACTACTTCACCCACTCCACGACCGATCCGGCCGAGATGACCGACCTGCCGGCGAACGGCCGCGAGGAGCTCGTCGCCGCGATGCTGCCGCCGTTGCTCACGGAGGTGCGGCGTCTGCGCACCGACCGCGGCGAGACGATCAAGTTCCTGTGGCGCCTGTTCGACGGCGCGCTCGTGGAGTCGGTGCTCATGCGCTACCCCGGCCGCGTCACGCTTTGCGTGTCGAGCCAGGCCGGATGCGGCATGAACTGCCCGTTCTGCGCGACCGGTCAGGCGGGCCTCACCCGCAACATGTCGGCGGCCGAGATCGTCGCGCAGGTGGTGGAGGCGAATCGCGCGATCGCCGCGGGCGAGCTCGGCGGCCTCCGCCGCGACGGCGGCCACGACGCCCCGCGCGTCACCAACATCGTGTTCATGGGCATGGGCGAGCCGCTGGCGAACTACAACCGCCTCATGAAGGCGGTGCGCGTGATGGTCGCACCGCAGCCGAGCGGACTCGGGATGTCGGCGCGGCAGATCACGGTGTCGTCCGTGGGGCTGGCCCCGGCCATCCGCAAGCTCGCCGACGAGGATCTGCCCCTCACCTTCGCACTCAGCCTGCACGCCCCGGATGACGTGCTGCGTGATGAGCTCATCCCGGTGAACTCGCGGTGGAAGGTCGACGAGGCCCTCGATGCCGCGCGCCACTACTTCGAGGTCACCGGCCGCCGCGTGTCGATCGAGTACGCCCTCATCAAGGACATGAACGACCACGCCTGGCGCGCCGAGCTGCTCGCCCAGAAGCTCAACGAGCGCGGCCGCGGCTGGGTGCACGTGAACCCGATCCCGCTCAACCCGACGCCGGGCTCGGTGTGGACCTCCTCGGATCCGGATGTGACGGCCGAGTTCATCGCGCGCCTCGAGGCCGCCGGCATCCCGACGACGCTGCGCGACACGCGCGGCAAGGAGATCGACGGGGCCTGCGGTCAGCTCGCCGCCGCCGACGCGCCCGCCTGAGCGGTGGGGCGCGCGACGGCCGTGCGCCCCGTTCGCGGGACTGCCCCGCACGCCACTCGCGAGTTATGGTGAGGAAATCTACGCGGTCCCGACCGCGGAAGGATCCCCATGCGCGAGCCGCTGCCCACGGCCGCGGAGATCGAGCAGCATCTCGAGCTCGCGGCGCTCGGCGTCGCGCCCTCGCATCTCGCCGACGAGCGCTGGGAGCCGCTCATCCTCGCGGTCGCCCGCCGCGGGGTGGTGACGACAGACGATCGCCGGGCGGCCGCGCGTCTGCTCACCGAGCTCGCGCTCGAGGCCGAGCGCGAGGCCGAAGCGGAGCTCGGCCACAGCTGACCGCGGTCGCCGGTGAGGGCGCGGTCAGGGCTCCACGCCGAGGCCGATGTCGACGAGCTCGATGCGGCCGACCAGCTCGGCGGGCGCCCTCAGCAAGCCCGCCTTGCACGCGCCGAAGGTGACGGTCACGTCGGCGGGCAGCACGGCATCCGCCTCGGCCACCTCGCCCGTGTCGGGATGGATGCCGCTGGGCAGGTCGACCGCGAACGTCACCGGAAGCCGCCCCTCGCGTTCGCGCACGCGCTCACGCGCGAACATGACCGCCGTGCGCGCCGGCTCGCGGAGCCTGACCCCGCCGCCCGCACCTGCGGCGCCGATGCCGACGATTCCGTCGAGGATCGCGTCCACGCCCTCGAGTACCGCGTGGAACTCGGGCGAATCGAGAGCATCGACGACCCGCGTCGCCCCCGCCTCGAGCGCCGCGGACTCACCGCCGGGATGTACCCGCGATCCGAGCGGCAGATACTGCACCCGGGCGCCCCGGCCGGCGAGCAGGGCGCCCGCGTACAGGGTGTCGCCGCCGTTGTCGCCCGAGCCGACCAGCAGAAGCACGCGCGCATCACGCACCCGCACGCCGCGGGTGCTCAACTCGCTCGACACGACATCCGCGAGCGCCGCCGCCGCGCGCGCCATGAGCGGAACGCCTGCCGCCAGCAGCGGCGCCTCCGCCTTCCGGACCTCGTCGGCCGTGTACCCGCGCACGCCCCCATTCTCGCCCGCCATTCGGGCCGCGGCGGGAGCCACAACCCCGTGGCGGGAGAAACAACCCCCGCCGCAGCGGCGCGACTCCCGCCGCGCCACGGAACCCGCACGCAAATAGACTCGAGGAGTGCGTCTCGTCATTGCCCGGTGTTCGGTCGACTACGCCGGACGGCTCTCGGCGCACCTGCCCCTCGCCACCCGCCTGCTCGTCGTGAAGGCCGACGGCAGCGTGCTCGTGCACTCCGACTCGCTCAGCTACAAGCCGCTCAACTGGATGAGCCCGCCGACGACGTTCACCCTCGACGAGGTCGACGAGGACCGGGCCTCGGCAGGCGTCGTCGAACTGTGGCGCGTGGCGAACGCCAAGACCGCCGACATCCTCATGATCTCGATCCACGAGATCCTGCACGACTCCGAGCATGAACTCGGCATCGACCCCGGCCTGCAGAAGGACGGCGTGGAGGCCGACCTGCAGCGGCTGCTCGCCGAGCAGATCGAGCTGCTCGGCGAGGGGCACACCCTCGTGCGTCGCGAGTACATGACCGCGATCGGCCCGGTCGACATCCTCGCGCGCGACGCGGCCGGCGCGAGCGTCGCCGTCGAGATCAAGCGCCGCGGGGACATCGACGGGGTCGAGCAACTCACCCGCTACCTCGAGCTCATGAATCGAGACCCGCTGCTCGCCCCCGTCACGGGCGTGTTCGCCGCCCAGGAGATCAAGCCGCAGGCGCGCACCCTCGCCGAGGACCGCGGCATCCGCTGCCTCGTGCTCGACTACGACGCGATGCGCGGCCTCGAGACCGGCCACGCGCGCCTGTTCTGAGGCCGCCGCCCCTCCGCCCATGTCGAAAATGCAGGAGACTCGGACGCGACCGCCCGAATGTCGGGTCTTCCCGTCGGCGCCACGCACGGGACTTCCTGCATTTTCGACACACGACCCTCGACACGAGACACGAGAACCCGAGCCCCCATGAGCCCCCGCTTCACCCCCGTGCTGTTCGACCTCGACGGCACGATCGTCGACTCCGCACCAGGCATCCTCTCGAGCCTCGTCTTCACCTTCGAGCAGCTCCGGATGCCGGTGCCGCCGCCCGCAGAACTGCTCACCTGGGTCGGCCCGCCATTGCTCGACTCGTTCCGTGACCTCGGCCGACTCGACGAGCAGGGCTCCCGCCACGCCCTCGCCCTCTATCGCGAGCACTACGCCGAGGTGGGCGTCTTCGACGCCACCCCGTATCCGGGCGTGCTCGACGTGCTGCGCGAGATCCACGACGTCGGTGTGCCGCTCTCGCTCGCGACCTCGAAGCCCGAGTCGACGGCGCGCGTCATCCTCGAGCACTTCGGAATCGACGGCGCCTTCACCGAGATCACCGGCGCCTCCGACGACGAGACGCGCAGCAGCAAGCCGGATGTCGTGGCCGAGGCTCTCCGCCGGCTCGCCGCCGATGCCGAGCTCCCCCGCCCGGTGATGGTGGGCGACCGCGTGCACGACGTGGAGGGCGCGGCCGCGCACGAGGTGCCGACGATCTTCGTCACCTGGGGCTACGGCTCGCCCGCCGAGTCGGCCGGGGCCATCGCGATCGCCGCCACGGCCGCCGAGCTGCTCGCCGAGCTGGCCCTGTAGCGCGCCTCGTCCTCTCGCAACTCAGGAGAAACGGGTCCGATCCCGAGAAAGGGCCGACGGATCCATCGCTCGTCCTGAGTTGCGTAACAGCCGAGCCGGGAGTCGCCTCAGCAGCCGCAGTCCTCGGGCACGGGCCCCACGAGCGCGTCGACCCCGCGGATGACGGGTCCGGCATCCGAGACGACGTCGTAACCCTCGCGCGCCCAGTACTCGAAGCCGCCGATCATGAGGCGCACCTCGTAGCCGAGCTTCGCGAACTCGAGAGCCGCTTTGTCGGCGCCGTTGCAGCCGGGACTCCAGCAGTACACGACGACCGGGGTGTCGAGCGGGATCTCCCGAGGCGCCCGCTCGGCGACCTCGAGCCGCGGCAGGTGGATGGCGCCCGCCGCGTGCCCCTGGTTCCACGAGGCGAGGCTGCGGGTGTCGACGAGCACCAGCCGCTCGCCGGCTTCCATCGCGGCCACCACATCCGAGGCATCCGTCTCGTAGCGCAGCTTCGCCGCGAAGTGCGCGACAGCGGCGTCGCGATGCTCGGCGGTCAGTGGGGAGACGGCGGACGAGACGGATGCGGTGGCGGTGTCGGTCATGCCCCCGACGTTAGCGGCGCACCCCGCGGCGGCGCGCCGTCTGCATCAGCCAGCGACCCTCGAGATCCCGCCACGCGGCGCGACCAGCCTGTCTACCTGCGCGAACGCTCCGCATCCGACAAGATGCAGCCATGGGATCAGCGTTGACCTCCATCGGATTGCCCGTCGCCCTCGGCATCATCATGTTCGGACTCGGGCTCTCGCTCCGCCCGGCCGACTTCGCCCGCGTGGCGAAGCATCCGAAAGCCGTCGTGATCGCGCTCGCCTGCCAGCTGCTGCTGTTGCCTGCCCTGTGCCTCGGCCTCGTGGTGCTGTTCCAGCTGCCGCCGGTGCTCGCGGTCGGCATGATGTTGCTGGCCGCCTCGCCCGGCGGCACCACCGCCAACCTCTACAGCCATCTGTTCCGAGGCGACGTGGCGCTCAACATCTCGCTCACCGCCGTGAACTCGGTGATCGCGGTGTTCACGCTGCCGCTCATCACGAACCTCGCGATCCTGTGGTTCATGCCCGGACAGGACGAGCTCGGGGTGCAATTCGCGAAGGCGGTCGAGGTGTTCGCGATCGTGCTGCTGCCGGTCGTGCTCGGCATGCTCGTGCGCTGGTGGAAGCCCGGCTTCGCCACCCGCATGGACGCCCCTGTGCGCATCGCGTCGATGCTCATCCTCGCGGTCGTGATCGTGGGCGCGATCGTGTCGAACTGGCAGCTGCTCATCGAGAACGTCGGGCGCCTCGCACTCATCACGGTCGTGTTCTGCCTGCTGTCGCTCGCGATCGGCTTCCTCGTCCCGCGGGTGTTCCGGGTGGAGCCGCGGCAGGCTGTGGCGAGCTCGTTCGAGATCGGCATCCACAACGCGACGCTCGCGATCGTCATCGCCCAGACCGTCATCGGCAGCATCGAGATGTCGCTGCCGGGTGCGGTCTACGGCGTGCTCATGTTCTTCGTGGCGCTCGGCTGGGGCTTCCTCATCCGCCGTCTGGTGCCGGCGGACCGGGATGCGGCGCCGCAGCCGGATGCCGGGGTCGCGCAGCGGGGGTAGCGCCACCGCGGCGGGGGTCGTTTCTCCCGCCACCGGGTCGCGGCTCCAGCTGCGCCACGGAGGGGCTCAGACCGAGACGGGGGCGCGCTCGGAGTTCGTCGCCACGGCGGTCGAGCGGGCGCCGCCGATGCGGTAGGCCGCGCCGCGGTGCTCCTCGGGCAGCCGGTCGCCGCGACCGTGCAGCTTGTGCCGCAACGTGCCCGGCGTGTACTCGGTCGGGTAGGCCCCGCGCGCCTGCAGCACCGGCACGATGTGCTCCACGACATCCTCGAAGGTGCCGGGCGTGATCGCGTAGGCGAGGTTGAAGCCGTCGACGTCGGTGTCGGCCACCCACTCCTGCAGGAGGTCGGCGATCGTCTCCGCCCCACCGACGAAGGTCGGGCCCAGGCCGCCGATGGCGCCGCCCACCGCGATATCGCGCACGGTGAACTCCTCGCCGTTCTTCGCCGACTCCTCGTAGTTCTGGATGACCGATCGGATCGCGTTCGACTCCACGTTGCCCACCGGCTCGTCGAGGTCGTACGTCGAGAGGTCGATGCCCATCCAGCCCGACATGAACACGAGCGCGCCCTCCGGCGAGGCGTAGCGCAGGTAGTCCTCGTACTTCGCCTGGGCCTTCTCATCCGTCTCGTCGGTGATGAGGGTCACGAGCGTGTAGATGCGCGCGGCGTAGCGGTCGCGACCGGCAGCGTCGAGGGCGCCGCGGATGCGCGAGACCGTCGCCGCCAGCACCTCCTTGGTGGGAGCCGCCACGAAGATCGCCTCGGCGTTGCCCGCCGCGAACGCGATGCCGCGCGGCGAGGCTCCCGCCTGGTAGATCACGGGCGAGCGCTGCGGCGACGGCTCCGAGATGTGGATGCCGGGCACCGTGAAGTGCCTGCCCGCGTGCCGGATCTCGTGCACCTTCGACGGGCGCGTGAACACTCCCGTCTCGCGGTCGCGCACGACGGCGTCGTCCTCCCAGGAGCCCTCCCACAGCTTGTAGAGCACCTCGAGGTACTCGTCGGCGTGGTCGTAGCGGTCGTCGTGCTCGAGCTGGTCGTCGTGGCCCATGTTGCGGGCGGCGCTCGGCAGGTAGCCGGTCACGACGTTCCACCCGACACGCCCTTTGGTGAGATGGTCGAGCGTCGACATGCGGCGGGCGAAGGGATACGGATGCTCGTACGCGGTGCCCGCCGTCACTCCGAACCCGAGGTGGCGGGTCACCGCCGCCATTGCCGACACGAGCAGTACCGGGTCGTTCACAGGCACCTGCGCCCCGTTGCGGATGGCGGCCTCGTTGGTGCCGCCGTACACGTCATAGGTGCCGAGCACATCCGCGATGAAGATACCGTCGAACCGGCCGCGCTCGAGCAGCTGGGCGAGGTTCGTCCAGTACTCGATGTCCTTGTAGGTCTCGGAGCGGTCGTCGGGGTGACGCCACATCCCGGAGGACTGGTGGGCGACGCAGTTCATGTCGAACGCGTTGAAGCGGATCTGGCGGGGCGCGGTCTGCTCGGTCACCCGAGCATGTTGCCGCGCCCCGCCCTGTGCGTCGAGATCGACCGGTCACAGACCGTCACCGCGGGTCACACGGTGTCACAGTGCCCCGAAGGGCTCCGTCACTCCCGTGCGCCCGCGGTGGCCGCACCGTCTCAGCGGCGGTGCGCGGTCGCCCGGCGCGCCAGCAGCACCCCGCCGATCGTGAGCAGCACCATCGCCAGACCGAGCGCGGTCATGCCGCCCTCGACCCCGGTGGCGGCGAGCGCCGTCACGTCGTCGGCGGCGAGCGCGTAGGTCGGCAGTTCGGTGCCGTCGTCACCCGGGTCCGTTCCCGGGTCGGTGCCGGGGTCCGTCCCCGGATCCGTCCCCGGGTCGGTCACGGGCGAATCGGTCGACGCGTCCCCGAGAACCGAGATCGCGTTGCCGCCGAGCGTCACCGGCACCCCGAGGTCGGCGAGCAGCTGCGTGCCGCCCAGGGTGCCGTCGGTTCCGTCGGTGGAGCCACCGGTGTCAGCCGTGGTGCCACCCCCGGCCGCGGGCATCGTGCCCGAGCCGGAGCTCGAGGCGTCTCCCAGCAGCGAGATCGCGTTCCCGCCCAGCGTCACGGGAACCCCCGCATCCGCGAGCACCTGGCTTCCCCCGAGGATGCCGTCCGTGCCGCTCGTCGACCCCTCCTGGTCGGCTGCGTCGGCCGAACCGGATGCGGTGCCCGCGTCGGAGCTCGACGCGTCCCCCAGCACCGAGATGGCGTTGCCGCCGAGCGTCACCGGCACTCCGACGTCGCCCAGGACCTGGGTGCCGGAGAGCACCCCGTCGGCGCCGTCGGTCGACCCGGATGCGGTGGCGGCGTCATCCGACCCGCCTGCCGATGCCGTGGTCGCCTCAGCGCTCGACGCATCGCCGAACACCGAGATCGAGTTTCCGCCGAGCGTGATCGGCACCCCGAGCGCGGGCAGCAGCTGCGTGCCCCCGGCCACGGAATCCGATCCGCTCGTGCCGCCGCTCGCCTCCGCGGGAGCGGACGCGGGGGACGTGCTCGTCGAGGCGCCCGAGCTGTCGGCGTCGCCGAGGATCGAGATGGCGTTGCCGCCGAGCTGCGCGGGGATCTCGATGCCGAGGATCCCCTGCGTGCCTGAGGCGATGCCGTCCTCACCCGATGTGCCGGTGTCGGCGTGTGCGATGCCGACTCCGAGGGCCATGAAGCCCCCGGTTGCGAGGACTGTCCACAGTCCTCGTGAGACGTACTTGTTCATGTTCTCGGCTCCTTGCCTGATCTGATCTGCACGCGTCCGGTCGGACGCGCGGACGGATGTCGGCCTCCACGCGGCGCGCGGAAGGCAGACCCGTCCTCGTCAGTCAGGCGAGGTGTCGGTTGCGAAAACGGGCGAGGGAGGCGCCCGGAAGCCCGCGGGACGCACGCGCCCCGCGGCCAGCAGGAAGAGCAGGCCGGCGCCGAGCACCGCGGCGGCCAGGCCGATCGGCGGCCCGCCCGCGGTGACTGCGGAGGTGGGCGTGATGTCGCCCGGAGCGCTCACGGGCCCGCGCAACGGACCCTCGGCGCCGACCGCGCCTACGACGGCAAGAGGGCCGGCGTACGAGAGGGAGGAGAGCTCGCCCGCGAGGCCGACGAGCGACGATGCGAGCCACCGCGCCGCGACATCGGATGCGGGCTCACCCGCGCCAGGGACGGCGTCCGAGTCGGGTGCGACCCCTGCCAGGTGACCGAGCGCGCCGTCCACGACCTCCGCGACGGGCTCGGCGACAGAGCTGAGGGGAGCATCGCCGACCAGATCGCGGACGAGCGGCAGTGAGCCGGCGGTGTCGCCGAGCACGCTGTCGACGAGGGTCGTCACGGGTCGCGTGACGCTTCCGACCGGACGACTGTCGGCGACCTCGCCGACCAGGCCTCCGACGACGGGCACATCCCGCACATCCGGAAGCGGCGTGAGCACCGGATCGATCACGTCGGTGACGGTCGAGGTGAGCCCGTGGACGAGCGAGCCGACGGGGGCGGAATCACGGGAGGCGCCATCATCCGCGTGGGCCGACTGGGGCGCGAGAAGCGTGAGAAGGCCGGCTGCAACCGCGACGCCGACGCTCAGCAGCGCGCCGCGCCACCGCGCTCGTCGTGTGTCGGCGGCGTCGATGTCGACGCCCCCTGCCGGCTCCATCTCGACCTCCTCGTCGCGGGTATGCGGAGGGGTCTGTATCCCCCCGGATGGGGGACACGTTACCCGGGCGGATGCTCGATCTCCAGCGATTGTTGCGATCTCGATAGTTCCCGATATATCGTTAACGGGTCGCGATACCTCGTCGCTACGCCATTTACACCAGGAGAACGATCATGAACTCAGCAGCTTTCCCGCGCCGCGAGCGCCCCGCCATGTTCCACCACGACCCCCAGAACCCCGCCGCCCACGGACCGCACGCCGAATGGGGTGTGCACGCGCCGCTGCGCGGGGGGATGCCGCCGTTCGGCCCCGGCTTCGGCCGCGGACGCGGGCGCGGGCGCGCCGGACGCGGTGACATCCGCGCCGTGCTGCTCTCCGTGCTGGCCGAGGGCCCCTCGAACGGCTACAACCTGATCAAGACGATCGCCGAGCGCTCCGGCGGCGTCTGGCGCCCGAGCCCAGGCTCGGTCTACCCGACGCTGCAGCAGCTCGTCGACGAGGAGCTGATCGAAGGGGTCGGAGAGGGCCGTCGCAGCGAGTACGTGCTCACCGATGCCGGCCGCGGCTACGTCGAGGAGAACGCCGACGAGCTCACGCGCGCCTGGGAGTCCGGCGCTCCGAAGCGCAGCGAGCAGGAGCTCGCCTTCCAGCAGAGCGTCGGCAAGCTCATGGGTGTGGTCGGCCAGTTCCACCACGCCGCAACCGACGCGCAGCGCGCGGCCGCGATCGCGAAGCTCGACGAGGCGCGCCGGGCGCTGTACCTGATCCTCGCCGACTGAGCGCGGCATCCGCTGCTCGGGTCCCGACGCGCTACGCCGGCAGGGGCTGCACCTGCCAGCAGCGGGTCAGGATTCGAGAAGCGCGCGCCCCGCGCCGCGCCTAGCCTGATCGCATGGCTGAGACGAAGAAGAACACGAGCGCCTTCAACGCCGAGGAGCGCGCGGCGATGAAGGAGCATGCCGCCGAGGTGCGCCGCTCGAAGAAGAGCACGCCCGAGGAGGACGCCCAGGCGGTGCTCGACAAGATCGCTGCGATGCCCGAGCCCGACCGCGGACTCGCCGAGCGCATCCATGCGATCGTGACCGAGGTGGCACCGACGCTCGCCCCCAAGCTCTGGTACGGCATGCCCGCCTACTACCGGGACGGCAAGAACGTCGTGTTCTTCCAGGATGCGGCGAAGTTCAAGGCCCGCTACGCGACACTCGGCTTCAACGACCCCGCGCTGCTCGACGACGGCACGATGTGGCCGACCGCCTACGCGCTCACCTACGACCTCACGTCCGCCGATGAGAAGCTCATCGCCCAGCTCGTGAAGAAGGCCGCCGGCTGACCCCTCGTGCGTCAGGCGTCGCCGCGGTTGCGCCGTCGCATGGGCCGAGGCGCGCGATCGCCGAGGAAGGAGCGCGCCGAGTCGACGACGAAGCCGCGGCTGAGCGCCTCGCGGCCGATCAGCATCCGGAACCCCATGGCGTCGCGGTTGCTGAGCGTGACCTCGGCGTCGACGGCCCGCCCCACGAGCACGAGCCGCATGATCACGACGAAGCGCTCGTCGACGTGGCCCGACGAGCTGCGCACGCGGCGCACGTCGTGAACCGGGCACTCCACGATCGCCTCATCGGCATCCGATTTCTGCCACGGTCGGATGCCGAACCGCACCCACGCGGTGCCGTCGCGATCGAAGGGTTGGACGTCGTAGGCGTGGATCGAGGAGGTCTGGGCGCCCGTGTCGAGCTTGGCCTTGATCCACGGCACGCCGATGTTCGGCAGTTGCACCCACTCGCGCCACCCGGCAAGGGTGTTTGAATGGGTCTTCTCGCTCACCGCACCATCTTGGCAGGCGCTACCGCATGAAACTCGCGATCCTCTCGCGCGCCCCTCGGGCGTACTCCACCCAGCGCCTCCGCGCGGCCGCCCTCCAGCGCGGGCACGAGGTGAAGGTGCTCAACACCTTGCGGTTCGCGATCGACCTCTCGGGCGACGAACCCGACCTCCAGTACCGCGGCCGCCCGCTGTCGGACTACGACGCGATCATCCCCCGCATCGGCGCCTCGATCACCTACTTCGGAACCGCCGTCGTGCGGCAGTTCGAGCAGATGGACGTCTACACGCCCAACACCGCCAACGGCATCTCGAACGCGCGCGACAAGCTGCGAGCGAACCAGATCCTGTCGCGTCACAACATCGGGATGCCGGCCACGGCCTTCGTGCGCAACCGGGCCGATGTGCGCCCTGCGATCGAGCAGGTCGGCGGTGCGCCGGTCGTGATCAAACTGCTCGAGGGCACCCAGGGCATCGGCGTGATCCTGGCGCCCGAGGTGAAGACGGCCGAGGCGATCATCGAGACCCTGCAGTCGACCAACCAGAACGTGCTCATCCAGCACTTCGTTTCCGAGAGCCGCGGTCGCGACATCCGGGCCCTCGTGGTGGGGGATCGGGTGGTCGCGGCGATGCGGCGCACGGCGAAGGGCGACGAGTTCCGTTCGAACGTGCACCGCGGCGGCAGCGTCGAGAGCGTCGACCTCGCACCGGAGTACGTGCAGGCGGCGGTGCGCTCGGCCCAGATCATGGGGCTGCGGGTGGCGGGCGTCGACATGCTCGAGGGCGCCGACGGCCCGCTCGTCATGGAGGTCAACTCCTCGCCCGGGCTGCAGGGCATCGAGACGGCGACCCAGCTGGATGTCGCGGGCGCCATCATCGACTACATCGCGGGGCAGGTGGCGTTCCCCGAGATCGACGTGCGCCAGCGGCTCTCGGTGTCGACCGGCTACGGCGTGGCCGAGCTGCTCGTGCACGGCAACGCGGAGCTCGTGGGCAAGACCCTCGGCGAGTCGGGCCTCTGGGAGCGGGACATCACGGTGCTGACACTGCATCGCGGCACCAACGTCATCCCGAACCCGCGCAAGGGTGTCGTGCTCGAGGCGGGCGACCGGCTGCTCTGCTTCGGCAAGCTGGAGGAGATGCGCGGCATGATCCCCGAGCGGCGGCGGCGGCGGGCGCGGGTGCGCAAGCTGCCGGCGGAGCCGATCCCCGCGGAGGAGTAGCTCGCCGCGCGCTCATGCGGCGCCTCGCGGTCAGCGCGTCGCGCGCAGCTCCTCGAGCAGTGAGGGCCGCGTCGGATGCCAGCCGAGCTCGCGTGCCCGGTCGCCCGTCGCCTGCTGATCCAGCAGGAGGGCATCGGCGAAGTCCGCGCCGAGGCGCGCGCGACTGGCGTCCGGGGTCTCCGCGACGAAGCCGGTGGCGCCGACCGCCGCGGTGGCGATCTCGCGGACGGTGGGGTTCTGCCCCGACGCCGCGACGAGACGCCCCAGGGGTTCGGCCCGCTCGAGCAGCTGTACATAGAGCGCGGCCAGGTCGTCGACGTGCACGGTCACCCAGTGCTGGCGTCCGTCGCCGATGAGTCGCACAGGCCCATGCGCCTCGTCCGACGCCGCCAGCAGCCCGGGCAGCCCTCGACGGCCCGAGTACACGATGCCGGGCGCGGGAATCGTCGCGACCACGTGAGACTGCAGCAGACGCTCTTCGACCGGCACCCGCCAGCGGGTGAGCGTCGGCGGGTCGAGTGGCTCGCCTTCGTCGATGCGCGGGTTCGAGCCCCACAGCCAGATGCCGCTCGTGTGCAGGTAGGGCTTGTCGGTCTCCCCGAAGGCGGCGACGACTCCGTCGACGATCCGCGCATCGAAGTCCGCGCTCGAGCCGTCGCCGGGTGTCGCCGCGTGCACCGCCGCGTCGACCGAGTCGAGCTGCTCGGCGAACCATCCGACATCGGTCACGTCGCCGCGCACCGCGTCACCTCCGGCCGCGGCGACGCGCTCGGCCGACTGCGCGCTGCGCGTCGGCGCGACGACGCTGTGGCCTGCGGCTCGGAGGGCGGCGAGCACCGCCTCCCCGATGAACCCTGTTGCTCCGGTGAGCAGCACTCTCATGGTCTTCTTCCTCCGCGGATCGCGATGTCGGCTATTACGAATCTGATCGTAATACGGCGGTCATCGTATTACGAGGTCCGCCGAAATAGCTAGACTCATCAGAGGAGGCGCCATGCGCGAGTTCGAACACCCCGAGCCGAGCGACATCACGCTCGACGGCGTGCTCGCGGCGCTCGCCGACCCGCTTCGGCGCTCCATCATCCGGCAGCTCGCCGACGGCCCCGCGGAGCAGAGATGCAGCCGCTTCGCCCTGCCCATCTCGCCCTCGACGCGCACGCACCACTTCCGGGTGCTCCGCGAGGCGGGACTCATCACGCAGCGCTACCAGGGCACGGCGATCCTCAGCTCGCTCCGCAGCGACGACCTCGACGCCCGCGCTCCCGGCGTGCTCGAGACGATCCTCGCCGCCGAGCGCCGCGATCACCCCGCGTCGGCCTGATGGAGCGGGCAGGAAGCTAGGCGGGGTCGGTGCCCGCCATGCTCGCGAGCGCCGCGCGTTCCGCGGCGTTCAACGCGTCGAGGGCCGGGAGTGCAGAGCGCGCTGTCGCGATCTCGCGCCCGCCCCCTCGGATCGTCGCGACGAAGTCGTCGAGCTGCGCGGAAAACGCGGCGTCGAGCATCTCCTCCTCGTCCCGTCGCATCACCTCGACACCATCCACCGTGACCGCGCGGTAGCACTCGAACACGATCGTCGCGCCCGTGCCGACGAAGACGATGTCGTGCGCCTCGAACCGCGAGGAGAACGACATCGACGACGTCATCCTCAGACCGGATGCGAAGCGGGCCAGCAGGGAGAAGTCATCCACGACGCCGAAATCCGAGCGCACGGAGTCGGCCTCGCACGCGACTCTGACGACCTCGTCATCGAAGAGGTGGCAGACGAGGTCGACGCTGTGGGAGCCCCAGTGGGAGACGAGGAAGGCCGGCATGTCGCGCCACCACGGGTAGTTGTCCGCGCGGTCCACGAGCCGCCGTTCAATGACCTGCACGGGTCGGCCGAAGCGGCCAGAGGCCACGATCTCCCGAGCCACGTCGGTCATCGGGAGGTAACGGAGAACCTGCGCGGAGTGGGCGACGACGCCGCGCTCGTGTGCACGCCGGACGAGCTGCTCGGCAGCCACGCGGTCCGAGGCGAGAGGCTTCTCGACGAGCACCGCCACCCCCCGCTCGATGAGTGCGGCCGCGTGCTCAGCATGTAAGGCGGTGGGTGAGCAGATGATCGCAGCCTGCACCCCATCGGGCACGCCATCCATCGTCGCCGTCACCACCGACGCGCCCGCATCGGCGGCGAGCTCGGATGCGGCGGCCAGGTCCGGGTCGACCACGCACGTGATCTGCACGTCGTCGCGAGCCGCCACGGCCCGTGCGTGCTGCCGGGCGATACGGCCCGCGCCGATGAGGGCGAACTCGAGAGGCGCGCTCACGCCCCGACCCCGATCTCGTCGAGCTGGACGAGCGCCGTGTCGATCTCGTCGTCGCTCGTGTATGCGTGGGCGGCCAGGCGCACACGACCGTCTCGCGCCCAGACGATCGTGCCGCGTCGCTCCAGTTCACGTGCGACGCGCGCGAACTCGGGCGTCTCGAAGGAGATGATGCCGCCGGTGGGCACCGAGGCGTCGCCGAGCAGCGGGCGGATGCCACGCGCCTCGAGTCCAGTGCGGAGCCGGGCGACTGCCTCGGCGTTGTGGTCGGCGATCCGGCGGTAGCCCCAACCGGAGAGTTCACGAAGCGACTCGGCGAGCACCGCGAGCGCAGGGAACGAGGGCATGCCCTCTTCGAAGCGGCGCGCGTCGACATGGAAGGCGAAGTCCGCGGGCGAGCGCGGGAAGAGCTCGACCACGCTGCGGTACCCGGCGTAGACGGGCCTCATGAGCTCGCGCGCCCGCGGGCTTGCGTAGAGGCCGGCCGCACCGTGGGTTCCCAGCATCCACTTGAAGGTTGCGGCACCGAGCAGATCCGCGTGCTCGACGGTGACCTCGACAGCACCGACCGCCTGAACGGCGTCGACATAGAGCAGCGCACCGACCTCGCGTGCGCGGCGGCTGATGGGCTCGAGCCTCAGCAGCTGACCGGACTTGAAGCTCACGAGGCTCACGACGACCAAGCGCGTACGCTCGTCGATCCCGGCGACGACATCCTCTTCCCGCACCACCCCGTCGCGCGGGGCGACCGTGCGCACCACCACTCCACGGCGGCGCAGCAGCTCCGCGTTGAAGAGCGTGCTGGGGAACTCGCCCTCGAGGGTCACGAGGGCGTCGCCGTGAACCCAGTCGACACCCGAGATCGCGATATCCAAGGTGCGCGAGGTCGAGGCGACGAATGCGACATCCGCTGCATCCGCTCCGATCGCCTCGGCGAACCCGGTGCGCGCATCATGTTCGATCGCGGAGAACTCCTCCCTGCCGCGTGCGCCCCGGGACTTCGCACGGGCGTACCGCTCCCATGCCCCTCGGGCGCTCGCGAGCAGGAGCCCTTCGGCTGCATTGTTGAGGTAGACGCCGGATGGGCGCTCGGCCAGTGCCGCGCGCGCCGTTTCCGCGAGCTCTGCGCTCATCGTTCTACCGCACCCGCGGCCGTCTGCACCTGGTCGGCGAAGTGGCACGCCGCACCGTGCACGCCGGCGGCGGGCAGGGTTCTCGCCGAGACGTGGCGGAGCTCGGGCCGCTCGGTCACGCATTTCTCGGGGTTGCCGAGCTGTTCACGCAGCCAGCATCGAGCGGCGAAGCGACAGCCGGCGGAGGCGTCGACCGAACGGTCGGGATCGTTGCGGATCCAGGGGCGGTCGTGCACCGCTCCCGGGGTGTCGTGCGGGGCCGCGCTGATGAGCATGCGGGTGTACGGATGCCACGACCGGTTCATGATCTCATCGCGCGAGCCGATCTCGACGAGTGCGCCCATGTACATGACCGCGATGCGGTCGCAGAAGAAGTTCACGACGCGAAGATCGTGGGTGATCATCACGACGGTGAGCCCGAGCGACTGCCGCAGGTCGTTGAGCAGGTTGAGCACCTGCGCCTGGATCGAGACGTCGAGGGCCGACAGCGGCTCGTCGGCAACGAGCACCTCCGGCTCGACCGTGAGCGCGCGGGCGAGCACGATGCGCTGCCGCTGGCCACCGCTGAACTCATGGGGGTAGCGCTCGAGGATCGACTCGTTGAGCCCCACCTTGTCGAGCAGCCGGTGCAACTCCTCGGTGCGCTGGGCCGCGGTCTTACCCGAACCCCGGTAGCCGTCGCTCAACGACGACCCGATGGTGCGCAACGGGTTGAGCGAGGCGTACGGGTTCTGGAACACCATCTGGACCCGTCGACGGAAGCGCGCGCGGCTCGCACCGCGCAGCTTGGCGATCGACTCCCCGTGGAAGAGCGCCTTGCCGTCTGTCGCCGTCTCGAAGCCCATGAGGATGCGGCCCAGCGTGGTCTTGCCCGACCCGCTCTCGCCCACGATGCCGAGCGACTCCCCGAGATAGACCGTCAGGTCGACGCCGTCCACGGCGGCCGTGGCGCGCGACCGGCGGCCGAAGCGCTTTACGATCCCCGCAGCGCGGAAGACGACCTGGCTGCGCTGGGTGTCGAGGACCGTCATGCGCTCTTCTCCTCATTCGCGAAATGACACGCCGCCCAGTGCGGCAGCGAGCGGTCCGGCACCGGATCGGTGGTGCGGCAGATCTCGGGATCGCCGAGCATGCGGAAGCGCGGGCAGCGGGGGTGGAAGCGGCATCCCGTGGGCCAATCGTCCACGCGCGGGGGCTGACCCGGGATCGCGTCGAGTCGCTCGGGCGGCGTACCGCCCAGCGGGAGCAGGCTCGCGAGCAGAGCGCGCGTATAGGGGTGCTGAGGATCGGCGAACACCTCGTCGACGCGGCCGGATTCGACGATGCGACCGGCGTACATGACGAGAACGCGATCGCAGATCTCGGCGACCGTGGCGAGGTCGTGCGTGACGAAGATCATGCTCGTGCCTCGACGGGTGGAGATCCCCCGCAGCAGCTCGAGGATCTGCGCCTGCACGGTGACGTCGAGTGCCGTCGTGGGCTCGTCGGCGACGATGAGCTGGGGCTCGAGAAGCAGGCCCTGGGCGATCGCAACCCGCTGCTGCATGCCCCCGCTCAGCTCGTGCGCGTACTTGGTCATGACGCCTTCGGGGTCGGGCAGACGCACCTCCTCGAAAGCCCGCAGCGCCCTCGCCCGATGCTCGGCACGGCCGCCGGGTGCCTTGTGGTCGCGGAGGATGTGCATCACCTGCTCGCCGATGGTCGTCACCGGGTTGAGCGTCGCGAGCGCATCCTGCACGATGAGGGCGATCTCGGCTCCGCGGATGCGTCGCATCTCCGCCTCGCTCGCGGCCTGGATGTCGACGCCCGCGAAGGTGATCTCGTGCGCAGACACCCGCCCGGGGCGGGGCACCATCCGCAAGAGCGAGAGCCCGAGGGTGCTCTTGCCCGACGCGGACTCGCCGACGAGGCCCACGATCTCACCCGGCTGCATCTCGAACGAGACCGAATCGACCGCGCGGACGACCCCCTGCGAGGTCGGGAACTCGACCGAGAGGTCGCGGATGGTGACGAGCGGTTCCGTCGCATGGGTCATGAGGTCACTCCTCCGGATCGGGGATCGACGATGTCGCGGAGGCCGTCGCCGAGGAGATTGACGCCGAGCACCGCAACGACGACGACGGCGCCGGCACCGACCGGCAGCCACGGAGCCTGGTACATGTACTCGCGCCCCTCGATGAGCAGCGAACCCCAGGACGGGTTCGGCGGCTGCACACCCAGTCCGAGGAAGCCGATGCTCGCCTCGTCGAGGATGCCCCACGCGAACGCCGTCGTCACCTGCACGAGCAGCACGGGCAGCACGCTCGGGAAGATGTCGCGCGCGATGAGCCCGAACGGCGACGCCCCGATCCCTCGCGCGGCTTCCACGAAGGGTCGGTTGCGCACGTTGACGACCGAACTCCGCACGATGCGTGCGAACTGCCAGCTGTAGACCGCGATGAGCGCGACGGCGACGGATTGCGCCGATGGGGTGAGCAGGGTCACGATGCCGAGCGCCATCACGAGCCCGGGGATCGCGAGCAGGATGTCGACGACGCGCGTGAGGATCGCATCGAGCACCCCGCCGAAGAATCCCGCGGCGACCCCGATGACGGTCCCGACGATGAGCGCCCCGAGAACGGCGGCCGCCGACACGAGCAGCGACACCCCGGCTCCTGCCATGACGCGCGACAGGATGTCACGGCCGTACACATCCGTCCCCATCGGGTAGTCCCACGTGGGCGCGGTGAAGGGGGCGCCCGAGTTGAAGGCGAGCGGGTCGTGAGGCGTCCAGAAGGTGCCGAGGATGCCGATGCCGATCACGAGCGTGGTCATGACGAGTCCGAGCAGAGCACGCGGATGCCGCGCGATAGAACGGATGGTGATGGCGCGCACGCCTCCCGTGGGCACGGGGCCCACGCGCCGCCCCCAGCGAGGTCGGGTCAGTGCCGCAGTGCTCATCAGTCAAGCCTCACTCTCGGGTCGAGCCAGGCTTGCAGCACCTCGACCCCCAGGTTGATCAGGATGTAGATGGTCGCCACGACGAAGATCAGCGACTGCACGATGAGGTAGTCGCGCTGCACCGCACCTTCGACGAGGAGTCGCCCGATTCCGGGCCAGTTGAAGAGCTGCTCGACGATGACCTGCCCGCCGATGAGCGAGCCGAGATTCATGCCGATGACGACGAGCACCGGCAGGATGGCGTTGCGCAGCACGAAGCGGTTGTTGATGGTGCGCGGGAGGAGGCCCTTCATGCGGGCCTGGATGACGAACGGCTCCCGCATCAGCTCACCGGTCGTGACGCGCACCATCCGGGCCAGGAACGGCGACAGGTGCAGGCCGAGCACGAGCGCGGGCATCAGGGTGAGCCGCAGGCTCTGCACAGGGTCTGTCGCGAGCGGCACGTACCCGGCGGTCGGCAGCCACCGCAGCTGGGTTCCGAGCACCAGGATCAACAGGGTTCCGATCCAGAAGATCGGCAGCGACAGGCCGATGAGCGCCGCAGGGGACAGGATGCGGTCGAGCCAGCCGCCCTTGTGCTTGCCCGCGTAGTAGCCGAGCGGAAAGCCGATGAGGATCGTGAAGATGAGCGCGGCCGCGGTCAGATGCAGGGTCGCAGGGATGCGCGCGACGACGAGGGGGGAGATGGGCGCGCCAGAGATCAGCGAGATGCCGAGGTCACCGCGAAAGAGGCCGAACAGCCATGACGTGTACTGCTCCCACAGCGGACGGTCGAGTCCGCGCTCGCGACGCAACTGCTCGATGAGCTCGGGCGTGCCGTTGGGGCCGAGCATGCCCGCGATCGGGTCGCCCGGCACGGCGTGCACGTAGAAGAAGAGCAGGACGGTCAACGCCCAGAGCAAGGGGATGACGGTCATCAGTCGATGGGCGACGTATCTGATCATCGGGCTACTCCAGCCTCGGAGAGGGAGTCGGGGGGGGGGGGGGGGGGCCCCCCCCCCCCCCGGCGGGGTCTACTTCAGGCTCGCGTACATGAGCGCGCGGTTGGAGGCGTCGGCCCGCGGGTAGTATCCCGTGAGCTTGGTCGACGTCCCGATCACCGCGTACTGCGCACCCGTCGTGATGGTGGGCTGCTGGTCGAGGATGATGTCCTGCACCTCGCGGTACAGCTTCGTCACCTCGTCGTGGTCTTCGGTCACGAGCGCCTTCTTGATCAAGGCGTCGACCTCCTCGTCGCACCACTTCGCGATGAGCACGTTCGCCGAGCCCTCGCATGTGAAGGTCTGCTCGAAGTAGGCGTCGACCGTCGCGTAGTTGTTGCCCGCGTGGTACATGACGAACTTGTCGGCGGCGACGTCGCTCCAGAAGCTGGCCTTGTCGTAGGCGAGCGGGATGATGTCGATCCCGGCCGGCTTGACGTACTGCTGCAGCATCTCGGTGTTGCATCGCGCCTGCGCCCAGGTGTTCTCGTAAGGCACCTCGATCGAGAAGCGCTCCCCGTTCTTCTCGAGGATGCCGTCGGCGCCCGGCTTCCAGCCGGCTTCGGCGAGCAGCTCGCCCGCCTTCTCGAGCGCCTCGTCGGTGCTCACGTCGAAGCGCTGCTCACCGGCCGACGCGAAGTCCTGGCCGTCGAAGATCAGGTCGCCGTATGAGACGGGACCCACGTTGTTCCAGCAGGTCTCGAGGCGGTCGGCACGAGGCACGAGGTAGGCGACGGCCTGCCGAACGCGCTCGTCGTCGAAGGGCGCGCGCGTCTTGTCCAGTCCCCAGGAGAGGATGCCGGGGCTCGGCGCCTCGAAGTACTGGATCGCTCCGGCATCCTTCAGCCGCACGGCGTCGGCCGGACGCATGTTGTACGTCATGTCGGCGGTGCCGGTCTCGACGGCGGCCGCCATGGCCGTCGTGTCGGTGCTGTAGGTGTAGGTGATCTTGTCGAAGAGCGGCAGACCCTCGTTCCAGTAGTGCTCGTTGGCGAGCAGCGTCGCGTGGCTCTGCTGCACGTTCTCCTCCAGCTGCCACGGACCGGAGGTCGCGACGGGCTTCAGGAAGTAGTCGCCGTCCGCCTCCACGGCCTCCTTCTTGAGGATCGCGGCGCTGCCCGTCGCCGCGAGTGCGTTGAGCAGCACACGGCTGGGGGAGCTGAGGGTCACGGTGACCTCGTCGTCACCGGTGGCCTCGACGGATTCGATCGGCGCGAGCCGCGCGGACATGGCCTCGCCTTCGCGCGCCCGGTCGAGCGAGTAGACGACGTCCTCGGCCGTGATGCTGCTGCCGTCGCTGAACGCCGCGTTGTCCCGGATGTCGAAGACGTAGCTGAGGCCGTCTTCGGAGATCTCCCAGTCCTCGGCGATCATCGGGATCAGGTTGTTGTCCTCGTCATAGTCGACGAGGGTGTCGTACAGCAGTTCCATGACGCGCAGCGAAGCCTGCGTGACCGCGGTCGCGGGATCGAATCCGCTCGCCGGCTCGCTCGCGATGATCCGGAACTCCTGAGTTCCTCCGTCGCCATCGTCCGCGCCCGGCGCACAGCCGGACAGAAGCAGCGACCCGGCGATGACGCCGGTGAGGGCCGTGATGGCCACCTTGCGATTCATGCTGGTTCTCTTTCTCTCTTGGGTGAGGCGGTACATCGGGGTGCCGCCTAGGGGGTGGTCGGATGGGTGAGGATCTCGTCGGCATAGGCGAAGAGGGCGGGGAGACCTCCGGTGTGGATGAAGACCGCGGTCTCGCCCGTGCGAATACGGCCGGCGCGGATGTCGTGCAGCAGCCCCGAGAACCCCTTGGAGCTGTACACGGGGTCGAGGAGGATCCCCTCGGTCGAGGCGAGCAACCGGAGCGCTTCGAGCCCGGCCGACGAGGGAGTGCCGTAGGCCTGGCCGACGAACTCCGTCCGGTGCTCGATGTCGGCGGGGCCGATGCGGGACTCGACGCCCAGGTGCACCGCGGCACCGTGCACGAGCTCGAGGATGCCGGCGGGGTCGATGTAGGCCTCGTGGCGCTCGTCGAGCGGTCCGATCCCGACGACGCGGGTCCGCAGGCCGAGCAGTTCGCAGCCGAGGAGAAGTCCGGCCTGGGTGCTGCCTTGGGAGGTGGTGTAGAGGTGTTCCGGCGCGCGGCCGAGCTGCTCGACGAGTTCGCACAGCGCGTCGACGTAGGCGACGGCCGCGAGCTCGAGCGCCTCCTGCGCCCCCATCCCGACGATGTAGGGCGTCCTCCCCTGTGCACGCAGACTCTCGGCCAGCTCCTCCTTCGCGGCGATGAGGGAGGTTCCCAGCTCCACGGGGTGCAGCTGGGCGCCGAGCAGGTGGTCGACGAGGTAGTTCCCTTGGATGGGGGCGCTCCGGGCGTCCTGGAGCGGGATGAGGTGGGTCTCGAGTCCGAGCCGAGCGCCCGCCGCTGCGATCTGCCGCGAGTGGTTGGACTGGGATGCCGAACCCTGCACGAGCGTGTCTGCCCCGGCCGCGATCGCCGCACCCAGCACGTACTCGTGCTGGCGCACCTTGTTGCCGCCGAACGCGAGCCCGGTGAGGTCCTCACGCTTGACGTAGAGCCGGACTCCTCCGAGCTGTGCGCCGAGCCGGGCGCACTCGTCGAGGGGCGTCGGCAGGGCGGCGAGCGGCGAGCGGGGCAGCCGCGCGAGCCGCGACCGCACATCCGCGATGGCGTCTGCCGATGCGCCGGGATTCATCGGCTCGCCTCGGAGACGTGAGCGACGAGCTCGATCTCGACGGTGCTGTCGGCCGGCAGCACCGCGACGCCGACGGCAGACCGACCGTGACGGCCCGCCTCGCCCAGAACCGCGCGCAAGAGGTCCGAGGCGGCGTTGGCCACCTCCGGCTGCCACACGAAACGCGGGGCGGAGGAGACGAAGACGGTCACCTTGGGAACCGCCACGACGTTCTCGAGCCCCACGAGGTGCTCGAGCGCGGAGAGCAGCTGCACGGCGCACAGGCGGGCCGCTTCGCGTCCGCGATCGACGTCGGACTCGTGCTCGAGCTGCCCGGCGAACGCGACCTGCCCATCCCGCATCGCGGTCTTGCCCGAAAGGTAGAGCACCTCGCCCACGCGCATACCGATCTCGTAGGGATGCCGCGGCGTCGGCTGGGGAAGCAGCTCGATCCCCTGCTCCTCGAGCCGGGCGGCGATGTCGTCGCGCATCAGAGCTCGGCTCCGACGATCGAGAGCCCCGCGCGGGTGATCTCGGCGAGGCGCTCGACGTGCGCATCGCACGGGTCGGCGAGCGGGCCGCGCACCGAGCCGACGTTCTGGCCGCGCAGGCGCGCACCCGCCTTGATGAGCGCGACCGGATACCCCCGCACCCGGTCGCGCAGCTCGACGAGCGGCGCGAAGAAGTCGACGAGGAGGCGATCCATCATGTCGTGGTCGCCCGTGCGGGTCGCTTGGAAGAAGGCGTTGGAGATCTCAGGTGCGTACGCATGCACAGCGGAGGAGTACGACGAGACCCCGACGCTCGCGTAGGGGCGGTACTGCAGTTCGGCGGTGAGGGCGCCGTTGAAGAAGAGGAAGTCCTCGTCGACTGCGAGGGTGGTGAGCTGCAGGCTGGGGTAGTGGCTGCGGCCGTCCTTCAGACCCACGACCGTCGGCAGTTGCGAGACCTCGTGCACGGTCGCGGGCTGGAATTCCGCAACTCCCCGCTGGTAGAGGATCAAGGGCAGCTCGGTGCCGCCGGCGATGCGTTCGACGTGCTCGCGGATGCCGTCCTGCGGCGCCGAGACGAGGTACTGGGGCAGCACCAGGGCTCCGTCCACGCCGCACTCCTCGGCGATCCGCGCGAAGCGGAGCGCCTGCGCCCACCCGTAGCCGATGCCGGCGATGACGGGCACGGCGCCGGCCACCTCGTCGACGGCGACCTCGAGCACGCGGCGGAACTCGCCCTCGGCGAGCGCGCTGAACTCGCCCGTGCCGCACGCCACGAAGACGGCGCCCGCCTCGGCCTCGATGCGGCCGCGAAGGTGCGCGCGGAAGCCCGCCTCTGCGAGCGATGTGCCGTCGTCGGTGAACGCGGTGAGCGGGAACGACAGCACGCGAGCCCGCATCGCCTCCGACATCCGCGTCGCGAAGGCAACTGCGCGCGGGGTTCGTCGGGGGACCGGGGGCCGTTCGTACGTCAAGGCGTCTCCATATGTAGATGATGTCTGTTGTGGTAGCGTTAGGCTACTGATGCAACAACCGGATGACAACCCCGCTCGCTGCTCCGGTCGCGTATCTTGACTGCACGTCACATCAATCACCCCGAGAACGGGAGGCCGCGATGACGGATGACACGTCCGCAGGCAATGGCGTGCGACCGGTGAAGTCGGCCGTGCACACGATGGCCGTGCTCGAGTACCTGGCGTCGCTCGACGACGAGCCGGCTCGGCTGCGTGACATCGGCGACGCCGTGGGCATCCCCCGGAGCAGCCTCTACGCGCTGCTGCGCACGCTCGCCGATCGCGGCTGGGTGCGACGCGACGCAAGCGGCACGCTGTATGCGATCGGCATCCGCGCGCTCATGGCCGGCACGTCGTACATCGACTCCGACCCGTACCTGCGCGCCGCCATGCCATGGCTGGATGAGCTCAACGCGGAGCTCGACGAGACCGTGCACTACGGCCGCCTCGACGGCGCCGACGTGGTCTACCTCGCCACGAAGGAGTCGTCGCAGTACACCCGCGATGTCAACCGCGTGGGTCGACGTCTTCCTGCCTCGGTCACCGCGATGGGCAAGGCGATTCTCGCCGAACGCCTCGACCGCCTCGACGAGCACCTGACGACCCCGCTGCCGCGTCTGACCGAGCGCTCCATCACCGACCGCGATGCGCTCGTGAGCGAGCTCGAAGCCACCCGCGAGCGCGGGCACTCCTTCGACAACGAGGAGAACACACCTGGAACGCGGTGCTTCGGCTTCGCCCTGCACTCCGTGCGACCCGCGACCGACGCGATCAGCTGTTCCGTGCCCGTCTCGCGGCTGACGTCCGATCGCGAGGTCGAGATCATCGACGCCATCCGCCGAACCGTCGAGCGAATCGAACGCCACCTGCCCCGCATCCCATTCGCCGCGACGTCGTAGTGATCGAAGGAGATCCCCGTCCCATGCCCAGCCGCAGGCACGACGCCCACGTGCACATCACCCCTGTCGACGAGCACGGAGCCACGAATCTCGCGCAGTACCTCGACCACCGCGCAGCCGTCGGGATCGACATGGCCGCGATCGTCACCCCGTCAACGCTCGGCTGGGACAACGAGGTGAGCTTCGCCGCCGCGGCCGCCGACCCCGCGCGCTTCCGGGTGATCGCGCGCGTCGACGTGCTCGCCGCCGACGCCGTCGCAACCACCCGGGCTGTGCTCGAGCGCGGTGCCGTGGGACTGCGCATCACCTTGATGGGGGAGAGCGACATCTCCTGGCTCGACGACGGTCGCATCGACGCTGTCGCCGCGGTCCTCGAGGAGGGCGGCGCCGCGGTCGAATTCCATGCGGCACCCGATCAACTCGCCGAGGTGGGACGGTTCGCGCGGCGGTTCCCGCGGGCGACCGTGCTCGTCGACCACATGGGCCGCCCCGACCTCGACGAGGGAGCAGACGGTCCGGCGTTCCGCGACTTCCTCGAGCTCGCGGATGTTCCGAACGTGCTCGCCAAGACGGCGAACTCGAGCTTCTTCAGCCGCGCCGGCCGCCCCTATGCCGATCTCATCCCGTTCTACGAACGCGCCCTCGACGCCTTCGGTCCCGAGCGGCTGATGTGGGCGTCGGACTGGCCGCTGTGCGTGCGCCAGGACCCGATCTCGGCGACGGTCGAACCGGTGGAGACGGTACTGGGCGGCGCGACGAGCGCCGACGCCGAACTCATCTGGCGAGGCAACTTCGAGCGCATCATGGGGGCGACCCGATGAGCCGCACGGAGTGGCTCTCCGCCGAGACGGTGCTCGTGGGCGACGGCTCGGCGCCGCTCGCCGACACCTCCGTCGGCATCCGCGACGGGCGGATCGTCGAACTGCGAGCGACGTCGGCCCTCGATCTCGCGGAGCGGCGGGCCAGCCGGGAGCTCACGGGCACGACCCTCGCGCCGGGCTTCATCGACGCCCATGTGCACCTCCTGTTCTCGTGCGACACCGATCACGAGCGCACCCGTGCGCGTTTCGTCGAGGCACCCGACGCCGATCTCGCCTCCGTAGGAGCGCGCAACCTCACCGAGTGCCTCCTCGGAGGCGTGACGACCGTGCGCGATCTCGGCGACACACGCTGGGTGGTGCGAACGCTCCGCGACGCCGTCGCCCGCGGCACGTACCCGGGACCGCGCATCCTGACCGCGGGCGCGCCCGTGACGACCTCGAGCGGGCACCTCAACTGGTGCGGGAACGTGGCCGCTTCGGATGACGACCTCACCGACGCCGTGACGCGCATCCTCGACGGCGGAGCCGATGTCGTGAAGATCATGTCGAGTGGCGGGAGCATGACGCGCGAGTCCGACCCGATGACGCCCCAGTTCACCCTCCGCGCCCTGCGGGAGGCCGTCGAGCTCGCCCACGCCGCGGGAGTGCGCGTGGCGGCGCATTCGCAGAACGCCGAAGCAATCCGTCGCTGCATCGCGGCGGGGATCGACACCCTCGAGCACTGCCTCTGGCGGGAGTCCGACGGCTCACTCGCGCCCGTCTCCCAGCTCGTCGACGAACTTCGTGAGGGCAGTTCCACCGTCGTGCTGACGCTCGCGGGAATCCAGCGCGCCCTGTTGCCGGATGCACAGGGGTTCACCCCCGACGAGCTCGCAGCCGCCCTCGCCTCGTCGCGAACGGGCGACCTCGAGCACGACCTCGCCTGGGCGCGCGAGCTCAAAGCGGCCGGTATCCCCCTCGTCGTGGCGAGCGACGCCGGGGTTCGGTTCACCCCGTTCCGGCGGTTCGTCGACACGCTGCGGGCGGCGCAGCTCGGTCTTCACCTGAGCCCGAGCGAAGCTGTGCAGGCCGCCACCGGGCTCGCCGCGCGCGCGCTCGGCATCGACCACGAGGTCGGCACGATCGTGCCTGGATTGCGCGCCGACCTCGTTCTCTTGGACGGAGCGGATGAGGATGTCGCCCTCGGCGACGTCGCGGCCGTCTACCTCGCAGGCGACGAAGTGGTCTCCGGCGAGGCCGTCCGCTACCCGCACCCGCCCCGCTGAAGCAAGGAGACCCCATGGCCCGTTCTGTCACCGTGAGTTGCGTCTCCGCACCCGCGCTTCCGCTCGGCGCGGAGGTGTCCCTCGACGAGGCGGTCGAGGCCGAGATCCGTCACTGGTCGGAGCGCATCGACGCGGTGCTCCCGAGCGCCCCCGACCTGATCGTGCTGCCGGAGGCGGCGGACCGGCCCTCGGTCGTCAGCTTCGGCAGCGAGCGGCAGCGCGACTACTTCCTCGAGCGCGGCACGCGTGTGCGCGACGTCCTCGCCACCCTCGCGCGCGACAACTCCTGCAACATCGCCTATTCGGCTCAGCAGCTCGGTGACGGATGGGCCCGGAACCGCACCGAGTATCTGGATCGGCGGGGCGAGGTCGTCGGCCACTACGACAAGAACCATCTCGTCATCGACGAGAACGAGGTGAACGGACTCGAGTACGGGGTGGAGGCGGAGCCGGTCGATCTCGACTTCGGACGCGTGGGATCCGTCATCTGCTTCGATCTCAACTTCGGCGAGCTCCGGGAGGCGTATCGCGACCACGGCGTCGACCTGCTCGTGTTCTGCTCCGAGTATCACGGCGGGCTCATGCAGAACTACTGGGCGTACGACCTCCGCGCGTGGCTCGCGGCCTCTATCCGGCCTCCGGCACCGAGCGCGATCGTGTCGCCCCTGGGTGAGACGATCGCCGAGAGCACCAACTACTTCCATGATGTGACCCGCACGATCAATCTCGACTACGCACTCGCGCATCTCGACGGCAATTGGACCAAGCTCGCCGCCGCGAAGCGGCACCACCGCGATGCGATCACGATCCACGATCCCGGTCGGCTCGGTTCCGTGCTGATCACCGCGGAATCGCCCGAGCTCACCGTCGCAGACGTCGTCGCCGAGTTCGAGATCGAGCTGCTCGACGACTACCTCGCGCGCTGCCGTGCGCATCGCGCCGAACAGACAGGACGCACCCCGTGACCGACGCCCTCGATGCCACCGCTCTCATCTCGGAAGAGGCCGCCCGCCGGTGGTCCGCGGTCTCCCCGACCGAGCGGGCCTCCGCGCTGCTCGCGGCCGCGGACGCCCTCGATGCCGCGCGCGCCGATCTCATCGAGATCGCGCGCGAGGAGACGGGGCTCTCCGACGCCCGGCTGGGCGGAGAACTCACCCGCACCATCGTTCAGGCGCGACTCTTCGCCGATGTGGTGCAGCGCGCTGCGTTCCTCGACGTGCGCATCGACAGCCGCGACACGGAGTTCGTGCTCGGCGTCCGCCCGGAGCTGCGTCGCTATCGCGTTCCGCTCGGCCCTGTACTTAACTTCGCCGCGAGCAACTTCCCGTTCGCCTTCTCGGTGTTCGGCGGCGACACGGTCAGCGCGATCGCGGCGGGGTGTCCGGTGATCGTCAAACTGCATTCCGGCCATCCCCGTCTGGGCGAGCGTACGACGGAGGTCGTCTCGGCCGCCTTCGACGCGGCGGGAGCGCCCCCCGGGCTCATCCAGGCCATCAGCGGCCAGGAGAACGGTGTGGCGATGCTGCGGAATCCCCGCATCCGCGCCGCAGCCTTCACCGGCTCGACCCATGTCGGCCGCAAGCTCGCCGACATCGCCGCGGCTCGCCCGGCGCCCATCCCTTTCTTCGGCGAACTGGGGAGCGTCAACCCGACGTTCGTCCTCCCCGGGGCCATCGCTGCGGATGCGACGGGGCTGGCCGCGGGGCTCGCGCTCAGCGTCTCTGGTTCGGCCGGCCAGCTCTGCACCAAGCCGGGGTTCGTCTTCGTGCCGGCGGGCGCCGAGTGGGATGACGCGGTGCGCGACGCATTCGCGGGTGCGGCCGAGCACCGCCTCCTGACCCCGTCGATCTCCAGCGCCTACCGTGATGCCCTCGCCACCTCGCGCACAGACTCGGGCGTCGCCGTCGTGGTCGACGGGAGCGAGCGCCAGGATGGCGAGCACATCTGGGCCACGCCGAGCGTGCTGCGCACGAGCGTCGCCCACCTCGCTGCCCATCCCGAGCTCGCCGAGGAGACGTTCGGGCCGACCACCGTGCTCGTCGAGTACCAGCAGCCTGCGGACGCGCTCGAGGTCGCCGGCTCGCTCTTCCCCGGCAATCTCACGTGCACCGTGCACAGCAGCGAGACGGATGATGCCACGACGGTGCAGGACCTCCTCACCTGGGGCGCCGCCCACGCGGGTCGCGTGCTGTTCGGCGGATGGCCGACCGGCGTGGCGGTCACAGCTGCTCAACAGCACGGCGGCCCGTGGCCTGCTACCACCAACGATGGCGGCACCGCCGTCGGCACCGCGGCGATCGACAGGTTCCTGCGTGCGGTCGCCTACCAGGACGTGCCGGAGCGCTTCCTCCCCGCGCCCCTGCAGGATGCCAATCCCTGGAAGGTGCCGCAATCCCGCGATCAGGATGGCCCGTCGACGCTCTGGGGCACTGCCCGAGTCGGCTAGCACCCGCGCCCGTCGGCATCACCGACGCGACATGCGCCCCCGCTGCAAGGGGGCACCTGCAACGCGGTGCACCACGATCGCGAGCACGCCGGCCGCGAGCAGGGCGAGGCTGGCAGCGGCCGCGACACCGTCGACACCGGTCGCCGCGAGCGCCGCGGGGTCGCCCACCGGGGCGCGCGAACCCAGGCGGAGCACCGAGATCGAGTCGCTGTCGGCGTTCGCGACGTACACGGTCGATCCGTCGGGCGACACCGCCACTGCGAGCGGCGAGAGGCCCACGTCCACGGTCGCCGTGACCGAGAGGGTCGCCGCGTCGACGACCAGGAGCGCCTCGTCGTCTCCGTCGACGGCGAAGAGTTGCGTGCCGTCGGGCGATACCGCGATCGCGATCGGGAGGCTCCCGACGGCTGCCGTCGCCGTGATCGCGTTCGTGGCGGCGTCGATCACGGCGATCGTGCCGTCGTCGCACGTGAGGTAGATGGTCGCACCGTCCGGCGACACAGCGACCGCGTTCGGATCGCCGCTCACCGGCACCGTCGCGATGGCCGCGACGCTCGCGGTGTCGATCACCGAGACCGTCGCGTCACCGCTGTTCACCACGTACAGCCGGGCACCGTCGGCAGCGATGGCCGCCGAGATCGGGATGCTGCCCACGGTGATCCTCGTCGTCTCGGTGTTGCTCACCGTGTCGATGAGCGAGACGGTGCCCTCGTCGTAGTTGGCTACGTAGACGACGGAGCCATCCGGCGAGACGACCACCGAGTAGGGGAACACGAAGGCCGACGCGCCGACGGGGACCGTCGCGGAGACCGCGTTCGATGCCGTGTCGATCACGCTCACGTCGTCGCTCCACATGTTCGCCACGTAGAGACGAGAGCCGTCGCGGGCGAGGGCGAGCGACGCCGGGAACGAGCCGACCGCGACCGTCGGCCCCATCGTGCCGGTGGCCGTGTCGATCGCCGCCACGGTGTCGTCGCCCGCGTTGGCGACATAGAGCGTGCCGCCGTCGGGCGATACCGCGAGCGCGAACGGGAAGTCGCCGACCGAGATCGTGTCGACCACCTCGTGCGCGGCGGCCCAAGCAGGGGCGGGTGCGCCCGCAGCCGCTGCGAGCGCGCCGAGGGCCACGGCGACCGCGGCGAGTCCGGCTGTCGAACGCGTGTGGATGCGGCTGTGCGCCATCTGTCCCCCTGGGGGTCGTCGAGTCGGGTGCGCACGCAGGGCATGCACGGGGCCATCATGACCAACCCGACGCAGCGAATCAGACGATTGGCGCGAACACGCCACTGTGGAAGACCACGACGCGCCCGCGCGCGACGCAGGCCCGTCCTTGCAGGCTCGTCCTCGTTGTGCGCGAGGGGGGACTTGAACCCCCACACCCTTGCGAGTACTGGCACCTGAAGCCAGCGCGTCTGCCAATTCCGCCACTCGCGCATGCGACCCGCCAGAGCGGATCAGCCTAGCGAGACTACCATGTCCGCACCTCGCATCCGCTCACCACCGGCACGCAGCGAGACCCCGCCGAGCACTGAATCCACCTCGCGTACGACACGACCGGACCCCGCGGCTGACCCGGCACCCCGGCGAGCCGACTACCATCGGAGAGTCCGAGAGAGCCGGAAGGCGCATGAGCGCCGCCGAGAGGAGACCCTTGGGGATTCTCGACGAATTCGAGAAGGGCTTGGAGCGCGTCGTGAACGGCGCGTTCGCCAAGACCTTCAAGAGCGGTCTGCAGCCTCTCGAGGTCACCGCGGCGCTGCGCCGCGAACTCGACACGAAGGCGGCCGTCGTCTCGCGCGACCGCATCCTCGCGCCGAACCGTTTCGTCGTGCGTCTGTCGCCGTCCGACTACGAGCGGATGACGGGGCTCGGCCCCGCGCTCGTCGACGAGTTCACCCAGCTCGTGCAGCAGCACGCCACCGCCCAGCGCTACAGCTTCGCCGGCGGCATCGACATCAAGCTCGAGCGCGACGAGCGTCTCTCGGCCGGCGTCGTGCGCATCGACTCTGAGAACGTCAAGGGCGAGGTGGTGTGGGCCCCGGTGCTCGACATCGGCGGCAAGCGCTACCCGCTGAAGAAGGGCCGCACCGTGATCGGGCGGGGCTCGGATGCCGACATCACCCTCGACGACACCGGCACCTCGCGCAAGCACGTCGAGATCCTGTGGGACGGCACACGCGGTCAGGTGAACGACCTCGGCTCGACGAACGGCTCCAAGCTCAACGGGCAGCCCGTCACGCAGGCTGTGCTGCAACCCGACTCGGTGATCGAGATCGGCCGCACCCGTATCGTGTTCCGCGTGCTCGCACAGGCCGCCGAACTCACCCGAGGCGACGGGGGATACGCACGATGAGTGAACTCACGCTGCTCGTCCTGCGGATCGGCTTCCTGATCCTCATGTGGGCGTTCGTGTTCATGATCGTCTACGCGCTGCGCTCCGACCTCTTCGGCAACCGGGCCCGCAAGCTGCCGCAGCAGGCGGCATCCGACACCTTCCCGGCGTCGCCGCTGCCCGCGCCCGCCCCGCTGCCCGCCCCGGTCGCGGTCACCGAACCGCTGCGCTCCCAGCCGCACGCCAGCGGAACCACACCTCGCCGTCTCGTCATCACCTCGGGCCCGAAGGAGGGCATGGAGATCGAGCTGCCCACCGAGCAGCTCACCATCGGACGCTCGAGCGAATCGGGCCTCGTGATCCGCGACGACTACACATCCACCCACCACGCGCGCCTGATGCTGTGGAACGACGAGTGGGTGATCCAGGATCTCGACTCCACCAACGGCACCTTCCTCGACGGATCGCGCGTGACCCTGCCCACCCCCGTGCCGCTCGGTTCCACCGTGACCATCGGCACGACGAGCTTCGAATTGCGGCGGTAGCGCGTGGCGACGATCCCCACGACAGCCGCGGTCTCGCACGTCGGCAAGATCCGAGCGAGCAACCAGGACTCCGGCTATCTCGGACGCCACCTCTACGTGGTCGCCGACGGCATGGGCGGGCACGCCGGGGGCGACGTCGCCAGCCACATCGCGGCGCAGCGCATCGCCGAAGCCGACCAGCCGTATCCGACCCCCGAGGATGCGGTGCAGGCGCTGCACGAGGCGCTCATCTCGGCCAACGGCCTGCTCGCCGAGACCGTCTTCGACCACAACGAGCTCACCGGCATGGGCACGACCGTGTCGGCCCTCGCCCGGGTCGGCGACAAGCTCGCCCTCGCCCACATCGGCGACTCGCGCGTGTACCGCTTCCGAGGCGGCGAGCTCACCCAGATGACCACCGACCACACCTTCGTACAGCGACTCGTCGAATCGGGCCGCATCACGCCGGAAGAGGCGGCCGTGCATCCCCGGCGTGCGGTGCTCATGCGCGTGCTGGGCGACGTCGACGCGTCGCCCGAGATCGACACCGCCGTCTTCGACACCCGCCCCGGCGACCGCTGGATGCTGTGCTCCGATGGTCTGTCGGGGTACGTCTCCGAAGACAAGATGGCCCAGGTGCTCGGCACCATCCGCACCGCCCAGGGTGCCGCCGACCGCCTCGTCAAAGAGAGCCTCGACCACGGCGCGCCCGACAACGTCACGGTGCTGCTCGTCGACATCGACGACTCGGAGGGTGCGTCGGGGGCGGCGCCGACCTTCGTCGGCTCGGCGGCGCATCCGCTGACCTTCGGTGCCGAGGAGGAGGAGGTGCGCAAGCCGATCCGGCTCCCCACCCTCCTGCTGCACCCGCTCAAGCCCGCGCCGCCCGACGACGCCCACTTCGAGCCCGAGAGCGAGGGCTACCTCGACGAGCTCATCGAAGAGGACCGGCGCCGCGCCATCCGCCGGCGCATCCTCTGGGGCGTGGGCGTGGGCCTCGCGGCGGCGGCGATCGTTCTCGCCGGCTGGCTCGGCTACCGCTGGACCCAGATGCACTACTTCGTCGGCGTGAGCGACGGCAACGTGGCGATCTTCCAGGGCGTGCAGCAGTCGATCGGGCCGATCTCGCTCTCGCACGTCTACCAGACCACCTCGATCTCGATCGACGAGCTGCCGCTGCTGCAGCGAGACGCCGTCGAGGCCACCATCAGCGCCGACAGCCTGCGCAACGCACACCAGATCGTCGACAGGCTCGCGGCATCGGCGGGGGACTGACATGAGCGCCCCACCAAACACGATGGGCTCAGGTGCCGCGGCATCCGCGCCGATCACGACGACCATCCGCATCCGGCTGCGCACGCCCGCGCGGCTGCGCAACCTCGAGCTGCTGCTGCTCCTGGTGGCGCTGGGGATCGCGGCGGGCGCGCTCGCCCTCGTGGAGCTGGGGGCTGCGGGCCAGATCGACCCGGGTATGTTCGCGCTCGTGGCCGGCCCCGCCGTTCTCGTGCTCGTGCTGCACCTCGTGGAGCGGATCGTGGCACCGGAGGGCGACCCGTTCGTGGTGCCGATCGCGACGCTGCTCACGGGGCTCGGAATCGCGATGATCCACCGGCTCGACATCGCCGAGGGCTACACGGGCTGGGCGGCGTACGGCGTGCGACAGATCGCCTGGGCGGCCATCGCGCTCGTCTTCGCGATCGGCGGGCTGCTGCTCGTGCGCAACCACCGCGTTCTGCAGCGCTACCGCTACCTCGCGATGTTCATCGGCATCGTGCTGCTGCTGCTGCCCGTCGTGCCGGTGATCGGCGAGACGGGCGCCAACGCGGATGTGTGGGTGCAGATCGGCATCTTCTCGTTCCAGCCGGGCGAGTTCGCGAAGATCCTGCTCGCGATCTTCTTCGCGGGGTACCTCGTCACCGCGCGCGACTCGCTCTCGCTCGTGGGCCGCTCCTTCCTCGGACTGCGTCTGCCGCGAGCGCGTGACCTCGGCCCGATCCTGGTGGTCTGGATCCTCTCGATGGGCGTCATCGTGATCCAGCGCGACCTCGGAACGGCACTGCTGTACTTCGGCCTCTTCCTCGTGATGCTCTACGTGGCCACCGGGCGCGGCAGCTGGATCCTGATCGGGCTCGCGCTCTTCGCGGCGGGCGGCTGGGCCGCCACCCGCGTGCTGCCGTACGTCGCCGGCCGCTTCGAGAACTGGCTCGACGCCTTCAACCCCGCGGTGTACGAGCGCGACGGCGGCAGCTACCAGCTCGTGCAGGGCATCTTCGGCCTCGCCGACGGCGGACTCGTCGGCACGGGTCTCGGGCAGGGGCGCCCCGATCTCGTGCCGCTCGCCGAGAGCGACTACATCATCGCGAGCCTCGGCGAGGAGCTCGGCCTCATCGGCCTGTTCGCCATCCTGAGCCTCTACTTGATCTTCGTGGCGCGCGGCTTCCGCATCGGCATCGCCGGTCAGGATGACTTCGGTCGCCTGCTCGCGGTCGGCCTCTCGTTCACCGTGGGACTGCAGGTGTTCATCGTCATCGGCGGCGTCACGCGCATCATCCCGCTCACCGGCCTCACGACGCCGTTCCTGGCCGCGGGCGGTTCCTCGCTCGTGGCCAACTGGCTCATCGTCGCGCTGCTGCTGCGGTTGTCGGATGCGGTGCGCCAGCAGCCGCACGCGGTCGTCGAGGGAGGTGGTGCTGCGTGAACAAGGAACTCCGCCGCGTGAGCGTGCTGATCCTCGCCATGTTCCTCGCCCTGTGCACGTCGGCGACGATCATCCAGGTCGTGCAGCAGGAGCAGCTCCAGGCCGACTCGCGCAACACCCGCACGCTGTACGCGAGCTTCTCGGTCGAGCGCGGCCAGATCCTCGCGGGCGATACGGTCATCGCGCAGTCGACGCCCTCGAACGACCAGTACCGCTTCCAGCGCGTCTACCCCGAGGGTGAGCTGTACGCGCCGGTCACGGGCTACTTCACGCTGCACGGCGAGAACACCGGCCTCGAGGGTGCGCTCAACAACTATCTGAGCGGCCGCGCCAACGAGCAGTTCCTCGACCGCCTCAACCAGATCCTCACCGGCCAGACCCCGCGCGGCGCGACCGTGCTCACCACGATCGACCCCGTCGTGCAGCAGGCGGCCTGGGATGCGCTCGGCGACCTGACGGGCTCGATCGTCGCGATCGAACCCTCGACGGGTCGCATCCTGGCGATGGTGTCGAAGCCGTCGTTCGACCCGAACCTGCTCGCGGGCCACGATCAGTCGGTCGTCGTTCAGAACTACGAGCAGCTGCTCGCCGATCCGGGCGACCCCCTCATCAACCGCAGCATCGCGGGCGACCTGAACCCTCCCGGGTCGACCTTCAAGCTCGTCATGACCTCCGCGGCGCTCTCGAACGGCTACACCCCCGACAGCCAGCTGCCCAACCCGCCCTCGTTCGTGCTGCCCGGCACGAGCACCACGATCACCAACTCCGGCGGTAGCGCGTGCGGCGGCGGCGAGACCACGAGTCTCGCGACGGCCCTGCGGCTCTCGTGCAACATCCCGTTCGCGAACCTCGGCTCGGAACTCGGCTACGACGCGATCCACGACCAGGCGGTCGCCTTCGGCTTCGAGGATCCCGAGCTGACGGTGCCGATGCCGGTCACGCCGAGCGTCTTCCCGAAGCCCGAGAGCGAGGCCCAGCTCATGCTGCAGTCGTTCGGGCAGGGCAACGACCGCGCGACGCCGCTGCAGATCGCGATGGTGTCGGCGGCGATCGCCAACGGCGGTGAGGTGATGACGCCGAACCTCGTCGAGAGCGTGACGGCCCCCGACCTCTCGGTGCTGCAAGCCTTCGAGCCGACCGTGTACGGGCGCGCGATCAGCGCCGAGGTGGCCGCGACGATGACCCAGCTGATGGTCGCCAATGTGGCGAGCGGCGTGGCCAACGGTGCCAGAATCGATGGAGTCGACGTCGCGGGCAAGTCGGGCACAGCGCAGAACGGCAAGAACGACCCCTACACCCTCTGGTACACCGGCTTCGCTCCCGCCACCAACCCGCAGGTCGCGGTCGCGGTGCTGCTGGAGGACGGAGCAGGTAAGGGACAATCCGGATCCGGCAATGGAACAGCCGGTCCACTCGCGAAAAAGGTCATAGAGGCGGTGCTGAACAGATGAGACCCACGAGCGGCCTCACCTTCGGTGGGCGATACCAGCTGTCGAGCCGGATCGCGATCGGCGGCATGGGGGAGGTGTGGCAGGCAACCGATCTCGTGATCGGTCGCACCGTCGCCATCAAGATCCTCAAGGACGAATACCTCGGCGATCCGGGCTTCCTCGAGAGGTTCCGGGCCGAGGCGCGCCACGCGGCCCTCGTCAACCACGAGGGCATCGCCAACGTCTTCGACTACGGCGAGGAGGACGGCTCGGCCTACCTCGTCATGGAGCTCGTTCCCGGCGAGGCGCTGTCCACCGTGCTCGAGCGCGAGAAGGTGCTCTCGACCGACCGCGTGCTCGACATCGTCGCTCAGACGGCATCCGCGCTGCAGGCGGCCCATTCGGCCGGGCTCGTGCACCGCGACATCAAGCCGGGCAACCTGCTCATCACGCCCGACGGTCGCGTCAAGATCACCGACTTCGGCATCGCCCGGATCGCGGACCAGGTGCCGCTGACCGCCACCGGTCAGGTGATGGGCACGGTGCAGTACCTCTCGCCGGAGCAGGCGAGCGGACATCCAGCCTCCCCGTCGACCGACATCTACTCCCTCGGCATCGTGGCCTATGAGGCCCTCGCCGGCCGCCGCCCCTTCACGGGTGAGTCTCAGGTGGCGATCGCGATGGCGCAGATCAACGAGGCCCCGCCGGACCTTCCGGTCACCGTGTCGGAGCCCGTGCGCAATCTCGTGTACTCGTGCATCGCGAAGCGGCCGGAGGACCGTCCCGCAACGGCAGCCCACCTCGCACGCGCGGCGCAGGCCTTGCGGCGCGGCGACGTCGCGGGAGCCGCAGCGGCGGTTCCCGGCGTCGCGGCGGGTGCCGTCGCACTCCAGTCGGCCTCGACCGCTGCGACCCGGGTGATGCCGTCGGCCGCACCGGGTTCGACGACCACGCCCATCCCCGAGACGCGACGCCGCAGCCCGTGGATGTGGCCGCTCATCGCCATCGTCTCGTTGCTCGCCGTCGCGCTCGTCGCGATCATCATCGTGATCGCGGTGCAGCCGAACGACGGCAAGGAGCAGCCGACGAGTCCTCCGCCCAAGACGCCGTCCTCCTCGCCGAGCACCCCGAGTTCGTCTCCGACGAGCGACACGGTGCGCATCGACTCGGCCGATTACGTCGGGCTCCCCGTCGACGACGCCATCGCGAAGCTCAACGCCCTCGACGCCGGCTTCCAGATCGACACGGTCGACGGGCCGGTCGCCGACGCTCCCGCGAAGATCGGTACGGTGCAACGCATCAGCCCGGTCGGCAACGTGCGTCGCGACCAGACGATCACGCTCGCCGTCTACCGTGCGCCCGCGGCTCCGCCGACGCCCACGGCTCCCACGCCGAGCTCGACCTCGGGCGATGCCGGCGACGGCGTCGATCTCGCGTTCAGCTACTCCGGATGCCCCGCGGGCTTCGATCTGCAGGGCTACACCTTCACCCTGCAGAACGCAGATCCTGTCGGCGGCAGCCTCGAGCTGCCCGCGAGCGCCACGTCGCTCACGATCACGCTCAAGAACCCGGGCACCACGGCCACGGCCTCGTTCGTCGCCAAGTGCGCGGGCGGGCTCACCTCGCCGAGCTCCCCGACGGCCGATATCACGGTCAACCCTTGAGCAGTACATCTCGGGGAGGATTCGCGTTCAGCTGGCCCCGGCTAGACTGACCGCGTGAGTGACGCAGTGACCGAGAGCGTGCGCACGCTCGCCGGTCGCTACGAGATCGGCAAGCTGCTGGGCAGAGGCGGAATGGCCGAGGTGCATGAGGGCCTCGACACACGCCTCAACCGCCGCGTCGCGATCAAGCTCCTGCGGCCCACCCTCGCGACCGACCCGGCCTTCCGTACGCGCTTCCGTCAGGAGGCGCAGGCCGCCGCCCGGATGGCGCACCCCACCATCGTGCGTGTCTTCGACGCGGGCGAGGAGACGGTCCGCGGTCCGGATGGCCACGACGTGCAGCTTCCGTTCATCGTCATGGAGCGCATCGAGGGCAAACTGCTCTCCGACCTCATCCGCACGGGGCCGGTTCCCGCCGACGAGGCCGCGCGCATCACCTCCGGCATCCTCACGGCGCTCGAGTACTCGCATCGGGCGGGTGTCGTGCACCGCGACATCAAGCCCGGCAACGTGATGATCACGCCCAACGGGCAGGTCAAGGTCATGGACTTCGGCATCGCCCGCGCGATCTCCGAGTCGTCGGCCAACGTCGCTCAGACGAGCGCCGTGCTCGGCACGGCGAGCTATTTCTCGCCCGAACAGGCACGCGGCGAGAGCGTCGACGCCCGCACCGACCTGTACTCCACGGGCGTCGTGCTCTACGAGTTGCTCACCGGCCGTGCGCCGTTCCGCGGCGACGGGCCGGTCGCCGTCGCCTACCAGCACGTGAGCGAGATGCCGACACCGCCGAACGCGGTGAATCCCTCGGTGTCTCCCGCCATGAGCGCCGTCGTCATGCACGCCCTCGCCAAGGACCGCTTCGACCGCTTCCAGACCGCCGCCGAGTTCAAGGCCGATCTCGAGGTCGCGGCAGGCGGCAAGGTGCCCGATCGTGCACCCGCCGGCGACGACTTCAACGCGACGCTCTTCGGCGTCAACCCCAACTCGACTGCGGCATCCGAGGCGACCCTGCGCCGCCTCGCGAACGACGATAACCGCCCCACCCGCACCCAGAGCCGCCCCCCGGTGGCCTGGATCTGGGGAGGCATCGCCGTGATGGCCGTCATCATCGTCGCCGCCATGGTGTGGGTCTTCAGCCTCTCGCCGACGGCCATCGCGCCCGATCTCGCGATCACGGTGCCCGATGTCGCGGGCAAGACCGCCGAGGCCGGCATCGAGCAGCTCACGGAGGCCGGGCTCACCCCGAAGCGCGTCGACAGGGCCGACGCCGATGTCACCGCCGGGGTCATCATCGCAACGAGCATCCGCCCGGGCGCGCGCGTCAACAAGGGCGAGGCGATCGACGTGATCGTGTCGACCGGGCCGCCCTCTGTCGATCTGCCTTCGCTGATGTTCTTGGCCGAGGCGGATGCCGTCACCAAGATCACCGACGCCGGGCTCAGTTACGGCACGAGCAAGCAGCAGAACTCGCCGAACGTGCCCGCCGGTCAGGTGCTCGCCATCACGATCGACGACGAGACCACCCAGCGAACCGGCGCCCAGAAGGTGCCTGCGGGAAGCACCATCAACCTCATCGTCTCGAACGGCATGGTCGAGGTTCCGGACGTCGTCGGCCAGCCGATCAGTTCCGCCCAGGGGCAGCTTCAGGCGCTCCAGCTCACGGTGAAGTCGGTCGTCGACCGCAACTGCACAGGGGGCAACGTCAAGAGCCAGTCCGGCAAGGGCGAGATGGCTCAGCGCTCGACGATCACCGTCACCTACTGCGGCGGCGCCTGATCGCTCAGCTGAGCTTCACGAGCGGGCTCAACGTGACCGCGCGCTCGGCCGCCTCGGGGAGTCCGCTCGACGCGAGCCAGTTGCCCAGCATCCGATAGCCGCCCTCGGTTAGCACCGACTCGGGGTGGAACTGCACGCCCAGCACGGGCGCCTCGCGGTGCCGCAGCGCCATGATGACACCCCCATCGGTGCGGGCCGTGACCTCGAGCTCGTCGGGCACGGTGCCGTCGATGACGGCGAGCGAGTGGTAGCGAGTGGCGCGGAACGGCTGGGGAACGCCCTCGAAGAACGCGGATTCGTCGTGCTCGATGAGCGAGGTCTTGCCGTGCATGAGCTCGTCGGCATGCGTGACCGTTGCACCGAGCGCCTCGGCGATCGCCTGATGGCCGAGGCACACGCCGAGCAACGGCGACCCCGCCTCGAGCGCGGCACGCACGACCGGGATGGACACCCCGGCATCCGCGGGCGTGCCGGGACCGGGGGAGAGCAGCACGGCGTCGTAGTCGGCGATGCGTGCGGCCGCGTCCGCGGCATCGAAGGCGTCGTTGCGCACCACCTCGGTCTCGGCGCCCAGTTGCAGGAGGTAGCCGTTCAGCGTGTAGACGAAGCTGTCGTAGTTGTCGACGACGAGCACGCGGGTCATTGGTCCACCGTCACTTCCGGCGTGGTGATGAAGGTCTGCACGAGCGGGAACACCCAGAAGGCGAGCGCCGCGAGCACGGCGACGAGCAGGACGAGCAGGATGAGGGCCCGCACCCACCAGGGACCCGGCAGGATCCGCCACAACGCGCCGTACATCAGGCCGCACCTCCCACGGTCGCCGCGATCTCATCCGGGGCCCCGAAGTTCGCCGCGTTCGCATCCCGCGGGAAGAACTGCATGAACACCCCGTAGGCGATGATGCGCTCGTTCGAGGTGTACTGCGGGTTGCAGCTCGTGAGGGTGATGTAGCGCTCGGTCGCGGGGGTCTCGGGCGACTGCGGCACCGGGTCGAGCACGCCGACGCCGGTGGGGTGCACGAACTCCAGGTTGCGGAACTCGTACTCGTACCAACCGGATGCCGTCTCGACGTAGATGTGATCGCCCAGCTGCAGCTCGTTGATGTGGTGCAGCGACCCGCCGTGCCCCATGCGGTGCGCGGCGATCGCGAAGTTGCCGACTGCACCGGGCATCGCGGTGGATGGGTAGTGCCCGAGCTTGCCCTTGTTGAGCACGTCGCTCACGCCGATGCCCTCGGCGATCGTGCGGTAGTAATCGGCCCCCCACCGCGGCACGATGAGCATGCCGAGCCGCTTCGACTCCGCTGGGGCGGTCTCGACAGGCGGGTCCTGCGCCACGGGGTCGGCGGGTTCGACGGGTTCGGTGGGGTCGTCGCTCGGAGTCGGGCTGGGGGTCGGAGCCGCCGCTGCCTGCTCATTCCATTCCTGGTTCTGCTGCGCGGCCTCGTTCTTGAGCTCGTGACCGACCGTCAACTCGGTGAACCAGAGCTGCCAGCCGATGAAGAGCAGCACGAGCACACCGGCCGTGATGAGCAGCTCGCCCAGCGCTCCCACGATCGAGATGCGGCGACCCTTCCGCATCCGGCGACGCTCGGCGTCGCGACGCGCACGCCGACCCCCGCGATCGACGGGGACGGGCGACGCGGTCTCGGGCCCGACGCTCATGCACTGATTGTAGGCGGCGCGAGCAGGGGGTCCGCTCGGGGCCTCCCGGGCCGTGAGGCTATGATTCTGGGCATGGCCCGTCCCAAGACCCGTACCAAGCCGGCCGCGCCGGAGACCGCGAAGAGCGAAGATGCTCCGAACCCGGTGTGGTTCAAGCCGGTCATGTTCGGCTTCATGCTCGTCGGTCTCGCCTGGATCATCGTGTACTACGTGAGCCAGAACTCCTGGCCCATCCCGCCGCTCGGCGCCGGCAACATCCTCGTCGGCTTCGGGATCATGTTCATCGGCTTCCTCATGACCACCCGGTGGCGCTGACCGGCTGCTCGCGCCGGCAGGAATTACACAGCTGTGATTCTGTCCACACTGTGGACGAGGCTGTGGACAGAACCCTGAGCGAAGCTACGCGAACAGGCTCGCGTTCGTGACCACCGCGATTGCGGCGAGCGCCACGACGGCGCCGCCGATGATGAGATACGGCGTGGACGCCTTCGACCGCGGTCGCTCCGCGTAGAACTGCAGCAGGTAGGTCGCTCCCGCGCCGGCCAGTAGTCCGCCGATGATGAGCGGCAGTGACCCACCACCGAGCGCGAGGTTGATCGCGAGGTTGATCGCCAGCACGATGAGGATCTGCGTGCGCGCCGGCGGGTACGACCACATCAACACCGCGTACGAGCCCAGCAGTCCGAACAGTCCCGCACCGAGGCCGACGGCGATGCCGCCGAAGATCAGCTGCGCGGACGCACCGAACACGGATGCCGCGATGAAGACCGTCAGAAAGCGCGTGCGTCCGAAGTTGCGCTCCACCGAGGGCGCGAACAGCAGCCAGAAGAAGAGGCTGAGCGCAAGCAGCAGGATGCTCGTCAGCGACGCCGAGGCCGGGTAGACGAAGGCGAAGGTGACGAAGCGCCAGAGCTGCCAGGCGACATCCGGGATCCCGGCCAGGAACCAGAACGGGGCGTTGTTCGTGAACAGCCCCACGAGCCACAACACCACGACGACGCCCGCGAACACCCAGCTGAGCGGCGGCGACTCACCGCCCGGGCGCAGCAGGCCGGTGATCCACCCGCTGAAACCCTCGCGCTGCGAGCCGTATGCGGCGGGGGCGCGCCGAGCGGCCGCCCGCTGCTTCACCGGCTTGGTGTTCGTGGGCGTCCACTGCACCGAGCCGCCCGCCTCCCGCACGCAGTCGGGGCACTGCACGCCGACCGGGGCCAGGATCTGGCACTCCGGGCAGATCGTGCGCCCGCAACGCTGGCACAGCACCCAGCTCTGCCGATCGGGGTGGCGGTAGCAGACGGAGGGGTCGTCCTCGATCTGCTCGCCGAAGCGGGGTGAGCTCACAGGTTCTCGACGTCGACGCCCGTGATCACGACATCCTCGAGCGGCTTGTCGCGCCCGTCGGTCGGCACCGCCTCGATGGCGTCGACGACGCGCTTGGACTCGTCGTCGGCGACCTCGCCGAAGATGGTGTGCTTGCGGTTGAGCCACGGCGTGGGCACGGTCGTGATGAAGAACTGCGAGCCGTTGGTGCCACGGCCCATCTGGATGCCGGCGTTCGCCATGGCGAGCAGGTAGGGCTGGTCGAAGACGAGCTCCGGGTGGATCTCGTCGTCGAACTGGTAGCCGGGCCCGCCGATGCCCTGGCCCAGTGGGTCGCCGCCCTGCAGCATGAAGTCCTTGATGATGCGGTGGAAGATGACACCGTCGTAGAGGGGCTTCGTCGACACCTCACCGGTGCCCGGGTGCTTCCACTCCTTGGCCCCCGTGGCCAGGCCGACGAAGTTGTCGACCGTGATGGGGGCGTGGTTGCCGAAGAGGTTGACCTTGATGTCGCCGAGGGTCGTGTGGATCGTCGCGACAGCGGTGGGAAGTGGCATTCGGCCATTGTTTCACAAGCGCCGCGTGGCAGGATGGGAGGACGCCGAGCCGCATACGGAGGTCGTCATGGCACTGTCCCGCAAGCGTCAGAAGGAGCTGAAGAAGCTCAAGCGATCGGCCGACGAGCTCTGGGAGCAGCAACGCGAGGCGCTGGATCACGCCGCGCACGTGCTGCGCGAGGCCACTCACCAGGCCCGCGCCCTCTCGCGTGAAGAAGTCGCCCCGCGCGTCGCAGGGGTGTACACCGACCACGTGCAGCCCGCCGTCGCGACCGGGATCGCCGGAGCGCGCTCGGCCGGCTCCGCGGTGAAGGAGAAGGTCGTCGGGGATGTGATCCCTGCGCTCTCCGGTGCCGTCGGTTCCGCGATCGCCGTGATCGAGGCGGTGCGCGATCCGCGTGTGCGCGAGGTCGTGCGTTCCGCCGCCCGCTCGGGCGGCAAGGTCGTGAAGCTCGCGCCCCCGCCCAAGAAGGGCCCGGGGCCCGGCGCGTTCATCCTCATCGGCCTGGGCGTCGTGGCCGTCGCCGGTGTGGCATATGCCGCCTGGCAGACGCTACGCGCCGACGAGAGCTTGTGGATCGAGGACCTCGCGGATGTCGGCGCCATCGACATCGGCGAGGACGACGAGGACGACTTCTGAGCCGGTAGCCTGCCCTCGTGACGCCCGACGAGAACCCGGCTACGCCGGACGAGCCCGACGACGCGGCTGAGCATCCGGATCCCGTCGACGACGGACACGATCCGGCACTGGCGCCACAGAGGTGCGTGAACTGCGGTTCGACCCAGCTCGAGCAGGACACCAACGGGCTCTGGCACTGCGACTTCTGCCGGTCGACGTTCCGTGCCGACGATCCCGCCATGATCGTCGTCGACTCGGTCGAGGTGCGCCAGGCGAACGACAACGTCGTCGACACCGCCGACATGCTCACCTTCGACCAGCAGCAGGCGGTCGGGGCGCACCTGCGCGGGCTCGGCAAGAAGCACGACGTCGTCGTGGTCGTCGAGACCGTCAATACCATCACCGAGAACGTCGAGTACTACGCCCGCAAACGGGCCCAGGAGCTGGGCGTCGGCGACGAGGCGAAAGACAACGGGATCTACATCCTGCTCGTGCGCCAGCCACGCCGCATCCAGGTGCAGGCCGGCAACGGCATCTCGACGTATCTGAACGGTGACGACATCGACGGGGTCGTCAAGACCACGACGGTGCCGCACCTGAAGGCCGGCGATCTCGTGAGCGGCCTCATCGCCGGGGCGGATGGCCTCGTCGAGAAGTACCTCGACAACAAGGCGATGGGTGCCGTGCGGACGGCATCGCGTGCCTCCGGCGGCGGCTCGAGCGCCGACAGCCGACGCAGCACCAGCTCCTGGCGCTCCGCGTACGGGAGGCCGCAACAGCAGGAGCCCAAGTCGCCTCTGCGCTACCTGCCGTTCGTGATCATCGTGATCGTCCTCATCTGGATCCTCGCGACGAACGGCTTCCGGTTCAGCGGCTCCGGAGGCGGCGGCTCGGATTCGGGCTACGACTCCGGCGGCGGGTGGGACTCGGGTGGCGGCTGGGACTCCGGCGGAGGCGGCGGCTGGGACTCCGGCGGCGGCAGCGACTACGGCGGCGGGGGCTTCGACTCCGGATCCGGTGGCGGCTCCGACTGGTGACCGGCGCGCGGAAGGGCGACCACGGTCACCCGAATGGCCCTGACCGCCGCGAACCCGCGGTGCTACCGTCGAAGAGTGAGCGAGGTTCCGCAGTCCCGCGCGTTTCATGTGGCGATCGCCGACGACTGGGAGGCGAGCGTTCCGTTCGGCTCCTATGAGGCGGCGACCCGCGGCGTGCTCGTGGGCCTGGGCCAGCCGATCCGTACGACCACGGCCGACGGCATCCAGCAGGTGCTCGACACGCGCTATTCCGATCTGAGGCTGCAATTGCTCGTCGTCGAACTCGACCTCGACGCCGTCGCGGCGGCGGGCATCGACGTCGTGCGCGATGACGCATCGGGCGAAATCGGCATCGACGGACCGCTGCCGTCCGGCGACCCCACCATCGTGGTGCGCGTCATCCCGGTGCTCCGCCCGGAGGGTCGCTGGATCGCACCCGATCTCGGCTGAACCGCCTCAAGGCGGCAGAGCCGCTGGCCCGAGCCGAGCCCCGACCGCGGCCGTCAGAGCCAGGTGAAGGGCACGAGCGCCGTGAGCACCCCCGCCACCAGGAAGATGGCCACGCCGACGCCCACGAGCACGAACTTCGTGCGCTCCCGGCGCACGACCGCCGCGACGCCGAGCAGGAACAGCGTGATCGCCATGAGGGTCGCGTTGAGCGTCAGCCGGTCGCCGTATCCGTTGTAGACGTTCCCCTGGGCGATGATCTTCTCGCTCTTCGCGTCGGTCTCGCTCCAGCTGCCGAAGAGCGTCTGCTGGTACTCCTCGTCGTCGAGGGGGCTCGTGTAGGTGGAGGGGTCGGCGGTGTTCGCCTCGGCGGCACGCTGGATGGCGCCGTCGAGCGCCTCCGACACGTTCATGAAGTACAGCGCGTCGTGGGTCGCCTGGGCAGTCGCCGCGGTGGCGGCGTCGCCGCTCTCGGCCGCGATGCTGAGCTCGGCGAGCCGCGAGAGGGTCTGGGTGTCTTGGATGTACTGCTGGTTCGCCTCGAGGTAGAGCGACTCCGCCTCGGTCTGCGCGTTCTGGCCCTCGCTGTAGGCGGCCGCCTGCATCCCGTCGTAGAGCGCGGACTGGAACGAGGCGTAGGCGGTCGCGACCGACACCACACCGAGCAGCACCACGATCACGAGCTCGGTGACGAAGCGGCGGCGCGCCTCGGGTGTCGTGTGGTCGTCGGAGGTCAGGGGAGCATCGGATGCAGTGGTCACCGCGCAACGCTATGGTGCAGCGACACGGGCTCCGCACCGATCCGCACCCCCAGTTCCGGGGAGGAACGCCCCGCCGAGAGCTGCCGTTCTCGCAGAGACGATGAGTGAAGTGGAGCCTAGGGGAATCGAACCCCTGACCTCCTGCTTGCAAAGCAGGCGCTCTACCAATTGAGCTAAGGCCCCGTCCGGGGAAACAGCCTACCTGTTCGCGCTGGACGCGTGGACCGTGGCACGGTAGAGGGGCAGGAGGATGACATGGCTCGGTTCGTGCAGTACACCGCTCTCGGCGGTCCGGAGGTTCTCGAACTCGCGGAGGGTCCGGTGCCGACGCCCGGAGACGGGCAGGTCCTCGTCGAGGTGAAGGCCGTGGGCGTGAACCCCATCGACATCAAGCTGCGCTCGGGCACGCGCGCGAGCGCGCCGTTCACCGGTCCGCGGATCCCCGGATCGGATGCCGCGGGCGTCATCGCCGAACTCGGCGCGGGAGTCGACGGCTGGGCCGTCGGCGACGAGGTGGTCGTCACGGGAGCGAAGGGGAGCTACGCGACCCACGCGATCGTTCCGGCATCCGGTTTGACGGCGAAACCTGCTGCGCTCAGCTGGGCGCAGGCGGCCGGCCTCGGCATTCCGGCAGCCACCGCCTACCAGGCGCTGCGTTCGCTCGGAGTCGATGCCGGCATGACGGTGCTCGTGCATGCGGCCTCGGGATCGGTGGGGCAGGCGGCCGTGCAGTTCGCCCGGCAGTCGGGCGCACGGGTGATCGGCACCGCGAGCCCCGGGAACCACGATCGGCTGCGGCAGCTGGGGGCGATCCCCGTCGCCTACGGCGAGGGACTCGTCGACCGCGTGCGCGCCATCGCGCCGGACGGCGTCGACCGGGTGCTCGATGCCGCTGGAACGGATGAGGCGATCGAGGCCTCACTCGAACTCGTCGACGATCCGCAGCACGTCGGCACGATCGTGCGAGGTGCCGACGCGCCCGGATGGGGCATCCAGGCCTGGTCGGGCGGCAGCAAGGTGCCGCTCACCCCCGAACAGCAGGCGTGGCGCGACGAGGGTATCCACGTCGCGGCGGAGCGCGCCGCGGCCGGGGAGTTCGACGTCGAGATCGCCCGCACCCTCCCCCTCGAGCAGGCGGCGGATGCGCAGCGCATGATCGAGGACGGCTCGGCGCCACGGGGCAAGATCGTGCTGCTGCCGTAGGGCGAGGGCGACGGTGGTTTCGAGACGCCGCTCCGCGGCTCCTCAACCCCCTGACCATCGGATTCACTGACTGCCATGGACAGGGAGATCCGTCGGCGGTGTCGGCACTCGCGAAGCGGCACGAGGGAGCGGCCGGCGCCGCGGATTATCGCGGCGCAAGAAGATTCGCGCAGCCGGGCGCTCGCGCGCGGCCGGCGGAGCGGCCGACGCCGCGGATTATCGCGGCGCAAGAAAATGCAGTGGGGCTACCAGGACTTGAACCTGGGACCTCTTCGTTATCAGCGAAGCGCTCTAACCGCCTGAGCTATAGCCCCGAGAGAGAACCGTTCCGCGGAACGGCCTCGCCTACAGTACCCCACGCATCCGCGCGGAGCCAAAATGGTCAGCTGTTCTGGAAGCCGACGAGGATGCCGCCCGTGAACCGCACGCTCAGGTTGTAGAGCAGTGAGGCGATGGCGCCGAGGATGGTGCCGGTGACGGTGTTGAGCACCGCGATCACGAACGAGAACAGCACGACCTGCCCGAGACCGAAGGAGTCGGTGATCGAGAAGTCCTCCTTGCCGAGGATGTCGCGCAGCAGGTCGTTGAGCGTGCCGAAGACGCCGGTCGAGCTCAGCACGATCCAGATCAGCACGGATGCGACGATGAGCACGATCCCGAGGCACAGCCAGATCAGGAAGCTGAACTTCACGACCGACCAGAAGTCGAGGTAGACGAGCTTCAGCCGCACCTGCTTGGCGCTCGCGTTGCGGCTGTCCTTGCGTTGAAGCTTCTCGGCGACGCTGCTCATGATTCGGTGTCGTCCTTTCCGGGCGCATCGGGGCTCGATGCTTCCGTGTTCTGCGCGTCCGCACCCGCGGGCTCGGTTTCGTCGGAGTCGGGAGAGGCGAGGTTCCGCTCGCTGTTGCGGGCGATCTGGATGATCCGATCGTCGTCCGCGAGCTGGGCGAACTTCACGCCCATGGTGTTCCGGCCCTTCGCCGGCACCTCGGCCACGGCAGACCTTATCACCTTGCCACTGGCGAGAACTGCGAGAACTTCGTCGTCTTCCTCCACGATGAGCGCGCCCGCGAGCTCGCCGCGCGCCTCGGTGAGCTTGGCGACCAGGATGCCGAATCCGTTGCGGCCCTGCACCCGGTACTGCGATACCGCGGTGCGCTTGGCGTAGCCGCCCTCGGTGACCACGAACACGAACGGGCCGTCGGTGACCTCGACCTCGTCTGCATCCTCGTCGAGGGGCTCGGCCTCGGAGCCCCGATCGACCACGGATGCCGAGAGCAGCGTGTCGCCGTCGCGGAACTTCATGCCGTGCACACCGGCCGTCGAGCGTCCCATCGGCCGCAAGGAGTTGTCATCCGCGGTGAACCGCAGCGACTGCCCGTGACGTGAGACGAGCAGCACATCGCTCGACTCGTCGACGAGCAGTGCCGAGACGACTTCGTCGCCCTCGTTGAGGTTGATCGCGATGATGCCACCGGTGCGGTTGGTGTCGTACTCGGTGAGCGCGGTCTTCTTGATGTAGCCGCCGCGTGTGGCGAGCGCGAGGTAGGGCGCCACCCCGTAGTCGCGGATGTCGAGGATCTGCGCGATCTGCTCGTCGGGCTGGAGGGCGAGCAGGTTGGCGACGTGCTGACCCTTCGCGTCGCGACCGGCCTCCTGCAGCTCGTACGCCTTCGCGCGGTAGACCCTGCCCTTGGTGGTGAAGAACAGCAGCCAGTGGTGGGTCGTCGTGACGAAGAAGTGCTCCACGACGTCGTCGGCCCGCAGCTGCGCACCCTTCACGCCCTTGCCGCCGCGGTGCTGTGAGCGGTAGTTGTCGCTGCGCGTGCGCTTGATGTAGCCGCCGCGCGTGACGGTGACCACCATCTCCTCTTCGGGGATGAGGTCCTCGACCGACATGTCGCCGTCGAATCCGAACAGGATCTCGGTGCGACGGTCGTCGCCGTACTTGTGCGCGATCTCGGTGAGCTCGGCGGTGATGATGCCGCGCTGACGCGACTCGTCGGCGAGGATCAGCTTGTACCCCGCGATCTCGGCCTCGAGCTCGGCGAGTCGATCCTGGATCTTCTTGCGCTCGAGCGCGGCGAGGCGTCGCAGCTGGAGGGCGAGGATCGCATCCGCTTGCAGTTCGTCGATGCCGAGCAGCGTGATGAGGCCGGCACGCGCCTCGTCGACGTCGGGGGAGCGGCGGATGAGGGCGATGACCTCGTCGAGCGCGTCGAGCGCCTTCACGTAGCCACGCTGGATGTGGGCGTCGGCCTCGGCCTTGTCGAGGCGGAACTGGGTGCGCCGGACGATCACCTCGATCTGGTGCTTGATCCAGTAGCTGAGGAACGCGTCGATCGAGAGCGTGCGGGGCACCCCGTCGACGATCGCCAGCATGTTCGCTCCGAAGTTCTCCTGCAGCTGCGTGTGCTTGTAGAGATTGTTCAGAACGACGCGCGCGACCGCGTCACGCTTGAGGATGATCACGAGCCGCTGACCGGTGCGGCCCGAGGTCTCGTCGCGGATGTCGGCGATGCCCTGGAGCTTGCCCTCCTTGATGAGCAACGCGATCTTCTCGGCCAGGTTGTCGGGGTTCACCTGGTAGGGCAGCTCGGTGACGACGAGGCAGGTGCGACCCTGCAGCTCTTCGACGTTGACGACTGCGCGCATCGTGATGGCGCCGCGGCCCGTGCGGTAGGCGTCGTGGATGCCCTTCACGCCGAGGATCTGCGCACCGGTCGGGAAGTCGGGCCCCTTGATGCGCGCGATGGCGGCCTCGAGCAGCTCCTCGCGGGTGGCATCCGGATGCTCGAGCGCCCAGAGCGCCGCATCCGCGACCTCGCGCAGGTTGTGCGGCGGGATGTTGGTGGCCATGCCGACCGCGATGCCGACGGAGCCGTTGACGAGCAGGTTGGGGAACCGGGCCGGCAGCACGGTGGGCTCCCGGGTGCGGCCGTCGTAGTTGTCCTGCATGTCGACGGTGTTCTCGTCGATGTCGCGGACCATCTCCATGGCGAGCGGCGCCATCTTGGTCTCGGTGTACCGGTGGGCGGCTGCGCCGTCGTTGCCGGGGGAGCCGAAGTTGCCCTGGCCGAGCGCGAGCGGATAGCGCAGCGACCACGGCTGCACGAGACGCACGAGCGCGTCGTACACCGAGCTGTCACCGTGGGGGTGGAACTGCCCCATGACGTCGCCGATGACGCGCGTGCACTTCGAGAACGCCCGGTCGGGGCGGTAGCCGCCGTCGTACATCGTGTAGATGACACGGCGGTGCACGGGCTTCAGGCCGTCGCGCACATCCGGCAGCGCGCGCCCCACGATGACGCTCATCGCGTAGTCGAGGTAGCTGCGCTGCATCTCGAGCTGCAGGTCGACCTGCTCGATGCGGTCTGTCGCTTCGGGCTCGATCGTGGTGTCGTCTGCCATGAGTCTCTTTCGCTAGTCAGCTGGTTGAGGAGCGGCGCAGCCGCGTCTCGAAACCCGCGTCGCTAAATGTCCAGGAACCGAACGTCCTTGGCGTTCGTCTGGATGAAGTGCCGGCGCGCCTCGACGTCGTCGCCCATGAGCGTCGCGAAGGTGCCGTCGGCCACGGCCGCGTCGTCGAGCGTCACCTGACGCAGAGTGCGGGTCTCGGGGTTCATCGTCGTGTCCCACAGCTCCTGGTGGTTCATCTCGCCCAGACCCTTGTAGCGCTGCACCGAGTTCTCCTTCTGGAGACGCTTGCCGGATGCCAGACCCGCTTCGAGAACGGCGTCGCGTTCCCGGTCGGAGTACACGTACTCGTGCTCGGAGTTCGTCCACTTGATCCGGTAGAGCGGCGGCTGCGCGAGGTAGACGTAGCCCATCTCGATGAGCGGGCGCATGTAGCGGAACAGCAGCGTGAGCAGCAGCGTCGTGATGTGCTGACCGTCGACATCGGCATCCGCCATCAGCACGATCTTGTGGTACCGCGCCTTCTCGCCGTCGAAGTCCTCGCCGACGCCGGTGCCGAAGGCCGTGATCATCGCCTGGATCTCGGCGTTGCCGAGCGCGCGGTCGAGCCGCGCCTTCTCGACGTTGAGGATCTTGCCGCGCAGCGGAAGGATCGCCTGCGTCTCGGGATTGCGCCCGGTCTTCGCGGAACCGCCTGCCGAGTCGCCCTCCACCAGGAAGATCTCGGAACGCGACGGGTCCTTGCTCGAGCAGTCGCTCAGCTTGCCGGGCATGCCGCCGCCCTCGAGCAGACCCTTGCGCCGGGTCTGTTCGCGCGCCTTGCGAGCCGCGATGCGGGCGGATGCCGCCTGGATCGACTTGCGGATGACATCCCGCGCCTGGTTCGGGTTGCGGTCGAACCAGTCGCCGAGCTGCTCGCCGACCACGCGCTGCACGAACGACTTCGCCTCGGTGTTGCCGAGCTTGGTCTTCGTCTGGCCCTCGAACTGCGGCTCGCTGAGCTTCACGGAGATGACCGCGGTGAGGCCCTCGCGCACGTCGTCGCCGGAGAGGTTCTCGTCCTTCTCCTTGAGCAGGCCCTTCTCACGCGCGTAGCGGTTGACGAGCGTCGTGAGCGCCGCACGGAAACCCTCTTCGTGGGTTCCGCCCTCGTGGGTGTTGATCGTGTTGGCGTAGGTGTGCACGCTCTCGGAGTAGGAGGTCGTCCACTGCATGGCGATCTCGAGCGAGATGCGCTTCTCGACGGTGTCGCCGCCTCCCGTGACCTCCTCGGCCGAGAAGTCGATGATCTCGGGGTGGATCACCTCGGTCTTCTTGGCACCGTTGAGGAACTCCACGTAGTCGGCGAGACCGCGCTCGTAGAGGAACACGTCGTTGCGGTAGGCGCCCTCCTCGTCGACCTCCCGCTGGTCGGTGATCTCGATGCGCAGGCCCCTATTGAGGAACGCCATCTGCTGGAAACGCGTGCGCAGGGTCTCGTAGTCGAACTCGATCGTCTCGAAGATGTCGCCGTTGGGCCAGAAGGTGATCGAGGTTCCCGTCGACGTCGCCGGCGCGCCCTGGGCGAGCGGCGCATCCGGTACCCCGTCGTGGAACGACATCGTCCAGTGGGATCCGTTGCGCTTCACGTCGACGTCGAGCCGGTGCGAGAGCGCGTTGACCACCGAGCTGCCGACGCCGTGCAGACCGCCCGAGACCGCGTACCCGCCGCCGCCGAACTTGCCGCCCGCGTGCAGGATCGTGAGCACGACCTCGACGGTCGACTTCTTCTCGACCGGGTGCTCGGCCACCGGGATGCCGCGGCCGTTGTCGACAACGCGCACGCCGCCGTCGGGAAGGATCGTGATCTCGATGTTGTCGCAGTGGCCGGCGAGGGCCTCGTCGACCGAGTTGTCGACGATCTCGTACACGAGGTGGTGCAGGCCGCGGGGACCGGTCGAGCCGATGTACATGCCGGGGCGCTTGCGGACCGCTTCGAGTCCCTCGAGAACCTGGATGGATTCGGCGCCGTAGCTGTCGGGCGCGGGACGCGAAGAAGGGGAGTTCATGTAGGACGGGGCTCCTGACGGTCGCTGCCGCGCTACCCTCGAACGGAGGGTCGCGGACACTCCCGATCCTACCTCAGCAGGCCTCCGAAAGCCGCGTAATCGCCTCTCTGAGCGACTTTTTCGCCCAGGTCGACCTCTTTTGCCGTCTCAACCGTAAGTATCGCGCGGGCCGCGCCCTGGAATCGCGCGAGGGCCGCGTTTCCACGAGGGGGTGTCCGGTCCCAGGAAGCGGATGGACTCGATGCCCGCCGCGGGATGCCGCTCCGCGATCCGCGCGAGCACCGTGGATCGCATCGTACGCAGCTGCTGCGCCCAGGCCGTCGAGTCGCATCGCACCGTGAGTAACCCCTCCTCCACAGCGACCGGTTCTGCATGGGCTGCCACCTCCGCACCGACCAGTTCGGGCCAGGCCACGAGCAGCTCCGACTTCGCCAGCGGTGAGGTCCACCCCATCGATGCGGTGAGCGCGTCGAGCACGGCGTCGAGCTCCCGCGGGTCGCGGCCTCCGCCGAACGGTGCCGTCATCTCTCCGCGCGAAGCGCGGTCGCGTTTGCGCGCATCGGGGGAGCGGGCCGCCGGATCCCCGAACACCCGGCGCACACGCCGGTAGACGGCGATGTGCTCGGGTTCGCGCCCGGTCACGGCGTCTGCTCCCCGTCGCCCAGTACGCGGCCGGCCCGGATGCGCACGGTGTGCGCCGCAAGTGCAACGGGCACATCCGATTCCACCGCCGCGGTGATGAGCACCTGCTCATAGCCGCCCACGGCATCCGCGAGCCGCTGGCGCCGTGACTCGTCGAGCTCTGCGAAGACGTCGTCGAGGATCAGCACCGGGTCGCCCGCAGGCGATTCGGCGCGCAGCAGTGCCGCCGACGCGAGCCGCAAGGCGAGCGCGAACGACCACGACTCCCCGTGACTGGCGTATCCCCGAGCGGGCAGGCCGTTGAGACGCAGCAGCAGATCGTCGCGATGTGGGCCGCTGAGGGTGAGGCCGCGATCGAGTTCGGCGCGACGGTTGCGCGCGAGCGCGGCCGTGAAGGCGGATGCCCCCTCGACATGGTCGATCTCGGTGCGCACCGACTGCTCGCTCACCTCGCTTTCCTCGTCGGGGGCGGCACCTAGGATCGACAGCTCACTCGCGAGCTCGGCCTCGTGCACCTCGCCGGCGATGGCCGCGTACGCCTCGGCGACGAAGGGTCGCAAGGCGGACACCAGCAGGCCGCGAGCCTCGATGATCTCCGAGCCGAGATCGACGAGCCGCTCGTCCCACACGTCGAGCGTCGACAGCTGCGAGGCGGCCACGCGCGCGGCCCGCGCCGACTTGAGCAGCGTGTTGCGCTGCTTGAGCACACGGTCGTAGTCGGCGAGCACACCCGCCATCCGCGGGGTCAACTGCACGAGCAGCTGATCGAGGAACCGGCGCCGTCCCGACGGCTCACCCCTCACGAGCGCGAGGTCCTCGGGGGCGAACAGCACCGCGTGCACGTGCCGGGGCAGATCACGGGGTTTGGCCGGCGCCCGATTCACCTGAGCCCGGTTCGCCCCCTGACGGTTGAGTTGCAGTTCGACGAGCACCTGACGCCCGGCGTGCTCGAGGCGCGCGCGCACGATCGCGGCATCCCTCCCCTGGCGGATGAGAGCCTGATCGCTCGAGACGCGGTGCGATGCGAGGGTGGCCAGGTAGGCCACCGACTCGACGAGGTTCGTCTTGCCCTGCCCGTTGCTGCCGACGATGAGGTTCGGGCCCGGGGCGAGCGCGAGCGACGCGGACTCGTAGTTGCGGAAGTCGGCGAGTTCGAGGTGCGAGACGAACACGACCCTCAGGCCTTGCGCACCGCGTGCCCGCCGAACTGCTTCCGCAGGGCCGCCACCGCCTTCATGGCGGGGGAGTCCTTCTGGCGTGACACGAAGCGGGCGAAGATCGAGGCGGAGATGGTCGGCACGGGAACGGCGTTGTTGAGGGCCTCTTCGACGGTCCAGCGCCCTTCGCCGGAATCCTCGACGTAGCCCTCGATGTCGGTGAATTCGGGATCCTCTTCGAGCGCCCTCACGAGCAGCTCGAGCAACCAACCGCGCACGACCGTTCCGCGTTGCCACGCCTTGAAGACGCCGGTGACATCGTGGATGAGTTCGTCCTTGGCTTCGAGCAGCTCGTAACCCTCAGCCCACGCCTGCATGAGTGCGTATTCGATGCCGTTGTGGACCATCTTCGCGTAGTGGCCGGCGCCGACAGCTCCCGCGTGCACGAATCCCTCGGCGCGCGGACCCTCGGGCCGCAATGCGTCGAAGACCGGCATGGCGCGCTCGATGTCGGCGGCGTCGCCGCCGGCCATGAGCCCGTAGCCGTTCTCGGCTCCCCAGATCCCACCCGAGACACCGCAATCGGCGTAGCGGACGCCCTTCTCAGCGAGGAGGGCGGCGTGCTTGGCATCCTCGGTGAACTTGGAGTTCCCTCCGTCGATCACCAGGTCGCCCTCGGAGAGGACGGCCGCGAGATCGGTGATGACGCCTGTCGTGATCGGGCCAGACGGCACCATCACCCAGACCACGCGAGGAGCCGGGACAGCTTCGACGAGAGCGCTGAGATCCGCCACATCGCTCACGGCGGGATTCGGGTCGTATCCGGTCACCTCGATGCCGGCGGCTCGCAGCCGGGTGCGCATGTTGTTGCCCATCCGGCCGAGCCCCACGAGTCCGATGTGCATGGCTGCTCCCCTCCGCGCGCAGCGCGGTCGATTTTCAGCGCAGCAGAAGGTTCGGCTGCAGCAGGTACTTGTAGTTGTCGGATCCGGGAGCCTCGCGCGAGGACTGGCTCGTGATCAGCACGGGGCCGGGCTTGTTGGGGTTCTCGGTCTTCGTGAACGAGATGCGCACGAACTCCGAGTGGACCGCACCCAGGCCATCCAGCAGGAACGAGGGCTTGAGCGAGACCACGGTGTCGTCGCCGACCAGATGCGCGTCGATCGTCTCGGATGCCTGGGCCTGCTCCGACCCGGCGGCCTCGAGAGTCAGGCCCTCGGTCGCCGAGAAGCTGAAGCGCAGCGCCGCCTCGCGCTCGAGCACGAGGGAGACACGACGGGTCGCCTCGACGAGCTCGGCCGTGTTGAGCACGGCGTAGTTCTCGACGTTGTCGGGAAAGAGCCGCTTCACGGGCGGGAAGTTGCCCTTGATGAGCAGCGACGTGACGGTCTTGTTGCCGGCCGTGAAGGCGATGATCTCACGATCGCCGGCACCCGAGAACGCGATCGAGATGTCGCCGCCGTGCGCAAAGGTCTTCCCGACCTCCTGCAGCGTGCGCGCCGGCACGAGCGCGTTCGTCCCGTCCTCCTGCGCCGCGGTTCCGCCGTCCCAGGGGATGTCACGGAGGGCGACCCGGTAGCGGTCGGTCGCCACGAGGCTCAGCTGCGTGCCGCTGACCTCGAGCTGCACGCCCGAGAGCACCGGGGTCACGTCGTCGCGGGAGGCGGCGAAGGCCACCTGGGCGATGGCCGTCGCGAAGTCCTCCGCGGGCACGAGCCCCGAGTCGCCGCTCACCTCGGGAATGGCGGGATACTCCTGGACCGGCATGGACGCCAGGGTGAACCGGGCGGACCCGCACGAGAGCGCGATGCCTCCGTCGTCGTCGACGGCCACCTCGATGGGTGCATTGGGCAGGCGACTCGCGATGTCCGACAGGAGGCGTCCGTGCACGAGGATCGTGCCCGGCTCGTCGACGGTCGCCTCGATGACGGTGCGTGCCGACGCCTCGTAGTCGAAGGCCGCGAGCGAGAGACCCTCGGCGGTCGCCTCGATGAGCACGCCCGCGAGGATCGGCTGCGGGTTGCGCTGGGGCAGAAGCTTCACGACGAACGAGACAGCCTCGCTGAACACATCGCGATTGACGTGGAACCTCACCGGCACTCCCTTGTCTTCCTTGGGGCCTGGACATCCCATGCTAGTGCCCGGCGGCTCCGGCGCCAGAGCCATGTGATTCGCAGGACTCCGGTCGCCGTTCCGGTGATCGAATGACCTTCTTCTGAAAGATCTCGTTAACGGTCTTAACGCCGGTGTGATCTGTGGACAACCGTCGCGGCCCCAGCGGGGACAGGGAAACTACACGCGTGTGAGATGTGGATGCCGTGGGGAGGCCGTTCGCGGAGGCTCCATCGGCGGTGGCGGGCCGGGCGACGCTCTCCACAGGGGCGACGCGATCCGTTCACATGATCCGGGCGTCGATTCACAGTTATCCACAGCTTTTCCACACTGTGAAGAACCAGCATGATGGCCCGTTCCGCGGTGACTGTCAAGCGCGGATTGCGGAATATTCGTCGCCCGAGGATCGCGGTGACGGAATCGACCCCGGAGGGGGCGCTCAGCGGCCGTTGCGGCCGAGCTGCGTCGTGATCTCGGTGACCTGGTTGTAGATCGAGCGGCGCTCCTTCATGAGCTCGCTGATCTTCTTGTACGCATACATGACGGTGGTGTGGTCGCGGTTGCCGAAGAGCTGGCCGATCTTGGGCAGCGAGAGGTTCGTGCGCTCGCGGCACAGGTACATCGCGATCTGACGCGCGGTGGCGACGGCCTGCGACCGGCTCGACCCGTAGAGGTCGTCGACGGTGAGCTTGAAGTACTGCGCGGTCGCGGTGATGATGTCGGTCGGCGAGATGATGTTGGCGTCGTCCTGGTCGACGATGTCGCGCAGCACGGTCTGGGCGAGCGACATGTCGAGCGTGGATCGGTTGAGGCTCGCGAAGGCCGATACCCGGATGAGGGCTCCCTCGAGCTCCCGGATGTTGGACGAGACGACCGTCGCGATGTACTCGAGCACCTCGTCGGGGATCTGCAGTCGCTCGCTCTGCGCCTTCTTGCGCAGGATGGCGATGCGGGTCTCGAGGTCGGGCGCCTGCACATCGGTGATGAGGCCCCACTCGAACCGGCTGCGCATGCGGTCCTCGAACCCGGTGAGGTGCTTGGGGGGCACGTCGCTCGTGATGACGACCTGCTTGTCGTGGTCGTGGAGCGTGTTGAACGTGTGGAAGAAGGCTTCCTGCGTCTCGGCGCGGCCCTGGAGGAACTGGATGTCGTCGATGAGCAGGATGTCGACGTCGCGGTACCTCGCCTGGAAGGCGGAGCCGCGGTTGTTCGCGATCGAGTTGATGAAGTCGTTCGTGAACTCCTCGCTGGACACGTAGCGCACGCGGATGCCCGAGTAGAGGCTGAGGGCGTAGTCGCCGATCGCGTGGAGGAGGTGCGTCTTGCCGAGTCCGGAGTCGCCGTAGATGAAGAGCGGGTTGTACGCCTTCGCGGGCGCCTCGGCGACGGCGACCGCGGCCGCGTGCGCGAAGCGGTTGGACTGGCCGATGACGAAGCTGTCGAAGGTGTACTTCGGGTTCAGACGGGTATCCGTCCGGCTGTCGGTGCGCGCGGGTGCGGATTCGGGCATGATCTGCTCGGTCCGGATGGGAGGAGAGGGCGGCTCCGGCTCGTCGTGCAGATGTTGCACGGGGATGGGCACGGTGAGATGTGCGTCGACGAGCTCGGGGTTGACCACGACGCGGAACGTCGTCACGGTGCCGTCCTGGTCGGCCTTCGCGATCGCCTCGAGGATCGGACCGCGCAGCCGCTTGTTGAGCTGGGCCGCGGTGAGATCGTTCGGGACGTCGAGATACAGCGTGCCGCTCATGACCCCCTGCGCGACGGCGAGGTCGAGGAATCCGTGCAGCTGGGGGCTGACGCGGTCGTCGCGGGAGAGTTCGTCGAGCACCGAGGACCAGATCGGAACGTCTGGGATGTCCTGCGGTGTCATGGCCCCCCCGGGTGTACGAACGTCCACAGCTCGAGAGATCCGATACGTGAGTCGTGGGAGCGGAGCCTGTGGATAACTGCCTGTGACACGGTAGTCAGCACGCGCGCACAGAGCCAAATCCACTGTAGGGCTCCAGCGCGTGTCACTTCCAGGCCCCCGGCTCCTGTTGTGGATAATGTCGCGCGCGAGCCGGGTTTGCGATGATCGGCCCGAGGACGTAGCCTTAATCGGTTGACTCATGCCTTTCGGCGAGTCCCATCCACGTCGTCTCCGGTCGCAGCGATCCCGGTGACTGTCCTTCCGGAGTGATTCCATGAGCAAGCGTACGTTCCAGCCCAACAACCGTCGTCGCGCCAAGAAGCACGGCTTCCGCGCCCGCATGCGCACCCGTGCCGGCCGGGCGATCCTCTCGGCGCGCCGCGCCAAGGGCCGCACCGAGCTCTCCGCGTAGCGGAAGGTGCTCTCGAAGCCGAACCGACTGACCCGCGGCTCCGACTACAGAACAGTGGTCCGGCGGGGGTCACGGTGTGCCGGCGCCCATACCGTCACGCACACGTTGATCGGTGTCGAGAGCGCTTCCGTCCGGTTCGGCTTCATCGTGAGCAAGCAGGTGGGCAACGCGGTCGTGCGCAACACGGTGCGTCGACGGCTCAAGGCCGTGTGCGCGGACGCTCTGCCGCACGTACGCCCGGGGACCGATGTGGTCATCCGGG
>JBQCHI010000030.1:0-232646 GCA_051954835.1 Protaetiibacter sp. | reverse complement strand
TCCAGCAGCTCCGGGCCGCGCGCGGCAGCTGCGGTGACGACGGCGCCGCGCCCGCGACGCAGGTCGATGAGCCCCTCGTCGCGCAGCTGCTGGTAGGCGCGCAGCACGGTGTGCACGTTGACGTCGAGCGCGTCGGCGAGCTCACGGGCGGCCGGCAGGCGGTCGCCCGGGCGCAGTGTGCCGCGGCTCGCATCGGCGCGCACGGATGCCGCGATCTGGTCGAAGATCGCCTCCCCCGAGCCGGGGTCGATACGGATGAGCACCTCCCCAGCCTATAGTTCTACTTCGCCTATAACAAACGTGGAAAGCGGCGCATCCGCCCAGGGAGAGGGGTGACGGCGCGGGAGCGCCGCCCTAGGCTGACATGCAGACCACGAGCGCGCGGAGCATCCATGAGCGACGACACCCCCACGCAGCGTTACCCCGACGGCTTCCCGCCGCCCGGAGGCCGGCCGCCCGGTGAGCCGCAGCAGCCCGAGCCGTCACCCCTCGCCGACGCGCCGACTGAGCGCTTCGCCTCGCCGGATGCAGCACCGGCAGCAACCGCGCCGCCGGCGGCAGCGCCGGTGCCGCCGGCGGCGGTGCCCCCGACGGTGCCCCCGACCGGCGCTCCCCCGGCTGCCGGGTCGACCACTGACGACCAGCGCCGAGGGCGCGGCCTCGTCATCGGCCTCGCGATCGCCGCCGGCGTACTGCTGCTCGCCCTCATCGCCCTGCTCATCTGGCTCGCCACCTCGCAGAACCCCGCCGTCGCACCGACGTCGTCGCCGACTCCGAGCGCGACGCCATCCGCGACGCCCGAGCCGAGCCCCACACCGACCCCGTCGCAGACCGAGGAGCCGCCTCCGCCGCCTCCGCCGCCCGCCGACGCCATCGCGAGCTTCACCGCGTCGACCCAACAGGCGGACTGCACCGCATCGGGCGGAGCTCCCGTGCCGCTCACCTTCAGCTGGGCCGCGACCGGCAACCGTCTGTGGTTCGGCGTCGGCACCGACGACGCGAGCGCGAACCCCTTCGCCGAGTACCCCCTCAACTACACGATGGACGACGTCTCCTACCAGTGCGGCCAGCCCGGTCAGCAGCAGCGGTACACGATCACCGTGGAGCGCACCGACGGCAGCCACGAGTCGAAGACGATCATCATCCGCGAGATCTGACCCGCGGAGCCATCGCCGGTAGGATCGGGGGGATCCCCACACTCAGGCACCCCGTGACGCGGTGCCGCATATATCGAACCGGAGTACCGCGATGACCGACGCCCTTCGCACCCCCGCCCCGTCCGCCATCCCGGACCGTCCCGCCCTCGAAGGGCTCGAGGCGAAGTGGCGCGAGACGTGGGATGCCGAGGGCACCTTCCGCTTCGATCGGGAGGCCGCGCTCGCCGCCGGCAAGCACGCGGTCTTCAGTGTCGACACCCCGCCGCCCACCGCATCCGGCAGCCTGCACATCGGCCACGTCTTCAGTTACACCCACATGGACCTCATGGCCCGCTACCAGCGCATGCGCGGTAAGCACCTGTTCTTCCCGATGGGCTGGGACGACAACGGCCTGCCCACCGAGCGTCGCGTGCAGAACTACTACGGCGTGCGCTGCGACCCGACCCTTCCCTACGTGCCGGGCTTCGTGCCGCCGCTGGAGGGCGGCGAGGGCACGAGCGGCAAGGCGGCCGATCAGCAGCCCATCTCGCGCCGCAACTTCGTCGAGCTCTGCGAGCGCCTCACCGCCGAGGACGAGGTGCAGTTCGAGGAGCTGTGGCGCACCCTCGGGCTCTCGGTCGACTGGTCGCTCACCTACCGCACGATCGGTGACGAGGCCCAGCGCGCCGCGCAGCGGGCGTTCCTGCGCAACCTCGCGCGCGGCGAGGCGTACCAAGCGGATGCGCCGACCCTGTGGGATGTCACCTTCCGCACGGCGGTGGCCCAGGCCGAGCTCGAGGACAAGGAGCAGCCCGCCGCGTACCACCGGGTGTCGTTCCACCAGGCCGACGGCGGCACGATCGAGATCGAGACCACCCGCCCGGAGCTGCTGCCCGCCTGTGTGGCGCTCGTGGCGCATCCGGATGACGAGCGCTACCAGGCGCTCTTCGGCACGACCGTCACGACCCCCGTGTTCGGGGTCGAGGTCCCCGTGCTGGCCCACCACCTCGCCCAGCAGGACAAGGGGTCGGGCATCGCCATGATCTGCACCTTCGGCGACGTGACCGACGTGGTGTGGTGGCGCGAGCTCGACCTGCCGAACCGCGCGATCATCGGCTTCGACGGCCGCATCCTGGCCGAGGCCCCTGCCGAGGAGCTCTTCACGGAGGCCGGCCGCGCGGCCTACGCGGAGCTCGCCGGCAAGACGGTGTTCAGCGCGAAGGCTCGCATGGTCGAGCTGCTCGCCGAGTCGGGCGACCTGATCGGCGAGCCGCGCAAGATCACCCACCCCGTGAAGTTCTTCGAGAAGGGCGACAAGCCGCTCGAGATCGTCTCGACCCGCCAGTGGTACATCACGAACGGCGCCCGCGACGAGGAGCTGCGCGACGAGCTGCTCCAGGCCGGGCGCGAGCTGGCCTTCCACCCCGACTTCATGCGCGTGCGCTACGAGAACTGGGTGGGCGGCCTGACGGGCGACTGGCTCATCTCGCGGCAGCGCTTCTTCGGCGTGCCGATCCCCGTGTGGTACCCGCTCGACGCCGACGGCGAGCCGGTGCGCGATCAGCCGATCGTGCCGAGCGAGCAGCAGCTGCCCGTCGACCCCTCCTCGGATGCCGCCCCCGGCTACGAGGAGTCGCAGCGCGGCGTGCCCGGCGGCTTCGTCGGCGAGCACGACATCATGGACACCTGGGCCACCTCGAGCCTCACCCCGCAGATCGCGGGCGGCTGGGTCGACGACCCGGAGCTATTCGACCTGGTGTTCCCGTACGCGCTGCGCTCGCAGGGCCAGGACATCATCCGCACCTGGCTGTTCTCCACCGTGCTGCGCGCACGTCTCGAGCACGGCGAGACCCCCTGGCGTCACGCGGGCATCTCGGGTTTCATCGTCGACCCCGACCGCAAGAAGATGTCGAAGTCGAAGGGCAACGTCGTGACGCCGCAGGGCCTGCTCGACGAGCACGGCTCGGATGCGGTGCGCTACTGGGCGGCGGCCTCGAAGCTCGGAACGGATGCCGCGTTCGATCCGCAGAACCCCAAGACGATCAAGATCGGTCGGCGCCTCGCGATCAAGGTGCTGAACGCGGCGAAGTTCGTGTACTCCTTCCCGATGCATGTCGAGGTGGTTGAGGAGCGTCGCGACGCGACGCGTCTCGACACCACCGCCATCACGAACCCCCTCGATTCCGACATGCTCGCCGAGCTCGCGCGCGTCGTCGAGGAGTCCACCCGCGCCTATGAGGCCTTCGACCACGCGCGCGCCCTCGAGGTGACCGAGCAGTTCTTCTGGACGTTCTGCGACGACTACCTCGAGCTCGTGAAGGAGCGCGCCTACACGGGCGAGGGTGCAGCCCAGGCGTCCGCCGTCGCGGCGCTGCGCCTCGCGATCGACGTCATGCTGCGGCTGCTCGCCCCCGTCATCCCGTTCGCCACCGAGGAGGTGTGGCGCTGGACGCACGAGGGGTCCGTGCACACCGCCGCCTGGCCGAGCGTCGACGAGCTTCCGGCCGCCGAGCCGCGCGGACTGCTGGCGGCCACGAGCGCGGCGCTCATCGGCATCCGCCGCGCCAAGACGGATGCCAAGGCCTCGCAGAAGACGCCCGTCACGTCGGCCGTGCTCGCGGGGCCCGCGCTGCTCAGCGACGCGGTCGACGACCTGCGTGCCGTGGGTCGCATCGAGCGCCTCGAACTGGTCGAGGCCAAGGAGGTCGCGGTGAGCGATGTGGTGCTCGCCGAGGTTCCGGAGGTGTCATCGTGACCGCGACGGTGCGGCCGCTCGCCGAGGGCGACGCCGCACGCTGGCGCGAGCTCTTCCACGCGTACGGCGTGTTCTACGAGACCGAGTTCTCCGACGAACTGCTCGATCGGGTGTGGGCGCTGCTGCGCGAGCCGGGCTCCGGCATCGACGCGCTCGTGGCGGAGCACGACGGCCAGGTGGTCGGCATCGCGCACTACCGCTCGCATCTCGACACCTTCTCGGGCGGGCTCGACTGGTACCTCGACGATCTCTTCGTCGACCCCGCCGCGCGCGGCGCGGGGGCCGGCCGGGCGCTCATCGAGCACATCGCGGAGCTCTCGGCGGGTACGGGCGGGTGCCTGCGCTGGATCACGGCCACCTCGAACGAGACGGCGCAGGCCCTCTACGACAGGGTCGCCACGCGCACCACCTGGGTCACGTACGAGGTGCGACGCTGATGCAGCTGGGAACGCGCTGGTCGGTGGGAGGCCCGGTGCCGCCGCGCCTGCCCGAGGAGCTCGTCGCCCGCATCCGCGAGGTGGAGGCCGGACTCGATCCCGCAGACGCCGCGCGCATGCGCTGGACCCTCACATGGCTCGAGGGCCGCCCCGTCGCCGAGCTCGATGACGGCACGGTGCTGCGCGGCTGACACGCACCTACCCGCGCGCGAGGATCTCGCCGTGCGGGAAGACCATCCAGCCGTTCGGGTCCTCGGCCCAGTGCGCCCAAGCGGTGCTGATGGCCTGCAGGTCGGCGCGCGTCGCGAAACCGGAGGCGATCGCGTCGTCGGCGAAGGCCGAGGCGAGCACGCGGTCGCGCCACATGCCACCCCACCAGGTGCGTTCGCCGTCATCCGAGAAGCACCACACGGATGCCGTCGAGTCCACCGCCGTGAACCCCGCGTCGCGCGCCCACTGCTTCAGCCGCCGCCCCGCATCCGGTTCGCCACCGTTGCTGCGGTGCACCCGCTGGTACAGCACGGCCCACGACTCCAGTCCGAGGGTGAGCGGATGCAGCACGACACCCGCGTAGTCGCACTCGCGCGCCGCGACCACGCCATCCGCAGCCACGACCCGCCGCCACTCCGCGAGCGCCTCGACCGGCCGTGCGAGGTGCTGCAGCACCTGGTGCGCATGCACGACATCGAACTCCCCGTCGGCGTACGGGAGCGCGTAGGCGTCGGCGACCACGAACTCGACGTTCGTCACCCCGCGCTCGGCCGCGTGGGCGCGCGCCTGCTCGACGACCTCGGGTGAGGCATCCACCCCGACCACCCGACCGGGGGCGACGAGCTCGGCGAGGTCGACCGTGATCGTGCCGGGCCCCGCGCCCACGTCGAGGATCGACATGCCCGGCCGCAGGTGCGGCAGCAGGTAGGCGGCCGAGTTGAGGGCGGTGCGCCAGATGTGGGAGCGCAGCACGCTCTCGTGGTGCCCGTGGGTGTAGTGCTCCTGGTTGGGCTGGGTCATGACGTCCAACCTAGGCTGACCGGGTGACGAATCCCTTCCTCTCCGAGAGCACCCTGCCCTTCCAGCTGCCCGATTTCGCCGCGGTGCGCGAGGAGCACTTCCGCGAGGCGTTCGAACTGGGCATGACCGAGCAGCTCGCCGAGGTCGCGGCGATCACCGCCGATCCGGCCGCGCCCGACTTCGCCAACACCTTCGAGCCCCTCGAGCGCTCGGGTCGTGTGCTCGACCGGGTGGCGACCGTGTTCTTCACGCTCGCCTCCTCCGATACGAGCGACGGCATCCAAGCCCTCGAGGAGGAGCTCGCGCCGCGGCTCGCCGCGCATCACGACGCGATCGTGCTCGACCCCGCTCTCTTCGCGCGCGTCGACGCCGTGCACGCGGCACGCGAGGGCCTCGACCCCGAGCAGCGCTACCTCGTCGAGCGCCGCCACATCGAGATGGTGCTCGCGGGCGCCGCCCTCGATGACGACGCGAAGGAGCGCCTGCGCGCGCTCAACCAGCAGATCTCGACCCTGACGACGCGCTTCGAGAAGAACCTGCTGAACGACACCAACGAGCTCGCGGTGCACGTCACCGACGAGGCCGAGCTCACCGGTCTCGCATCCTCCGAGCTCTCCGCGGCGCGTGAGGCGGCCGTCGCGCGCGGGCTCGAAGGCTGGCTCGTGACGCTCGTGCTGCCGACCGGTCACCCCTGGCTCGCCTCGATCGAGGTCCCCGCGACCCGTGCGCGCATCATGTCGGCGTCGCGTTCGCGCGGCACCCGCGGCGGCGAGTTCGACAACCGCGAGCTCGTGCTCGAACTCGTGCGGGCGCGCGCCGAGCGTGCCCGGCTGCTCGGCTTCCGCGATCATGCCGCGGTCGTGACCGCGGATGAAACGGCGGGCTCCCCTGCCGCTGTCGCCGAGTTGCTGGGTCGCCTGGCACCCGCCGCGGCCCGCAACGCCGCCGCCGAGCGCGAGGAGCTCTCGAGCAGTCTCGGCGCGCCCGTCACGGCATCCGATTGGGCGTTCGCCGCCGACGCCGTGCGCCGCGAGCGCTACGACCTCGATACGGCGGCGCTGCGCCCGTGGTTCGAGGCGGAGCGCGTGCTGCAGCATGGGGTGTTCTTCGCCGCCGAGCGTCTCTACGGCCTGCGCTTCGCCGAGCGGTCCGAGCTGCGCGGCTGGACGGACGAGGTGCGCGTGTTCGAGGTGAGCGACGACGACGGCCCGGTCGGGCTCTACCTGCTGGATCTGTACACGCGCGACTCCAAGCGGGGCGGCGCCTGGATGAACTCGCTCGTCGTGCGTAACGAGCTGCTCGGGCAGCCTGCGGTCGTCACCAACAACCTCAACGTGCCCCGCCCCGCTCCGGGCGAGCCGACCCTGCTGACGCTCGACGAGGTCGAGACCTTCTTCCACGAGTTCGGCCACGCGCTGCACGGGCTGTTCGCGCATGCGCGCTATCCGAGCCTCGGAGGCACGAACGTCTTCCGCGACTTCGTCGAGTTCCCGAGCCAGGTGAACGAGATGTGGGCCATGTGGCCCGAGGTGCTCGCGAACTACGCGCGGCACTACGAGACCGACGAGCCGCTGGATCCGTCGATCGCCGAACGGCTGCGGGAGGCCGAGCGCTTCGGTCAGGGCTTCGGCACGAGCGAGTACCTGCAGGCGGCACTGCTCGACCAGGCCTGGCACACCCTCGACGCCCTGCAGGCGCAGGAGGTGACGGATGCCGCCGCGTTCGAGGCGGACGCACTCGTCGCTGCGGGGCTCGCGGATGCCACGGTGCCGCCGCGCTACGCGACGACGTACTTCGCGCACGTCTTCTCAGGCGGCTACGACGCCGGCTACTACTCCTACATCTGGAGCGAGGTGCTCGACGCCGACACCGTCGAATGGTTCCGCGAGAACGGCGGGCTGACCAGGGAGAACGGCGAGCGCTTCCGGCGCCGACTGCTGCAGACGGCGGGCACCCGCGACCCGCTCGCGGCCTTCCGCGACTTCCGAGGCCGCGACGCCGCTCTCGAGCCGCTGCTCGTGCGCCGCGGGCTCGACTGAGCGGGCGCGGCGGCGGCCCACGTTGACAGGCCGCCCGCCGTCATGGTTAGGATTGCCTAACCTCACATCGAGGTCTCCTCCCTCCCGAAAGGACCCTCGTTGCGCGCGCTCCGCAGCCTCTCCCTCGTCCTCGTCGCAGCGGTCGCCCTGACGGCGTGCGCGGGCACGACCACCCCCGACTCCGCCACCGAGGCACCCGGCGACGACGGGGCGTTCCCCGTGACGATCGAGCACGCCTTGGGCGAGACGACGATCGCCGCGAAGCCCGTGCGCGTCGCGACCGTCTCGTGGTCGAACCAGGAGGTGCCTCTCGCGCTCGGCATCGTGCCGGTCGGCATGGCCGCGGTGAGCTGGGGCGACGACGACGGCGACGGCGTGCTGCCGTGGGTCGAAGATCGGCTCGCCGAGCTCGGCGCCGACACCCCCGTGCTCTTCGACGAGACCGACGGCATCGACTTCGAGGCGGTCAGCGACACCCGGCCGGACGTCATCCTCGCCGGCTACTCGGGCCTCACGCAGGAGGAATACGACACCCTCTCGAAGATCGCGCCCGTCGTGGCCTATCCGGAGGTCGCGTGGGGCACCTCGCTCGAGGACATGATCCGCATCGACGCGAAGGCCCTCGGTCTCGCCGAAGAGGCGGAGGCGTTCATCGACGAGCTGCACGACGAGATCGACGCGGCACTCGCGGCCAACGCGGTGATCGCCGACAAGAAGGTCCTCTTCTCCTTCATCGACCCCTCTGACTTCAGCCAGATCGGGTTCTACACGACGCTCGACACCCGACCGGGCTTCCTCACGAGCCTCGGCCTGCCCGTGCCGCGCATCGTCGAGGAGGAGTCGGCAGGCAGCGACGCCTTCTACACCTCGGTGAGCGCCGAGCAGGCCGAACGCTTCGACGACGTCGACATCTTCGTGACCTACGGCGATCCCGCGAGCGACCTCGTGTCGCGCATGCAGGCCGACCCGCTGCTCTCCAAGATCCCCGCGATCGCCGCCGGCCACGTCGTGATCCTGCCGGACTCGACACCGCTCGCGGCCTCCGCGAACCCCTCGCCGCTCTCGATCGGGTACAACATCGGCGACTACCTCGCCCTGTTCGCCGCCCAGGTCGGGTGAGCCTCTCCGCTGCGCCCCCGACGCCGCCGGATGTCGCGATCCTGCGGCGTCCGGCGGCGGTCCGCGTCGCATGGCTGCTCGTGGCGCTCGGCGTGCTGCTCGCACTGTGCCTCGCCTCGCTCGCGATCGGCGCCCGCGTGGTCTCGGCAGAGGAGGTGATCGCCGCCCTCACGGGCGACAGCACGACCATCGGCGCGGCGGCGGTCACGGCACGTATCCCGCGTACCGTGCTCGCGCTGCTCGTCGGCGCCGCGCTCGCCCTCTCCGGTACGACCCTGCAGGCGGTGACCCGCAATCCGCTCGCCGACCCCGGCATCCTCGGGCTCTCGATGGGTGCCTCGCTCGCCGTCGTGTGCGGTATCGCGTTCCTGGGCCTGAGCGATCCGGTCGCGACCCTCGTCGTCGCGATCATCGGCTCGAGCGCCACGGGCGTCGCCGTCTACGCCGTGGGCTCCCTCGGCCGTGACGGAGCCACCCCCCTCAAGCTCGCACTCGCGGGGGCCGCCACCGCCGCCGCGCTCGGCTCGCTCGTGAGCGCGGTCGTGCTTCCCCGCGCCCAGTCGCTCACGACCTTCCGCTTCTGGCAGATCGGCGGCGTCGGCGGGGCCGTCTGGGACCGCATCGCCCTCGTGCTCCCCGCCCTCGCGCTCGGCGTGATCCTCGTGCTGCTGTGCGCACGCGGCATGAACTCGCTCGCGCTCGGCGACGACGTCGCTGCCGGCCTCGGCGAGAACGTCGGGCGCACGCGCATCGTCTCGGCGGCAGGCGCCTTCATCCTGTGCGGTGCGGCGACGGCCATCGCCGGCCCGATCGGCTTCGTCGGGCTCATCGTGCCGCACCTGTGCCGCCTGCTGATCGGCACGGATCATCGCTGGCTGCTGCCCGCGAGCGCTCTCGTGGGCGCCGGCCTGCTGACCGCCGCGGATGTCGTGGGTCGGGTCGTCGCGCGCCCCGACGAAATCGAGGTCGGCATCGTGACCGCGCTCATCGGCGCACCCGTCTTCATCGCGATCGCCCGCCGTCGGAAGGTGCGCGAGCTGTGACCGCGACCCTGCCCGCGGCATCCCGGGTGCCGGATGCGATGACGCTCGCGGCGGGACGGCGCCGCCGGACGCGCCGCCGTGCGGTGCGCATCGCCGTGCTCGGTACGCTCGTCGCCGGCGTGTTCGTCGCGACGCTCATGATCGGAACGACGTTCTACGGGCCCGATGAGGTCATCCGCGTGCTGCTCGGGCAGCGGGTGCCCGGGGCCTCGTTCACGGTCGGCGAGCTGCGACTGCCGCGCGCCTCGCTCGGGCTGCTCGCGGGCTTCGCCTTCGGCATCGCGGGCGTGACCTTCCAGACGATGCTGCGCAATCCGCTCGCCTCCCCCGACATCATCGGCATCACCTGGGGCGCGAGCGCCGCAGCGGTCGTCGCGATCGTCGTGTTCTCGCTCGGCGACACGGCGGTCTCCGCGATCGCCCTCGCGGGCGGACTCGTGACGGTGCTCGCGATCTACCTGCTCGCCCTGCGTCGCGGGTTCTCGGGCGCCCGGCTGATCCTCATCGGGATCGGCGTCGCGGCGATGCTGCAGAGCGTCGTGTCGTGGGCGCTCTCACGCGCATCCGACTGGGATGTGCCCGCCGCCATGCAGTGGCTCGCGGGGAGTCTGAACGGCGCCGCCTGGGAGCGCATCGCACCGCTCGCCCTCGCGAGCCTCGTGCTGCTGCCGGTCATGTTCGCCCTCTCCCGCGACCTCGGCGTCCTGCGCCTCGGCGACGACACCGCCGCCGCGCTCGGAGTGCGGGTGCCGGTGGCGCGCGTCGTGCTCATGCTGGGCGCCGTGGCTCTGCTCGCGGTGGCGACCGCCGCCACCGGACCGATCGCCTTCGTCGCCTTCATGGCCGGACCGATCGCCGGCCGGCTGCTCGGGCCCGGCGCCCCCCTCCTGCTGCCCGCAGGCCTCGTCGGCGCACTGCTCGTGCTCGCCGCGGATCTCGTCGGCCAGTACGCGTTCGACACCCGCTTTCCGGTCGGGGTCGTGACGGGCGCCCTCGGTGCGCCGTTCCTCATCTTCCTGCTCGCTCGCACCACCCGTCGCGGAGGCACCCTATGACGCTCGACCACCGCCTCGCGGCATCCGCCGTGACGCTCGCCTACGGCGACCGGACGGTCGTCGAGTCGCTCGACCTCGACATCGCCCCTGGCCGCATCACCGCGATCGTGGGAGCGAACGGATGCGGCAAGTCGACCCTGCTTCGCGCGCTCGCCCGGCTCATGGCGCCGCGTCAGGGCCGCATCCTGCTCGACGACGAGCCGATCGGCTCCCGCGCCTCGAAGCAGGTCGCGCGGGTCGTCGGGCTGTTGCCCCAGAGCCCCATCGCGCCCGAGGGCATCACCGTCGCCGATCTCGTGGGCCGGGGGCGGCATCCGCACCAGCGCCTGCTCGCCCGCTGGAACGCCGAGGACTACGCAGCGGTCGCCGACGCTCTCGAGGCCACGAACACGAGCGAGCTCGCCGAGCGCAGCGTCGACGAGCTCTCGGGCGGGCAGCGGCAGCGGGTCTGGGTCGCGATGGCGCTCGCCCAGCAGACCGACATCCTGCTGCTCGACGAGCCCACGACCTTCCTCGACGTCGCCCACCAGATCGAGGTGCTGGACCTGCTCGCCGAACTCGGCCGCACGCGCGGCACGACGATCGTCATGGTGCTGCACGACCTCAACCTCGCGGCCCGGTACGCCGACGAGCTCGTCGCGATGCGCGAGGGGCGGATCGTGGCGAGCGGCCCGCCGTCGCACGTGCTCGACGCCGAGCTCGTCGAGCGCGTCTTCGGCATCCGCAGCCACGTCATGGTCGACCCGGTCTCGGGCAGCCCCCTCGTCATCCCCATAGGAGGGCACCATGTCGCCTGACTCCCGCCCGACCGCGGTGCTCGCCGCCGATCCCCGGCACTCCTCGAGCGTGCCGTGGGTGTTCGCCCGCGTCGCCGTCGAACGCATCGCGGATCTCACCCCCACGTTCCGTCGCCTCGCGTTGCGCCCGGAGGAACCCGGCGTACTCGCCGACCCGGGATACGACCAGCGCATCAAGCTCGTTCCGCCGAGCCCGCAGGGCATCGAGCGGATGCCGACCGACACCGAGTGGTACACGACGTGGCGCGCGCTGCCGGACGCCGAGCGCCCGCCCTTCCGCACCTTCACAATCCGTGGTTTCGACGACGGCGCACTCCTCGTGGACATCGCCCTGCACGGCCCGGAGGGGCCCGCCGCGCGCTGGGCCACGACCGCGCGGCTCGGCGACGAACTGCTCGTGCTCGCGCCGAACGCTGCGCATCCCGGCCCGCACGGCGGCGTCGACTTCGTCCCACCGGCGCGCACCGAGCACCACCTGCTCGCGGGCGACGAGACGGCCGCGCCGGCGATCGCGCGGATCCTCGAACAGCTCGCGCCGGATGCGCGCGGCACCGTCGTCGTGGAGCTTCCCGATGCGGGCGATGCGGCGTATCTGCCGCGGCATCCGGGGTTCACCGTGCACGCGCTCGCGCGCGACGACCGCCCGCACGGAGCGGCGCTCATCGAGCGCGTCGCCGCCGTCGCGACCGAGCTCGTCGAGGCCCACCCCGGCGTCGAGCCCGAGGAGATCGACATCGACCGCGAGCTGCTGTGGGAGGTGCCCCGAAGCGCGCGCGGCGGCGCGGCGCTCGCCAGCGCGCCGCTCTATGCGTGGCTCGCAGGGGAGGCGGGCGCGATCACGAGCATCCGCCGCCACCTCGTGAAGGAGCTCGGGGTCGACCGGCGGGCGGTGGCGTTCATGGGCTACTGGCGTCGCGGCCGCGCCGAGAACTCCTAGCCGCCGACGGCGGCGGCGCGATCGGCCGCGCGCGCGGCGCGATGCGCGATGATCGTCACCCCGGCGGCCGCGACCAGGAACATCGCCCCCAGGATGAGCCAGCCGAGCAGGCCCAGGGAGATCGCCGTCCAGGTGATGACGAGCGGCCCCGCCAGCGAGGCGAGAGCGAACGCCATGGAGTACATGCCCTGGTAGGTACCGGGTCGGCGCGCGTCGGCGAGCTCGTAGCTGAGCCCCCAGGCCCCGCCCTGCGAGAGCACCTCGGAGAGCGCATGCAGCACGGATGCCGCGATGAGCAGCACGACCGCCCCGAGCACCGGGATCCCCGCGGCGGCGCCGTACAGCACGCATCCGAGCGCCATGAGCACGCCCGCGACGGCCGTGACGTTGCCGGCACGACGCAACTCGTGGGTGCCGCGCGAGAGCGGCACCTGCAGCGCGATCACGAGCACGGTGTTGACGATGAACATGATCGAGACGAGGTACTCGGGAGCCGTCGTGTCGTGGGCGACCCACAAGGGGATGCCGATGTTGAGCACGACGAACTGGATCGCGAACACCGCCGCGAAGGCCGAGAACGCGAGGTAGCGGGGATCGCGCCACGGACTGCGACCGGTCTCGACCGCGGGTGCCTCGGGGTCGCTCTCGCGCCCGCGAGGCGGCGCATCGACACTCGCGGGCAGGCGCACGAGCAGCAGCGCGCTCGCCGCATACGCGACGCCGCCCACCACGAGGATGGCGCGATACGCCTCGGGCGTGCCGAGCGCCAGTGCGATCGCACCGACACCCGTGCCGACGGAGATGCCGATGTTGGTGACCGTGCGCAGCACGGCGCGGTTGGTGACCCGGCTCTGCGCGTCGAAGGCACGCGCGACGATCGCCGAGCGCACGGAGCCGTTCGTTCCCAACGCGATCGACACGAGCGCCTCGACGACGATCGCCGCCCAGAGCTCCGTGACGAACGCGTAGGCCGCGAGGGCGAGCCCCGCGAGCACGACGCCCCCCACGAGCAGCGCGCGCGCCGAGATGGTGTCGGCGAGATGCCCGCCGAAGTACGAGGCCCCGATGCCGATGCCCGAGCCGATCGCGAAGACGAGAGCGACCTGCTCGGCCGGCAGGCGCGCGATGAGCGAGAGATAGAGCACGACGAGCGTCAGCGCCACACCCCGCCCGACCGTGCTGATGAGCGTCGCCACGGTGAGCGAACGCAGCACCGGGTCGGCGAAGGTGACCCGCATGCGCGCACCCAGCGGCACGCGCATGCGGGCGGCGTCAGCCATCGCTCGTCCTCCCGAGATCAACGTGCGCCGGACCGGCACCGGCGTCCAGGCTAACCCGGCGTCCGCACCTCGGGTGTGCGTCATTCGTCGACACATCTTCGTGTCGACTCGCATCACGCGCACGCGTGCCGCTACTCTGACGCGAACGCCCGACCGCATCCCCCCACCCGGAGGCAGCCCTGTTCTCTCTCACCCGGATGCGGCAGCACGCGGGCGTCTTCGGCTCCCTTCTCGTGGTCGCGGCGATCGTGAGCGGCCTCGCGCTCGGCGTGCTGGCCCTCATCGACCGCGCCGCGACGGCGGGTGTGCGCAGCGAGCTGGCGAGCCGCACCGGTGAGGACGGCGCGCTGCGTGTCGCGCTCCGGGCGACGGGCGATGTGGCGAGTGCGGATGCGGCGGTGCGCGCCGCCGTCGCCGAAGGCTTCCGGGGCGACGGACGCGTCGTGCCGCTCACCGTGCATCATGAGGTGCGGTCGGGCACGAGCGTGCCCTTCACGCGCACCGACGGCACGTCGGCGGACAACGTCATCGTGGCGAGCATCCCCGACCTCGAACATGGCGCGACGCTCTCGGGCGGTTCCTGGGCGGTGCGCGACGACGAGGCCACCCTGCAGGCGGATGCCGCAGAGGCGCTCGGCCTCGAGGTCGGCGATCGCATCGAGGTCGGCGGTGCGCAGCTCACGCTCGTGGGCACCTGGCGCATCGACGACGGCCTCGACCCCCGCTGGGCGGGCGATGCGGTCGTCGTGCGCGGCACCGACGGCCGCCGCGTGCCGTCCTTCGGCGTGCTCGACGTGCAGGATCCGGTGTGGGAGGGGCTCGCCACGGCGCGCACCGAGCTGTGGACGATCGTCCCGGACACGGCCTCGTTCGAGCCCGCGGACCTGGCGACGGTCGCGATCGCCTGGAACGGCTTCGACACGCACCTGAAGCGGCTCGGCATCGGCGAGGGCGTCGAACAGGGCGGCCACTTCGGCCTCACCGCCCGCGAACTCGATCGGCAGGTGGGGGCCCTCGACGCGACGGGCCCGGCGTCGCTGCTGCTCGTGGCGATGATCGCGCTCGTGACCTTCGTCGAACTCGGGCGCCTGCTGACCGAGGTGCGCACGCGCGAGCTCGGGCTGCTGTGGGCACGCGGCGCGACGCCCCGCGAGGTCGCCCTGGCGACGGCCGTCGAGACGGCGCTGACGGCGACGCTCGGGGCGGCGCTCGGTGTCGGCGCGGCCGTGGCACTCGTCGCGGTCGGCGACGCCGAGGGCTTCGCGCGGCTCGGATCGAGCTGGGTCGTGATCCCGCTCGTCGTCGTGCTCGGGGCGGTGCTCGCGGTCGCCGTGCAGGCCCTCCTCGGCACACGCCGCTCGGCGCGCCTCGAGGACCCGGGCCACTCGGCGCGCGGCCAGCGGGTGGCGGGGGCGGGCGTCGTGGTGCTCGTGACCCTCGCCGCGGCGCTGGCGACGTGGCAGCTGCGCCTGTACGGCTCGCCCGTGACCCCGGATGCCGCGGGCGGCAGCTCGGTCGACGCGATCGCCGTGACCGCGCCGACGTTCGTCGTCGTGGCGGTCGTGCTCGCGGCGCTGCTGCTCTTCCCGCGCATCGCGCGCATCGTCGAACGGGGCGCCGCACGCGATCCGCGCGCGGCCGCCGCCCTCGCCGCGCGCAGCGTCGCACGCCGGCTGGCGCTCGCGGCGACCCCGATCGCCCTCGTCGCGCTCGCAGCGTCGCAATTGCTCGTCGCGGCCGGCTTCGCCGGGTCGTGGGAGCGCTCTCAAGCGCAAGCCCACTCGCTGCGCGCGGGCAGCGAGCTGCGCGTCGACGCGGGACCCGCGGGGCTCAGCGAGAGCGAGTTCACGACCCTCAGCGGGCTCGACGGGCTCGAGCGGCTGGCTCCGGTCACGAGCGACGTGATCGATCTCGGCGACGAGCAGGTGCGCGTCGTCGGCGTCGCCGCCGACGCCGTGCGCGAGCTCACCCTCGACGGTGGCGGCACGATCGATCCCGCGGCACTCGCCGACCACATCCGCGCCGACCCGATGGGTGCCGCACTGCCGAGGGGCGATACCCTCACCCTGCACCTCGCCCCGGATCAGCCCGTCGAGCTGGGCGAGGTGGCCCTCTGGCTGCAGACCGACGACGGTCTCACGCGTCGGGTGGATGCGCATGTCGGCTCCCAGCCCGACGCGTACCTCGCGACGCTGCCCGCAGCCCCCGCGGGCACGGCATGGCACCTCATCGGCATCGACCTCGTCGTGCCGTTCTTCGTCGACAAGGACGTGCGCGACGACGGTCTGCTGCTCACGATCGAGACGGCGGAGGTGGACGGCGTCGACGCGCCCCTCGGGACAGGCTGGTACGGCATCGACCTCGTGCTCGACTCGCCGCTGCTCGTCGCGGGCAACAACACGTCCAGGTTGGCCATGGGGACATCCGCACGATTCCTCCCGCCGACGGGACCCGACGCAAGCGTGCCCGTCGTCATCTCCCGTGACGTCGCCGCGACGATGAACGCGCGAATCGGCTCCGTGCTGAGCCTCCCGTTCAGCACCTACCTGCAGCCGGTGACGGTCGCGGCGATCGTCGACGGCATCCCGGGCTCCGACCGCAGCCAGGCGATCCTCATCGATGCGCAGAGGCTGACGCTCACCTTGCTGCGCGCCGACGACCAACCGCCGCGCGCGCAGGTCGCCTGGGTGGCCGCGGATGACCCCGTGCGGGCGGCAAGCGAGTTGCGCGCGGCACTGCGCGGATCATCCCGCGTCGTGCTCGCCTCCGTCGACCCCGTGAGCGACATGCTCACGACCGCTGCGCTCGTGCTCTGGGTGACGGCCATCGGATCCGCCGTTCTCGCGCTCGCCGCGCTCGGGGCAGTGGTCGGCGCGCAACTGCGTTCGCGGCGCGACGAGACCGCCGTGCTGCGCGCCCTCGGCTTCGCCGCGCGCGAGCAGGGCGCCCTGCGTCGACGCGAGCTGCTCGCGGTCGTCGGATACGGCGCGCTCGTCGGCGTCGTCGCGGGCGCGCTCGTCGTGATCGTGGTGATCGCCGTCTTCGTACGGGCGGCGGTGCCCGACTCCTACTCCGGCATCCCCACCGAGGTGAGCGTCGACGCGGGGACGCTCGGCATCGCCCTCGGCGCGCTCGCGCTCGCCGCGCTCGCCTTCGTCGCCGGCTACGGCGGGCTCGTCGCCCGTCAGGCCCGCGGCGCCCGCGTGCCGGAGGACACTCGATGACCCGCCTCACCACGCCGCGTCTGCTCGCGGTGCATCTGCGATCCGGACTGGCCGCGGCCGCTCTCACGGGCGTGCTCGTCGCCGTCACGGTCCTCGTCGCCGCCGGCGTTCCGAGCGCGCTCTCGGCCCTCGCGGCGGCGCAACTGCAGCACGCGGCCTCCGAGCTTCCGAGCGCACGACGCGACCTGACCGCGACCGGGCCCCTCGGCTTCCAGTTCACCGCCGAGACCGACACCGAGCTGCGCCTCGCGAGCATCGATCGCGGGATCGAAGGCTTCCCCGCCCAATACGGGGAACCGCTCGCGAGCGGACTCGACGGCGGCGACTGGGTCGCGAGCACCCGGATGAGCGACGCCTTTCCCACCGAACCCTCCCCCACGGCACCGCGGCTCACGCTCTCGCTCTCGCTCGACACCGGATGGGCGGAGCGCGTGCGCATCATCGAGGGCACCGAGCCGGATGTGTGGAGCGGAACCCTCGACACCCTCCCCGGCAGCCCGGCCCAGCCGCCCGTGCCGATCGCGATCTCCGCGGAACTCGCCAAGACGATGCAGCTCGAGCTCGGCGACGACATTCAGCTCGCCGAGGCGCTGCTCCAGGTAGCCGGGATCTACGAACCCCTCGACCCGGGCGCCGGCTACTGGCAGCACGCCCCGCTGCTGCGGGAGCCCATCGTCGCACCGCCGCCGGACTACCAGGCCACGGCATCCGTCTACGTCGCGCCGGGAAGCGCGCACGGGCTCTGGCCGTGGCTCGCGACGGCCACGGTCGCCGCGTGGTGGTCGGTGAACCCGGATGCGCTCACCGCCACGGGCGGACCCGCGCTCATGGAGGCCTTCCACGAGAGCGAGTCGTACGGGAACGCGGTGATCTCGGGCACCGAGCTGCACCTCAGCAGCTCGTTGCCCGACGCGTTGGATGCGGCCTCTGCACGGCTGCGCTTCGTGCTCGCGCTGCTGGCGCTCGTGGCCGCCGGCCCGCTCGGCGTCGTCTTCGCGGTCGACGCGCAGGCCGCCCAGGCCGTGATCGCCCGGCGCCGCCCCGCACTCGCCCTCGCCTCGGCGCGCGGCGCATCCACCGCGCAGCTGCGCCTGATCATGGCGACCGAGGGCCTGCTCATCGGGGTGCCGGCCGCCCTGCTCGGCTACCTCGCCACCCGGATGCTGTTCCCCGCCGATTTCGCGTGGGAGGGGGTTACTCTCGCGATCGTGTTCGCCCTCGCCCCGGCGGTGCTGTTCGCGGCCCTCACCCCCGCCCGGATCGCACGGAGCGAACGCAGCGATGTCGCCGTGCGCTCGCGCAGCGCCACCCGCTGGGTCGTCGAGGTCGCGGCGGTCGGGCTCGCCGGCCTCGCCGTCTTCCTGCTGTTCCGGCGCGGCTTCGCCGAGGCCTCGGCGGAGATCGGGGTCGATCCGCTGCTGGCGGCCGTTCCCCTCCTGCTCGCGATCGCGGGATGCGTCGTCGCGCTGCGCGTCTACCCGGCGCTGCTGCTGCTCGTCCACCGCCTCGCGCGGGGCACCCCGGGTGCGGTGCCGCTGCTCGGGGCCGCGCGCGCGGTTCGCACGCCCGCGCTGGGATTCGCCACAGGGTTCGCGCTGCTCGTCGGGGTATCGATCTCGGTGTTCTCCACGGGCATCGCGAGCACCGTGCAGGCCGCGATCGCCCAGGCGCTCGCCCTCCCCTCCGACGACAACGAGCGCTTCGCATCCCTCGCCGAGGAACCGGTCATGACGGGCCTGACCCTCATGCTCCTGCTCTCCGCCGTCATCGCGACCCTGCTCGGCGCGCTCGCCGTCGTGCTCGGCTCGATCGCCGCATCCGAGTCGCGCAACCGACTGCTCGGCGTGGCACGCGTGCTCGGCTTCTCGACCCGCCAGCTCGGCGCCCTCGTCGGATGGGAGCTCGCCCCGCTCGCGGTCGTCGCGATCGCGGTGGGTGCGGCGGTCGGCGCGGGCGAGCTGCATCTCGTGCTCGCGGCGCTCGACCTGCGCCCGTTCCTCGGGACCACGGACGCCGTGGGCGCCGTTCTCGACCCGCTGTGGGTCGCCGGCGTGATCGCCGTCTTCACCGTCGTCGTGCTCGTGGCCGGTTTCGTCACGGCGTCGATCGCGCGCCGGGTGAGCCCGGTGAGCACCATCAAGATGGGAGCCGAATGACCGCCCAGATCCGCTGCACCGACCTGGTGCGCATCTACACCGCCGTCGGCGTCGAAGTGCAGGCCCTGCAGGGGCTCACCCTCGAGGTCGAGAAGGGCGAGCTCACCGCGATCGTCGGAGCCTCGGGCTCGGGCAAGTCGACGCTCCTCGGCATCCTCTCGGGACTCGACACACCGACCGCCGGGCGAGCGTACGTGGCCGAGCACGACCTGCTCGCCATGACGGGCCGTGAGCGCACCCGGTACCGCCGCGAGACGGTGGGCTTCGTGTTCCAGCAGACAGCGCGCAACCTGCTGCCGTACTACACAGCCGCCCAGAACATCTCCCTCGCCCTCGCGCTCGCACATCGTCCGCGTCGGGGCCGCGCCGAACGGGTCGATCAGCTGCTCGAGCTGCTCGGGATCGCCGGCGTCCGCGACCGCCGACCGTCCGAGATGTCCGGCGGACAGCAGCAGCGCGTCGCGATCGCGGTCGCCCTCGCCAACGAACCCGAGGTGCTGCTCGCCGACGAGCCCACGGGCGAGCTCGACGAGGCGAACTCGGTGCTCGTGCTCGAGACCCTGCGCGACGTCAACGAGCGACTCGGCGTGACGGTGCTCATCGTGACCCACGACGACACCGTGTCGCAGCACGTCCGACGCACCGTGCAGATCCGCGACGGCCGCACCTCGACCGAGGTGCTGCGGCACACCCGCACCGACGAGAGCGGAGCGGAGCATCAGGTCGAGCGGGAGTACGCGGTGCTCGACCGGGTCGGCCGCCTGCAGCTGCCGCACGACTATCTGGAACGTCTCGACATGCGCGACCGCGTGCGCCTCGAGCTCGAGAGCGACCACGTGCAGGTGCACCCCACGACCGAGGAGGACGCGCGATGAGCGCGACATCGAGCAGCTCGACCCCGGCCCTGCGCGCCCAAGGACTCACGCGCACCTACGGCAGCGGCGACACGGTCGTGCACGCGCTCGTCGACGCCTCGCTCGATCTGCACTCCGGTGAGCTCGTGGTCGTGCGCGGCGCATCCGGCTCGGGCAAGACGACCCTGCTGAACCTGCTCGGCGGTCTCGACACCCCGACGGCGGGGCACGTGCAGCTCGGCGAGGTGGAGCTGACCGCGGCATCCGAGGCCCAGCTCGTGGACGTGCGGCGCCGGCGGATCTCGTATGTGTTCCAGTCGTTCGCCTTGCTTCCCGCGCTCTCGGCGGCCGAGAACGTCGAGCTGCCGCTGAGGCTGCTCGCGACGCCGCCCGCGCAGCGCGACGCCCGCGTGGCGGAGCTGCTCGCGCTCGTCGGCCTCGAGGCGCACGCCAACCAACGCCCCGCGGAGCTCTCGGGCGGGCAGCAGCAGCGCGTCGCGCTCGCGCGCGCTCTCGCCAACCGCCCGGATGTGCTCATCGCCGACGAGCCGACGGGCCAGCTCGACTCGCGCACCGCCGACGCCATGATGATGCTCATCGCCGAGCTCGTGCACGATCAGAAGGTCGCCGCGATCATGACGACGCACGACCCGAAGATGGTCGCGGCCGCGGACCGCGTGCTCGAGATGCATGACGGGCGCCTCACGCAGCTCATCGCACGCGGGCGCCACCGCGCCTGAGCGGCGCTACCGCGCGGCGAGCTCGCGTCGACGCCGCGGATGCCACGTGAGCCACAGCATGGTGACGCCGCCCACCACGAGGCCCCAGAAGGCCGAGCCGATGCCCGCCACCGACACCTGAGACGCCACGACGAGGAAGGTGACGACCGCGACGACGCGCGTCGCCGGCTCCTCGAGCGCCCCTGTGGTGGCCGTCGCGAAGGCACCGAAGAGGGCGAGCCCCGCGACCGCCGTGATGAGCAGGGGCGGGGTCACGGCGACGAGAGCGGTCGCCGCGCCCGCCCCGAGACCGAGCACGAGGTAGCAGACGCCGCCGGTGACGCTCGCGATCCACCGCCGGTCGCGATCCGGATGCGCATCCGGCCCCGCCATCATGGCGGCGGTGATCGCGGCGAGGTTGAGAGTGTACGCACCGAACGCGGCCCCGGCGAGCGTCGCGGCGCCTGTGCCCGTGAGGATCACGCGCGCCGGCGGATGCGGGTATCCGAAGGTCTTGAGCACCTCGAAGCCGGGCACGTTCTGCCCCGCCATGGTCACGACGTAGAGCGGCACGCCGAGGCTCACGAGCACGAGCGGGTCGACGACCGGCCACGTGACGGTGAGCACGGGCGCGAGCGGCGCCGTCGCGAGGTCGGCCCCCTCGCCCGACGCGACCACGACGACGACCGTCGCGAGCACGGCCGCGGGCACCGCCCAGCGCGGGGCGAGGCGCGCGACGAGCAGCCACACGACCACCACGGGAAGCCCGAGCGCGGGCAGTTGCACCGAGACGAGCACGGGGGCCACGCAGATCGGGAACAGGATGCCCGCGAGCATCGCGCTCGCGATCGGCTTCGGGATGCGCGTCACGGCCCGCGCGAGAGCCGGCCAGAGCCCCGTCACGAGCAGCAGCACCCCGCACAGCACGAACGCGCCGACGGCCGCACGGAACTCGCCCGTGGTCGCCTGGGCCGCGACGAGCACCGCGGCACCGGGGGTCGACCACGCGAAGCTCAGCGGCATCCGGAACCACAGGCCGAGCACGATCGCAAGCACGCCCTGCAGCACGCACAGCATGAGCAGGCCGGATGCCGTGTCGGCCGTCGAGGCGCCCACCGCCTGGAGACCGGCGACGACGAGGGCGAAGGAGCTCGCGAAGCCCGTGAGTGCTCCGACGAGGCCGGCACCGATCGGCTGGAGGTCGGATGCGCGCATGGCACCCGAGCCTAGAGGCGCGGACGTCATGTGACGACGCCACCGTATGTGACGGTCACATCCGCCGCTAGACTCGCCTGGCTCAACGATGAATCGAGGATCCGTCTCGTGTCGACCCTTGCCCGCTCGCGCCGTCACCTCGGTGCGCTCGTGAGCGTGGCGGTCGTCGTGGGCCTCGTCTCCGGCGGGTGGCTGGTCGCCGAGAGAGCGCTCTCCCGCACCGCCGTCGAGGGGGTGCGGCACGGCATGGCGACGCGGTCCGGGGCGGACCTCGGGCTGCGGGTGACGTCCGCTGTCGCCGCCGACCCCGGCGCTCAGGATGCCCAGGTCCGCGCCGCGATCGCGCGCAGCTTCGCAGGGCTCGAGGCCGCGCCTGAGGTGTTCCGCACCGCGAGCGCCGCGGCATCGAGCAGGCGCGCGCGACGGTCACGGTGACGACCGCGCAGGGCCTGCTTCGGGATGTGCGGTCCTCCCCGGTGATCGCCGGACTCGAGGGTGCGCTGCCGATCGCGACAGGCGCCGCGTTGCTGCTCACCCTCATCGCCATCGCGCTCGCCACGCTCGCCGCAGGGTCGGCTCGCAGCCAGCTCGTGGGCGTGCTGCGCGTCATCGGCGCGAACCGCCGCCAGCAGCGCGGCATCCTCGTGTGGGAGTCCGCGCCGGTCGTGATCGTGTCGATCGTGGTCGGCGTGGGGCTCGGGCTCGCACTCCCGCTCCTCGTCGCCTCGGCGGTGGACCTCCGCTCCTTCGTGGGCGGCGACGCGGCGCCGACGATCATCGTCGACCCGCTCGCGGTCACCCTCGCGGTTCTCGCCGTGCTCCTCACCACCGCGATCGCGGGCGCCGTCGCCCTCGCACTCGGCCGACGACTGACCCCGCGGTGACCCTCAAGATGGGAGAGAGATGAGTCCCCACATCCGCTGCACCGACCTCGTGCGCATCTTCTCGGCGGAGGGCGTCGAGGTCCAGGCGCTGCAGGGCCTCACGCTCGCCGTCGAGCGCGGCGAGCTGACGGCGATCATCGGCGCGTCGGGCTCGGGCAAGTCCACCCTCCTGCCATCCTGTCGGGCCTCGACGTGCCCACGGCGGGCAAGGCCGAGGTGGCCGGACACGACCTGCTCGCGATGTCGTCGCGCGAGCGCACGCGCTATCGCCGCCATACGGTGGGGTTCGTGTGGCAGCAGACCTCGCGCAACCTGCTGCCCTATCTCACCGCCGTCGAGAACATCGCGACGGCCCTCTCGGTCTCGCACACGCCGCGACGCACCCGCCGTGCGCGCGCCACCGAACTGCTCGAGCTCATGGACATCGCAGCGCTCGCCGACCGCCGACCGGCCCAGATGTCGGGCGGCCAACAGCAGCGGGTCGCGATCGCCGTGGCGCTCGCGAACACCCCCGAGGTGATCTTCGCCGACGAGCCCACCGGCGAGCTCGACGAGCACAACTCGCAGCTCGTGTTCGATGCCCTGCGCACCGTCAACCTCGAGCTCGGCACCACGGTGCTCATCGTCACCCACGACCAGGCCGTGTCGGCGCAGGTGCGCCGCACGCTGCAGATCCGCGACGGGCGGATGTCGACCGAGGTGCATCGCAGCACCCGCACCGACGAGCACGGCCGGGAGAGCACCCACGCCGAGGAGTACGCCGTGCTCGATCGCGTGGGGCGTCTGCAACTGCCCGAGGAGTATCTGCGTGCCCTCGCCCTGCGCGACCTCGTGCGGCTCGAACTCGAACCGGATCACGTCGAGGTGCATCCGCCGAAGCGGCGGGAGGAGCAGGCATGAGCGAGCGGATCGTGGCACGGGCCGATCGGCTGCGACGCAGCTACGGGCGCGGTGCCTCACAGGTGCACGCCCTGCTGGATGTCTCGCTCGAGTTGCACGCCGGCGAGCTCGTCGTGTTGCGCGGTCCATCGGGCGCCGGCAAGACGACGCTGCTCAACCTGCTCGGCGGTCTCGATCGAGCGGATGCCGGCCAGGTCTGGGTGGGCGGGCTCGAGCTCGGTGCCGCGAGCGAGGACGAGCTCGTCGAGCTGCGACGACACGAGCTCGGCTGCATCTTCCAGACCTTCGCGTTGCTGCCGGTGCTCTCGGCGAGTGAGAACGTCGACCTGCCCATGCGGCTGCGCGGCGTGCCGAGCGGCGAGCGGCGCGCGCGCACCCGGGAGCTCCTCGAGATCGTCGGACTCGCCGACCACGCCGAGCAGCGCCCGGGCGAGCTCTCCGGCGGGCAGCAGCAGCGGCTCGGCATCGCCCGCTCGCTCGCGAACGAACCGCGCCTGCTCATCGCCGACGAACCCACCGGCCAGCTGGATTCCGCCAACGCCGAGGCCATGATGGGCCTCATCGCCTCGCTCGTGCATGATCGCGGGGTCGCGGCGATCGTGTCCACGCACGACCCGCGCATGGCCGAGCACGCCGACCGGATCATCGACCTCCGCGACGGGCGGCTCGTGGCCGCATAGTCGCACGCTGACTCAGCGCGCGCCTAGAGGCCCCGCACCATGGCATCGCGCGCAGCGGTCTCGCGCGACACCCCATCCCGCGCCGCACGCGCGTCGAGGCGGGCGGACGCATCCGGATCCAGCTCGAGAATGACCCGCGTGGGCGACGCCCCGGCGCTCCGCCGCAGCACGAGGCCGAGAATCGGGAGCGCGATCGTGCCGAGGGCGTCGAGGATGCCGATCACCCCGACCGCGCGCCAGTAGGGCTCGCCGTCGTCACCCGGGATGTCGCCGTTCGTCACGATCGGCAGGATGATCATGACCGCGACGACGGCCACGGCGAGAAGCGTCACGGCGAGACCGATCCGGATCGCGGGCTGCGGCCGGTCGGCCAGCAGGAGCAACAGGTTCGCCTGCGCGAGACTCACCGCGATCACCGTGAGCGCGCCGAACGCCTTCACCCATGGCTCCATCTGCTCCCACGTGACGGAGGCTCCCCAGTCGACCCAGATCAGCACGAAGGCGCACACGGCGGCGCCGGCACTCGCTGCGATCCCGACGAACCCCACCACCCGCACGGCACGTGCGACGATCGCCAGGTGGCACAGCGCCGTCGTGCCGAACGCCGCGACGGTCAGCGTGCTGAGCAGCACATCACCCTGAAGGCTGCCGAACTCGCCGCTCAACAGCGCGATGATGCCGAGGAGGGCCGCCACGACGAGCGAGACGATGATCGCGAGGATCGCCGCACGGCGGATGCCGCGGACGACGGGCGAGGAAGCGCCGGAAGAGTCGGTCATGGCCCGACCCTAGCGGCGTGCGAACTGCGTCGTGAGGTCTCGAGACCCCGCGGCGGAACGGTTACGCCGACTTCTCGGCGCGACGGGCCGGACGCGGCACGATCGTGGGGGCGGCGTTGTCGATGACCGCCTCGCGCGTCACGACCACGCGAGCCACCTCCTCGGACGAGGGCACCTCGAACATGATCGGTCCGAGCACCTCCTCGAGGATCGCACGGAGACCGCGGGCGCCCGTCTGGCGCAGCACGGCGAGGTCGGCGATCGCCTCGAGCGCGCCCTGATCGAACTCGAGCTCCACCCCGTCGAGTTCGAACATGCGCTGGTACTGCTTGATGAGCGCGTTCTTGGGCTCGGTCAGGATCTGCATGAGCGAGCTCTGATCGAGCGGCGAGACCGTCGTCACGACCGGAAGACGCCCGATGAACTCCGGGATGAGACCGAACTTGTGCAGGTCCTCCGGAAGCACCTCGCTGAAGAGCTCCGCGTCGTCGCGCTTCGAGTGCAGCGGCGCACCGAAGCCGATGCCGCGGCGGCCCACGCGCGCCGAGATGATGTCCTCGAGCCCGGCGAACGCACCCGCCACGATGAACAGCACGTTCGTCGTGTCGATCTGGATGAACTCCTGGTGCGGATGCTTGCGACCGCCCTGCGGCGGCACCGAGGCGACCGTGCCCTCGAGGATCTTCAGCAGCGCCTGTTGCACGCCCTCGCCCGACACGTCGCGCGTGATCGAGGGGTTCTCGGCCTTGCGGGCGATCTTGTCGACCTCGTCGATGTAGATGATGCCCGTCTCTGCGCGCTTGACGTCGTAGTCGGCGGCCTGGATGAGCTTGAGCAGGATGTTCTCGACGTCTTCGCCGACGTACCCCGCCTCGGTGAGCGCCGTGGCATCCGCGACCGCGAAGGGCACGTTGAGCCGTTTCGCGAGAGTCTGCGCGAGGTAGGTCTTGCCGCATCCGGTGGGGCCGATGAGCAGGATGTTGGACTTGGCGATCTCGACGTCGTCGCGCTTCGTGTCGGCCGGCGCGAGCGTCTGCAGCGAGCGGATGCGCTTGTAGTGGTTGTAGACCGCGACCGAGAGAGCGCGCTTGGCGGGCTCCTGCCCGATGACGTACTCCTCGAGGAAGGAGAAGATCTCCTTCGGCTTCGGCAGGTCGAACTCGCTCGTGGTCTCTTCGCCCGCTTCGGCGAGACGTTCCTCGATGATCTCGTTGCAGAGCTCGACGCACTCGTCGCAGATGTAGACACCCGGACCCGCGATGAGCTGCTGCACCTGCTTCTGGCTCTTGCCGCAGAAGGAGCACTTCAGCAGGTCGGCGCTCTCACCGATGCGTGCCATTGCGTCTCCCTCCGAAGCGGTACCGAGAGCCTAACCCGTCCCGGCGACGCAGGCGCGCGTCTCGTGACATCCCGTGTCGCGGCGCGTCGCACGCGCGGCCTACCCTGGAGTCATGACCCCGAGAGCCGCCCGCCTGCTGCGCGGCGCCCTGCTCGGAACGGTCGCGACCCTGCTGGCCGCACTGTCGCATGCGGCGGGCGGTGGTCCCGTGCCGAGCGCCCTCGCGCTCGTGCTCGGCGGCGTCTTCGCGACCGCGGTCGGCACGATCGCGCTCGGGCGCGTCGCGGCAGGTCGCCGCAGCTCCCTCGTGCGCACCTCCGTCGCGGTCGGCATCGCGCAACTCGCCTTCCACCTCGGTTTCTCGCTGCTCGCCACGGGCGCATCCGTGCACCTCTCCGGCGGGCACCATCACGGCCTCGTGAGCATCGCCGCCGACCCGGCCGCGGCCATCGCGCAGGGCGGCGCGGGCATGTGGCTCGCGCACCTGCTCGCGGCGATCGCGACCGTGCTCTACCTGCGCCACCTCGAGGGTCGCGTCTGGGCGGTCCTCGCGCGCGTCGGCGGCATCCTGCTCCGCGTGCTCGGCATCCGGATGCCGCAGCAGCCCGCGCACCCCCCGCGGCCCGCGGTCTCCCGCACGCCGCTCCCGGTATCCGTCCTCCTGCGCGACGCGATCGCGCGCCGCGGGCCGCCTGCCGCGCTCCGCGCCTGACCCGTCCCGGCACGGGTCGATGCGGCGCGCATGAACGGCACGCCGGGGTGCACCGGACGCACGCGTCCGCCCCCATCGACCCGAGCCTCCGCGCATCGCGAGGCACGGACTCACTCAGGAAGACGAGATGAAGAACTCCACCCGTACCACCGCATCCGTCGTCGCCGCCCTCGGCGCCGGCACGATGCTCGCCCTCGCGCCCGCTCTTGCCGCGAGCGCCCACGTCTCGGCGAGCGCGAGCTCGACGGCCGCCGGCTCGTACAGCATCGTCACGTTCAGCGTGCCGCACGGCTGCGATGGCTCGCCCACGACCGCGATCGAGATCGAGATCCCCGAGACGATCCTCGCGGTGACGCCCACCGTGAATCCGAACTGGACCGTCGCGAAGAACATGGTGACGCTCGACGCCGCGCAGCAGGACGCGCACGGCGAGAACATCACCGAGCGCGTCGGAAGCGTCACCTACACCGCCCAGGGAGCGGGACTTCCCGACGGCTACCGCGACACGATGGAGCTGTCGCTGCAGCTTCCCGAGGGCGAGGCGGGCGACGTCGTCGAGTTCCCCGTGCACCAGCTGTGCGCCGAAGGGTCCACCGACTGGGTCGGCGACGAGGTGCCCTCGATCGTGCTGACGGCGGCGGTCGCCGGCGACGACCACGGTCACGGCGACCAGGGGCACGGCGACGCCGCGGCGGACCCGGATGCGGACACCCCCACCGCGAACGCCTCCGACCCCGACGTGCTCGCACGCGGGCTCGGCATCGGGGGCCTCGCCATCGGCGCCGTCGGCCTCGTGCTCGCGATCGTGGCGCGCCGCGACCGCGCGACGAAGGAGTCCTGATGCGTCGCCTCGCTCAAGCGATCGCCGTCGGCGCCGCGGCGACGGTGCTCGTGCTGTCGATCGCGACCCCGGCCTCGGCCCACAGCCAGCTCGTCGGCTCCACGCCGGCAGAGGGTGAGACGCTCGCCGAGCTGCCGACCGAGTTCTCCATCACGATGAACGAGCGTCTGCTCGACGACGCGGGGCTGTCGGCATTCGCCCTGCGCGTGCGCGACGCAGACGGCCTCTACTACGGAGACGGCTGCCTGCAGGTCGCCGACGACACCATGTCGACGGAGGCCGCCATCGGAGCGGCGGGCGACTACGTGCTCGAATGGCAGGTCGTGTCGGCCGACGGGCATCCGGTGGGCGGGGAGATCCCGTTCACCTGGACGGGCGAGGCGACCGCGGAGGGCAGCACCGCCGTGCCGAGCTGCGGGGCCGAGGTGCCGCCGGGCGATTCGGGCACGTCATCCGGACACCACGAGACCGCGCCGGCCCAGATCCCGCTCGGCGACGTGGTGTGGATCGTCGCCGCGGTGCTCGTCGTCGCGATCGCCGTGACGGTCGCGCTGCTCGCCACCCGCCGCCGTCGCTGAGGGCGGCTGCCGGCCCCAGCTACGACATCGGCGCCCCGGATCCATCCGGGGCGCCGATGTCGTGTTCGGGCGATGCGGCATCACGCCTTGGTGAGCGCCGCCTGCGCGTTCTTGCGGCTCGAGAGCACCTGGTCGATGAGCCCGTACTCGAGCGCCTCGTCCGCCGAGAGGATGCGGTCGCGCTCGATGTCGGCGTTGATCTCCTCCTGCGACTTGTTCGAGTGCCGCGAGAGCGTCTCCTCGAGCCAGGTGCGCAGACGCAGGATCTCCTTCGCCTGGATCTCGATGTCCGACGCCTGGCCGCGACCCGCCTCGCCGACCGCGGGCTGGTGGATCAGGATGCGGGCGTTCGGCAGCGCGAGACGCTTGCCGGGGGTGCCGGCGGCGGCGATCACCGCGGCGGCCGATGCCGCCTGGCCGAGCACGACCGTCATGACCTGCGGACGGATGTACTGCATCGTGTCGTAGATCGCCGTCATGGCCGTGAACGAGCCGCCGGGCGAGTTGATGTACATCATGATGTCGCGATCCGGGTCCATCGACTCGAGCACGAGCAGCTGGGCCATGATGTCGTCGGCCGAGGCGTCGTCGACCTGCACGCCGAGGAAGATGATGCGGTCCTCGAAGAGCTTCGCGTAGGGGTCCTGGCGCTTGAAGCCGTAGGCGGTGCGCTCCTCGAAGCTCGGGAGGATGTAGCGGCTCTGGGGCATGCGCGAGGCCAGGTCTCCGCCCGACATGAAGGTGGGGGTGTCCATCAGTTTCGTTCCTTCGTCTCTCTCGCGCTTACTTCTTGCCCTGGTCGGTTCCGGCGCCGCCCACGACATCCGCCGCAGAGGCGCGGATGTGGTCGACGAAGCCGTACTCGAGGGCCTCCTCGGCCGTGAACCAGCGGTCGCGGTCGCCGTCGGCGTTGATCTGCTCGACGGTCTTACCGGTCTGCGCGGCGGTGATCTCGGCGAGACGCTTCTTCATGTCGAGGATGAGCGCCGCCTGGGTCTGGATGTCGGAGCTCGTGCCGCCGAAGCCACCGTGCGGCTGGTGCAGCAGCACGCGCGCGTTGGGGGTGATGTAGCGCTTGCCCTTGGTGCCCGCGGTGAGCAGCAGCTGCCCCATCGAGGCCGCCATGCCGATGCCGACCGTGACGACGTCGTTCGGGATGAACTGCATCGTGTCGTAGATCGCCATGCCGGCCGTGATCGAGCCGCCGGGGCTGTTGATGTAGAGGTAGATGTCGCGCTCGGGGTCCTCCGCGGCGAGCAGCAGCAGCTTGGCCGCGATCTCGTTCGCGTTCTCGTCGCGCACCTCGGACCCGAGCCAGATGATGCGGTCCTTGAGAAGACGGTCGAACACACTCGGCGGGAATGCCGGTTCTGCCATGGGAGGGGCTCCTTGCTTTCTTGTGTCGGTGTCGAATCTACCGGCGCGCTTTCGACCGCTCTGCCGTGTTCGCCCTGGGCAGAGTCGCGGCGCGTTTACGGTGGACGGATGGACTGGCATGAACGCGTCCGGGCCGTCTGGGCCGATGCGCACCGGCTCGGCGACGCCGAGCTCGTACGCCGCATCGACGAACTGGCGGCAGAGCGGCCGGACGATGCGCTTGCTCTTTTCGAACAGGGAGGAGCACGCGACTCAACCGGCGACGAGGCGGGCGCCGAGCGCTTCTACCGGGCCGCCCTGGACGCGGGGCTCGCGGATGCCGAGCGGGCCCAGTGCGTGATCCAGCTCGCGAGCACGGTGCGCAACCTGGGGCGGCCCGAGGAATCGCTCGAGCTGCTGCGCGCAGAGTTCGAGGGCCGCGCCGCCGATGACGCGTATGCGGATGCCGCGGTCGCCTTCGCTGCGCTCGCGCTCGTCGACCTGGGTCGGCCGGTGGAGGCCGTCGCGGCCCTGCTTCACGCCCTGACCCCGCACCTGCCGCGCTACCACCGCTCGCTACCGGCGTACGCCGACGCATTGCTCGATCGGTGAAGGGACAGCGCCCGGGTGACCGTCAGGCCAGCAGCTTCTCGAGCGTGTTGACGTTGCGGCTCGTGAGGTGAGGCTTGTAGGCGGCCTTCCCGATCGCCTTGCCGAGCTCGGAGTCGAGCGTGTCGCCCTTCGGCACCGTCCAGTAGACGACGCCCTCGCCGTCGGCGCAGTGCTCGTGCGTCGGGTCGAGCTCGAGGGCCAGAAGGCGCGACTTCACCTCATCATCGAGCACGAAGAGCACGTAGTCGTGCCAGCCCTCGCGCCCACGCGGGAAGGGGTAGGCCTCGACGATGCCGCGCAGAGCGTCGGTCGCGAGCACCTGCACCCACGCCGGGTAGCCGAAGCGCGCACGCAGGGCGGTCTCGACATCCGCCTTCACGGCATCCGCGGTCGCCTCGCTCGTCACGAGCGCATTGCCGCTCGCGAGCACCGTGCGCACCTCGCCGTAGCCGAGGCTCTCGAGCAGCTCGCGCAACTCGACCATCTTGACGGTCACGCCGCCCACGTTGACACCGCGCAGCAGGATGACATATCGCACCGGGTCACCCTACGCCGGGTGCCTGAGCGTCGCCCCGTCGGCCGCCGTCGCACATGACGAAGGCCCGACCCCGCGCACGGGATCGGGCCTTCGCGGCACGTCAGTGGCTGTGACCCTCGTGGTCGTCGTGGTCGTGGTCGACGCCGACGAGGTCGGACTCCTCGATGATCTCGGAGTCGTCGTCGTCACCGCCCAGCACGGTCGCGGTGAGGGCGGAGACGTCGACCGCCTTGCCCTTCTCGTCGACGACCTTGGCCTTGGAGAGGGCGACGGCGATCGCCTTCGAGCGCGCGACCTCGCCGACCATGGCCGGGATCTGACCCGAGTTGCCGAGGGCCTGGATGAACTCGCCGGGCTCCATGCCGTACTGGGCGGAGGCCTGGACGAGGTAGGAGGTGAGCTCGTTCTGGCTGACCTTCACCTCCTCCTTCTCGGCGATCGCGTCGAGAAGCAGCTGGCGCTTGAAGACCTTCTCGCTCTCCTCAGCGACCTCGGCGCGGTGGGTGTCGTCCTCGAGCCGCCCCTCGTTCTCGAGGTGACGGTGCACCTCGTCGTCGATGAGGCCCTGCGGCACGGGGATGTCGGCCTTCTCGATGAGCAGCTCGACGAGCTTGTCGCGCGCGGCAGCAGCCTGGCCGAACTCGGCCGAGCGCTCGAGCTGCTCCTTGATGTCCTTGCGCAGCTCGCCGATCGTGTCGAACTGGCTCGCGATCTGGGCGAAGTCGTCGTCGGCCTCGGGGAGCTCGCGCTCCTTGACCGAGATGAGGGTCACCGAGATCTGAGCCTTCTCGCCCTGGTGGTCGCCGCCCACGAGCTCGGATTCGAAGGTCGTCGACTCGCCCGCGGTGAGCGTGTCGAGCGCCTCGTCGATGCCGTCGATGAGCTCGCCCGAGCCGATCTCGTAGGAGATGTTCGAGGCGGTGTCGATCTCCTCGCCGCCGATCGTGGCCACGAGGTCGAGCTGGGCGAAGTCGCCCGTCTTGGCCGGCCGGTCGACGGTCACGAGCGTGCCGAAGCGGCTGCGCAGGTTCTCGAGCTCGGCCTCGACCTCATCCGGTCCGACCTTCGCGGTCTCGACCTCGACCTTGAGCCCGTCGTACTTCGGCACCTCGAACTCGGGGCGCACGTCGACCTCGACGGTGAAGACGAGGTCGCCGGAGAAGTCCTTCTCGCTGGGCCAGGTGGTGACATCCGCCTCGGGGCGACCCAGCGGACGCAGCTTCTCGGCGTTCGCGGCGTCGCGGTAGAGACGCTCGAGGCCCTCCGACACGGCGTGGTTGAGCACCTCGGCCCGACCGACGCGCTGGTCGATGATGGGCGGCGGCACCTTGCCCTTGCGGAAGCCGGGGATCGAGACCTGCTCGGCGATGTGCTTGTAGGCGTGGTCGATCGAGGGCTTCAGCTCGTCGGGCGTGACGGTGATGGTGAGCTTGGCGCGCGTGGGCGACAGCTTCTCGACGGTCGTACTGACCATGGGGATGTCTCTCCTGGATTGTTCGCTGATGTTCCGTCGGGGCGACAGGATTTGAACCTGCGACCTCCCGCTCCCAAAGCGGGCACTCTAGCCAAGCTGAGCTACGCCCCGGATGCCGGGTCTTCTGCAGCCTGCTGTCGGGCGGATGACGGAAACGATCCGGCCCGAAATCGGCCTCGCACAGTCTAGCCGCATGCGGCTGTGCGCCCGCCGCCGACCGCCGCGGGCATCGAAACCGCGCACCCGACGCCATCCGGGTGGGTTTCGGCGTCTCTTGGGCGGTCTCGCGCGTCGCGCCGGAGGGATGTCGGTGGCGGGGCGCACCATGGGGGTATGGCCAACATCGACATCATGGAGATCCAGGCGTTCGAGCCCCGCTGCCTCGACTGCGGAGAGACCGGCCCCATCGAGTCGAGCGCGTTCTGGGCGATGGCGTGGGAGGAGGCGCACGTGTGCGTCGCCATCCGCATCGACAGCGAGGAGCGCGAACTCGTCGACGCCGCACGCCTCAGCGCCTGAGCAGAACCACCCCTGCCCTGCGCTAGACTCGCGGGGTTGCCCAGCCGGTTTCGGCGGGCTCCGGGGCGGTAGCTCAATGGTAGAGCCTCAGTCTTCCAAACTGATTACGCGGGTTCGATTCCCGTCCGCCCCTCCACTCGTTCACATCTCCTCGTGCGCCGAGGTGCGGTCGCGGTGCCTCTGCACCACGACGCCGACGACGGCGATTCCCGCGATCATGAGGGGGATCGCGACGGGCCACAACGCGATGAAGCTGAGCCACACCGCGACGCCTTCGAATCCGATGAAGCTTCCCGCGGCGGCATAGATCCAGGCGTGGGCACTGAAGAGCCACACGTTGACGCGCAGCACGAGGGCTCGGGCACGTCGCGTCAGCGAGCGCATCGTGCCAGGTTGTTGTTCGTTCATGACGATTCTCCGTGGTCAGGGCAGACAGGGCCGGAGAGCCGGAGAACCCGCGCAGGCGAGCGAGCGAGCGGGGACGTCGGCTCAGACGAGCGCTGCCCCGGGCGCGCGCGGACGCGCGCTGAATCGTGAGAAGTCCGCGCGTTGCGGCCGCGAATCGCGCTGGCCGACTCGCGGCCTGAACGGCGCGGCGACTGTGGCACCGCCTCGATCCCGGGCAGCACGGGCGACGATCGCGAGCACGATGCCGATCGCGGCGACGATCGCGAGACCCGCGCCGATCGCCGCGAGAACGGGCCAGGAGGAACCGGCGAGCAGCGGGCCGACGACGAGCCAGAGGGCTTGGAAGAGCCGTCCCCACTCGTCGATCATGCATCTACGGTAGCGCGCTGACCGGCGCGCGTCGGCGGAGACGGCCTGAGACCGGCCCGCGACCTCAGCAGCTGTGCCCGGGCGAAGCCCCGCACACCTCCGCAGAGAGCGGACCCTCCTGACCTGCCGCGTCGACCGCGCGCACCCGGTAGTAGCCCACCGTCGCCGAGGAATCCACGAACGGCACGTACTCGAACTCGGTGACATCGGCGGGGGTCGCCGTTCCGATGCGGCTCAGGGTGCCGCCGGGACTCGTGGCCCGGTACACCACGTACCGCACGACATCCGACTCGGGGTTCTGGGTCCAGCGCATGAGCACCTCACCGCTGCCGCCGCCCGTCTGGGTGGTGACCCCCGTGACGCGGCCGGGGGGCGGATCGGGCGGCGGCACCGGCGGCTCGCTCGGCTCCTGGCTCGGCTGCTCGCTCGCGGTGGCCGTGGGACTCGGCGACGGGCTGGGCGACTCGGATGCCGTGAAGCTCGGCGAGGGCGAGGGCGAGGGCGCCGTCGGCCCGCACCCCGAAAGCGTCGCCCCGGCCAGGATCGACAGCACGACAGCGGCGGCGCCCACCGTCGCACGAGCCGTCACCCTCCGTCGCATGCGTCGAGGATGCGCCGCCCCGCGACCGCCACGTGTGTCGAAAGTCCCACGCCGCCATCACATCCGCCGCATCCCGGCATGTCGGGGTTGAGGATCCCGCATGATCGATAGCCTGGCGCCGTGAGACGCATCGCCCGCGCCATCGTCGACTGGTTCCGTCGCCCCCGCCACATCGTGCTCACGGCCGTGGGGGTCGCCGTCGTCGGCCTCCTCGTGTGGACGAGCACGTCGCCGTGGCCCTCGGCGATGGTCATCCGCGCCGTCTTCGAGTCGCCGCGCGAAGCCAACATCGCCGAGCTGAACCGGCACCTGCCCGATCAGCTGCCGCACGAGACGCTCGATCTGCCCTACGGCGACGAGGGTTCCGACACGAGCTTCGACTTCTTCTGGCCCGACGGCACCACGGATGCGCTGCCCACCGTCGTCTGGATCCACGGCGGCGCCTGGATCTCGGGCGACAAGGTCGACGTCGCTCCCTACCTGCGCATCCTCGCGGCGGAGGGCTACACGACGGTCGGCCTCAACTACACGGTGGCGCCCGACGCCGCCTACCCCACGGCGGTGCGGCAGCTCAACGACGCTCTCGAGCACCTCGTCGACAACGCAGAGCAGCTCCACATCGACACCGACCGCATCGTGCTCGCGGGTGACTCCGCCGGCGCGCAGCTCGCGAGTCAGCTCGCGGCGATGATCACCAACCCCGACTACGCGCACCTCGTCGGCATCGACCCGGCACTGCGCGCCGAGCAGCTCGTGGGCGCGGTGCTCAACTGCGGCGTCTACGAGCTCGACGGCATGGCGAAACTCAACGGCATCGTCTCGTGGGGGTTCAAGTCGGCGCTGTGGGCCTACACCGGAACCAAGGACTGGTCGTCGGAGGCACCCGGCACGCTCATGTCGTCGCTCGAGTTCGCGACAGCAGACTTCCCGCCCACCTGGATCTCGGGCGGCAACGCCGACGGGCTCACGTGGCTGCAGTCGGTGCCGATGGCGAAGCGGCTCGAGGAGCTCGGCGTCGACGTCACACGCGTCTTCTATGCGGCCGACCACACCCCCGCCCTCGCCCACGAGTACCAGTTCCACCTCGACGGTGACGACGCGCAGGATGCCCTCGCGAGCACGATCGCCTTCCTCGACCGCGTGACCGCCCTGGATGCGGCGGCCGAGGGCGGCGCGACGGGCTGACCCCGTCATCCGAAGTCACATATCTTCACCGTCGGCAACACAGCGCCGGCACCGTTCGCGAACTCGTTACCGTGGCCGCAGCCGCCCGCCACACACGAGGAGAATCGTGAGCACTGCCACGCTCGATACCCGCACCACGCCGCTCGACGCCGTCGAACTCGACGCCGCGACGATCGCCGCGATGCCCCGCAGCAACGCGGATGTCATCCCCCCGCTGCACCCGCAGTGGCGCTCGCTCGACCTGCGCGAGGTACTCTCGCGCCCGGCCGCCTTCCTCTCGGTGAGCCAGTCGAACTCGCTCTACAAGCCGGGCGGGGTGCAGTACTCCGAGGGGCACGCCTACCGCGGCAGCCTCGAGGCGACGGTGCGCGCCGCGAAGGCAGCGCGCCAGGCCCCGAACTTCGTCTCGTTCAACTGGATCGGCTACACCGTCTTCCGCTCCGGCTACCCGCAGACCGCATTCGACGCCGCCCAGTACCACCACTGGACGGGCGCGATCGATGCGACCCCCGAGCAGATCGCGTGGGACGACGCCCTCGTCGACGAACTCGCCGAGCTCGTGGAGCCCGGCGACAAGCAGTTCAACGAGACGGCGCTGCAGACCGCGTTCGTGGGCACCGATCTGCCGGGCACGCTCGCCCGCCGCAAGGTCGAGGTGGTCGTGATCACGGGCATCCACCTCGACTGGTGCGTGGAGGGCAACGCGCGCGCCGCACGCGACCACGGCCTGCTGCCCATCGTGATCGGCGACGCCACCGGAACGCACGACCCCGCGGATGAGGCGGCCGCGTTCCGGCGCATCAACAGCTTCTTCGCGCCGGTCATCAGTTCGCAGCAGTTCGTCGAGCTGGTCGGCCGCTGATGGGCGACGTCGGCCTGCTGCTCGTCGGCCCCGTGCTGTTCGTCAACGGCCTGGCCTCGCTCGGGTTGCTCTCCGGCCGCAGCGCGGCCCCGCTCAACCTGTTCGTCGGCGCCGCGCAGGTGATCCTGCCGACCCTCGTGCTGCTGCAGGCCGGCGGTGACCCGGCCATCATCAACGCGACCTGGCCCAGCTATCTCTTCGGGTTCACCTACCTGTGGTTCGGCCTGATCAACCTCGCCGGCTTCGAGCCGCAGGGATTCGGATGGTTCAGCGCGTTCGTTGCCGGCGTCGCGGCGTACCAGGCACTCGTCACTGCTCCCGCCGATCCGGTGTTCGCCGTGATCTGGCTCACCTGGGCGATCATGTGGACGCTCTTCTTCCTCCTCCTCGCGCTCGGGGTGCAGCGGGTCGGGCGCGTCGACCTCGGACGGGCGACCGGCTGGTTCCTCGTGCTGCTCGGCATCCCGACCTGCTCGGTGTCGGCGATCTTCCTGCTCAACGGCAGTTGGACCACGACACCCGAGTCGGGGCTCGTCGCGCTCGCGGGGCTCGTCGCCGCCGCCGTGCTGTCGACGCTTTTCGCGCGCGCCCGGGTCGAAGCGGATGCCGCGGCTCCGGCTGAGGCGGCACTCGTCGCGGACTGAGCCGAGCCGATTGCCAGGGCATTGCCAGGTGCATGTCACGGAAAAGGCATACGCACCGGCCTAGGCTGAGGCAAGTCGACAGGCGATCTGCCCCTTGGCTTCACCCTCGGCCCTCGCAGGGCCGCCAAGCGGACGGAACCCTTCATCTCCTCCCCCTCTCCCGCGTTCGTGCCGGGTCGTCTCCGTGAGACGCGTCCGCGCACGGGAGACGCGACGAATCCCACGCACACCTTCACGCAGCTCTCGCACACGGTGCGCGACGCGGGGCTCCTGCGCCGCGCCGGCTGGTTCTACGCGCTCATCGGCGGCATCCTGCTGCTGGCGCTCGGCGGCGCCATCACGGGCTTCGTCCTGTTCGGCGCCAGCTGGTACCAGCTGCTCATCGCGGGCGGCCTCGGCATCGTGTTCACGCAGATCGCGTTCCTCGCCCACGAGGCCTCGCACCGCCAGGTGCTCAGCTCGGGTCCCGCCAACGACCGGCTGGGCCGACTGCTGATCGTGCTCGGGGTCGGCATGAGCTACCAGTGGTGGATGACGAAGCACACCCGCCACCACGCCAACCCGAACCGCGTGGACAAGGATCCCGACATCGAGATCGACACCGTCGCCTTCACCGCGGAGTCGGCGGCCACCCAGCGCGGCGTCTTCGCGTGGATCACGCGCCGCCAGGGCTGGCTCTTCTACCCCCTCATGCTGCTCGAGGGCATCAATCTGCACGTGCATTCGGTGCGCTCTCTCGTGCGCCGGGGCCGTGTGGAGGGCCGCTGGTTCGAGCTCGGCATGATCGCGCTCCGCACGGTGATCTACCTCGGCGTCATCTTCTGGGTGCTCCCGCTCGGCATGGCCTTCGCCTTCCTCGGTGTGCAACTCGCCGTCTTCGGGTTCTACATGGGCACCTCGTTCGCGGTGAACCACACCGGGATGCCGATCGTGCCCGCGGAGCAGAAGCTCGACTTCTTCACCAAGCAGGTGCGCACCTCGCGCAACATCAGCGGCGGATTCTGGGCATCGACGCTGCTCGGCGGTCTGAACTACCAGGTCGAGCACCACCTCTTCCCGAACATGGCGCGCCCGCACCTCGCCCGCACGCGCGAGATCGTGCGCGAGTACTGCGCGAGTCGCGAGATCCCCTACACCGAGATGTCGCTCGGTCGCGCCCACGTCGCCGTCGTGCGGCACATGCACGAGGTCGGCCGCGCCGCCCTCGACCCGTTCACGTGCCCCCTGATGGCCCGCTACCGGCCGTCCTGACGGCCCCCCCAGATGTCCGTCGGCACACGCCGACGGATGCGCCCGCCACCTCCTCCGGAGCGTTGTGCCACCGCCGGTGGCACCTCGGCGGGTGAAGTTGAAAACAAGGAGAACACCATGACCACCGGAACCGTGAAGTGGTTCAACGCCGACAAGGGATACGGCTTCATCGCCCCCGACGACGGCAGCGCCGACCTCTTCGCCCACCACTCGGCGATCGCCGGATCCGGATACAAGAGCCTCGACGAGGGCCAGAAGGTGCAGTTCGAAGCCGTGCGCGGCCCGAAGGGCATGCAGGCCGAGAACATCTCGTCTCTCTGACCTTCGCACCACAGACGGCCCCTCGCCATGCGGGGGGCCGTCTCGCGTTTCCGCGCGGGAAACGCCGGGTGACGCGGGGTGAAACCGCCTATTGCACCCCGCATACGGGGGGCAGTACCATCACACCAGCCGCACCGCTCTCCCCCTGCTCGCGGCGCACCCGATCCCCCCAGGAGCACCAGATGACTGTCGTGAACCCCACCACGACCGCAGCCCCCGCCGGCTGGTACCGCGACCCGCTCGGTATCCCCCAGCTGCGGTGGTGGAACGGAATCGCCTGGACCAACCACATCCAGGACAACCGTCCCGAAGTCCAGTCGTGGAAGAACGATTTCGGCGCCATGTCGCGTCCTTCGGTGGCCTAGCCCTCGAGCGACTCCGGCGCCCGCCGACCCCCGGGTACACCTGCTATCGCTACCCACAGCCGGCAGTCGGCGCACTCGACGGGTGGGTGCACCGCCTGTCAGTCGGCGCGCGGGTTCAGGTCTCCGACCGGCCCGCGCGTCGGCACTTCTGTCGCCCGCGCACGCCTCAGCGCTGCAGCCAGGCCACCACGGCGAGCACGCGGCGGTGATCCGAGCCCGAGTCCTCGAGCCCGAGCTTCCCGAAGATCGCCGTGACGTTCTTCTCCACGGCCCCCACGCCGATGAACAGCTGCTGCGCGATCGCCGCATTGCTGCGGCCCTCCGCCATGAGCTGCAGCACCTCGCGCTCGCGCGGCGTGAGCGAGGCGAGCGGATCGTGGCGCCGGCCGATGAGCTGAGCCACGACCTCCGGATCGAGCACGGTCCCGCCCGCGGCGATGCGGTCGACGGCGTCGGTGAGGTCGTCGAGGGATGCCACCCGATCCTTCAGCAGGTACCCCACTCCCCCGGACCCGGCGCCCAGCAGCTCCTGCGCGTAGGCCACCTCGACGTATTGCGACAGCAGCAGGATGCCGGTCGCCGGAAGCTCCTTGCGCAAGCGGATCGCGGCACGCACGCCCTCGTCGCGGAAGGTGGGGGGCATCCGCACGTCGAGCACCGCGAGCTCGGGTGCGAGACCGGGCACGGCCGCGAGCAGGGCGTCGGCATCGCCGAAGGAGCCCACGACCTCGTGCCCTGCCTCCTCGAGCACCCGCACGAGCCCCTCTCGCAGCAGGACGGAGTCGTCGGCCACCACCACGCGCACGGTCACGTCCTCCAGGCTAGCGATCGAGCGACGGCGCGGGCGCCGCTGCGGCTGGTGGCGCGGCACTGAACGGCAGCTCGGAGGTGAGCGGCAGGTGGGAGATCACGTGCGTCGGCCCGCCTGCCGGACTCACGACCTCGACGGTGCCGCCGAGGCCGCGCAGGCGTTCCTCGATGCCGGCCAGCCCGTGCCCGTCGAGGGCGGCGGCACCGCCCACACCGTCGTCGGTGACGACGACGTCGAGCCAGACGGCATCCGTGGGCGGTACGCGACGCAGCTCGAGCCGCACCCACGCGTTCTGAGCGTTCGCGTGCTTCGCCACGTTGGTGAGAGCCTCTGCGGCGATGAAGTACGCGTTGCGCTCGAGCTCCGGCGCCAGCACGAGCTCGGCGGGCAGGAACGACTCCACATGCGTCGGCAGCGGGGAGCGCACGGCGAGCGACTCGAGAGCGGCGACGAGCCCGCGATCCAGCAGGATCGGTGGCGCGAAGCCGCGCGAGAGCGCGCGCAGCTCCTCGAGTGCCTCCTTCGACTGCGCTCGGGCTTCGGCGATCAGCTCGCGGGCGGCGTCCGGGTCCTTCTCGAGCTGACGCTCGGCCGAGGCGAGATCCATCTGCAGTCGCACGAGCCGCTGCTGGGGGCCGTCGTGGATGTCGCGCTCCAGTCGGCGCAGCGCCGTGCCCTCGGCCGCGACCGCGGCGCTGCGCGAGGCCGAGAGGTCGGCCATCTGCACCTGCAGCTCCTCGGAGCGGAAGGCCGACAACATGCCGCGCGCGATGGCGTGATGGATCCAGGTGAGCCCGTGCGTGATGAAGGGCAGCGTGAGCAGGAAGACGGCGCCGACCGCGATGATCGCGACGGTCCATGTCGCGTCATTCGTGAGCAGCGCCGGCAGGTCCGCGCCGCGATCGGCGAGCAGCCGCATGAGCGAGCCGAGGCCGCCCTCCTCGGGCACCCACATCGCGTAGAGCGGATAGGTGACGCCCGAGACGGCGACGGCGAGCCACGTGATCGTGATCGACCAGCTGATGATGCCGACGAGGGGGTTCACGAGCGCGCCGTGCAGGAGGTAGAGCCAGTAGTGGCCGTCGACGAGGGGCGCGAGCAGCTTGCTGAGTGCGCTGCCTCCGCGCATGGTGCGGTCCCAGCGCGGCGCGGTGATCCGGGGGAAGAGGGCACCCCGCAAGCGCACGAGCTCGAAGATGCCGAAGCCGCGCGCCACGAAGAGGGCCGCGAGCACGATGAGCACCCCGACGACGATGGGGATCATGCCGACGCCCGTCCAGAACAACGTCATGAGCACCGACAGGCCCACGATCGTCACCGGCAGGAGGGGCAGCAGGTAGCCCAGCTCGGGCAGAACCCCGAGCCAATATCGGCCGTAGCCGCGTCGCGTCGTGCTCATGGTGTCCAGCATCGCGGATGCTGCCGGCGCGCAGCATCCGGCGAGCGGGCGGTTCCGGGGTGGGGTTTGCCCTACTCGCTGAGCGCGTGCCACCGCAGCCGCGCCGAGGCCGCGCCGAGCTCGATGACGCGATCCGCGGACTCGTGGTCGTCGGCGCGGTGCGACACGAGCACGACCAAGCGGTCGGCGCTCGCCGCTCGGATGTCGTCCATGAGGGCGCGCGCAGTCGGCTCGTCGAGGTGCGCGGTCGGCTCGTCGAGCAGCAGCAGCTCGGCTCGGCTGAGCAGCGAACGGGCGATCGCGAGGCGTTGCCGCTCGCCGCCCGAGAACGCCCGCCCGGCACTGCCGACACGCGTGGAGAGCCCGTCCGGCAGCTCGCGCAGCAGCTCGCCCAGTCCCGCACGTCGGAGCACCGCGACGAGTTCTTCATCGCTCGGGGCGTCCTCGCGCCGGCGCCCGATGAGCAGGTTGCCCCGCACGGTGGAGTCGAACACGTGCGCCTCCTGCGGGCACCAGGCGACGTGCTGGGCCCAGTTGTCACGCTCGAGTTCGGCGACCGGAACGCCGTCGGCCCGAACCGCTCCCGCATCCGCCGGGGTCGACCCCATGATGATCGCGAGCAGCGTCGACTTGCCGGAGCCCGATGGCCCGTCGACGCGCAGGGTCTCGCCCGGGCGCAGCTCGCCGCGCAGACCTGAGAAGAGACGCGCGCCCCCCGGCAGCTCGCGGCCGACGTCGCAGAGCTCGAGTCGTCTCACCGGCGCGTGCAGGCGACGCACCCCGTCGATCGTCTCGTCGGCATCGAGCACCGGCGCGAGGCGCGCGAGCACGGCGCGCAGCGTCGGGATGCGCCGCGTGGCCGCCGCGACGCCGTCGACCGCCTCGACGAGCGCGAGCGCGAGCAGGCTCACGACCGCGACCGTCGACACGGGCATCGCGGCGGGCGCGAGCACGGGAACCACGACCGCGAGCCCTGCGCAGCCCGCGAGCGCGAGGGCCGAGCCGACCCCGGATGCCAGAGCCGTACGGCGCTCGGCGCGCGCGAGCCGCTGCCCGGCGCGGTCCACGCTGCCGAGAGCGGCATCCGCGAGGCCGCCGCCCCGCAGCTCGCCCGCAGCCTCGCCGAGCGCGCTCACCCGGCGCACGAGCTCGGACCGGGCCGCGACCCGGTCGCCTCCCGCGCCGCGGGCCGCGAGCAGCCCTCCGACGGCCGCGAGTGCGATCGTCGCGAACAGGGTCGACCACACGGCGGGCGCGAGCTCGGGCGCGAGGATCGTCGTCACGACACCGACGCCGGTGACCGCGACGACTCCCGCGGCGATGGGCGGGATCACGCGCGGCAGCTGCTCGCGCAGCTCGGCCGGCTCCGTCACGAGCACGTCGAGCGTCGCGCCGCCGCCGAGCAGCCCGCGCATCGCGGGACCCTGCGCAGCGAGCCGCCGCCAGAGACGCAGCCGCAGCGCGTCGGTGGCCCGGAACACCGCGTCGTGCGCGAACAGCCGCTCGACGTAGCGCGCCACCGGACGGCCGAGGCCGAAGAAGCGCACGCCGACGATCGCGACCAGGAGGTACATGATCGCCGGAAGCTCGGAGGCGCGCACGATGAGCCAGCCCGAGACGGCGGTGAGCGAGAGTCCCAGACCGATCGCGAGAGCGGCCATCGCCGAGGCGCCCACCCAGCGCCACGGCGAGGCGGCGAGCACCGTGCGGAGGGCGCGCCATGGGTGCGACCCGGCGGAGGGAACAGCGAGGGACTCAGCCGGGTGGACCGCCCGCGATTCATCAGGTTGAGGGGCGCCCGCAGGGCGCGTCTCGAAACCCGCGGCATGCGCATCGCCTGCGGGCAGCCTGTCGAGATCACGAGCGCGACCGCCGACCGGCACCACCTCATCCGCGAGCGCGAGGGTCTCCCGGTCGTGGGAGACGAGCACCGTCGCGACGCGGTCAGCTCGCGCCGTGATCGCCGCACGCACGCGCGCCGCGGAGGCCGGGTCGAGATGCGCCGTCGGCTCGTCGAGCACGAGCAGCTCGGCCCCCGCATCGACGCGTGCGAGCGCCCGCGCCACGGCGGCACGCCGCTGCTCCCCCGGGCTGAGCTCGGCAAGCGGTGCATCGACCACCGGGCCCAGGCCGAGGTCCCGCGCGAGCGCGAGAGCCGCATCCGGGTGCGCCCCCGCGAGCGCGAGCTCGCCGCGCAGCGTCTCCGAGGCGAAGCGGGGCGCCTGGGCGGCGTACGCCGTGCGCGCGGGGTCGCCGGTCGCGATGCCCGTGAGCGCGGCGTCCGCGGGGAGCGCGCCCACGAGCGCCGCGAGCGCTGTCGACTTGCCGCTGCCGCTCGCCCCGACGAGCGCCGTGATCCGGCCCGGCACAGGATGCACGGTGAGGCCCGCGAACACGTCAGAGCGGCCCGGGTAGCGCACGCCGACGTCGACGAGGGCCGGTGCGCCGGCCGCCAGGCTCGGCGAGATGCGCCCGTCGGCGAGCAGTTCGCGCACGCGACGCAGCGCGGCAAGGCCGTCCTGCGAGGAGTGGAAGGCGGCGCCCACATCCCGCAGCGCCGTGAAGCATTCGGGCGCCAGCAACAGCACGAGCACCGCCACCTCGAGCGAGACATCGCCCGAGAGCAGTCGGATGCCCAGGAACACCGCGACGACGGCCACCGAGATCGTCGCGATGAGTTCGAGAGCGAGCGCCGACAGGAACGCCGTGCGCAGGGTGAGCATCGTGCGGCGACGGTAGTCCGACTGGATGCGGTCGAGGGCGGCCAACTGCTCTTCGAGCCGACCGAGTCCGACGAGCACGGGCAGCCCGCGCGCGAGCTCGACGAGGTGGTCGGCGAGCCGGGTGAGCGCGTCGGTGGCACGGTCGACGCGGTCGCGCGTGTGCATGCCGATGAGCACCATGAAAAGCGGCACGAGCGGGATCGTCACCGCGAGCACGATGGCCGACACGAGATCGGCGCCGAGAACGCGCGCTCCCGTCGCCACCGGGATCACGACCGCCGAGATCATGGCCGGCAACGCGACGCCGAAGTAGTCGTCGAGCGCGTCGAGTCCCTCGGTCGCGAGCACGGCGGTGCCGCCCCCGACCGCATCCCCCGCCGCGACGCGCTCGGTCAGCTGCCGGCGCAGCTGCGTCTTGGCGCGGATGGCGGCTCGTCGACCCAGCACCGCCTGCGCCCACGAGGCCCCGGCGCGCAGCAGAACGCCGACGGCTCCGAGGGCGAGCCACACCGTGGCATCCGCTCCCGCCGCGAGAGCGCCGAGCTGTCGCGCGATCGACTCCGCGATGAGCAGGATGCCGATCGCACCGACGACGCTCGCGGCGACCACCGGGAGCAGCGCGCGCGCCCCACCGGGGCCGAACTCAGGTGCGGGACGGGGCGTGCCGGAGGTGCGCATGTCAGCTGCCGCTGCTCACCGCATCCCGCCGGATCGCGGGCACGGCGTCGTGCGGTTCGGGGAGGTGATGCGGGGCCACCCGCTTGCGGAACACCCAGTAGCTCCATGCCTGGTAAGCGAGGATGAACGGCAGCGAGACGGCTGCGACCACCGTCATGACGCCGAGCGTGTAGCTGCCACTGGCCGCGTTGAAGATCGTGAGGTCGAACGCGGGATCGATCGTCGAGGGCAGCACGACGGGGAACGCTGCCGTGAAGATCGCCGCAGCCCCCAGCGCGCCGAAGGCGGCGAACCCGATGAACGCCCACCCTTCGCGCCGCCCGCGGGCGAAGATCCATCCACCCACCCCGGCGACCACGGCGACGCCGAGCACGGTCCAGCTGACCACGTCGCCCCCGTCGAGCTGCACGAGCACGGCCCAGGCGGCGATCGGCAGCAGCGCGACCGGGGCGAGGCGCGGAACGAGCCTGCCCATCCGCTCGCGCACGGGGCCGTCGGTCTTGAGCGCGAGGAAGGTCGCGCCGTGAACCAGGGAGAAGCCCACGAGGGCGAGCCCGCCGAGCACTGCCATCGGTGTGAGCCACACGAACGGTCCCCCGACGCGGTCGCCGTTCGCATCGATCGGCAGGCCGGTCGTCGTGAGGGCGAGGGCGGCGCCGATCCCGAAGGCGGCGACGGCCGAGCCGAGGCCGATCGACCAGTCCCAGAAGCGCGTCCAGCGGCGGGCGGTGATCTTGCCGCGGTACTCGATCGCGACGGCGCGGAAGATGAGCCCCAGCAGCACGAGCACGAGAGGCACGTACAGGGTCGAGAACAGCGACGCGTACCAGAACGGGAACGCCGCGAAGATCCCGGCGCCGGCGACGATGAGCCACACCTCGTTGCCGTCCCACACGGGGCCGATCGCGTTGAGCATCACGCGACGCTGCTTCTCGTCGCGGGCGCTGAAGAGCATGTGCATGCCGACGCCGAGGTCGAAGCCCTCGAGCAGGATGTAGCCGGTCCACAGCAGCGCGATCGCGATGAACCACACGACGGGGAGTGCATCCATTTCCATATCTCCTGTCCGCGATCTCAGTAGGCGAAGGCGAGCACGTCGTCGCGGTTGCCCGCATCGTCGTCGCCACCCGCATCCGTGTCGCCTGGCACTCCGAACCGCTCGGGCATGACGCCGGCCACCCCGGCCCGCACGAAGCGGGCGATGAGGGCGACCTCGACGATCATGAGCGCGAGGTAGACGAGGCCGAGGGTCACGAGCGAGAACACGACCTCGCGGCCGTCGACGCCCGGTGAGACCGCAGCCGCGGTGAACATGAACACCCCGTCGACCCCGCTCGGATTCGGGTTCGGCACCACGACGAACGGCTGGCGTCCCATCTCGGTGAAGATCCACCCGGCCGCGTTCGCGCCGAAGGGGGCAAGGATGCCGAACACCGCGAGCTGCATGAGCGGCTTCGATCGCGGCACGGTGCCCTTGCGCGTGAGCCAGAGGGCGACCAGGGCGGCGAAGGCCGAGACCGCGCCGAAGCCGATCATGATCCGGAAGCCCCAGTAGGTGACCTCGAGGTTGGGCATGTAGTCGATCTGCATGCCCGCGCGCTCGCCGTAGATCGGGTCGTTCGGCAGGTTGGTGCCGTAGAGCTCCTGGTACTGCGGGATGAGGTCGTTCAGCCCCGGCATGTCGGTGGTGAAGTCGCCCTTCGCCAGGAACGAGAGCACACCTGGGATCTCGATGACCGGCACGACCTCCGAGCAGTCCTGTGAGCCGAGCTTGCCGACCGAGAGTACCGAGAAGCTCGTTCCGGTGTGGCACGCGGCCTCGGCTGCCGCCATCTTCAGCGGCTGCTGGTCGTACATGAGCTTGCCCTGGATATCGCCCGTGATCGCGACAGCGCCGAAGCCCACGATCGCGACGACCGCGCCGATACGCAGCGAGGTGAGCCACACCCTGTGGTCGGCCTTGTCTCGGCCGGGGATCTCGGGAGCCTCGCCGACGACCACGCGACCCGACGCATCCACCGTGTCGATGCCGTCGCGACGCCGCCGCCACAGGTGGTACCAGGCGATGCCGAGCAGGAATGCGCCGGCGACGGCCACCGAGCCGGCCATCGTGTGCGGGAAGGCCGCGAGCAGCGTGTTGTTGGTGAGCACCGCCCAGATGTCGGTGAGCACGGGCCGGCCGTTCTCGTAGTCGACGCCCACCGGATGCTGCATCCACGAGTTCGCCGCGAGGATGAAGTAGGCCGAGATCCACGAGCCGATCACCGCAGCCCAGAGCGTCGCGAGATGCACGCGCTTGGGCAGGCGACCCCACCCGAAGATCCACAGGCCCAAGAAGGTCGACTCGACGAAGAAGGCGAGCAGGCCCTCCATCGCGAGCGGGGCGCCGAAGACGTCGCCCACGAAGCGCGAGTACTCGCTCCACGCCATGCCGAACTGGAACTCCTGCACGATGCCGGTGGCGACACCCATGATGAAGTTGACGAGGTAGAGCTTGCCCCAGAACTTCGTCATGCGGAGCCACTGCTCGTTGCCGGTGCGCACCCACATGGAGTGCAGGATCGCCACGACGAGCCCGAGGCCGAGCGTGAGCGGAACCATCATGAAGTGGTAGACGGTGACGATGCCGAACTGCCACCGGGCGATCTCGAGCGGATCCACGGGTCTCCTCCTGGAGGCGGGTCGCAGGAGCGCGACCCTCACCCCTCCACCTTCCGATGTCGGAAGGTTCCCGATCAGGGCCCAAGGTCCCCCGGGGTGCGTGCCGAGCGAGTTGAGGAGCGCCGCGCGACGCGTCTCGAAACCGGCGCCCCCTCAGTCCTCCGTGCGCAGCAGCCGGAACTCCCGCCGCCGCAGCACCTTCAGCACCCACCGCGCGGGCACCCCGAACGCCCGCCGCCCGGCCTCCGCCGGATACGGCTCGACCGCGATCACCCGGTGCGGCCGTCCGCGCACGACGAGCTCGCATCCGCCCGCCGCCACGACGTTGCGGTACCAGTCGACGTTCTCGCCGTAGGTCAGCTCGGCGATGAACCCGCCCTCAGCAGGCGCCACGATGATGGGCGTCTCGTAGGGCGTGCCCGACTTTCGCCCCACGTGCCGCACGAGCGAGAACGGTCCGCGCCCGGCTCGCGCAAGTCGCGTCGTCCACCGGTTGAGGGAGTTCGTGATGAGCCACAGGAATCGGCGTCGCATCTGCTGCTTCTAGGAGCGCTCGAGCACGGATGCGAGGTCGCGCCGCACGGGCAGGTCGCCGTAGAGGTGGCCATGGCGGGCACCCTCGCCGAGGCGGGCGTCGACGAAGAGCTCCGCCACCGCGGGCGGGGCGGACCGCAGCAGGAGCGACGCCTCGAGCGCGAGGGCGAGGTCGGCGACGAGGCCGCGCGCCGAGGCGGCGGCTTCCCCTGGCTCCATGCCCGCAACGGCATGAAGACGCTCGCGCGTGGCGGCGAGGTGCGCATCGAACCCCGGGTGGGCGCCCGCGGCGAGCGCGAGCTCCGCCTCGAACGCGGCCACGGCATCCGGTTCCCGCCCGAGCGCGCGTAGCACGTCGAGGGCGATGACGTTGCCCGAGCCCTCCCAGATGGCCATCACCGGCTGCTCGCGGTAGCGGCGAGCGAGCGGGAAGTTCTCGGCGTAGCCGTTGCCGCCGAGGCACTCGAGCGCCTCGTATGCGTGGCCGGGGCCGCGCTTGCAGATCCAGTACTTGGCGACAGCGGTCGCGAGCCGGCGGAAGGCCAGGTCGTGCTCCGACGCCTCATCGTCGAAGGCGCGCGCGAGCCGCAGGGCGACGGCGGTGGCGGCCTCCGTCTCGAGCGCGAGGTCGGCGAGCACGGCGGTCATCGCGGGCTGTTCGACGAGCGTCGCACCGAACGCGCGCCGATGCCGCGCGTGCCACAGCGCCTCGGCCGTCGCCTGCCGCATCCCGGCGACCGTGCCGAGCACGGTGTCGAAGCGCGTGCGCTGCACCATGTCGATGAGCACCGGCACGCCGCGGCCCTCCTCGCCGATGAGGATGGCGCGCGCTCCGTCGAGCTCGAGCTCGCCCGAGGCGTTCGCCCGGTTGCCGAGCTTGTCTTTGAGCCGCGCGATCCGGAACGGGTTGCGCGCACCGTCGGGTAGCACCCGCGGCACGAGGAAGGTGCTGAGCCCGCCGGGTGCCTGCGCCGTCATGAGGAACGCGTCGGACCCCGGCGCCGAGCAGAACCACTTGTGGCCCTCGAGCACGTAGCCGCCGTCGCCCGCCGGAGTCGCGCGCGTGAGGTTCGCCCGCAGGTCCGAGCCGCCCTGCTTCTCGGTCATCGACATGCCGAGGATCGCGCTCGACTTGCCGGCGCGCAGCTCAGGGTCGTAGTCGCGGCTCAGCACGCGTGGCATCCACTCCTCCGCCACGGATGTGTTCTTGCGCAGCACGGGAACCGCCGCGTGCGTCATCGACACGGGGCAGCAGTGGCCCGGCTCGACCTGCGCGAAGAGCATGAAGACCGCGGCGCGCGCGACAGCCGCCCCGGGGCGGGGTGCCGCGAAGGCCGCCGTATGGCCACCCTCGGCGATGTGCGCGCGCATGATGCGGTGGTACGACTCGTCGTACTCCACCTCGTCGATGCGCACGCCGTAGCGGTCGTACTGGTGCAGCCGCGGCGTCTGGCTGTTGGCGAGTTCGGCATCCCGCTGGAATGCGACCGTTCCGACGTGGCGTCCGACGCGATGCAGCTGCTCGGACGCCCATCCGGCGTCATGGTGCGCGGCACCCGCGACGAGCGCGACGTTCGCGGCGAACTCGTCGAGTTCGACCCGCGGCGGAACCTGATTCACGACATCGTGAGACATACGCCGACGCTAGCCCCGGAATGGGAAACATGCTCTGATGACAGCCATGCATACGAGCGACATCTCCGAGCTGGACACGCAGCACCTCACCGCCTGCATCGAACTGGCGGCGCAGGCCCGCGAGCGCGGAGACGCGCCGTTCGGCGCCCGACTGGTCTCGGCGTCGGGTGAGGTGATGCACGAGGACAGCAACCGCACCATCACCGCTCGCGACCCGATGGCCCACCCGGAGTTCACCCTCGCGCGGTGGGCGATCGATGAAGTCGACGACGAGGTGCGCAGCGGCTCGACCCTCTACACGAGCGCCGAGCCGTGCGCCTTGTGCTTCAGCGCGAACTTCTACGCCGGCATCAGCCGGATCGTGTTCGCCGTGGCCGGCGCACAGCTGCGCCCACTGCGTGGGGAGCGGACGCCGGCCATCGGGATGCCGACGCGCGAGCTCGCGGCCGTCACCATCGGGCGATCGATCACGGTCGACGGGCCCGACCCCGCACTGGCGGATGCCGGTGTGGCGGTGCACCGCGGGTACTGGTGACGCCGCCGCCGAGGAATGGATCACCTACCCGCGTCGTCGCCAGGCGCGTCGAGTTCGGGCATATGGATGCGCTGCCCGTCGGGACCTGCGAGGTGCAATAGCTCGACGGGCCGGTCGCCCGCTGCCCCCAGCCAGTGCGGGGTGCGGGTGTCGAACTCGGCCGCCTCGCCGGCCGCGAGTTCGAAGTCGCGCTCGCCCAGCACGAGCCGCAGCCGCCCTGAGATCACGTAGAGCCACTCCACACCGCGGTGGGTCTTCAGCTCGACCCGCTCCCCCGGTTGCGGCGGCAGGATCTGCTTGATCACCCGGATGCCGCCGGAACCGCGGCTGAGCGGCAGCAGCACGCCGCCCCGGTGCGGGATGCGGCGGATGTGCACGCGCGGATCGCCCACCTCGGGCGCCCCCACGAGATCGTCCAGCGGCGCGTCGTACACGCGGGCGAGTGGGAGCAGCAGTTCGAGCGCGGGGCGACGCTCGCCCGATTCGAGCCGCGAGAGGGTGCTCACCGAGATGCCGGATGCGCGCGACACGTCGGCGAGCGTCAGCTCGCGCCGTGTGCGCAGGCCGCGCAACCTCGTGCCGACTCCCGCGAGTGTGCGTTCGATCTCCTGCGCCATGACACCATTTTGCCATTTTGGCAACACCGCTTGCCGTGTTCGCCGCTCGGCGCGCATGATCGACGCATGAGCGCATCCGAGCACCTCACCGAGCCCGTCGACGTCGTGATCGTGGGGGGCGGCCCGGCAGGCCTCTCGGCCGCCACCGCCCTGGGCCGCTCACGCCGCAGCGTCGTCGTCATCGATGCGGGCGAACCGCGCAACGCGCCCGCGGCGCACGCCCACAACGTCTTCAGCCGCGACGGCGCCTCGCCGCTCGAGCTGCTGGCCGAGGCGCGCGCGCAGACGCGCGCCTACGGTGTCGAGCTCCTCGACGACCGCGCCACCGTGCTCGGCCGCGACGGCGACCTCATCACGATCACGACCGCCGCAGGCCGCGCCGTGCGTGCCCGCCGCCTGCTGCTCGCCTCGGGACTCCGCGACGTGCTGCCCGACATCCCGGGACTCGCGGAGCACTGGGGCGACTCCGTCGTGCATTGCCCGTACTGCCACGGCTGGGAGGTGCGCGACCGCGCCATCGTCGTGATCGGCTCCTCACCGCGTAGCGCACATCAGGCGCTCATGTTCAGCCGGCTGAGCGACGACGTCGTCTTCGTGCGCCACGACACTCCCGCCGACCCGGAGCTCGATGCCGACCTCGGCGCCCTTGGCGTGCGGATCGTCGACGGCCGCGCACGCCGACTGCTCGACGACGCATCGGGCGCGCTCCGCGCTGTCGAACTCGAACACGGGCCGGAGCTGCCCGCCGGCGCTGTCGCGATCGGCCCGTCGTTCCAGGCGCGCACCGAGCTCTACGAGCAACTGGGTGGCACCCCCTCGATCGTCGAGGGCATGGGCGTCATGATCCCTGCGGATGCCGTGGGACGCACCCCGCTCGCCGGCGTCTGGGCGGTCGGCAACGCGAGCGACGCGGGCGCCATGGTGGGCGCGTCGGCAGCAGCCGGCACCATGGCAGGTGCACAGCTGAATGTCGACCTGCTCATGGAGGAGGCAGCCGCACGCCGCGCGACGCGCTGAGCGGCGCGACGCGGCCGCGGGGCACCGCGTGGCAGCATGAGCGCATGCGGAATCCGTCGCGTCGCGAGCTGGCCCGGGTGCGCACCCGCGGCATCGTCGCGGTGGTCGCGGGTGTCGTCGCCGCGGCGGGCACCATGCCGCTGCTCGGGATCGCGGGAGCACTCCTCGCCGGATGGGCCGCACTCGGCATCGTGAGCGTCGCGTGGGTGCTGCTCATCGTCTGGCCGATGGATGCCGCCCAGACACGCGCGCACGCGACGGCCGAGGACCCGGGGCGACGCCTCGCGCGCCTCATCGCCATCCTCGGCAGCATCGCGAGCCTCGGCGCGGCCGCCGTCGTGATCGTCGAGGCGCGCCACGCGCCGCCGCTGCTCTCGGCGCTGCTCGCCGGCGTCGCGGTGCTGAGCGTCGCCGCATCCTGGGCCCTCATCCAGACCGACTATCTGCTGCGCTACGCGCACCTCTACTACACGGAGCCGATCGGCGGCATCGACTTCCACCAAGACGACCCCCCGCGCTACACCGACTTCGCCTACGTCTCGGTCGGGCTCGGCATGACCTATCAGGTGGCCGATACGAACCTGAGCGACGGCGGGATGCGCCGCCTCGTGATCGCGCAGACCCTGCTCGCGTACCTGTTCGGGGCGATCATCCTCGCGACGATCATCAACCTCATCGCCAGCCTCGGCTGAGCCCGGCCCGGCTCGGCTCGGGCCGAACGTCCCGCCCGCGGGCGCCGCCGCTCGCGTAGCGTTGTGCCCGTGGCGACCCGCATCTATGTGACGAGCGCCGAAGGGCGCACCGGCAAGTCGACCGTCGCGGTCGGGTTGCTCGAGACCCTCACCGCGTCCGTGGCTCGTGTGGGTGTCTTCCGCCCCATCGTGCGCGCGGATGTCGAGCGCGACTACATCCTCGAACTGCTCGTCGCGCACGCGAGCGCCGACCAGAGCTACGAGGACTGCGTCGGCGTCGACTACGACGCCCTGCACGCCGACCCGGATGCGGCACTCGCCACGATCGTCGAGCGTTTCGCCGAGGTCGAGCGGCACTGCGACGCCGTGCTCATCCTCGGCTCCGACTACACCGACGTCGGAACGCCGACCGAGCTCGCCACCAACGGCCGCATCGCCGCCAATCTCGCCGCGCCCGTCGTGCTCGTGACGGGCGGCCGCCAGAGCGATGGCGACGACGCGCGCACCCCGCAGCAGTGCGCCGAGCTCGCCCGCATCGCCCTCGGCGAGCTGCGCGAGGAGCACGCCGAGACGCTCGCGATCGTCGTCAACCGCGCCGATCCGGATCGGGTCGACGACATCGCGGCGCGCATCACGGCCGACACCGGGCTTCCCGCGTGGGCGATCGCCGAGGATGCCGAACTCACGGCCCCCCTGCTGCGCACGGTGCTCGAGGCGACCGAGGCCGAACTCGTGCGCGGAGATCCGGAGGCGCTCGAACGCCCCGTGATGGGCACCACGATCGCCGCGATGAGCCTGCCCAACATCCTGCCCCGGCTCATCCCCGGCGGCATCGTGATCGTGCCGGGCGACCGCTCCGAGGCGCTCGTCGGCACGATGGCGGCGCAGCTCTCGCGCACCTTCCCCGTGCTGACGGCGATCATCCTCAACGGCGGATTCAGCATCGACCCCGCGATCGAACGTCTCATCGAAGGGCTGGGCTCGCCGCTGCCGATCGCGAGCACGCCGCACAGCACCTTCGACACGGCCGTGCGCGTCACGCACGCCCGCAGCAGGCTCGCCGCCGACTCACCCGCCAAGCACGCCCGGGCACTCGCCCTGTTCTCGGAGCATGTCGACGCGAGCGAGCTCGTGCGGCTGCTGAGTCTGCCGAGCAACGGCACGGTGATGACGCCGATCCGTTTCGAGCATCTGCTCGTCGAGCGCGCCCGGGCGGCCGACCGTCACATCGTGCTTCCCGAGGGCGACGACGACCGCATCCTCGAGGCGGCCGCGATCGTGGTCAAGCGCCGCATCGCCCGCCTCACGATCCTCGGCGACCCGGATGCTGTGCGCGGTCGCGCCGCCGCGCTCGGCCTCGACCTCGGCGACACGCAGGTGATCGCGACGACCGATCCGGAACTGCACGCCCGCTTCGCCGAGGAGTACGCGCGCCTGCGCGCCCACAAGGGCGTCTCGCGCGAGCTCGCGGCCGACACGGTGACCGACGTGTCGTACTTCGGCACGATGATGGTGCACCTGGGGCTCGCCGACGGCATGGTGTCGGGAGCGAAGCACACGACGGCGCACACCATCCGTCCCGCCTTCGAGATCGTGAAGACCGCGCCCGGTGTCTCGGTGGTCTCGAGCGTGTTCCTGATGGCGCTCGAGGACCGCGTGCTCGTCTACGGCGACTGCGCCGTCATCCCCGAGCCCACCGTGGAGCAGCTCGCCGACATCGCGGTGTCGTCGGCGGCGACCGCCCGGCAGTTCGGCATCGACCCGCGAGTGGCGATGCTGTCGTACTCGACGGGCGAGTCGGGCACCGGCGCCGAGGTCGACCGCGTGCGCGCCGCGACCCAGCTCGTGCGCGAGCGTGCCCCCGAGTTGCCCGTCGCAGGCCCCATCCAGTACGACGCGGCCGCCGACCCCACGGTGGGCGCCTCGAAGCTGCCGGGTTCGGATGTCGCCGGCCGCGCGACCGTTTTCGTGTTCCCCGACCTCAACACGGGCAACAACACCTACAAGGCCGTGCAGCGCTCGGCCGGCGCCGTGGCGATCGGCCCCGTACTGCAGGGCCTCGCCAAGCCCATCAACGATCTCTCCCGCGGAGCGCTCGTGCGTGACATCGTGAACACGATCGCCATCACCGCGATTCAGGCGGGAGGCGTGCAGTGACCCACGATGCGACGGCGATCCGCAACGTCTTCGTGCTCAACGTCGGCTCCAGTTCGATCAAGTACCGTCTGCTCGACGTCGAGGACGGCACGCGGATCGCCGACGGGATCGTCGAGCGGATCGGGGTGCCCGGCTCGGGCGTGCCCGATCACGCCGCCGCGATGGTCACGGTGCTCGCCGAGCTCGACGGGCACCGCATCGACGCCGTCGGTCACCGCGTCGTGCACGGCGGCACCCGGTTCGTGAGCGCGACGCTCATCGACGACGACGTCGAGCGCGAGATCGAGGCGCTCGCCGACCTCGCACCGCTGCACAACCCGCCTGGCCTCGCCGGCATCCGCGCGGCGCGCGCCGTGCTGCCCGAGCTGCCGCATGTAGCCGTGTTCGACACCGCCTTCCATGCCACCATCAGCCCTGCCGCCCGCGACTACGCGATCGACGCGGAGGTGGCCGCGAAGACCCGCATCCGCCGCTTCGGATTCCACGGCACCTCGATCGGCTATGTCTCGCGCATCGCCGCCGAGCTGCTCGGGCGCACGGGCGACCCGGAGCTCAAGCTCGTCGTGCTGCACCTCGGCAACGGGGCCTCCGCCGCGGCCGTGCTCGGCGGGCGCTCGCTCGACACCTCGATGGGTCTCACCCCGCTCGAGGGGCTCGTGATGGGCACCCGCTCGGGCGACATCGACCCCGCGATCCCGCTCTACCTCGCCCGCGAGCACGGCTACACGATCGCGCAGCTCGACGAGCTGCTCAACAAGCGATCCGGTCTGCTCGGACTCGCCGGGCGCAGCGACATGCGCGAACTCGTGAACGCGGCGAACGCGGGCGACGAACGCGCGACGCATGCGCTCGACATCTATGTGCACCGGCTGCGCCGCTACATCGGCGGCTACGCGGCCGAGCTCGGCGGCATCGACGCGGTGGTGTTCACCGCGGGCGTGGGCGAGAACTCCTCCTACATCCGGCGGCGCGCGATCGCCGGGCTCGACTTCCTGGGACTGTCGGTGGACCCCGAGCTCAATGCCGACCCGGCGCGCGAGGCGCGCTTCATCTCGCCAGACGGCTCACCCGCGGCCGTGCTCGTCGTGCCGACCGACGAGGAGCTCGAGATCGCGCGCGAGACCCGCGCGGCGGCGTCCGCCTATTCAGCCGAGTGAGCGAGCTGCGCCACCGGGCGCACCACGAGCACGGGCGCGTTCGCGTTGAGCAGCACGGCGTGCAGGGTCGTGCCGAGCGGCGAGTGCGTCTCGGCGACGGATCCGGGACCGACGACCAGCAGAGCGCTCCCGCGTGAGGCGTCGAGCAGGGCCTCGGCCGGCACCCGGGTCGACAACCGCGAACGGATCTCGAGCATGCCCTCCACCTCGCGCGCGGCATCCGCGGCGAGCACGAGCGGACTCTCGAGATTCGCCCGTTGTGTGTCGACCACCTCGGGCGGCACCGCGTGGATGAGCGTGAGCCGCATGCCGCGATCGACCGCCTCGCGTGCCGCGCGCCGTGCGATGGCTGCCGCCGTCTCGGGTCGGTCGATGCCGGCCACGACGCCCTCGCGGAACTTGGGGTCGCCCTCCGGCACCACGGCGACGGTACAGCTCGCCGCAAGCGCGAACTGCACGCTCCGCGATCCGAGCACCCGTCCCGAGACGTACCCGGTCTTGCCGGTCCCCACGACGAGGGTGTCCTCCGGACGGGCGTGCGCCGCGAGCGTCCAGGTCGGCACGCCGCTCAGCAACTCAGCCGACACCTCGAGCTCGGGATGCTGCGCGCGCACGCGCTGTGCGGCATCCGCGAGGAGACGCTCCCCCGCGCGCTCGGCCGCATCCAGCAGATCGACGCCCATCATGCCCTGCTCGGGGTCGACGACGTGCACGAGTTCGAGCGCGGCGCCGTCGCGGCGCGCATTGCGCACCGCCCAGGCGAGGGCGGCTTCCGAGGGAGCCGAGCCGTCCACGCCGACGACGTAGCGCGCTGATGCGGTCATGATCCGAGGCTCGCACGCGCGTGCCGGTCGAGCACGGGCACAAGGTCCCGCGAGCGGCGGCGCCGATGGGAGACTGGGGGTATGCCCGCCCCCGCCGACGAGCCGCGTCTGCGGCGCCTGCTCGACGCCGTGCCGCACGTCGTCGGCGAGCTCGAGCTCGCCCATGTGCTCGAGCGCATCATCGAGGCCGCCGTCGAGCTCGTCGACGCGCGCTGGGGCGCTCTCGGCGTGATCGCCCCCGATGGCACGCTCGAGCAGTTCGTGCACGTCGGCATGGCACCTGCCGAGGTGCGAGCGGTCGGTCACCTGCCGGAGGGCCACGGCCTGCTCGGCGCCGTCATCGACACGGGCGAGGCGATCCGGCTGCCGCAACTGCGTGACGATCCGCGCGCGGTCGGCTTCCCCGCTCATCACCCCTCGATGGATGCGTTCCTCGGCGTGCCGATCCGGGTGCGCGAGCAGGTGTTCGGGAATCTCTACCTCACCAACCAGGACGGCGGGCCCGAGTTCAGCGACGACGACCAGCATCTCGTCGCCTCACTCGCGGCGATCGCGGCGATCGCGATCGAGAACGCCCGACTGTTCCAGCAGCAGGTGCGGCGCGAGCGGTGGTCGACGGCGCTCGCCGAGGTCACCGCGGCGCTCCTCTCGGAGGACACCGTCGATGTGCTCGCCGTGCTGGCGGAGCGCGTCGCGTCGGTCATCGAGAGCGAGCTCGTGTGCGTCATCGTCGCCGACGGCGAGGAGGAGGGCGAGCCGATGCTGCGCGTCGACACCGCACGCGGAGAGGGCGCCGACGAGATCGTCGGTCGCCGCTACCCGGCCGCCGACACGCTGTCGGGCCGCGCGATCGCGACCGGCTCACTCGCCTCCACCCACCCGGGCGAGCTGCCCGGCGAGTCCGTCGTGCGCAGCGGCCGCAGCGCCGCCATGGCGCTGCCCGTGCGCGCAGGCGACCAGGTGCTCGGCGCGCTCGCCGTGTACCGGGCCGCCGATGCGCCCCTCTTCACGGATGCCGAACGCGCCATGGCCGCGGACTTCGCGCTGCAGGCGGGGGTCGCGATCCAGCTCGCGCGGGGCCGCGCCGACCGCGAGCGCCTCGCCCTCATCGACGACCGAGCGCGCATCGCCCGCGACCTGCACGACCACGTCATCCAGCGGCTCTTCGGCACGGGGCTGAGCCTGCAGGCGATCGCCGCGCGCACCCCGCAGGCCGCCGATGCGATCGGTGCCCAGGTCGACGCCATCGACGCGGCGATCGGCGAGATCCGCACGGCGATCTTCGCGCTCGCCTCGCGGCCCGCTTCCGGCGGCGCCCTGCGCCACCGCGTGCTCGACGTCGCCGCGGATGCCACTCCCGGGCTCGCGAACCCCCCGCTCGTGACCTTCGCCGGCCCCGTCGACCTGCTCGTGACGGGCGAGCTCGCCGACGATGTGCTCGCGGTCGTGCGCGAGTGCCTCGCCAACGCCGCCCGTCACGCCGAGGCCACGCGCGTCGAGGTCTCCGTCGCGGTCGACGAGGAGACCCTCGTCGTCACCGTCGACGACGACGGGGTGGGCCTGCCCGACGCGACGCGACGTGCATCCGGAACCCGCAACCTCGACGAGCGGGCCACCCGCCGGGGCGGTAGCTTCGAGTTGACCGCCCGCGCCGACGGCGGCACTCGCGCCCGGTGGACCGTCCCCGTCGCAGCCCCCGAGAGGAGCACCCCGTGACCCGCGTCTTCCTCGTCGACGACCACGAGATCGTCCGGCGTGGCATCGCCGACCTGATCGATGCCGAACGCGACCTCGAGGTCGTGGGCGAGTCGGGTCAGGTGCGCGGCACCCTCGCCAAGATCGAGGTGACGAAGCCGGATGTCGTGGTGCTGGATGTGCGACTGCCCGACGGCGACGGCATCGAGCTGTGCCGCGCCATCCGCTCCGCGTACCCCGAGATGCGCTGCCTCATGCTGACCGCCTACGACGACGACGAGGCGAGCCGCTCCGCGGTGCTCGCGGGCGCGTCGGGCTACGTGCTCACGGAGATCCGCGCGCGGGGCCTCGTCGAGGGCGTGCGCAAGGTCGCCGCCGGCGGCACCTTGCTCTCGGCGCACGTGAGCGAACGCGTCGCGCAGGCGTTCGCGAGCCCGGCAGCCGACGAGCCCTCGCTCACCCTGCGCGAGCGCCAGGTGCTCGACCTCATCACCGAGGGGCTCACCAACCGCCAGATCGGCGAGCGCCTCGGCCTCGCCGAGAAGACCGTCAAGAACTACGTCTCCGGGCTGCTCGCGAAGCTCGGCATGGAACGCCGCACCCAGGCGGCGGTCTACCGTCTCGAGCGCCGCGGCTGAGCGGATAGCAGGCGGTCGACCCCCGGTCAATCCCCCGGCCAGGCGAGCCTCAGCTTCGTTGCGGAATGCACCCAGCGCAGTAGCGTTGAATCAGACGAAGGCCAGCGCGTCTGGCCAGAAGGAGGCAACGCCATGACCGCGAAGACCAGCACCGTTCCCACCACGTCGCTCGACCCCGACGTCACCGCGGGAGTCGCCCAGTTCCTGAGCCCCGTCGTCGTCAACCTGCAGGCTCTCGCCATCGACGGCAAGCAGGCGCACTGGCACGTGCGCGGCTCCAACTTCATCGGGGTGCACGAGTTCCTCGACGTCCTCGTCGACCACGCCCGTGCCTGGGCCGACCTGGCCGCCGAGCGCATCGTGGCCTTGGGTCTCCCGCTCGACGCCCGCGTGCAGACGATCGGCGAGAAGACCACGACCCCGAAGCTGAACGACGGCTTCCAGCAGTCGGATGCGACGATCGCCGCCGTCATCGCGCAGATCGATGCGACGCTCGAGCTGGTGCGCACCGCCGTCGACGAGCTCGAGGAGCTCGATCAGCCCTCGCAGGACATCGCGATCGAGATCGCGAACGGACTCGACAAGGATCGCTGGTTCCTGTTCGCGCATCTCGCGAACTAGGTCCACTGGGGAACGCGGCTTCGCCGCGTCCTATGGCGCAGGGTGCAGGTGGCCGGCGACGACTGTGGCGTGCACCGGAAGGGTGCGCAGCGCATCCGGATCCGTCGCGTGGGGGTCGGCGTCGAGGATGGCGAGGTCGCCGGGGCCGCCGCGCTCCACACCCGTGACGCCACCCCAGGAGGCGCGCAACGCATCCGCGAGGGACAGGCGCTGCTCCGGATGCCACGGCTCGCGCCCGTCGCGGGACCGCGTCACAGCGGCGGCGATCGTCACCCACGGATCCAGGGGCGACACCGGTGCATCGGAGCCGAGTTCGAGCACGGCCCCCGCCTCGAGCAGCGAGCGGTACGCGAAGGCCCGACCGGTGCGTCCGGCCCAGTGGTGGTCGGCCACGTCGCGATCGTCCATCGCGTGCTCCGGTTGCACGCTCGCGTGGATGCCGAGCCGCCCGAAGCGGGGCAGGTCGGCATCGGCGACGAGCTGCGCGTGCTCCATACGCGGGGGCAGCGGAGCGCCCGCCGGGAGGCCGAGCTCCGTGAACACGTCGAGGGCCTGCGTCACGGCGCGATCCCCGATCGCGTGGATGGTCGGCACGAGCCCCGCGGCGACCGCATCACGCGCCGCTTCGAGCAGCTCGCCGTCGGCATAGCTCGGCAGGCCGTGATCGTGGGCGCCGGTCGCACCCGGATACGGGTCGGCGCACCACGCGGTGCGCGAGTTGAGCGCCCCGTCGGTGAAGAGCTTGAACCAGCCGACCGACGCGAGGCCGTGGGTCTGCGGCACGACGTCGCCCGAGCGCAGGCCCCGCCGCCGTGCAGAGGGCAGGTCGACGGGATAGAGGCAGGCCCGCACGCGCCAGGCACGGAGTCCTGCACGGATGCGACGCTGCCAGGCGTCGACGTTGCCGCCCATGTCGAGGTCGACGATGCCCGTGACGCCGCGTCCGATGGCGACGCGCGCGGCATCCGCCACCCAACGGTCGAGCGTCGCATCATCGGTCGCCGAGAGGCGCACGCCGAGGTCGAACGCGGGCTGCTCCTTGAGCAGCCAGTCGCGCTCGCCGAGACCCATCCGGCGTAGCAGAGCCCGGTTCGACCAGACCGTGTGCACGTCGCCTGAGATGAGCGCGACGGCGACCTCGCCCGCGTCGAGCAACTCCGGAGTCGGCGCATCGGGCCACAGGGCGTCGCGGAAGCCGTAGCCGAGCAACACCTCCGCGGCATCCCAGCCCGCGGCGAGGCGAGCTCGCACGAGCGCGGCGGCCTCGGCGGCCGAACGCGCACCCGACAGGTCGAGTCGCCTGGCGACCGCGGCCCACTGCCCGATGTGCACATGTCCGTCCCACAGCCCGGGCGTCACGAACCGGCCCTCGAGGTCGACCACCTCGGCATCCGGCGCCTCGAGCTGCGGCGCGAGCTCGGCGATCCGCCCGTCGCGCAGCAGCAGGTCGGCCACTCCGGCACTCGTGGCGTCGGCGCCGACGATGCGCGCGCTGCGCAGCAGGAGTGCCGTCACGACGCACCCTCGGCGCGACGCATCTCCTCCGCGAGAGAGGGCTGGGCATACGGCCCCTCCCCCGCGAGCGCGTCGATGATGCGCTCGCGCACCTCGGGTGCCTTGTTCTGGCTGAACTTGCCGCGCGCGTCGAAGCGCGTCACGCGGATGCGCAGGCCGAGGGTGCCCTTGGCGATGCGGCGGGAGTACTCCTCGTCGCTCGCGAGCGAGCGCGGGTCGGGCATCGGATGCTCGAAATGGTCGGTGAGGCGCTCGAGCACGCGGTAGTTCTCCTCCTCGCTGAGGATCTCGGGCACCCCGTAGAGGTGGGCGGTGGCATGGTTCCAGGTCGGGATGATGTCGCCCGGCTCATACCAGTTCGGCGAGATGTAGCCGTGCGGCCCCTGCACGATCACGAGCATCTCGTGCTGCCCGACCTCGTGCGCCACCTCGTCGGGCCGGCCGAAGTGGGTGACGATGACGATCTCGTCGTCGTCGGTCTCCTCCAGCAGCGTCGGGTAGTGCGACGCCACGAGCCCGGTCGTCGTCGGCGACACGTAGGTGGTCCACGGGTTCGCGCGGATGAGACGCTTCACCTCGTCGACGTCGGTCATCAGGTAGCGGGGCGTGTGCCGCATCCGGCTCTCCTCGGGTGCTCGGGTGGGTGCTGCTCGGTCGGGCCGACTCGGCTCAGACCTGGTCGGTCGGGCACCAATAGAGCTTGCGCCCGCCGAGTTCTGTCATCGCGATCGGTGTGCCGCACACGCGGCACGGCTCGCCCGCGCGGTGGTACACCCAGTGCCGATCATCTCGCGACGCGAGGGCCTTGCGGTACGCCTCGGGGTCGAGGTCGTCCATCGTGAGCATCTGGCCCGTCTCGACGCCGATGCGCAGCAGGTGAACCCAGTCGCGCCAGAGCTCGCGTACGAGCTCCTCGGGCACCTCCTTGCCGGGCCGGAACGGATCGAGCCTCGCCCGGAACAGCAGCTCGGCACGGTACACGTTGCCGATGCCCGAGACCACCGACTGGTCCATGAGCAGCAGGGCGATGGGTGAGCCCTTCGAGCGCACCGTCGCCGTGAAGCGCTCCTCGCCCTCCCCGACATCGTCGACGAGGGGATCCGGGCCGAGTTTCGCGAGCGTGCGCTCGACCTGCTCGATCGTCTGCACCTCGCACGCGGTCGGACCCCGCAGGTCGGCGCAGGCCGTCTCGGTGAGCAGGCGCACCCGCACCTGCCCGATGGGCTCGGGTGGCCAGGTCTCGAGCTCGGGTTCGAGCTTCTCCGACTCCGCCATCCGCAGCCGTGTGCGCCGGGGCGCCCCGATCGACCAGGGCGAGTCTTCGTGGGCGCCGACGACGCTGTCTCCCACGACCGTGCCGCGCTGGTTGGTCTGGCCCATGCGCCCGCTCGCGGACGCGATGGTCGCATCGACCGAGATGTCGCCCGCGAAGTCCCACGCGCCGTAGAGCCCGAGGTGCACGCGCAGCCAGAGCTCATGATCGAACTCGAGGAACATCTGCTTGCCCACGGCCTTGGCCTGCACGATCTCGTGGCCGTCGAGCTCGGCGGCTCCCGCCGCGAAGCGGCCCTGCGGCGAGCTCACCGCGACGGGCGTGCCCGTGAAGTTCGTCTGGAACTGGCGCGCGATCCGGTGGACGGAATGACCCTCGGGCATCGGCTACTCGATGTGGTGTCCGACGATGCGACCCGTCGTCTCGTACTCGGCGAGCTGGGCGATGCGGCGCACGTGCCGCTCCTCACCCGAGAACGGGGTCTGGATGAAGCGGTCGATGAACGCGATCGCCTCCTCGACGGTGTGCTGGCGCGCCCCGATCGAGATGACGTTGGCGTCGTGGTGCTCGCGCGCGAGCTCGGCCGTCGAGAGGTTCCAGACGAGGGCTGCGCGCACGCCCTCGACCTTGTTCGCCGCGATCTGCTCGCCGTTGCCGGATCCGCCGAACACCACGCCGAGGGCCTGCACGCCCGACCGCTGGTCGCGCACCACCGCACGCGCGGCGTCGATGCAGAAGCTCGGGTAGTCGTCCTGCGGGTCGTAGCTCTGCGGCCCGTGGTCGATGACCTCATGGCCGGCGTCGGCGAGGTGCTGCTGCAGGGTCTGGCTGAACTCGAGCCCGGCATGGTCGGTCGCGATGTGGATGCGCACCCTCCGAGTCTAGGAGGGCGCGCCGACCGCCGGGCCCCGTGTCAACCCCCGCTCCCGGTCGGCACAGACCTCTGGCCTCCGCGCGCGAGGAGGAGCACAATCGGAAGGAAGAGAAGAACGCGAGGTGATCACGATGCGCCACCGCACCCCCTTCATTCCGGATGTCATGCCCCACCTCTCCGCGGGCAGGCATCGCAATCCGCGCCGCGGTGCGTGCTTCATGGAGTTCGCCTCCTACCTCGCCGGCGAACGCTGGAGCGATCATCCGGCGTGCACCGATCGAACTCTCGCTGCTCTCGCTCGCGGCGTGAACGACCTCGTCGCCGACGATCGCCGCGACGAGCTCGTCGAGCTGATCCCCCGCGTCGTCGGGCTGCGCGGCGGCGACGAGCTCGGTCTCGTCGTGGCGCTGCGCGCGGCCGTCACGGCGCTTCCCGTGGCGAGCATGGAGCGGCAGCGCGTGCTCGCAGCGGGCATCATCTCGATCAGCGCCCTCCTCGAGCAGCGCGGCGTGCCCTCGTACCGGCTGCGCGACGAGGCACAGCAGGCCCTGACGGAGGTTCCGGATGCCGCGCGCTGGGCGCGCACGCACGTCACCACGATCTCGTCCCGCTATCCGCACCTCGACACCATCAGCTGCGAGCTCATCGTGGCGACCGCGGTCGTAGGCGCCTCCCGCGCCTGCATCTCCGACCCGGACGCGGTGCTCATCCGGATGCTGACGGGAGCCGTGACCGACGTCGAGCGCCTCGTGCGCCCCACCGCCCCGGCCGCGACCCGCATCCCGGAACCCGCGCTCAGCTGACCCCACGCCGCTCCTCAACCCGCGGGGTGCGACGTAGGCTTGCTCGCGGACACGATCCACCGGAGCCTGAAGGAGCGCACGCGTGCCTGGAGAGAACCTCACCCGCATCGAAGCCCAGGAGCGCAAGTCGCTCGTCGAGGTCGAGCACTACGACATCGAGCTCGACCTCACCACGAGCGAGACGACGTTCCGGTCGGTGACGACGGTGCGCTTCACGGCGTCCGCGGGCGCCTCGACCTTCATCGACGCGATCACCGCCGAGGTGCACTCGGTCGTGCTCAACGGCACCGAGCTGGATGCGGGGGTCGCCGACGGCGCGCGCATCGCGCTCGAGAACCTCGAGGCCGACAACGAGCTCGTCGTCGTCGCGGACTTCGCTTACACGAACACGGGCGAGGGCCTGCACCGGTTCGTCGACCCCGTCGACGGCGAGGTGTACCTCTACAGCCAGTTCGAGGTACCCGACAGCCGCCGGGTCTTCGCGGTGTTCGAGCAGCCCGATCTGAAGGCGACCTTCCGCTTCTCGGTCACGGCGCCCGAAGCCTGGCACGTCGTGTCGAACTCGCCGTCACCTGAGCCCGACCGCGTGGGAGACGGCACCGCCGTCTGGCACTTCGAGCCCACCCCGCGCATCTCGAGCTACATCACCGCTATCGTCGCGGGTCCCTACGAGGTCGTGCGCAGCGAGCTCACGAGCTCCGACGGCCGCACGATCCCGCTCGGGGTGTTCGCCCGCAAGTCGCTCTTCGGCTACCTGGACGCCGACTACATCTTCGACATCACGCGCCGAGGCTTCGCCTACTTCGAGCAGAAGTTCGGCTACCCCTACCCGTTCGCGAAGTACGACCAGCTCTTCGTGCCCGAGTTCAACGCGGGCGCCATGGAGAACGCGGGCGCCGTGACCTTCACCGAGACCTACGTCTTCCGCTCGAAGGTCACCGACGCCATCAAGGAACGTCGCGTCGTGACGATCCTGCACGAGCTCGCCCACATGTGGTTCGGCGACCTCGTGACGATGAAGTGGTGGAACGACCTGTGGCTCAACGAGTCGTTCGCCGAATGGGCCTCGACCATCGCCACCGCGGAGGCCACCGAGTGGACGAACGCCTGGACCACCTTCCAGGCCATGGAGAAGAGCTGGGCATACCGCCAGGATCAGCTGCCGAGCACCCACCCGGTCGTGGCCGACATCCGCGACCTCGACGACGTGCAGGTCAACTTCGACGGCATCACCTACGCCAAGGGCGGCTCGGTGCTCAAGCAGCTCGCGGCATGGGTGGGCATCGACGCCTTCTTCGCGGGCGTCGGCGCGTACTTCCGCGCCCACGAATGGGGCAACACCGAGCTGGGCGACCTGCTGCGCGAGCTGGAGAAGAGCTCGGGCCGCGACCTGTCGGCCTTCTCGGCGCAGTGGCTCGAGACCGCGGGCGTGAACACCCTGAAGCCCGAGATCGAGACGGATGCCGACGGCACGATCACCGCCTTCCGCATCCGTCAGGCGGCGCACCCCGACTACCCGACGCTGCGCCAGCACCGCATGGCCGTCGGCTTCTACGACTTCGCCTCGGATGCCGCGGATGCGCCGCTCGTGCGGGTGCACCGCCACGAGTTCGACCTCGCCGCGACCGAGTTGAACGAGATCGCCGAGCTCACCGGGCTCGCCAAGCCCGCGCTCGTGCTGCTGAACGACGACGACCTCGCCTACGCCAAGATCCGCATGGACGACGACTCGTTCCGCGTCGCCGTCTCGGCTCTCTCCCGCATCGAGGACCCGCTCGCGCGCGCCCTCGTGTGGGGTTCGGCGTGGGATTCGACGCGCGACGGCGAGATCGCCGCCCGCGACTACGTGCAGCTCGTGCTCGGCAACATCGGCCCCGAGACCGAGTCGACCACCATCCGGCTCTCGCTCACCCAGCTCGTGCAGACCGCGCGCCTCTACGTCGACCCCGCCACCCGCGAGGCGAGCATCCGCGAGGTCGGCGACCGGCTGTGGCAGCTCGCGCAGGATGCGGCCCCTGGCTCGGATGCGCAGTTCCAGTTCGTGAAGTTCTTCGCGAACATCGCCTCGACGACCGAGCACGCTGCGACCCTCCAGGCGCTGCGCAGCGGCGAGTCCGCGCTCGAGGGGCTCGAGATCGACACCGACCTCGACTGGGAGCTGCTCGAAGGGCTCGTGCTCATCGGCGCCGCGGGCGAGCTCGAGATCGCCGCGGCAGCCTCGAAGGACGACACGGCGAACGGCCAGCAGTCGGCCGCGCGCGCTCGCGCGACGATCCCGACGCTCGAGGCGAAGGAGGCCGCCCTCACCGCCGCGCTGGGCGACGCGTCGATCTCGAACGTCGTGCTGCGCAACATGGCGCTCGGCTACACCCACACCAACGACCCGGCCGTGCTCGGCCGGCTCGTGCCGCAGTACTTCGCATCCGTGCGCCGCGTGTGGGACGAGCGCAGCTTCCAGCTCGCCCAGTACATCGTGCACGGCTTCTACCCGGCGACGCTCGCGACGCCCGAGCTCGTCGAGGCGACGCGGGAATGGCTCGCGGCGAACCCCGAGCCGGCGGCCCTGCGACGCATGATCATCGAAGAACTCGCGGGCGTCGAGCGCGCCCTCGCCGCCCAGGAGCGCGACCGGCAGTCCTAGCGTTCTCCCGCATCCGTGAGCCTGCCCCCCACTCGGGGGCGGGCCGGGTGATGGGTGCTCGGATATCGTGAGCCCCATCACCCGCAACCACGGAATCCGTACGGATGCCGTGCCCTCTCACCCGAAAAGCGTAGGTCCGTGACCGACACCCAGGTCCGGGCAGGTTGGTATCCCGATCCGCTGGGCATGCCCCAGATGCGGTGGTGGGACGGCCGAGCCTGGACGCGCCACATCTCCACCGCTCGCGAAGCGCCGGTGGCGCGATCGAGCGCGCCGGTGGGGTTCGCGGAGCCCGAGGAGCCCCGCCCTCGCGGTCGGCACCGAGCCGACACCGCGCCCGATGGGGCGGCGACCGCTCGCGGTGGCCAGTTCGCGAACGGCCAGTCGGCGCTTCCCGCGGGCACGGGCCGACTGCCCGAGCTCGGCTGGGCTGGGGCGGCGCTGACCCTGCACTCGGTGCAGTCGACGCGCGTGCCGATGCTCATCGAGCTCGGCGTGGCGAACCATCCCACGATCCGCATCGACGCCCGCCACCAGGCGTACGACTGGCTGCTCGAGCTCGAGCGCTTCCCCGAGAACCCGACGGCCGTGGTGGTGGCCGTCGAACTCGTGGGCGAGAGCACCCCCTGCCCCTTCGAGCTGCCCGGCAGGAGCCTCGACGAACTGCTGTGGAAGGTCGGTCGCGCCGCCTTCCCGGAGCGGCTCGCACCGTGGCTCGAGGACGGCCAGGGCTACTGGCTCACCCGCTGGCCCAACTGGACCACGCTGCATCCCGACACCGACCACATCCGCCAGACGGCGATGCTCGCCAACGCGCTGCTCACGATCCCGCAGCTCGCTGCGCTGTCCGGCCGCGGCATCGAGAGCACCCGAACCCTGATCAACGCGCTGAGCCTCATGGGGGTGCTCGGCGTCGCCGCCTCCGACACGCTCGTCGATCGCCCCGATCCCGTGCCGCTCGGCGAGGCGAGCCTGTTCCAGCGGCTGCGCCGGCGCTTCCGGATGACGTGATGGCGGAGTACGTCATCCTCTTCGCGGGCCCCATGGGCGCGGGCAAGACCACGGCCATCCGCTCGCTCAGCGAGATCGAGGTCGTCTCGACCGAGGCGGTCAACTCCGACCGCTCGCTCAGCGACAAGCCCACGACGACCGTGGCGCTCGACTACGGCGAGATCGATCTGGACCCCGACAAGGTGCGGCTGTACGGCGTGCCCGGGCAGGAGCGCTTCGACTTCATGTGGGAGATCCTGCGGGATCGTGCGATGGGGCTCATCGTGCTCGTCAACGCCGACGCACCCGAGCCCGAGCGGCACGTCTACGAGCACCTGTCGGCGTTCGCCGAGCTCGCGAACCGCGGCGGGGTGGTCGTCGGGGTGACGCGCTACGACATCGAGCGCACCGACATCGGCGACCGCATCGTCGCGACGGCTCGTGCCGTCGTGCCCGATCGGGTGACGCCGGTGTTCGCCGTCGACGCACGCGACCAGGAGCAGATGCGCACGCTGCTGCTCTCGCTCATCGCCGACATCGAGACCCGGCAAGCCCTCGCGGAGAGCACCGGATGACGCCCCCACCCGTCCTGCACCGCGATCCCGCGATCATCGCCGCCGCCGAGCACGCCATCGCCGAGCTCGCCGACCGCTGCAGCACCCTCGAGGCGGCGGCCATCACGACCGACGACGGCTTCCGGGTGGCCGGGATCCATCGCGGAGCGGGCGACGCGAACCGGCTCGCGAGCATGACGAGCACGACGCAAGCGCTCGGCGAGGCGATCATCCGCGAGCTCGCCCTCGGGGATGCGAGCCATGTCGCGGTCGCCGGCACCCGTGGCGCGCTGCTCGTGCGTCGCATCGGCAACCACAGGCTCGTGCTCGTGGCCGTGTTCGCCCCGGCCTCGGTCGACGACGGTCGGATCGCCCGCGGCGTCGCGAAGCGCCTCGCCCACGCGCTCGACGAGCTCCCGGCCTAGCCCCGGCCGGCCCGCATGCGCCCCGTTCGGGGTGCGCGCGGACGCGGCGCGTTCCGCTACTCTTGCTGCGGCGCGCCATGCGTGCCGCCGGACGCCTCCCGACGTCCGGGTTCGAGCGACGAACGAGCGACCACCATGGACGAGCGCCAGACCCCCGCCGGCTGGTACCCCGACCCGTTGGGGCTGCCGCAACTGCGCTGGTGGGATGGCCAGGGCTGGGGCGAGCACACCTCGGAGGCCCGTCGCCCGCTGCTGGGTCAGCAGGCGCGTTCCGTCGCCTTCGCCGACCCCCTCGACGAGGAGCAGCCGGCCGCCGAGTCCGTCGTGCCCGAACCGCCGGCGGCCTCTGCCGCCGACCCCGTCGTGCCTCCGACACCGGCGCCGACCGCGTTCGCATCCGGTCCCGCCGCGCTTCCCGCCGGCCCCGAAGACGCGGTACAGGGCTGGTCGGGCGCCGCGCTCACCATCCACTCCATGCGCGCGGCGGGCGTGCCCACCGTGCTCGACATCGAGGTCGCCGGCCACCCGCCGCTCACCATCGACATGCGCAGCGCCACCTTCGCCTGGCAGCTCGAGCTCGACCGCTTCCCGGCCGAGCCCTCGGCGGTCGCCGTGTCGGTGCGGATCGTCGAGAAGAACTCGCCCGTCCCGTTCCCGGGCGGCGCGCCGCTCGACGGGCTGCTGTGGAAGATGGGCTTCGCGGCCTTCCCCGACGAGCTGGCCCCGTGGCTCACCGCGGGCGACGCCTACCGCCTGCGCCGCTGGCCCGAGCTCTCGGGCTTCGAGCCCGACACCGACCCGCTGCGTCAAGCCGCGATGCTCAGCAACGGCGTCTTCACCCTCGAGCAGCTCGCGGGCTTCACGGGCCGCTCGATCGAGCCCACCCGCTCGCTGCTGAACGCCCTCGGCCTCATGGGCGCGCTCGAAGCCGTCACGCGCTGACTCCTGCGCAACACGGCACTGGGCGCACACGAGCACCAACGACTTCTACCCAGCCACGCTCGCGATCCCAGAACTCGCCGAGGTGACGCGCGCGTGGCTCACGACGATTCGTAGTCGGGGACCGTATGGCGCATGGTCATCGAAGATGTCTCATACGCGGAGCTGGCGCACGCGCCTGAGTTCAGACCTGCGCTCGCGTTCCCTTCCAGCGCCACACGGCGGTCGCGAGCGCGGCGATGGCGATCCCCACGGCCGCAGCAGTCGGCTGGCCGAATGCGGCCAGCAGGACGCCCCCCGCGGCGGCGGGCAACCATGTCAGCAACGGCACGCGCCGTGGCTGGGCTCCGCGTCCTCGCGCCCACGCCTCCCACCCGAGCGGCACCACGATGGGCGGCAGGGCAGCGGCGAGTACCGACAGCCAACTGAGGGTGAGCTGCTCGATCCTGAACAGAGCAACGAGCGCGGCCGTCGCCCCCATGAGCGCCCCCACCAGAAGGGGCGACCAGCGTCCCTCGAACAACGACACGGCCGCCAGCGTTCCCGTGTGCAGGGCCGACAGGATCGGCGCCGCTGCCGATACCAGCAGCAACACGCTTCCCCAGGTGTTACCCCTCACCCACTCCTCGATCGGCTGTTCCCCGAGCGCGAGTTGCACCCCTCCACCGATAGCCATCAGCAGGGCAGCAGGCACCACGAGAAAGAGAGCGCAGATGACGAGGTCGCGTCGTCGCGCGAGGCCGACGGAGAAGTCCGGCGATCGCACGCTGAACACTGCCACGTATCCGACGAAGGCGACGATCGCGCCGCCGTACATCGCGGGAGTAGCCCCCGCCGCAGTGGCCGGTTCGGGCGCGAACTGCCACCCGATCCACAGCATCGCGACGAGGAACCCCGAGCCGAGCACTACGGCGACGAGGTTCCAGCGGGCGAGGCCGCGACTTGTGGCGAGAACGCCGAGGACCACGAGCGGAAGCAGGAACCACGCCCGGCTTGCGCCGCTGAGCCCCTCCAAGGCATTGGCGGCGAGTCCGAGGTAGTAGCCCGTCCATCCCAACATCGCTGCGGCGAGGAGCACACTTAGGGCGGTCATGGTGCGCCCGCCGACGTAGCGCACGAGCAGCCCCGCCAGTGCGGTGCCCTCGCCGTGCGGCGGTTGAACGCCGCGCACCCCGAGCACGAGCAGCAGCACGATGGCGACGAGCGCCGCGAGCAGCAGCACGAGCGGTTCCGGGGCGTCGCCGTAGGAACGCGCGATTCCGGCCCCGGAGAACACGGCGACGGGCGAGGTGCCTATCGCGAGCCACGCGCCAGCGCGAGCAGGCCAGCGGACGCCCCGCGAATGATGCAGATCACCCACTCATCAGCCCTCGGCCCGGGGCCGGTCGACGGGAGCCACCGGAGGCGCCGCGTTCGCCGGAGAGTCCCCCGCCCACTGCGCGGCGAGCACGACGCCGATCTCGCGAAGGTGGACGACGGCCTCCCGCGCCGCCTCCCCGTCGCGCGCACGAAGCGCCCGCAAGAGCGTGCCGTGGGTCTTGTCGATGTAGTCCGTGCTGAAGAGTTCGGGGGTCGACCGTACAAGGGCGAGTCGGATCTCTCCGCCGATGCTCTCCCACGCGCTCATGAGTCTGCGGCTGCCCGCGAGTCGCACCAACTGACGGTGGAAGTCCCAGTCGCTCTCGATGGGCTGCTGCGGTTCGGCTCCCGTCGCGGCGCTGACCGCAGTGCGATCGAGCAACTGGTGTAACTCATCCAGTTGCGCGTCGGTGGCCCGCTCGACGACGAGCTCGACGGCAAGCCCTTCGAGGGCGGCACGCAGCTCGTAGAGCTCCCGCACGTCGACCGGGGAGAGCACCCTCACCCACACACCGCGGCGCGGAGCCATCTCGACGAGCCCGTCGCGCTCGAGAAGACGCAGGGCCTCGCGCAAAGGCGCACGACTCACCCCGAGGGTGTCTGCCAACTCACGCTCGACAAGCCGCGTGCCCGGAGCGAGCTGACCGCTCCAGATCGCGCGGTGCAGCGTCTCCATGACCTTGCCGAGAATGCTTTCGTGTGTGATCGCACCCAAAGCCTCGATGCCGGCACCGTGCGAGAGATCACCTGTGTTCATTGCATACTCCCCGTCCTCGACTCGGTCAGTTCTGGAAGAGGAAGCGTTCGATGCTCCTCACCCTCGACATCGCGAAGATGACCACCAGTGCGATCAATACGTAGACCCCGGCCGCTGCTGCGAGGTGGGGCGCGAGCGCCCCGCGCAGGCCGCTGAAGATCACAACCGGGAGCGTCGCATTCGCTGTCGTCGCGAGGATCAACGAAACCATAAATTCAGTGATGCTCAGTACGAAAACCAGCAAAGTCCCCGCAATCACCCCCGGAAGAATGAGCGGGAACGACACGAAGAGGAATGTCTTTACCCGGTCCGCTCCGAGGGTGTCGGCCGCCTCCTCCAGCACCGGATCCGCGATGTTCACCGCCGACGCGAGCGTGAACAGCAGGAAGGGGAAGTTGACGACCGCTAGGGCGACCGCCGTCGGCCAAAGCTCTCCGAACTGCCCGATCTGATACGCGAGGAGCAGGAAGGCGAACCCCGACACGACGAGCGGGGTGGCGAATCCGAGCGATAGGTACGCCGAGATCATCGGCGCCAGCCGCACCCGGTGCTTGTAGAGCGCCAGGGCCGCAGGAACGCCGCACGCGACCGAGAGGGCGGTCGCCATGAGACCCACCAGGAGACTGCGCACGAGCGCGTCGCGGTAGATCCCGGGGCCGAGCACCACCCCGTAGGGGTCGAGCGAGAACGACGTGGGCGGGAACCGCAGGCCGGCGTCGCCGCTGAACGACAGGAAGAGCACGAGCAGCGTCGGCAACGCCGAGGCGGCGAGCACGAAGAAGCCGATCCCCTTGACCGATTTACCCATTACGAGCACCTCGCTCTCTGTCCGCGCCGAAGGTGAGCAGCATCGCGATCGCCCCGATGACGAACACGAGCATGACCATCGCGGCCGCACCTGCCTGGTTGGGGTTGCCGCGAACGAAGAACATGTTCTCGATCACGTTCGCGACGAAGGGCGTCGTGCCCGCACCGAGCACATCCGGGATGGCGAACTGCGCCATCGTCAGGGTGAACACGACGACCGCCGACGACAGCAGCCCGGGCTTGAGCAACGGGAGCGACACGTGCCACCAGATGCGCGCCGGCGAGGCGCCGAGTGTCGAGGCGGCATACTCCATGTCGGTGTGCACGCGCCGGATGGCCGGGATCATGACGAACGCCGCGATCGGCGCCATCACCTGCATGAGGCCGATCCACACGCCGACGAGGGAGCCGATGAGCTGCGGGAACGACAGCCCCATGGCACCGGCGGCCCACGCGAAGAGCCCGTCGCTCCCCAGGATGAGCAGCCAGCCGAATGCGCGCACGATCTCGCCCATGAGGAACGGGACGAGCGCGAGCAGGATGCACAGCCCCCGCACCCACGCACGTCGGCTCCGCACGATGAGGTAGGCCACGCATCCCCCGAAGAACGTCGCGGTGAACGCCGTCAGCAGTGACATCCCGAGCGTGCGGATGAACACACCCAGGTAGTAGTCCGCCGTGGGGCCGAAGAACAGCCGCTCGAAGTTCTCGAGGGTGAAGCCCGAGCTTCCGGCGTCGCCGAACGGGTCGTGAACCGTGAAGCTGCGGACCGCGAGGTCGATCAGACCGATCGCGAGGGTGCTCACGAGCAGCAGCGCGGGAACGGTCAGCAGCCACTTCCATCCGCGGAGCCGTTCTGGCACCCTGCGGTCGAGCGCCGAGAGGCCGTCGACGATCGCCCAGCCCGCGTGGAAGCGGAGTTTCTGCGGGTCGGACGCGCAGGTTTCGCGTCGGGTCTCAGCCATTGGCCCCGCCCCGCTCCGCGAACTCCCGAGCCTCATGGTAGGCCTGCTGCGTGGCGTCGTACACGCTCGCGACCCGGCGGGCGTCGCCGATGACGACGCTGCGGAACTGCGTCGACAGCGCATCCGCGACCTCGCGCTCGGGGCGGACCCCCGCGGCGAGCACGAAGGAGTCGTCGCGCCAGGTGATCTCGGTGCCGCCCGCGAGGCGCGTCAGTACGGCGACGCCCCCCTCGACGGAACGCACGCGGTGGCCCGTGAGCAGGCGTACCCCGTAGCGTTCGAACTCCTGGCCGAAGAAGATCCGCACTGAGGGGTCCTCACTGCGCGCGAGCTCGGTGTCCTGCTCGACGATTGTCACCGCGTTGCCGGCGCGTGCCAGGTGCACGGCGAGTTCGCAGCCCACGGGGCCACCACCGAACACCGTGACCGAGCGCTCCGGCGTGAACCGGCCCTCGAAGAGGTCGAGGTAGCTCGGCATGGTCTCGCTGCCGGGGAACGGGCGGGCCGGCTGGCCGCCCGTCGCGAACACGACGAGGTCGGGCTCGAGCTCCTGCAGCTGGGCGAGATCCGCCCGCCGCCCCATGCGCACCTCGACGTTCGAGGACGCCAGCTGGGTCTCGTAGAAGGCCACGAGCCGACGAAGATCCGCCTTGAAGTCGGGGATCCCGGCGATACGGAGCTGCCCGCCCAGCTGCTCGCTCTCCTCGAAGAGCACGACCTGCTCGCCGAGGGCTTCGGCACGCAGCGCGAACTCGGCACCCGCGGGTCCGCCCCCGACCACGACGGCGCGCTTGCGACGCCGGGCGGGACTGAGCATCCCGATCCAGGTGGCGCGCTCGCGCCCCAGCTCAGGGTTGACGTTGCACCGCATGGTGAGGTTCTGGTCGATGCGGTGGATGCACGCATGGTTGCACGCGATGCAGGGACGGATGCGGGAGACGCGCCCCTCGCGCGCCTTCGCGGCCCACTCGGGGTCGGCGATGAGCGTGCGCCCGAGCGCCACCATGTCGACCTTGCCCTCGACGATGCACTGCTCGGCGAATTCCGGCGTCTGGATCTTCCCGACGCCGATGACGGGCACGCTCACGGCCTGGCGCACCTGAGCGATGCGATCCATGAGCACACCCTGCGGGTACATCATGGGCGCGTAGGTGAGCTGCGGCTGCTCGTAGGTTCCCGCGGACACGTCGATCGCATCCGCGCCCGCCTGCTCCAGCAGGGCCGCGATCTGCGCCGCCTCCTCCGCGCGGATCCCGCCGGGAAGCCCGTCGTCGCAGTTGATGCGCACGATGATCGGGTAGTCGGCCCCGACGCTCGCCTTGATCTCCTCGAGGATGATCCGCACGATACGCGTGCGGTTCTCGGTGGAGCCGCCGAACTCATCGGTGCGGTTGTTGAGGGCCGGCGAGAGGAACGAGGCGAGCAGGTAGCCGTGGGCGGCGTGCACCTGCACGGCGTCGAAGCCCGCCTGCTTGGCCCGGGCCGCGGCACTCCGGTAGGCCTCGATGATCCCCCGCACCTCGACTCGCGAGAGCTCGAGCGGCACCGTCCCGGAGTCGGCCCACGGGATGGCCGACGCCGACACGAGGGAGAGCCCCTGGCTCCCCCCGAGTGTGGTCTGACGGCCCGCGTGGTTGATCTGAGCGGCGATGAGGCCGCCCGCCAGGTGCACGTGCTCGACGAGGTCGTTGAGCGACGCGACGAAGCGATCCTGGTCGATGCGCGCGGCTCGGGAGCCGACGGATCCGCGCGGGTAGTCGACCACGAGGTTGTCGCTGATGATCAGCCCCACCCCGCCGCGGGCACGCGCCGCGAGGTACTCGCGGTGCTGCTCGTTCGACTCCCCTTCGACGCTGCGGAACACCGAGTCGACGGGCGCCATCACGATGCGGTTGGGTACCCGGAGGCGACCGATGTCGATGGGGCTGAACAGGGTCGAGGATGCGGTGACGGCGCTCATCGGCTGCGCTCCGATCCCATCGTGCCGGCCAGTGCACGCAGCCGGTCGCACTGCTCGGTGAAGGCGTCGACGTACACGGGGTAGTCGCGCCAGCTGTGGCGGGGAGCGAAGCCTAGCTCCGCCCGGGCGCGCGTGATGTCCCACAGCGGCTGCTCTGGGGCGAGCTCGGTGTCGGTGCGCTCCGGGTAGGCGTGGCCGACCCAGAGACGCCAGTCGCCACCCGGGGTGTCCGCGGCGCCGATGTTCACGACGCCCACCCCGCGCTCGGCTTCGACCGCCAGCACGAAGGCGTCCGCGGCATCGCGCACGTCGACGTACTGCCAGCGCAGATCGCGGTAGGCCAGGTCGTTGTCGTGCTCCGGCGCAAGCAGTTCACCGAGCAGCTCATCGGTCGGCGCGTGGTCGGGCCGCCAGACGGTGGCCATCCGCAGGTCGGTGTGCTCCATGCCGTAGCGGGCGCGGTAGGCGGCGGCGAGCTGCTCCGATACGAGCTTGCTCAGACCGTAGAGGTCATCCGGAAGGGAGGAGTAGCCCTCATCGAGCGGGAAGCCCGGAGGCACCTCGCGGATGGAGCGGTTGATGAGCCCGGTCGCGCAGATGCTGCTCGCCTGGACGACGCGTCGCACGCCCGTACGCACGGCCGCCTCGAACACGCGCTGCGTACCGACGATGTTCAGTTCGGCGATCTCGTTGTTGAGCGTCGGGTCGTAGATCGGCACCGCCGCGAGGTGGACGATCACGTCGACGCCCTTCATCGCCTCGGCGAGGAACTCCATGTCGGTGACGCTCCCGACCCGCCAGTCGACCCGCTCCGAGCCGCCCCGGACCTGATCGACCCCGACCACGCTGTGGGTGTCCACCAGTCGTGTAATGACCTCGCTGCCGACGCCGCCGGCCGCTCCTGTGACAAGAACACGCATCGCTGCGCTCCTTCCTCAATCTGTGTGTTTCGCGCTCGTCCCGCGGTTCCTAGCCGCGTGCGGCGAGCGTGTGTCCCTTGAACTCCTGCACCACACGGGCGACGGCTTCCTCGACCGGGATGCGCTCGATGGACGAGGCGCCGATGAAGCCCTGGGCGGCGGTCCGCCGGTACAGCTCGGTCGTGTCGTCGGGGCGCGCGTACGGGCCGCCGTGCGCGAGCATCATGACGTTCGCGTCGACCGCGCGGGCGGCCTCGATGTGCGCGGCGACCTCCGCCGCCGCGGCGTCGTGGTCGACCGACTGGGTGGCCCCCGCGAGGCCGCCGCTGGTCCAGCCCGCGTGCGCGCAGATGATGTCGGCGACATCCGCGAAGTAGGCGGCCTCGTCGCTGCGGTAGCTGTACGTGATCGAGACGAGGCCCCGCTCGCGCGCCTGCGCGAGCATCTCGTGCTCGATCTCGAGACCGTCGGCGTAGCCGGTCGGCCCGCCGATGTACTCGCGCCCGTAGAGACCCATGGACGGATAGTTGATGACGCCGCTGCAGCCCAGCTCACGGACCTGCTCGAGCAATGCGCCGCGCGTGTCGCGCGCGGGGTCCGTGGCCTGCACGCCGGCCACGACGGGCACCTCCCCCGCCGCCCGGATCACATCCGGAAGCAGGTCGAGCATCATCGTGTTCGGATCCCCGATGATGCTCGTCGGGAACCCACGGTGGCGGGCCACCGAGGTGCAGTACACCACGAGGAAGTCGGCGCCTCCCGCCGCGGCCGCCTTGGCGACCAGACCGGTCCCCACACCGGCGCCGATGACTGGGGTGCCCTGCGCGAGGGTGTTCTCGAGTCGCTGCAGCATCGTCGTGCGCGGCTGGGTCGTCATGTCAAGCTCCTTACTGATCGCTCGCCGCGGTGGGCGAGGCGTCCACGAGTTCCAACCAGGCCGTAATGACCTCGTCGGCGACTCTGTCGTCGTTGATGGGTGCATCCACGAGGCGGATGCGGTGCTCGGGCAGCTGCGTGCGCAGGCCGGCGAGGAAGGCGTCGTCGGCGGCCCGGTCGGCGAACGGGGCTCCCGGCGCGCTCACGAGCGAGAAGCCCTGCGCCGGCACGACAACCGTCGCGGGGGCGTCGCGCAGGCGTTCGCCGACGAACGCGCCGAGCTGCGCGTTCTCGGCCGCGGTCGTGCGCACGAGAGTGACCGAGGGGGTGTGCCGGATGATCGGCCGGTCCCGCATCGACGCCGGAACCTGCGACTCCGGGCCGAAGTTCAGGAAGTCCGCGGCCCCTGGCAGCACGATCTGCGGAACGCGCCGTTCCGCGGCGGCCGTCAGGCGCTCGCGTCCGGCCGAGAGCACCCCGCCGAACAGCTCGTCGGCAAGTTCGCTGATCGTCACGTCGATCACGGATCCGAAGCGTCCGGCACGCACGAAGCCCTCGAAGCCCGCGCCGCCCGCGCCGTTGGCCGAGAAGCACACCGCGTGTCGTCCGATGCCGCCGAGCCGCTCGCGCAGCACGTCGACGAGCGGACTCGTCACGCCGAACGCCGTGATGCCCACATCCTCCTGCGGGGTCGCCGCCGGGGTCAGCGAGCGCAGCATGCCGACGAGGATGTGCGCCGCGCGTTCCAGCACGGAGTCGACGTAGCGGTTGCGTCCGATGAAGTCGATGACGGGATGTAGCGTCACGACGTCGCTCGCCCCCACGTAGGGGCGCGTGTCGCCGCTCGCGATCGGGCTCACGAGCGCCTTCGGCATGCCATACGGCAGGGCCGCGAGCGCACCGGCCGCGAGGGCCGCGCCAGACGCTCCGCCCAGCGCAACGACTCCGGCGAGGCCCTTCTCGGCGACCGCGCGCACCACGGTGTCGCGGATCGCCGCGGCCGCACGCGACATGGTCTCGCCCCGCTCGGCCGAACGCCGCCCCTGCAGCACGTGATCCGGGGTCATGTCGATCAGCACCGCGTCGATGCCGTCCGCTTCCAGAACGCGTGCGAGGTGCTCCGCCTCGGCGCGCTTGGTGTCGAGCGTCGCGAGGACCGCGACGCTCGCCACACCGGTTCCGGTCTTCACGCGTCCTCCACCAGCACCGTCGTGTCGGAGCTCGACCACAGCAGCTGCACCTGATCCCCGACGCGGAACGGCTGCGACTGCTGCCGCACCTGGGTGACGACCTTGAGGGTCGGCAGAGAGTCGTGCTGGGGGGCGACCTCGTAATACTGCATGACGCCCTCGAATGCGGTGAGCGTCACGGTCGCGTTCAGTGCGTTCTGCCCGGCCGGCACGGGGGCGCCTGCCCGGACGAGGTCCACGACCTCGGCTCGCAGCACGAGCGACACCGGGCTGCCGTCGGCCGCCGCACCACGCACGGGGGCGGGGGCGGTGACGTCGACGCCGCCAGGAAGTCGCGCACGGCCCCCCTCGGCGGCGCTCCACGTGCCGCTCAGCACGTTCGCCTCACCGAGGAATCCGGCCACGAAACGGGTGTTCGGTCGGCGGTACAGGTCGTCGCTCGTGCCGATCTGCTCGAAGGCGCCGTCACGCATGACGCCGATCCGGTCGCTCAGCATGAGGGCCTCACGCTGGTCGTGGGTGACGTTGACGATGGTGATCCCGAGCTCGTTGTGCAGTCGCACGATCTCGAGCTGCAACTCTTCGCGCAGGCGACGATCCAGCGCGGCGAAGGGCTCATCCAGAAGAAGAAGGTCGGGTCGGTACACGAGCGCACGGGCGATGGCGACGCGCTGGCGCTGTCCGCCCGAGAGCTCCTCGACCCCCCGATCCTGCAGGTGCGGAAGCTTCACGACATCGAGGGCTTCGGTCACGCGACGCGCGACCTCGGGCTTGTCGACCCGACGCATCTTGAGCGGGAACGCCACGTTGTCGAAGACGTTGAGGTGGGGGAACAATGCGAGCGACTGGAACACCACCCCGACGTTGCGCTGGTGTGGCTTAGATCGGCCCACATCACGTCCGTTGATGAGGACGGAGCCACTCGAGGGGGTGATGAGGCCGGCGATCATCCGCAGGATGGTGGTCTTCCCGGAGCCCGACGGGCCGAGCAGCGTGAACAGCTCGCCGCGGCGGATCTCCAGGTCGGCGCGGCGCACCGCGTAGGTGTCGCCGTAGCGCTTTTCGGCGCCGTCCAGCCGGACGATGACGTCGGCGGCGCCCTCGTTCGTGGTCATCGGATTCCTTTCTCTTTCCTCCCGGACGGGCCCCGACACGACGGTGGTCGGGGCCCGCCCGAGCGGATTCGCATCTGCGCGATTCGGCTAACGCCGGATCGATGCCTCGTAGCGCTCTTGCCACTCGTCGGTCAGTCGGGCGGCGGTGTCGATCGGGATCGTGATGCCATATTTGGCGATCTCGGCGTCCGTGAACGGGAAGGCCGGGTCGCCGACCATGTCCTCACGCGGGGTCGACTTCGAGTTGGTGGGGATGACCCCGGTCGCGTTCGTCCATGCCGTGAGGTTGTCGGCGTCGATCACGTGGTTGATGAACACCTGCGCCCAGTAGGCGACGTTGTCGGGCAGGCCGGTCGGCACGTACATCGAGTCGCTCGCGTAGGTGACGCCCTCCGTGGGCACCATCCACGCGACATCCACGCCCGCGTCCTTGAGCGCGAAGGCGTTGCCCACGATGAATGCACCGGAGTCGCACTCCTTGCTCTGCAGGAGCTGGATGAACTCGACGTCCATTCCCGCTCCACAGGCGGCGGGCTTGAACGACTCGAGCACCTCCCAGACCGGCTCGAGGTCGTCCTTTTCCACGTCGAGGCCGAGGGCCTTCGCGACCGGGAAGAGCAACACCTCGTAGGTCGAGGCCATGACGAAGCTGCGCTCGAATTCGGGGTTGGCGATGTCGAGCCAGCTGAAGTCCTCGGGAACCTCACGCGCGGCCTGGTCGTAGATGACGGGGAAGGTGTAGCTGTAGACGTTGACGTAGTCGCTGCCGCCGTTCTGGGGCTTACCCGCCGCCGTCAGGTCGTCGAAGTTGGTGAGGATCTTCGGGTCGAGCGGGTGCGTCAGCTTCTCGAGCCGCGCACGCTCGGCGAAGATGCCGATCGTGTAGACGACGTCCACCGGGGGACGCTGGCCAGCCTGCACGGCCTGCCGCACCTTCGCCTGCACCTCGCCGTAGTCGGTGAGGTCGAACTCGACGGCGATGCCCGTTTCCGCTGTGAAGCTCTTGGCTGCCGAGTCTTCGATCCCCGAGGAGAACGGGGGACCCCACGACCGCACGATGATCTTGTCGGGCTTCTCGGGGGTTCCCGAGGGGTCGGTGGTGCCGGGGTTTGCAGAACCGCCAGCGCCGCCACACGCAGCCAGCAGTCCGGACAGCACCGCTGCTGTCAGGAGCGCCGTTACTCCGCGGCCTCTTCTGCGCGAAACGCTCATTCGTTTCCCTTTCTCAACAGCGCAGAGGCTGTTCAGGGAGCTGTCCGCGCGCCTCGTCGGTACGCCTGCTCCTACCAAGCGCCTCTGCTTGGTCATATGGTCGACCATAGACCAAATACAATCGACCGGTCAAGATGAGCAAAGTGTCACGGACGACCCTCACACTCCGCCACCAGGACCTCGAGCAGCTCGCGGGCTTCACGGGCCGCTCGATCGAGCCCACCCGCTCGCTGCTGAACGCCCTCGGCCTCATCGGCGTGCTCGAGGTCGTCGCGCGCTGACCGCCCCCCACCGTGCTCTCGGGCACGCGTCGATAGGCTGGGAACATGGACGGCCTGGTCGCGTGGTGGGAGAGCCTCGGTGCGTGGCAGACCCCGCTCCGGGTGCTCCTCATCATCGTGGGCGCCGTCGTCATCCGGCTCATCCTGCAATTCGTGATCAACCGCACCGTGCGCGGCGTCGTCACGGGTGTCAAGAAGAAGCAGGGCATCGACGACACCCAGGCGCTCGTCGCGACCCCGCTCGCGGCCGTGCGCGTCGTGCAACGCACGCGCACGCTCGGCGGGGTGCTCTCGAGCGTCGTGACGACGGTCGTCGTGATCGTCGCGGTGCTGCTCATCATCACCACGACGTTCCCGGATGCCGCGGGAGCGTTCTCGCTCATCACCGCCGCGATCGGCGCCGGCCTCGGCTTCGGCGCCCAGAACATCGTGAAGGACGTGCTGAACGGCCTCTTCATGGTGATCGAGGACCAGCTCGGCGTCGGCGACGTCGTGGACCTGGGGCCCGCGACCGGCGTCGTGGAGTCGGTCGGCATCCGCATCACCGACATCCGCGACGTCAACGGCACCCTGTGGCACGTGCGCAACGGCGAGATCGTGCGCATCGGCAACATCTCGCAGGGCTGGGCACGGGCCATCATCGACCTCGCCGTGCCGTACGAGTCCGACATCGACGAGGTCGAAGCGCTCATCCTGAAGACGGCGCTCGAGCTCGCCGACGAACCCAAGTGGAAGCGGCTCATCCTCGAGAAGCCCGAGGTGTGGGGCATCGAGTCGATCTCCGCGGAGGCGATCGTCATCCGTCTGGTCGTCAAGACCCGCACCTCAGCCAAGGACGATGTGGCGCGCGAACTGCGGGCACGGCTCAAGCGCACCCTCGACACGGCCGGCATCCGGCTGCCCGCGCTCAACTCGATCGTGCTGACGGGCTTCGAGGGCGCCGGCTCGATCCGCGGCGCCCGGCCACCCAAGACCTCGCCGCTGCCGGTCGTGGAACAGCCGCGTCCCGCGCGCGCACCGAAGACCCCCAAGAGCCCGAAGGGCGCATCGTGAACCTGCAGATCCGGATGGGCGAGGGCGGCGACGTCGTCGGCTCAAGCTTCTGGTCCGAGGTCGGCGGGCGCGCGACGTTCGAAGGCATCGTGCGTCGCTTCTACGAAGGCGTGCGCACCGACGAGGTGCTGTGGCCGATGTACCCGGAGCACGACCTCGAGGGCGCCATCCAGCGTCTCACGATGTTCCTCGAGCAGTACTGGGGCGGCCCCGGCACCTACAGCGAGCAGCGCGGGCACCCGCGCCTGCGTCTGCGGCACCAGCCGTTCCCGGTCACCCCCACCGCGCGCGACGCCTGGCTGCGCCACATGCGCGCCGCCGTCGAGGGGGCAGGTCTCAGCCCGCTGCACGAGAGCATGCTGTGGGATTACCTCGATCGTGCGGCACACGCGCTCGTCAACACCGCGGAATGAGCCGGACTCGATAGTGTTGGACGACTGACCGACTTCACGAGGAACACGGGGAACGGATGCCGGAGCAGGCCGACGCCATCATCATCGGAGCAGGACTCGCGGGGCTCGTCGCCGCGGCCGAGCTCGTCGAGGCCGGCAAGAAGGTGATCCTGCTCGAACAGGAGCCGGAGGCGAGTTTCGGCGGGCAGGCCTGGTGGTCGTTCGGCGGGCTGTTCCTCATCGACTCCCCGGAGCAGCGCCGGATGGGCGTCCGCGATTCGCACGAGCTCGCTCGCCAGGACTGGATGGCGAGCGCCGAGTTCGACCGCGCCGAAGACGATTGGGCCCGCGAATGGGCTGAGGCCTATCTCGCCTTCGCGGCGGGCGAGAAGCGCGCCTGGCTGCGCGAGAAGGGCGTGTCGTTCTTCCCCGTCGTCGGATGGGCCGAGCGCGGCGGTTACACCGCGAACGGGCACGGCAACTCGGTGCCCCGCTTCCACATCACGTGGGGCACGGGGCCGGGCATCCTCGAACCGTTCGTGCGCCGCGTTCGCGAGGGCGTGGAGCAGGGCCTCGTCGAGCTCCGCTTCCGTCACCGCGTCGACCGTCTCATCACGAAGGGCTCCACGGTCATCGGTGCAGCGGGCTCCGTGCTCGCCCCGGATGCTGCCGAGCGCGGCGAGGAATCCAACCGCGAGGTCATGGGCGACTTCGAGGTGAAGGCCGGTGCCGTCGTCGTCGCATCCGGTGGAATCGGCGGCAACCACGAGCTCGTGCGCGAGAACTGGCCCGAGTGGCTCGGCACCCCGCCCGAGCACATGCTCTCGGGCGTGCCGGCCCACGTCGACGGACGGATGCTCGGCATCGCGGCGAAGGCCAAGGCGCGCCTCGTGAACCAGGACCGCATGTGGCACTACGTGGAGGGCATCGAGAACCACTCCCCCGTGTGGCCGCTGCACGGCATCCGGATCCTGCCCGGGCCCTCGAGCATGTGGTTCGACGCGACCGGCCAGCGCCTGCCCGTGCCGCTCTTCCCGGGCTTCGACACCCTCGGCACCCTCGAGTACCTGCGTCAGACCGGCCACGACCACTCGTGGTTCATCCTCGACCAGTCGATCATCGAGAAGGAGTTCGCCCTCTCGGGCTCGGAGCAGAACCCCGACCTCACGGGCAAGAGCGTGCGCGAACTGCTGCGTCAGCGTCTCGGCAAGGGTGCCACGGATGCCGTCGAGGCGTTCAAGGACAAGGGGGCCGACTTCGTGGTGGCCGACTCGCTCGACGACCTGTTCGCGGGCATGCGCCGCCTCGCCCCCGACGTCGAGCTCGACGTGCACACCATCAAGCATGAGCTCGAGGCGCGCGACCGGGAACTCGACAACGCGTTCAGCAAGGACGCGCAGGTGACCGCCCTGCGGGGTGCCCGCAACTACCGGGGCGACAAGCTCATCCGGGTGGCGAAGCCGCACAAGATCCTCGATGCGAAGCACCGCCCGCTCATCGCGGTGAAGCTGCACGTGCTCACCCGCAAGAGCCTCGGCGGCATCCAGACCGACCTGTCGAGCCGCGTGCTGAACGCCGCCGGCAAGCCGATCCCCGGCCTCTACGCGGTGGGCGAGGCGGCCGGTTTCGGCGGCGGCGGCGTGCACGGCTACCGCTCGCTCGAGGGCACCTTCCTCGGCGGATGCCTCTTCACAGGTCTGCAGGCGGGACGTGCGATCGCGGGAGCGCTCTGAGCCGCAGCTGCGAGTTCGCGGCCCTCAGGCGAGGGTGAGGAACAGCTTCTGCAGCTCGGCGACGGTGAGCTGACCGGGTTCGCTCTCGTCGTCGCGGCGCACGCACTCGTGCATCGCTCCCGCGATGATCGCGAATCCCGCACGGTCCAGGGCCGATGACACGGCCGAGAGCTGCGTCACCACGTCGCGGCAGTCGTCGCCGCGTTCGACGGCGGCGATGAGCGCCCGCAGCTGGCCCTCGGCGCGCTTGAGGCGGTTCACGACCGCGCGCTGCTCTGCAGGGGGGACGGGTGAGCCGGCGGCCATCCTCAGGCTCCCGTCACGCGTTCGCCGGCCCGTCGCCACGCGATGATGCCGCCGCGCAGGCTCCGGGCGTCGAGGCCGGCCTCCCGCAGCATCGCCGCGGCCCGCGCGGAGCGCACACCCGTGTGGCACATGACGACGACGGTGCCCGAAGCCGGAAGGCTCGAGATGCGGCGGGGCAGCTGGTCCAGCGGGATGTGGCGCGCGCTCGGGGCGTGCCCGCTGCGCCACTCCCCGGGGCTGCGCACATCCACGAGCACCGCGCCCGCGTCGAGCAGCTCGCGCGCGGTGCTCGCCGACACGCTGCCGCGGCGGAACCAGGCCATCAGGCGGCCCCTCGCTCGACGGGCAGCCCAGCGGCCGCCCAGGAGGTGATCCCGCCGTCGACGTTCGTGGCCTCGACGCCGTGGGCCGTGAGGTATTCGGTGGCCTGGGCGCTGCGTCCGCCCGCGTGGCACATCACGTAGACGGGCTCCAGCTGTCGGATCTCGTCGAGGCGCGAGGGCACCTCGGCGAGCGGGATGAGACGGGCGCCCGCGACGCGAGCTTGCACGTACTCGTCGGGCTGACGCACGTCGATGATCACGACATCCGCGCCGAGGCCGGAGAGTTCGCCGGGGGTGATGCTGTTCATGATGCTCCTTCGGTAAGAGAGGGGTCGGTGAGCGCGAGCGCACGGTGCGCATCGCGCCAGGTGAGGTAGCCGCCGTCGAGGTTCACGACGTCGACGCCGTGCGCGGCCAGCAGCCGGCCGGCGGTGTGCGCGCCCTGCCCGACGCGGCAGTGCACGATGACCCGCTCGCCGCGGAACTCGTGCGCGCGGGCGCGGAGCTCCTCCACCGGGATCCACTCGGATCCGGGGATGGAGCCCTCGTCGAGCTGGCCCGCCGCGCGCACATCCAGCAGACGTGCTCCCGCGGCGCGCGCGTCGTCGAGTTCGTGCCACTGGATGGTGCGCTCGCCCTCACGGAGGTTGTGCGCGATGTAGCCGAGCATGTTGACGGGGTCCTTGGCCGAGCCGAACGGCGGCGCGTATGCGAGCTCGAGCTCCGCGAGCTCGCTCGCCCGCATCCCGGCGCGCATGGCGGTCGCGATCACGTCGATGCGGCGGTCGACCCCCTCGCCGCCGACGGCTTGCGCCCCGAGGATGACGTCGTCCGGGGAGACCAGCAGTTTGAGGGCCATCGGCTGCGCGCCCGGGAAGTAGCCGACGTGGTGCAGCGGATGGGAGTGGATCACGCGGTGGTCGACCCCCGCCTCGCGGAGCGCCCGCTCGTTCGCTCCGACGACGGCCGCGACGCGGCCGAAGGCACCGACGATGGCCGTGCCGAGCGTGGGCGTGACGGTGATCGGGTCGCCCGCGATGGCGTCTGCGACGAGCCTGCCGTGGTGGTTGGCGGGCCCGGCGAGGGGCACCGAGCGCGTGCCGCCGAGCACGGCGTCGACCTTCTCGGCGACGTCGCCGATCGCGCGGATGGCGGGGTCGCTCGAGCGGAACTGCTCGTCGACGAGCACACCGCCAGCGGGGCCGAGCGCGAGTCCTGCCGCCCGGGCGAGTTCGCTCGCGGGGCGAACGCCGACCGCGCTGATCACGAGGTCGGCCTCGAGCACCTCGCCGGCGTCGAGGGTCACGCCGGCCTCGTCGATGGCGACGGGACGCTGACCGAGCCGCAGCAGCACACCCGCATCGCGCGCGGCATCCGCGAGCGGCACCGCCATCTCCGGATCGAGGGAGCCGATGAGGTGCGTGCCGCGATGCACGAGTGCGACGGTGAGGCCGCGCGCGCGCAGGTTCTCGGCGACCTCGACGCCCACGAAGCCACCCCCGACCACGACGGCGGATCGCGCTCCGCTCACCGTGGCGAGGATGCGGTCGAGATCGTCGAGGGTGTGCAGGGGGTGGGCGCGCGAGGCGCCCGGAACATCGAGCGCGATCGGTGTCGCGCCGGTGGCGAGCACGAGATCGTCGTACTCGAGCCGTTCGATGCCGTCGTCGCTCGCAACGACGAGGGATCGGGTGGCGCGGTCGATCTCGACGGCGGTCGTGCGCACGCGCACGTCGAGCAGGAAGCGCTCGCGCAGCCGGGCCGGAGACTGGAGCAGGAGCTCCTCGCGCGACGGGATCACCTCGCCGATGACGTACGGAAGCCCGCAGGTGGCGAGGGAGACGGCGTCGCTGCGTTCGATGACGGTGATGTGGGCGGTCTCGTCACGTCGGCGCAGACGGGTGGCGGCGGACATGCCGGCCGCCACGCCGCCGACGATGATGATGCGTCGCGGTGAGGTCATGGGTACGACGATATACCCCCAGGGGTATTCGAAGCTGAAAGCGCACCGAATGCCGACCAGGAGGGGTCAGCGCGAGAGCGTCCAGGCGCGGCGTCGCACGAGCACGTGTCCGCGACGGGTGGTGAGGCGTGTCCACGGGCCCGTCTCGAACGACCGCACCTCGTCGTCGCCGAGGAACCCGAGACTCACGGCCGCGAAGCCCGCCCCCGCCGGGATGTGCTCGGCACCGTCGATCTCGCGCCCCCACACCTCGCCGCGGACGCGCCGCACGATCGACTCGCCCACGGCATCCGGCACGGCCTCGGCGATCTCGGCGATGCCGGCGCGTGCGACCTGCTCGAGCATCACCGCATCCGGCCCCTGCACCGAACGCCACCCGCCGCGCGGCGGCGAGATCGCCGCCCAGGTGGCGGTGTGCACCTCCATCGGCAGCCCGACGGTCGCGGGCTCCTCCCGCCCGTCGGCGATCGCCGCGACGGCCAGCTCCTGCGCGCGCTCGACACGCAGCAGCAGAGAGCGAATGGGCACGACCGCGTCGAAGTCGCCGCGACTCGACAGGGCGAGGGTGCGCAGGCCGAGCACGGTGGGGGTCTCGTCGAGCAGTCCGACGGGGTAGAGCACGGCCGCGTAGACGGCGAGCACGCCGCTGCCTGCGATCAGGCGCACGGAGCCGTCCTCGACGCGCTGGGCGCGGGAGAGGAAGGTCTGGAGGTCGTCGAGCGACGCGGGGTCGGCGAGCGTGAAGGAACGGGCGGTCACAGCCCTCCCAGCCTATCCGGATGCGTCCGCCTCGGCTTCTAGACTGAGCCCATGACCGACGCTCGAGCGGCCCTCGATCCCCTCTCCGGCCTCCTGGCGACCCTCGATCTGACCGACACGGGCGCCCGCACCGACGAGGACATCTTCACGGGCCCCAGCCAGTGGACCCCCGGCGGCCGGGTGTTCGGCGGCCAGGTGTACGCCCAGTCGATCATGGCCGCGACCCGCACGGTCGAGCCCGATCGCGCGATCCACTCGACGCACGGCTACTTCCTGCGCCCCGGCGACGCGACGCAGCCCATCACGTTCTCGGTCGACCGCATCCACGACGGCCGCTCGTTCTCGACGCGTCGCACGCAGGCGTACCAGAACGGGGTGCCCATCCTGTCGATGATCGCCTCGTTCCAGGATGACGACCCGGGCCTGGCGCACCAGGTGGAGGCACCCGAGGGCGTCACGCCGCCCGAGGAGCTGCCGTCGGCTGCCGAGGTGCTCGGGCCCATCGACCATCCGGTTGCTCAGTTCTGGGCGACCAGCCGCGCCTTCGACATCCGTCACGTGCAGCAGCCCATCTACCTGCGCGCCGACCCCGACCCCGTGCCGCGCCAGGCACTGTGGATGAAGACGATCGGCCCCATGCCCGACGACGACACGCTGCACCGCGCGGCGCTCGCCTACGCGAGCGACTACTCCATCCTCGAGCCGGTGCTGCGCGGTCACGGGCTGGAGTGGACGCACCGCGGACTCAAGATGGCGAGCCTCGATCACGCCATGTGGTGGCACCGCCCGATGCGTGTCGACGAGTGGCTGCTGTACGTGCAGGAGTCGCCAACGGCATCCGGTGGACGCGGGCTCTCGACGGGTCGCATCTTCACGCGCGACGGCGTGCTCGTCGCGAGCATCGCGCAAGAGGGCATGGTGCGCGTACCCGAGGTGCGCGAGTAGCGAGACCGCTCGTTCTGCCCCGCCCGGCCATAACGAAGGCGTAACAACTGGGTCCGTCTCCGCGGCGGAACGACACCCCCGAGATCCCCGAGAACACGGGCGAGGGCGCGGTGGCGCGGCCGCTCCGGGGCGGCTGACGCCCGACACGGGGCGCTGCTACGGTGGCCGAGGCCCGCCCGACGACGCGTCCGACACGACCGGGGGGCTGCAAGCCCAGGACCGCGCGCACCGGCTGCTTACCCGCCGGCGCTCGTATGGCAACGCGAAGACCGTGCCGCCACCCGGCAGCACTGCGTCCGCAGGAGCTCCGCTCCGTACCGGACGACTCGTGGGCCCGGACCGTAACCGGAACCCGACGCTTCGGCGCGGGTCGAGGAGACCGTGACCGAGATCGCTCTTCGTGCCGAAGGCCTGTACAAGGTGTTCGGCCGGCAACCCCACGAGGCCGTGGAACGGCTGCGCGCCGGCGCGAGCCGCGACGAGGTGCGGCCCGCCACCGCGGCCGTGATCGACGCGAGCTTCGAGGTGCGCCGCGGCGAGATCTTCGTCGTCATGGGGCTCTCGGGCTCGGGCAAGTCGACCCTCATCCGCATGCTCAACGGTCTGCACCCGGCCACCGCGGGCACCATCACCATCCACGGGGAGGAGCTGACCGGCGCCCCGGCCGCGCGCGTGCGGCAGATCCGCCGCGAGAGCGTCTCGATGGTCTTCCAGCACTTCGCGCTGCTTCCGCACCGCAGCGTCATCGACAACGTCGCCTATCCCCTCGAACTGCGCGGCGTCGCCCGCCCGGAGCGCCTCGCGAAGGCCGGCGAGATCCTCGCGTTGGTGGGGCTCGACCGGTGGGCGGATGTCGAACCGGCGGCGCTCTCGGGCGGCATGCAGCAGCGCGTCGGAATCGCACGCGCCCTCGCGGCCGACACCGACATCCTGCTCATGGACGAGGCGTTCAGCGCACTCGACCCGCTCATCCGGCGCGAGATGCAGGAGCAGCTGCTGGAGCTGCAGGAGCGCCTGCAGAAGACCATCATCTTCATCACGCACGACCTCAACGAGGCCATGTTCCTCGGCGATGGGATCGCCGTGATGCGTGATGGCCGCATCGTGCAGATCGGCACGCCGGAGGACATCCTCACCGACCCCGCCAACGACTACGTCGAGCAGTTCGTGCAGGATGTCGACCGCGCGCGCGTGCTGACGGCCGGGAACGTCATGGAACGCCCCCGGCTCACCGTCGCCGAGAGCGCCGGGCCGCGCACCGCGCTGCGGGCGATGCGCGACGGCTACGCCTCGGCCGCCTACGTCGTGGGCAGGGACCGGCGCCTCGTCGGCATCGTGCGCGACCGCGACGCCATGAAGCTCGTACAGAAGGGCGAGAACTCGCTCGCCGCCATCGTCCGGCCGGCTCCGCAGTCGGTCAGCGTCGACGACGTGCTCATGGACCTCTTCGTGCCCGCCGTCGAGTCGCCCCTGCCGCTCGCCGTCCTCGACGAGCACGACCGTCTCGTGGGCGTGATCCCGCGCGTGACACTGCTTGCCGCCCTCGGCCCGGGCACCACCGCGACCGCCGAGCTCGCCCTGCCGCTACCTCCGGTGGCGACAGGCGAGATCGACCAGCTGCTCGCCGAGAGCGAGCCGCACCACGCCGACGACGTCGTGGCCGACCCCGAGGAGGTGCGCTGATGGACGGATTCCGCATCCCCGTCGGCGAATGGGCCGATACGTCGATCCGCTGGCTCAAGGAGAACCTCGACGCCTTCCTCGACGCGGTCGGCTTCGTGCTGCGCTGGATGGTCGAGACGCTGTCGGATCAGCTCATCGCCGTGCCGGCGATCCTGCTCATCGCGATCCTCGCGGTGCTCGGCTGGCTGCTGCGGTCGTGGCAGTTCGGCGTCGGCTCCGCGCTCGGGCTGCTGCTGGTCGTCGGCATGGACCAGTGGGAGCCGGCCCTGCAGACGCTCTCGCTCGTGCTCATCGCCGCGGTCATCGCGGTCGTCATCGCGATCCCGATCGGCATCCTCGCTGCCAAGAACGCCACGGTGAGCGTCATCGTGCGCCCGGTGCTCGACTTCATGCAGACGATGCCGTCGTTCGTCTACCTGATCCCGACCGTGCTGTTCTTCAGCATCGGGTTCGCCCCCGGCGTCGTGTCGACCATCATCTTCGCGCTGCCGCCCGGCATCCGCCTGACCGAGCTCGGCATCCGCGGCGTCGACCCCGAGAAGGTCGAGGCGGGTCAGGCCTTCGGCGCCACCCCGGGACAGGTGCTGCGCGGCATCCAGCTGCCGCTTGCGAGCCCCACGATCATGGCCGGCATCAACCAGGTCATCATGCTCGCGCTCTCGATGGCCGTGGTGGCCGGCATCGCGGGAGCCAACGGTTCGGGGAAAGAGGTCGTCGCGGCGATCTCGACCCTCGACATCGCCCAGGGCGTCGAGGCGGGCCTCAGCATCGTGGTGCTCGCGATCTTCCTCGACCGCCTCACCTCCGCCCTCGGAGCGCCCGCCGACTACCGGCATTCGCTGCGCTCCGTGATCCGCCGCCGCCGCACGCCCGCGCCAGCCGCCTGACCCCCGCCCGAAGCCCGTCCATCCGGGCGGGTCCCACACAGAGAGGACACCCATGTTCCAACGACGCACACTCGCGCGCCGCACCGCCCTGATCGGAGGCGCCCTCGGTCTCGCCGTGGCGCTCGCCGCCTGCTCGAGTGGAGACGCCGACGCCGGTGACACCGGTGACGGCGACAAGGGAACCATCACGCTCGGCTTCATCCCCAGCTGGACCGACGGTCTCAGCACCGCCTACCTGCTGCAGGATCAGCTCGAGAAGCTCGGGTACACGGTCGAGCTGGAGACCCTGACCGAGGCGGCTCCGCTGTACACCGGCCTCGCCAACGGCGATGTCGACATCTACCCCTCCGCCTGGCCGGAGGTGACCCACGCGAAGTACATGGAGCAGTACGGCGACGACATCGAGGATCTCGGCGCGTACTACGACAACGCGAAGCTCACGATCGCAGTACCGAGCTACACCGACATCTCCTCCCTCGACGAGCTCGCCGACAAGGCCGACATGTTCGACGGCAAGATCTACGGCATCGAGCCTGGCGCGGGTCTCACGGGCGTCACGCAGGACTCGATGATGCCGGCGTACGGGTTGGACGGCTGGGAGCTCGTGACCTCCTCGACCGCGGCCATGCTCACCGAACTGGGTGAGGCGATCGACAACAAGGAGGACATCGTCGTCACGCTGTGGCGCCCCTTCTGGGCCAACGCCGCGTTCGACATCAAGGATCTGGAGGACCCGAAGGGCGCCATGGGCGAAGCCGAGGCGCTGCACTTCCTCGCCACCAAGGGCTTCGCTGAGAAGTACCTCGAGGCGGCCGAGTACATCAGCAAGATCAAGCTCGATGACACGGAATACGGTGCCCTCGAGGACCTCGTCGTCAATCAGCACGAGAAGGGCGACGAGCCCGCCGCGATCGACGAGTGGCTGAGCTCCTACCCGGACGCCTACGAAGGCATCCTGGCGGACTGACGCAGCGCACACGACGAGATGCCGGTCACCTCTCGGGGTGGCCGGCATCTCGTCGTCTGGCTGTCTCCCGCTGCCTCAGCGCGCGGGGGCGATCCGCCGGCCCGCGAGCACCGCCGCCCCGGCGACCACGGGATGCATGAGCATGAGGGCGACGACGGCACCCGGAGTGGCGCCCGGCAAGAAGCCCGTCGCGAGCAGCACGACGTCGGGGATGAAGCTCAGCACGAGCAGCACGGGCGCCAGCACGCGCAGCAGCCGCGCCGAGTGACGCACCAACCGCACGACGAGTGCCCAGCCCCCGATCGCGAGAAGCGTGCCGGCGATGGCGAACGTCAGGTAGGCCTGCGGCTGCAGAGGCGGGAAGGCGTCCCCGACGCCCGCCGCGCGGGCGACGAACGCGATGAGACTCGTGGCGATCGCCACGGCGACGACGGCGGCGAGCACGATCAGGGCGACGAGGGAGGCGCGCGTCGCGCTGCGTTCGACGGTGGTGGTCATGGGGTCTCCTCAGCGGTAGCGGACGGTACGCGCCGACGCTACGGGCGCCGGGGGTGCCGCTGGAACCGCCGGGCGGAGTAACCGGGGTGCTCCCTGGGGAGTAGTGAGCTGTGCGGGGGCTCAGCCGCGCTTGCCGAAGCGCACAGGCTCCTCGACGTACGGCGCGAACAGCTCGCGCAGCTCGTCGGTGATGCGCGAAGGGCGGCCGCTTGCGGCGTCCACCATCACGAGAGTCGTCGACGCGATCGTGTACAACACGCGCGGTTCGACGCCCTCCGGCGAGTAGACCTCGTAACAGATCTGGAAGCTCGCGCCGCCCAGGTTCCCGATCCACAGCTCCACCTCGATGGGGCTGCGCTGATACGGGATGGGGGCGAGGTATTCGAGCTCCTGGCGCGCGATGAGGCTGATCGTCGCGGCACCGGGACGGGCGTCGATGACCGCGGTGGGGCGCGCCGCATCCGGATCCGACCCGGCATCCGGCCGCCAGAACGCCTCGATGCGCGCCTCTTCGAGCAGGCGCAGCATCTCGGCGTTGTTGACGTGCGCGTAGGCGTCGAAGTCGCTCCAGCGCAGCCGGATCGGGATGTGGATGCGGGTCACGTCAGTCGCGCGTCAGCTTGCGGTACACGGAACGGTGCGGCTTCGCGGCTTCCGGGCCGAGGCGCTCGATCTTGTTCTGCTCGTAGGAGTCGAAGTTGCCCTCGAACCAGTACCAGTTCGCCGGGTTCTCCTCGGTGCCCTCGTACGCGAGGATGTGCGTCGCGACCCGGTCGAGGAACCAACGGTCGTGGGTGATCACGACGGCGCATCCGGGGAATTCGAGCAGCGCGTTCTCGAGCGACTGCAGGGTCTCGACATCGAGGTCGTTGGTCGGCTCGTCGAGCAGCAGCAGGTTGCCGCCCTCCTTGAGCGTGAGTGCGAGGTTGAGGCGGTTGCGCTCACCACCCGAGAGCACGCCGGCCTTCTTCTGCTGGTCGGGGCCCTTGAAGCCGAACTTCGACACGTAGGCGCGGCTCGGGATCTCGGTCTTGCCCACGACGATGATGTCGAGGCCGTCGGAGACGACCTCCCACAGCGTCTTGTTGGGGTCGATGTTGGCGCGGCTCTGGTCGACGTAGCTGATCTTGACCGTCTCGCCGATCTTGAGCTCGCCGCCGTCGAGCGGCTCGAGGCCCACGATCGTCTTGAAGAGCGTGGTCTTGCCGACACCGTTCGGGCCGATGACGCCCACGATGCCGTTCGGCGGCAGCGTGAAGCTCAGACCGTCGATGAGCACGCGGTCGCCGAAGCCCTTCTGCAGGTTCTTGGCCTCGATCACGACGGAGCCGAGGCGCGGCCCCGGCGGGATCTGGATCTCCTCGAAGTCGAGCTTGCGCGTGCGCTCCGCCTCGGATGCCATCTCCTCGTAGCGCGCGAGACGCGCCTTCGACTTCGCCTGGCGGCCCTTGGCGTTCGAGCGCACCCAGTCGAGCTCCTCGGCGAGGCGCTTGGCGAGCTTGGCATCCTTCTTGCCCTGCACCTCGAGGCGCTGGGCCTTCTTCTCGAGGTAGGTCGAGTAGTTGCCCTCGTAGGGGTAGAGCCGGCCGCGATCGACCTCGGCGATCCACTCGGCGACGTTGTCGAGGAAGTACCGGTCGTGGGTGATCGCGATGACGGCGCCGGGGTACTTCTGCAGGTGCTGCTCGAGCCACTGCACGCTCTCGGCGTCGAGGTGGTTGGTGGGCTCGTCCAGCAGCAGCAGGTCGGGCTTCTGCAGCAGCAGCTTCGCGAGCGCGACGCGGCGCTTCTCACCACCGGACAGCACCGAGATCTCGGCATCGGCGGGCGGCGTGCGCAGCGCATCCATCGCCTGCTCGAGCTGGGAGTCGAGGTCCCAGCCGTCGGCGGCGTCGATCTCCTCCTGCAGAACCCCCATCTCGGCCAGCAGGGCGTCGAAATCGGCATCCGGGTCGCTCATCGCGGCCGAGATCTCGTTGAAGCGGTCGAGCTTCGCCTTGATCGCGATGCCGTCCTGGATGTTCTCGATGACGGTCTTGGACTCGTCGAGTTCGGGCTCCTGCATGAGGATGCCGACGCTGAAGCCCGGCGTGAGCTTCGCCTCGCCGTTGGAGGGGGTATCGAGCCCTGCCATGATCTTCAGGATCGTGGACTTACCGGCGCCGTTCGGGCCGACCATGCCGATCTTGGCTCCCGGCAGGAACGCCATCGTCACGTCGTCGAGGATGAGCTTGTCGCCCACCTTCTTGCGGGCGCGCACCATGGAGTAGATGTATTCGGCCATGTCTACGATCCTAGGCTGGCGCGGGCGGCGGCGTTGCCGGGGTCGGCGGGCGCTGGCATGGTGGCAGGATGGCGATCGAGGTGCGACCGGCGACGGTCTTGGCGGATGTCGCGGCCGTGGTCGGACCGAAGCGGCCGGACGCGAACGTGTGCTGGTGTCTGAGCTACCGCATCGGCTCCGCCGAGAACCAGGCGCTGCGTGGCACGGCGCGCGGTGAGCGGGTGCGGGACCTCGTGCAGCAGCAACCGCCGCCGGGGGTGCTCGCCTACGACGGCGACGAGGTCGTCGGATGGGCGGCGGTGCATCCGCGGGCCGACACGAGCTTCGCGCGCAACCGTCGCATCCCGCACGTCGACGAGCTCGACGTGTGGTCGGTGTGGTGCATCCGCGTGCGTCCGGGGCACCGCAAGCAGGGCATCTCACACGCACTTCTCGCGGGAGCCGTCGAGTTCGCACGAGCCGGCGGGGCGCCCGCGATCGAGGGATACCCGGTCGATAACGACGAGGCGAAAGTCGATATCACCATGGCGTACGTGGGAACACGGCGGCTCTTCGAGCGGGCGGGCTTCCGCAAGGCCGCCGACACGACATCGGTGCTCGATGGTTTTCCGCGCGTCGTGATGCGGCTCGAGTTCTGACGACGTGACGGCGGTTTCGAGACGCGCATCACTGCGCGATGCGCTCCTCAACCACCTGAGTCGCGCCGCGAGACGGGCTCAGGCGGACGACCCGAGCGGTGCGGTGGGAGGCCGCCTGCGTCAGGCGGGGCGGGCGGTGCCGACGATGCAGCGGCCCGTCGAGAGCACCTCGGTCACGAGGCTCGTGTAGCCGATGTTGCCCCACTGCCCCAGCAGACACGTGTCGCCGAACCGGATCGAGAAGACGATGTTGTCGGCCCCGATGCCGATCGCCGTCTTGTCGGGCGTGACCTCCATGTTCTCGCGCGGGTAGCCGTGCTCGACGAGGTTGTCGATGAACGCGGCACCGCCGGTAACCCCGCCCGCGTCGATGAGCTCGTGATTGAGGTGATCGAAGTAGGCCTGGTTGTCGGATGCTGTGCCCTCGAACGCCGGTTCGGGCGTCGGAGTCGGAGTCGGGGTCGGCGCCGTCGTCGTGCCGTGGCTCGACGAGGGCGTGGGCATCGGCTCGGGCGAGGTGCACCCGGCGAGGACGAGCGCGCCGGCCGCGGCCACGACGGCGCACGCGAGTGCTCGACGCGGTCGGGTCATCGCATCCTCCGTGGCTCGGCCCGCGCGAGCCGCGTGGCACCCGACGAGTCTAGAACGGCGTGGCGAGCGCCACGGGCGCCTCCTCCGGGAATCCCGCAGCATCCGCCGCATCCGCGCCGGAAACGGCACCGACCTCGGCACCCGCATCCTCGCCCGCGGGCGCATTCTCGGCGTCGGCGGCGACGCGCCGCGGCGTGCGGGTGTACTGCGCGCGGCCCCACGCGAGGTCGGGGCCGAGCGCATCCGCGATGATCTCGACGTCGCGGCCGAGCTGCTCGCCGTTGCGCCACTCGCGCACCTTGAGCCTGCCCGCCACCACCACGCGGTGGCCCTTGTCGAGCGAGGCGTGCACGTTGGCGGCGAGGTGACGGAACGCGGTGACGGTGAACCAGTTGGTCTCGCCGTCGACCCAGGCCCGCGTCGCGCTGTCGTAGCGACGGCTCGTGGACGCGAGGCGGAACGAGCTGATCTCGAGCCCCTCGGAGGTGATGGTGTGCTTGATCGGCGTGGCGACGAGCCCCGCCACGGTGAGGTTGTCGGTCATCGGTCTCTCCCTGTTCGGCGCGCCCTCAACTGGACGGCGCCCGGGGGTCGTGCCGGTGACGTCCGGGCGCCGTCAGGCCAGGATGCCGGGGCCGGGCGTGTGCGCACGGTGCCGCGACCGGATCCGGGGACGACCCGCATCCGGTGCGGCAGTGGAGGAGAAGAGACCCGCGAGCTCAGTGCTCGCGGAACTCCGGCCACTCCGAGCCGGGCTCGAGCGCGGCGTGCAGCGCGCTCTTCGCGACGTCGAGACTCGGGTAACTGCCCCGGTAGCTGTCGTCGTCGAGCAGCTTCATCTGGAAGCCTTCGGCGGTGCGGTGGATGGCGCCCACGGCGCCCGCGGGCCCGAAGGCGACCCAACGCTGTTCGACGGTCGTGCTCTCGCTCATGATCTGCTCCTTCGCGTGGCTGTCGACTGCCTCTTCCTCGACCGTACCCCCGCCGGCGCGGAACATGCCGGATGCCCCCTGAGAATCCTCAGCCGAGCTCGGCGAAGCCCGCCCACACCACGTCGAGCAGGCGGTCGAAGCTCGCGTCGACGTCGTCGGGCAATCCGAAGCCGCCCGCCGCCTCGAGCAGCACGAACCCGTGCACGGCCGCGCGCGCGATCCGCACCGCATCGACCTCCCGGTGCGGCGGCAGCCCTGCACTCCGCACGACGCCGGCGAGCAGCGTCACGGCCCGCTCCCCCGCCGCCAGCAGCTCGGCAGACGCCTCGCGCCCCGGCGCGGGCTGGCTCGCCTGGTAGAGCCCGGGATGCGCGCGCGCCTCGGCACGGATCGCCCGCCCCGCGGCGCGGAACGCGGCGACCCCGGAGACGCCGGCCACGGCATCCGCCACAGCGTCGGCGAGTCGCGTGACGCCGACGACCGCGACGGCATCACGCAGCTCGTCGAGCGAGCGCACGTGCTTGTACAGGCTCGGCACCGCGACACCGGCGCGCCCCGCCACGGCGGCGAGGGTCACCGGCGCGTGCGGGTCGGCGTCGAGCAGCTCCACCGCGAGCGCGACGACCACGTCGCGGCTGAGACCCGCCCTAGGCACGCGCCGCCACCTGCGCCACGAAGGAGCGCACGGCCGGCAGCACCACATCCGGCCGCTGGCGGTGCGGGTAATGGGCCGCATCGTCGACGAGGAGGGTCTGTGTGCCCGGGAGCATCTCGACGATATGCGCGAGTTCGGCCGCCTGATCACGGTAGTCGGGGTCGAGCGCGCCGATCACGGCGAGCGCCGGCGCGCGCACCTCCGCAAGGCGCGCCTCGACGGGAGCGTGGTCGAGCACGAGCGTGAGGCGGCGGAACTCGGCGAGCCTCCCGGGGCGGCGCATAGCGGTCCGGATGCGCGCCAGGTGCGCTGCGTGGTCGGCAGGCGCGGCGCCCTTGTTGAGCATGCTGCGGTAGTAGCCGACCCACGCCGCGACACCCCACGGTCGTGCGAAGAGCACGCGGAACATGAGGCGCATGGGCCACGCGGGTCCCGGAGCATTGCGCACGAAGGGCGACAGCAGCACGAGTCCGCGCACGAGCTCGGGCCGGTCGGCCGCGGCCAGCAGCGCCGACGAGGCCGCCATCGAGGTGCCGACGATCACCGCCGGGCCGCCGAGGTGCTCGATGAGGGCGATCAGATCGGATGCCGTGGCCGCGTCGCCGAGTTCGGCGAAGCCCGCATCCGAGTCGCCGTGGCCGCGTAGATCGAGGGTCGCGACCCGGAAGCCGTCGGAGACGAGCGCGTCGGCGAGCGCGGTGTCAGCCGAGCGGAGGTCGCCCATGCCGGGCGCGGTCACCACGAGCGGACCCTCGCCGCGTACCTCGTACGCGATGCGGCCGGTGCCGCCGGCGGGGCGACCGAGCGGGCGAGTGAGGAAGGAGACGGTAGAGGTCATGACGTAAAGCTAATGCCATTAGCTTTACGGTGCAACCCCCATCCGCCTCCGAGCGTCAGGCCGCCTTGACGTACGGGGCGAAGCCCTTGCGCACCTTGTTGACCTTGGGCAGTGCGACAGCGAGGCAGTAACCCTGACCGGGGTTCTTGGCGAAGAAGTCCTGGTGGTACTCCTCCGCGCGGAAGAACTCGCCGAGCTTCGTGACCGAGGTCACGACCCCCTCGCCCCAGATCTCCCGGGCGCGCTCGAGCGAGGCCATGAACTCCGCCTTCTGCTCATCGTCGGCGAAGAACATCGCGGAGCGGTACTGCGTGCCGACGTCGTTGCCCTGGCGGTTCAGCTGGCGTGGGTCGTGCAGCGTGAAGAACACGTCGAGGATGACACTCGCCGGGATGACGGTCTCGTCGAAGGTCACCGCGACCGCCTCGGCGTGGCCCGTGCTGCCCGTGCACACGAGCTCGTAGCTCGGGTTCGGCACCGCTCCTCCCGTGTAGCCCGACACGACATCCGTGACGCCCTCGAGCGTGCGGTACACCGCATCCAGGCACCAGAAGCAACCACCGGCGAGAACGAACGTGCGCATGATGCGACCTGCTTTCGTGTGTAGGGGACACCGGATGCAACGCGGCGGATGTCGCATCCGTTCCCTAGGGTTGCCTCATGCCGTACACCGCTGCCGATGACCGCTACGACCGACTCGAATACGCCCGCGTGGGCCGCTCGGGCCTCAAGCTGCCGCGCATCTCGCTAGGGCTCTGGAACAACTTCGGGCACGACCGCGCCCTCACCACCCAGCGCTCGATCGTGCTGCGGGCCTTCGACCTCGGCGTCACCCATTTCGACCTCGCGAACAACTACGGCCCGCCGCCCGGATCCGCCGAGGAGAACTTCGGCCGCATCCTCGCGAGCGACCTGCGCCCCTACCGCGACGAGCTCGTGATCTCCTCGAAGGCCGGGTACGACATGTGGCCGGGGCCGTACGGGGAGTGGGGATCGCGCAAGTACCTGCTGTCGTCGCTCGACCAGTCGCTCACGCGCCTCGGCCTCGACTACGTCGACATCTTCTACCACCACCGCCCCGACCCCGAGACCCCCATCGAGGAGTCGATGGGGGCGCTCGCCCACGCGGTGCGCACCGGCAAGGCGATCTACGCCGGCATCTCGAACTACGGCCCGGATGACACCCGACGCGCCGCCGCCGCCCTCGCCGCCGAGGGGGTCCCGCTGCTCATCCACCAGCCCTCGTATTCGATGTTCAACCGCACGCCGGAGGAAGGACTGCTGGATGCGATCGGCGAACTCGGCATCGGATCCATCGTCTTCTCCCCGCTCGCCCAGGGCCTGCTGACGAACCGCTACCTCTCGGGCATCCCCGAGGGCTCGCGCGCTGCAGAGGGCCGGTGGATGAACGCCGACACGATCAGCGAGACCTACCTCGAGCGGGCTCGCGGGCTCAACGCGATCGCCGAGGCGCGCGGCCAGAGCCTCGCGCAGCTCGCCCTGCTGTGGGTGCTGCGGCAGCCGAGCGTCACGAGCGCCCTCATCGGGGCGTCGAGCGTCGCCCAGCTGGAGGACAATCTCGCGGCCCTCGACGGAGCGGCGCTCACGGATGACGAGCTCGTGGCGATCGAGCCGCTGGCCGTGCACGGCACCGGGCGGTAGAGGTGTCGCTGGTTTCGAGGAGCAACTGAGCACGGCGCAAGGAGCGCGGCAATCTCGCGGCGCGCGGGGGAAGACAGCCCGTTCCGCCCAAGGCCGACGTAAGGTGCCGCCATGCAGTGGTGGAACGACTTCGTGGACTGGTTCTATTCGGATAACGGCCAGCGGATCCTCGTGACCGCTGTCATCCCGTTCCTGGCCATCGTGGTCGCCGGCATCGTGGCGGCCCTCATCGGCCGGGGTGCGACGCGGCGCCTCGTCGCCCAACGTGACCACGAGACACGTGCGGCCGCCGTGACGGCTCTCATCTCCGCGGGTCAGAACGCGGTTCGCTGGCACAGCCAGTCGCCCGCGGCGCGCGAGCACGCCGAACACCTGGCCAACGACGCGGATGTCATGGTGCGGCTGCTGCCGATCTCCGGTGCGAACTACGCGGCGGACTGGGCCTCACACCAGCTCGCCGACATGCGCGTCAACTCGGTGAGCTTCAGCTACCAAGCCGACCAGACCCTCGCCGAGTACCGCGAGCGTCTCGTGCTCTGGCTTCACAAGCCCACCAAGGGGCGGAAGCTGTTCGCCGCCGACCTCGAGCGCTGGCGCTACGAGGAGCAGGGCACCGATCCGGTGATCCTCGAGCAGCAGCAATGGGCCGAGAACCAGTTCACGGCGGCGACCGACCAGAAGGTACCGCACGAGCCGCTCGTCGAGCCTGCCGAGTCGACGGCGGTGATGCCGACGGTGGTCGAGCCGACCGATCGCTACTCGGCGCCCATCGCGCCCGCCGTCAGCACCGACGAGCCCGTCACCGACACACCCGCGCGCTGACGGCGCGCCGCGCTTCAGCCGTCGAGACGGCCGTCGTGGATGCGCAGCACCCGATCCGCGCGCTCGGCGAGCGCGGGGTCATGGGTGGCGACGAGCGCGGCCATCCCGGTGTCCGCCACGAGCCGCGCGATCAGGTCCATGATCGCAGCTCCCGTTTCCGAGTCGAGCTGACCGGTCGGCTCGTCGGCGAGCAGCAGGGCGGGGCGGATGACGATCGCCCGCGCGATGCCCACCCGCTGCTGCTGGCCGCCGGAGAGCTCGCCTGGTCGTTGTGCCGCGTGGTCGCTCAGATCGACGGCGGCGAGAGCTTCGGCCACCCGGCGCTCGCGTTCTCGCCGCGGAACGCGCAGGATGCGCAGCGGCACCTCGACGTTCTCGGCCGCCGAGAGCACGGGCAGCAACCCGAACGTCTGGAAGACGGATGCCACGCGCGTCGAACGGAGCTCCCGCAGTGCGCGCTCGTCGAGCGTCTCGATGGCCCGCCCATCCAGCTCGACGTGACCCGAACTCGGCCGGTCGAGACCGCCGAGCATCGTGAGCAGCGTCGTCTTGCCGGCCCCCGAGCGCCCCTGCAGCACCACGAGCTCGCCCGCGGCGACCTGGAGGCTTGCGTCGTCCACGGCACGCACCTCGCCCGCGGGCGTCGTATAGACCCGGCTGAGGTGCTCCGCGCGCACCACGGCGGCTCGCCTCTCGGCGGTCATCGTGCCTCCTCCTGGCCGCTCGGCGTCGCCGAGTGCGCACGATGCGGCTGACCTGGCCGCACCTCGATGCGATCGGGCTCGAGGCCGAGGCGCACGCGGTCGCGCAGCTCGAGCGCGGCGATGAACTCGGCAGGCAGCTGCATCCGGCCCGCTCGGTCGAGCACCGCGAACTCCTCGGCGACCCGCACGCGCGCGCCCTCGGCATCCGTGTGGGTGCGCCGTAGCACCTCGGTCGAGGTGCGACCGTCCCGGATGCGGATGGTGCGGTCGACATGCTCGGCGACGGCCGCGTCGTGGGTCACCACGAGCGTCGTGAGGCCCTGCTCGCGGCCGACCGTCTCCATCGCCTCGAGCACCTGCGCGCTCGTGACCTCGTCGAGCTCGCCCGTCGGTTCGTCGGCGAGCAGCACCCGGGGGCCGTTGGCGAGCGCGACCGCGAGGGCGACGCGCTGCTGCTGGCCGCCCGAGAGCTCGGCCGGGCGACGATCCGCGAGGTCACCGATCTCGAGCAGCTCCAGCAGCTCGGCACCGCGGGCGTCGCGTTCGGCGCGCGGGACGACCCCCGCGACGTGCTGCGCGAGGGCGATGTTCTCGGCTGCGGTGAGGTAGCCGACGAGGTTGCGGCTGGTCTGCTGCCAGATGAACCCGACGCTGCCGCGGCGATACGCCATCCGCTCCGCGCGACGCATCGAGGTGAGGTCGTGGCCGGCGACGCGCGCGACCCCCGCGGTGGGAGTGTCGAGCCCGGCGAGAATGCCCAGCAGCGTCGACTTCCCGGAGCCGGAGGCTCCGACGAGGGCGACGAGCTCGCCCCGCTCGACGCGCAGGTCGAGACCCTGCAGGGCCTGCACCTCCACGCCCTGCGCGGTGAAGATCCGCACGAGGCCTTCGCACAGGATGTCGGGTTCGGCGAGCGCGGTCATCTGCTCATCCTTCCTCGTCGATGAAACGGACGGCGCGCGCGGCACCGGATCGGCGCGCGAGGGAGGCGGCGAGCAGCACGCCCAGCACGACGACGCCGATCAACGCGGCGACGACCGCGACCGCGGTGTCGAGGCCCCAGGCGAGTTGAGGCGCCGTGCCTCCCCCGGTGAACACGCGCAGGTCACCCGCGCCGGCGAGCAGCGGCAGCACCAGGAGGCCGCACCCGATCCCCAGCGGCACGGCGACGATGAGCGCGGGAAGCAGCTCCCACAGCACGAGCGGATACTCGGCGCGCGAACGGGCGCCGAGTGCACGCAGCAGACCGAACACGCGCGCGCGCCCGGCCGCTCCCGCGGTGAGGGCGAGCACGGCGGCGAGCACCGTGAGCACGGCGGCTGCCGCGACGGCGATGGTGGTGCCCGTCACGAGGGCGCGCACGGCGGGCGCCCCGCGGCGTTGCGCGAGCACCTCGTCGACCGTGCGCACCGTGCCGGCGGATGCGAACTTCGCAGCGAGCGCCTCCCGCAGCTGCGCACGATCCTCGGGCGCCGCCGCGACGAGCAGCGCACGTGGCCGCGCCTCGACCGCGAGCTGCTGCGCCGTGGCCGGACTCGTCACGATCCACGCGGATGCGCGGCCGAACGGTCCATCGTCGGGTGCGACACCGGCGATGGGCACCTCGTCGCGACCGACGACGAGCGGGTCGCCGGCGAGACGGCTCGCGACGGTCTGCGAGACGAGCGCGCCGGCCCCCGGGATCACGAGCGCGCTCGTCGAGGCCGTCGCGAACGCCGCCGGATCGACGACGTACACGGTGACACGTCCCTTGCCGTCGGGGAACTCGATCTCGATGTCGGGGTCGGATGCCACCGTCGCGAGGGCCTCGATGCCCGCGAGCCCGTCGACCTCGGCGAGCTGCTCCGCGCTGAGATAGGGCGAATCGAGGCGCACGTCGGCGCCGAGTTGGGAGCGCGTCGCGTCGTCGACGCCCTCCTGGACGGTCGCGAGCAGTCCTGCGCCGAGCACCGCGATCGTCACCGCGATCACGAGGGCGAGCACCGGGACGACGCCCGTGGTCGCATCGCGACCGGCGCGTGCGGGGCCGAGCAGCGCGACGAGCCCGCGACCGCGTCGCGCTGCGGCCTCGAAGGCGCGCACGACGAGGGGCGCCAGACGCAAGGCGATGACGCATCCGGCTGCCGCCACGAAAGCGGGCAGCAGCACGGCGAGGGGAGGCGGCGCCTCCCGACTGCCGCCGGGGGCGAGCACGACCAGGATGGCCGCCGCCCCGGCGAGCAGCACGACGCCGCCGTCGACCGCGTCGCGTGCCCGCGAGCGGCGACGACCGGTGTCGTCGGGTCGGATGCCCGCGCGCTCGAAGAGGAGCCCGTCGACGGCTGCCGCGGCGGCGGCGAGCAGGACCAGGCCCGAGGTCGCCGCCACGATGATCTCCGGGGGGCCGCCCACCATCGCCATGACGATCGCCGCGGCCGGCGCCGCGCCCAGGAGCGCGAGCACACCCGCCCCGAGTGCGAGAGCTCCGGCCCGAGCGCGCTCGGAGGCGCCGCGCGCGGCGACGAGCCGCAGCAGTCCGCGTCGGCGTGCCACGAGAGCGCGCACCGCGAGGGCGAGCACGGCACCGCCGGCGAGCGAGGCGCCCGATGCCACGGCCGTGTGCAGAGCGGAGATGCCTGCGATGAGCGGCCGGGCGGAGGTGATGATCGACGGCGTCGTGCCCACGAGCGCGATGTCGGCGGACACGGCGCCCCAGTCGGTCTCGATCGGCACCGCGTGCGGCGTCGAGGCGAGCCGGCGCAGGGCGGCGAGGGTCGCATCCGCCTCATCCGCCTCGAGGGATTGCGGGTGCACAGGCAACCACACGGCGAGGGTCGCGGCAGGAGCGAGCGATTCCCACTGCCCGATCGATGCGGCGTCGACGTAGCCGACGCCCACGAAGGTCGGCGGTGCGTTGAAGTTGTCGATCACCCCGGGCGTGAGCGCGAGCCCGGCGTGATCCCACTCATCTGCCGCGGCGTCGCGGGCGCGCACGAGCCCCACGAGCTGCAGTTCGCGATCCCCCACCGAGTAGTGGGCGGAGCGCACCTGGCCGAGCGGCCATCCGAAAGCATCCGCGATCTCGGGGGTCAGCACGATCGGCATGGGCTCGCCGTCGACGATGGGGCCTGGGAGCACCCCGTCGACGACCTCGACGAGATGATCCAGCAGGGGGTCGGCACGCAGCAGGATGCTCGTGTCGGGCGACGCGACGGCGGGGTCGGTCGGCCTCGCGGATGCCTGATCGAGCTGGAGGACGGCGTGCGGCTCGCCGAGCACGACAGCAGCCGGAGGTTCCGCCGCGGCGGCGATCGCATCCAGGGAGTCGAAGGTGACCCCCCACGCAGCCGCGACATCGGGGCTCAGACCGTGGTCGCCTGCGCCCTGTCCCGTGGTGGGCACGCCGCGCGCCGTGTCGCCGAGGTCGCGTTGCGCAGCGGGCGCCTCCGCGACCGCCGACCGGAGTACCTCGGAGCGTGCGTGCGAGGCCCAGGCAGATGCCGCCGCCGCGCCTCCGCCGAGCAGCGCGGCCAACAGCACGACGAGAAGCGAGGCACCGGGCGCCTCCGCGAGGATGGCGCGGGCGATGCGGGCGCGCGACGGACGACGACTCACGCGCGCACCTCCGCATCCCGGTGCACCGCAAGGGCTCCGAGCGCCGCTACCGCGAGCACCCCGGCCAGCAGCACGCCCGCGAGCAGGAGGGGCGCCGCGGATGCCAGATCCCCTGCTGAGAAGCCCCCTCCCGTCGCAAGCAGACTCGCGAGCGCCCCGGCCGCGACTCCGGCGACGCCGCCGGTGACGGAGGTGAGCACGAGCTCCACGAACCGGCCGCGCGCCTGGGATGCGGCACCCACGCCGAGGGCGCGCAGCGGCAGCACCTCGCTCCGTCGCAGCCGCCGGAGCGACGCGGCCGCCGCGGCGAGACCGCCGACGCCCATGAGCACGACGAGTCCCGCCGACACCAAGGTCGCCGTGACACCCGCCTCGGCGGGCGCGAGCGAGTCGGCTCCGGCAGGGGTGAGCACCGTCGCGGTCCGGTCGGCGGTGGCGCGCACCATGGCCGCCGTGGCATCCGGCGTGGAGGTCTGCAGCCACACCTCGTCGACGACGAGCGCCGGCTGCTCGGCGGGCAGGCGCTTCGCGAGCGCGCCTCGCTCGACGAGCATTCCCGCACCCCCGGCCCCGGGCACGGGCGCGATCCGCGCGACGACGGCCGGCAGCGGACTGCGCTCCCCCGGGATCGTGAGGGGTATGGCGTCGCCGACGACGACTCCCAGCCGCGCCGCGAGGGCGGGTGAGATGCCCACGGCGAGGGCGTCTCCCGCATCGGAGGACGGCGGATACGCGCCCGTGACGGCGGCGAAGTCGGCACCCGCGACGACGAGGTCGACCGACACCGGTCCGGAGCTCGCGGTCACGAGCGCCACCTCGGTCGCGGCGGTCACGCCGTCGAGCTGCCCGTAGGGCGCCGCGGACACCGGGTCGCGGTCGGTCGCCGTGAAAGCGATGCGAAGATCGCCCCCCACGGCCGAGCGCACCGCCGCATCGTGGTCGCGCGCGGCGGTTCCGGCCGCCAGCCCCGCGACGACGATCGCTCCGCTCGCGAGCGCGACCACGACGAAGGCGCTCGCGACGGCGCGCGGGCGACGGCCGAGCTGACGCAGCGGCAGCACCGGGAGGAGCCTCGTGCCGCGAGCGGCGATGCGTTCCCCGAGCCGCATACCGGGCGCGAGCAGAAGCCGCAGGAGCAGCACCCCGGCCACGAGCGCGAGGGCCGGGGCGATGTACCTGACGGGAGAGGAGGGCACCGAGGTCGCCGTCACGAGGGCGAAGGCCGCGAGTCCGGTCATGCCGAGCGCCGGCACGACCGACTCCGTCTCGGCGGCGACCCGGCCACCCTGCTCCGGCTGCGTGGAGCGACCCGCGACGGCGAGCAGCGCGACGCCGACGAGCCCGGCGCCGACGGCGGCGAGCACGGCATCCGGCGGCACCGCGGCATCCGCGATCCTCGCGACGGTCACTCCGATCCCGATCCCGAGCGCGACGCCGACGCCCACCACGACCGCCGCCTCCGCCGTGGCGATCACCGCCGCCCGCGACCGGGACAGGCCCCGCGCACGCAGTAAGGCGGATTCGAGCGCACGCACCTGACCGAGTGAGCGGCCCACGAGGGCGAGCACGATGCCCGAGGTCACGAGCGCGAGCACGATTGCGGTCCCGGTGAGCACGCGCGCCGCAGCGACGGAGCCCTCGGCACGGGCGATCGTACGCGAGAGTTCGCCCGAAACCGCCACGGCGTAGCTCGTTCCCGAGGCGAGACCGCTCGTGGCGGCGCGCAGCCGCGCCTCGACAGGCGCGAGGAGGGCGAGCGCGTCGGCGTCGACGCCGTGCGGCACGAGCGTCCAGCTCACCCGCGGGCGCACCTCGAGGCCCGCGAGGTCGGCGTCCGCCACGATCACGGGGCCGACGGCGTCGCCCAGGCGGCCGGATGCCACAAGCGTCTCCGAGAACCAGGCGGCCTCCCCCGAGTCGATCGGCCGCCAGATGCCGACGATCGTGCGCACGCCGTTCGGCAGCGCGAGGGTGTCGCCGACCCTCGCGGCCAGGGCGTCGGCGGCAGGCTGGGGCAGCGTCACCTCGTCGGAGCTCGTGGGCCAAGCGCCGTCGACGAGCACGGCCAGCCGCTCGAGTCCCTGCTGGGTGCCGAGCACGAGCTGCCGACTCGTGCCGCCGACAGTGGCGGGCACCGGTGCGCTCCGCACGGCGCGCTCCACCTCGAGGGGCGCGTCGCCGAGCGCGCTCGCGAACGCGTCCGCGAATGCGGCGTCCTGCGAAGCGGCGTCGGCGGCGAGCGCCGTATCGACCCGGAGAGCTCCCGCTGTCGGCTCCGCGTCGGCGAGCAGTGTCGCCACGCCGCGGTCGATCCCGGACGCGGGCACCGCCAGCAGCACGAGGAGGGCGGCGCAGCCCACGGCGGCGATCGCGAGGGCGGCGGCCAGCTGACCCGATTGCACGAGGCTGCGCCGCAGCAGCGCTCGCGCAACGCGCATCCGGTTCCCCCTCGACGTCGCGCGAACGCTCGGGTCGCATCCGCGCGCAAACGTAGAGTGCAACTCTACTTCGCCCGTCTGGGCGCCGGGGCGCGGCACCCTCCGATTCTGGGGCACCGAAGCCCATGCGCTCGGCTACCCTGAAGTCGGTCTCCCCCCGTAGCTCAGCGGACAGAGCGAGTGGTTTCTACCCACCAGGCCGGGGGTTCGAATCCCTCCGGGGGGACTTTCGGTCGAGCCGGCGACGCCGTCTGTCTCTCGATTCACATACGCGAGTTATATAACTCAGGTATATGATTGCGCGAGTGATGCACACCGACATCCTCGAATCCCTGCTCGTCTCCACCCACCGGCTGACCCGCCTCGCCGCCCAGGCCACGGGCAGCACGACACCCGCCGCGCAGTGGCGGACGCTGTCGATCCTCACCTCCGAAGGGCCCATGCGGATCGGCGAGCTCGCCGCCGCGAGCCGCGTCACGCAGCCGGGCATGACGCGGCTGCTCGCCGCGATGGTCGAGGAGGAGCTCGTGACCCGCGTCGCCGATCGCGACGACTCACGCGCCTGGCTGATCGTCGTGAGCGAGAAGGGCCAGAAGGCGCTCACCGCCTGGCGTGCGCAGCTCGCCGAGACCCTGCGACCCTGGTTCGGCGAGCTGAGCGACGCCGACTGGGCGGCGCTGCAGACCGCGGCCGCCCTGCTCGAGACCCGCCTCGCATCCGACGCCGCGGCGGTGGCCTCGTGAACGCGCCGAGCGACGGCGCCAACATCCTGCGCCAGCCGCGAGCCGTCTGGGCGGTCGCCTTCGCCTGCGTGATCGCCTTCATGGGCATCGGGCTCGTCGACCCGATCCTGCCCTCGATCGCCGCCGACCTGAACGCCACGCCCACCGAGACCGAATTGCTCTTCACGAGCTACCTCCTCGTGACCGGCGCGATGATGTTCTTCACGAGCTGGGTGTCGAGCCGCATCGGCGCCCGATGGACGCTGCTCATCGGGCTCGCGCTCATCGTCGTGTTCGCGACCCTCGCGGGCCTCAGCGGCAGCGTCGAAGGCATCATCGGCTTCCGGGCCGGCTGGGGGCTCGGCAATGCGCTGTTCATCTCGACGGCCCTCGCGACCATCGTCGGCGCGGCGGCAGGCGGCAGCGGCGCCGCGATCATCCTCTACGAGGCCGCGCTCGGCGTGGGCATCGCGATCGGGCCGCTGCTCGGCGGACTGCTCGGGCACATCAGCTGGCGCGGACCGTTCTTCGGCACCGCGGCCCTCATGGCGATCGGCCTCATCGCGATCCTCGTGCTGCTGCCGAAGGATGCGGACGCCGCCCAGCGCCCCGCGCCCGCGAAGCTGTCGGCCCCCTTCCGCGCCCTCGCGATCCCGGCTCTCGCCGTGCTCGCCGTCGTGGCGCTGCTCTACAACATCGGCTTCTTCGTGCTGCTGGCCTACACGCCGTTCCCGCTCGGGTTCGACGCGATCGGACTCGGCCTGACCTTCTGCGCCTGGGGCGTCTCGCTCGCCGTGACGAGCGTGTGGGTCGCGCCGATCCTCACGTCGCGGATGCGCCGCACGACGGTACTCGCGACGGTGCTGCCGCTGCTCGCGCTCGACCTGGTCGCCGCCGGGGTGTTCGTCGCGAACCCGGCCGCGCTCGTGGCGTGCGTCATCGTGGGCGGGCTGCTGCTCGGCATCATGAACACCGTGCTCACCGAGTCGGTCATGGAGGCGACCGAGCTGCCGCGCAGCGTCGCGTCCTCCGCGTACTCGGGCGTGCGCTTCCTCGGTGCGGCCGTCGCGCCACCGCTCGCGACCCTCCTCGCCGAGCTCGGCGACGCGGGGCTGCCGTACTTCGTCGGGGCGCTCTCGCTCGTGCTCTCCGGGCTCGTCGTGCTCGTCTTCCGCGCACGCCTCGCCCGCATCGACGGCGGCCCCGAGCCCGAGCTCGTCGAGGCCGAGGCCATCGGGCTGGGGGATGCGGCGTAGATGCCGCCCTCAGGTGGCTGAGGAGCGAGTCGCCGAAGGCGGCACGCGTCTCGAAGCCTCGATCGCCTCGACGGACCTGAGGTGACGCTGGTTTCGAGACGCGCCTGCGGCGCTCCTCAACCACCTGACTAGCGGGTCGCCCTCCCCGGCTAGAGTGAAACCGTGAGTCAGACACCGGATCGCCTCGTGTGGATCGACTGCGAGATGACCGGTCTCGACCTCGAGGTCGACGAGCTCGTCGAGGTCGCGGTCGTCATCACCGACTACCAGCTCGAGCCGGTCGATGCGGGCTTCAGCATCGTCATCAAGCCGGACGCCTCGGCGTTCGAGAACATGGGCGACTTCGTGCGCGAGATGCACACGGCATCCGGCCTGCTCGATGAGATCCCGAACGGCGTGAGCCTCGCCGAAGCCGAGTACGAGGTGCTCGAGTACATCCTGCGATTCGTGCCCGACAACGGCACAGCGCCGCTGGCGGGCAACACGATCGGCACCGACCGTGCCTTCCTGGCCAAGTACATGCCGCGCGTCGACGCCCACCTGCATTACCGCAACGTCGACGTGTCGAGCATCAAAGAGCTCTCGCGTCGCTGGTTCCCGCGCGTCTACTTCCAGGCGCCCGCGAAGAACGGCGGCCACCGCGCCCTCGCCGACATCCTCGAGTCGATCCGCGAGCTCGACTACTACCGGCGGGTCGCGTTCGTCGCCGACCCCGGTCCGGCGAGCGAGGATGCCCGTACGACGGCCGAGGAGGTCGTGGCGAAATGGGCCGCGCGGATACCGTAGAATCGTCCGAGTTGCGTGAGCAGCGTATGGCGGTCGTAGCTCAGTTGGTAGAGCGCTGGCTTGTGGTGCCGGATGTCGCGGGTTCGAGTCCCGTCGGTCGCCCCATTTCCCGAGATGATCGGGCTTCGGGAACTTCGCGTTCCCTCTCCCCCGCGATCGAGGAGGATCTGCGGGCATCGCTCGATGCGCCGTGGGTGCTCATCGTGTGGAACGACCCGATCAACCTCATGAACTACGTCGTGCACGTGTTCCGCAGCTACTTCGGCTACCCGCGCGAGGAGGCCGAACGTCTCATGCTGCTCGTGCACCACGAGGGACACGCCGTGGTCGCCTCGGGGGTGCGCGAGGAGATGGAGCGGCACGCGCAGGCGATGCACGACTACGGGTTGCAGGCCACGATCGCGAGGGATGCGCCATGAGGGCGGGCTCGTGAGGATCGGCCGCGTGGTCGACGAGCTGCACCTCGAGTTCGAAGCGGAGGAGGCCGGGCTCATGACGGTGCTCGCCCACCAGTTCGCCGACGTCGTGCGCGACCCGGAACTCGACGACGCACCGCTGCTGGCGGCGCTCTTCCCCGACGCGTACCGCGACGACGCGGAGGCGGCATCCGAATTCCACCGCTACACGCGCGACGAGCTCGAGCAGCGCAAGATCGAGGCCGCCGAGCGGATCGCCGGGGCGACCCACGAGGGGCTCGTCGTGCTGGACGCGGATGCCGCCGAGACCTGGGTGCGGGCGCTCACCGGCATCCGCACGATGGTCGGCACGCGGCTCGGCATCCGCGAGGATGGCGACGAGCCGAGCGCCGGCTCGCTCGCCGAGATCTACCAGTGGCTCGGGGAGCTGCAGTGGGTGCTCGTGGACGCGCTGGAGGGCCCATGAGCCTGGAGTTGACGCCCGAGGAGTTCGAGCGGATCGTGATCGACGAGCTCGACGAATTGCCGGACGAGATGGTCGACGGGCTCGAGAACGTCGTGTTCGTGTGCGAGGACCGCCCCGAGGACGGCTCGCTCGACCTGCTCGGGATCTACGAGGGCGTAGCGCTCACCGAGCGGGGCCAGTACGGCTTCGGCGAGCTGCCGGATCGCATCGTGCTGTTCCGCGAGCCGCTGCTGGCGATCTGCGAGACCGAAGACGAGCTGCGCGACGAGATCCACGTCACCCTCGTGCACGAGATCGCCCACTTCTACGGAATCGACGACGAGGAGCTGCACCGCCTCGGCTGGGCCTAGCGATCCGCGAGCGCTACCGATATCCGCGAGCGCTGCTCTTCTACGAACCGCGCTCGCGGTTTTCGGTAGCGCTCGGGGAGATCACGAGGTCGGCGAGTTCGCGGGAGCGCTCGGCAGCTGCGAAGGCCTGTTCCTGTGCGGCCCAGCGATCCCAGTGCGGGGCGTAGGCGTCGCCGTCGCGCGCGAGGGCACGGGCCTTGCGCTCGGCATCGTCGCGCTCGAGCCACCACGCGTGGTCGGCGAGCGGGCGCGAGGCCCGCGAGATCGCCCCGCAGCCCTCGACGATGAGCGACCCGGAGCGGTCGATGGATGCCGCATCCCCCGGCCGGTCGGAGGTCCAGTCCCAGCGCCGCCAGATGCCGTCGCGGATGATGCCGGGCACCGCCGCGGCGCCCGCGGCGAGACCGTCCCATCCCGGATACACCTCGTCGAGAGACACGAGCGTCGCCCCGGTGAGGGAGGCGAGGCGCCGGGCGAGCACCGTCTTGCCGGCGCCCGAGCGGCCGTCGATCAGCAGCACCCACGGGTGAGGGCCGGATGCCAGGCGAGCCGCGAGCGGCGTGGGATCGAACTCGGGGGCGACCGAGGCATCCGGGGCCCGACGCGCCGTCACAGCACCCACCGCCAGCTTCCGAGCAGCACCGCCGCCGCGACCGCGACCGCGACGACACCCACGCCGACGATCATGAAGACCACATCGTGCGAGCGCAGCACCGAGCGCCGCGCCCAGCTGCGCCGGGCCGTGCCGCCGAATCCGCGTGCCTCCATCGCGGTGGCGAGCTTGCCGCCGCGTCGCACCGCGAAGACGAGCAGCGTGCCCGCCTGCACGAGGAATCGCCGGAGACGAGCGTGGTCGGCGACGCCGCGCGCGCGTCGCGCGAGCCCGAGGGCCTCCCAGTCCTCGAGCAGCAGCCCCACGAGCCGCAGAGCCGCGAGCGCGCCGAGCACGAAACGGGCCGGCAGCTTCGCGAGCTGGGCGAGCGCGTCGGCGAGATCGGTCGGATCGGTGGTGGCGAAGAGCAGCACCGCGGGCACCCCCACCGCGAGCACGCGCAGCAGGATCGCCAGTGCGAGAGCGAGCGAGCCCTCCGTGACGGTGATCGGCCCGAGCGTCGCCAGCACGCTGCCCGCATCGACGCCGTAGAGCGCGGTGGCGATGCCCGCGAGCACCGCCGAGACGATGATCGGCGAGGTGCGCACCACCAGCTGCCGCGCCGAGAGGCCCGCGAACGGCAGCAGCAGCACGACGACCGCGACGACGATGCCCGCCGAGACGACGTCGATGGAGAGCACGAGCGTCACCCCGACGCACAAGGCCACGACGAGCTTCGCGAGCGGGTTGACCCGGGCGATCCAGCTGCGCCGGATCTCGGGCACGACGAGGCTCATCGCACGACCTCCCGTGCGGCGGCCGGCAGCACGAACCGCTCGTCCGCGAGCGCGTCGACGAGCGCGAGGTCGTGGGTGACGGTCACGAGCGCCGTGCCCTCGGCCACGAGCTCGTCGAGCAGCCGCACGAGTTCCGCCCACGTCAGCGCGTCCTGCCCGAAGCTCGGCTCGTCGGCCACGAGCACGCGGGGGGCCGTCGCGAGCGCCGTCGCGACCGACAGCCGGCGCTTCTCGCCCCCGGAGAGCGTGAAGGGGTTGGCATCCATCAACGGCGTCAGGCGCAGGCGCTGGGCCAGCCGGTCGCGCACAGTGGCGACCTCGGCATCCGACCTGCGGAGCGCGCGCGGACCCACTTCGAGCTCCTCACGAACGCTGCCGCGCAGGAACTGGTGCTCAGGATCCTGGAACACCGTGCCGATGCGGGCCGCGAGCTCGCGCGAGCGCCAGCGGATGGGCGCGTCGCCGAGCCTGTCGGCGAGCGCCGGGCGGGCACGCACGGCGCCCCCGACGGGGGCCAGCAGCCCCGCGAGGGTCAGGCCGAGGGTCGACTTGCCGACGCCGTTCGGGCCGAGGATCGCGGTCGTGCGCCCCGCACGCACGGCGAGCTCGACGCCGTCGGCGACGACGCGCGGCACCCGCTCGCCGAAGCGGCGGCGACCCACGCCGAGGTCGACGGCGGTCAGCACCTCCGCGGCGGCGTCCCCGCGCGGTCCGCGGGCGACCACCGGATGCCGCCCCGGCACCCAGATGCCCGCGGCCGCGAGTTCGGCACCCTGCGCACCGAGCACGGCATCCGGTGCCCCGTCTGCGCGCACCCCGCCGCCGGGCTCGAGCACGACGACGCGGTCCACGAGATCCACCCAGGTCTCGACCCGATGCTCGACCACCACGAGCGTCGTCTCCCGCGCCGCGACGAGACGCTCGACGGCCTCGCGCACCTCGGCGACGCCCGCCGGGTCGAGGTTCGCTGTCGGCTCATCCAGCAGCAGTAGGCCGGGGCGCATGGCGAGCACGCTCGCGATCGCGAGCCGCTGCTTCTGCCCGCCCGAGAGCTCCGAGCTCGGATGATCCAGCGGCAGCTCGAGGCCGACCGCGTCGAGCGCCTCCCGCACCCGGCGCCAGATCTCCTCACGCGGCAGACCCAGGTTCTCGCAGCCGAACGCGACCTCGTCGCCGACACGGGCGAGCACGGTCTGGCCGTCGGGATCCTGCAGCACGAGGCCCACCCGGCCGCGGGCCGCCTCGGGGGGCACGCCGTCGATGAGCAACTGCCCCGTGCGGTCGCCGTCCTGCTCGTCGCCGAGCACGCCCGCGAGTCCGGCGAGCAGCGTCGACTTGCCGGCCCCGGAGGCGCCGAGCAGCAGCACCCGCTCGCCGGGATCGAGCTCGAGGTCGAGCCCGGCGACCGCGGGGCGGGGCCGGTCGCCGTGGCGCCAGCCCCATCCGCGTGCGGTGATGCGCGCCGCCGGGCTCATCGGCATCCGTCCGTTCAGACGTCGCTCGTGACGCGCTCGGCGCCCGCATCGGCCACCACCGTGCGGCGCCCTGCGGCGAAGCGATTCAGCGCGCCCGAGCGCGCGAGTGCCCGCACCGCGAGCCACGACAGCACGCCGACGATGACTCCCGACACGATCGCCGAGGCGGCGTAGACGAGCTTGGCGGCGGGGTCGAACCCGGCGATCGAGGAGAAGTTCGTGTCGAGGATCGCCACCGCGACCCCTGCACCGAGACCCGCGAGCGGCGCGACCCAGAACGCCCACACGCGGTAGAGCAGGATCGCGAACACGATCTCGGCGCCGAGGCCCTCGATCGCGCCCCAGATCAGGGTCTCGAAACCCCACTGGGTGCCGATGAGCGCCGAGACGGTCGCCGCGACGACCTCGGTGAAGACGGCGGCGCCCGGCTTGCGGATCACGAGCCCGCCGAGGATGCCGGCGAACAGCCAGCCGCCCGCGAGCAGGCCCGAGAGCCCGGGCGAGAAGGCGAGCAGGGTGCTGAGCGGAGTCCAGGCGAGCCCCCACGCCCAGAACAGCACGCCGGATGCGACGCCCAGCACGGCCGCCGTGACGATGTCGACGACGCGCCAACGCCAGATCGAGGTGTGGACGATGGATGAGGTGGTCATGATTCGTGCCTTTCCGCGGCTGGTCGCCGCCACGTGGCACGGGTGGCCGACCGCGGATGCGATCGGGCCCTGAGATGCCTCCCTGCGCCGGCATGATCCGGATCAGGTTCGACGGTCGAAGCTTCGATCAGCTTCCTCTCAGCCCGGCACACCGGACTCCCGTGTTCGCTCCCAGTGTAGGTGGTTGAGGAGCGAGCTGCCGCAGGCGGCACGCGTCTCGAAACCCCCGCTAGGCTCCCGGCATGCCCGACACCACCACGAATCTGCCGCTGCGGCAGCGCCCGATCGACATCTTCTTCGCCGCGATGTTCACGATCTTCATCGTCACCTCGTGCATCGCCGACCTGCTACCGACGATCGGCATCGACTTCTCGCAGCCCGACGGCACCTTCCTCGTCGACTCGAACTACTGGTACGCCCACGACGCCGACCCGCTGTTCATGCATCCGCCCGTGTGGATGCGCATCGTGACCGGCCTCTCGGCGTTCGTCTACCTGGCGTTCTACCTCGTGCTCGTGCCGGCCCTGCTGCGCGGCTGGAACTGGATCCAGCTGCCGGCCGTGATCTACGCCACCGCGATCAGCGTCATCACGGGCGTCATCGTCTTCGGCGTCGAATTCTTCGGCGAGCCCGAGTTCCAGACCCAGAACCCCGTGAAGTTCCTCGCCTTCAACCTGCCGTACGTGCTCATCCCGCTGCTGTTGCTCGTGCGGATGCGGAAGCCGCAGCCGTTCACGCGTAGGTTCTGAAGAATGCGTCGATGGCAGCGGATCCGGGTTTTCGTCTTGCAGGGCGTGAACGCCGTCTTCGGCATCGCGCTCGTCTGGCTCGGCGTCTCGTCGCAGCTCCTGCCGGTGACGATCGTGGGCGGGCTGCTCATCGCGTTCGCGGTCGTGCTGCTCGTGTTCACCCTGCGCGTCGGCGTGACCGACCCGAAGCGGGGCCCGGCGGATCGCGGCTAGCGGCCATATCCGAGCCATCCGCACCTAGACTGACAGCGTGACCGAGGCCTACGCCCAGCTGATGCACGGCATCGCCGTGGTGCTCGGCGTGCTCGGCCTCCAGGGCCCCGGCGCCCTGCTCGCGACGCTCGGCGCTCTCGCGCTCGTCGGCGCCCTCGGCGCCGCGATCGTCGCGCTCGTGCGGGCGACGCTCGCGGGCTCGCCCCGCCACATGACGGTCGGCCTGCGCGCCCGCCGCCACGCGGTACTGCTCGGGCACCTGCCCGACGCCTCCCATCCGGATGCCCGCGGTCACGTCCGCTCCCGGGCGCCCGGGCGGCCCCTCGCGGCCGCCTGACGCGCAGCTCGCGCTCCCGCTCTGACGAGCCGGGCGGCCAGACGATTCCGCCTGTCCGCATCCGTCTGCCGTCATCCGGCTGGGAGCACCCATGAACCCCTTCGATCTTCCGCCCATCGCTGCGATCCTCGAGCTCGCGGCATCCGCCCTCACCGCACTCGGCGCGGTCGTCACCTCCGCCGGCGCGGTCGTGCTCGTCACGCTCGCCGTGCGCGCCGTGCTGATTCCCGTCGGTGTCTCCGTTGCGAAGGCCGCACAGGGCCGTCGCCGTATCGCCCCGCAACTCGCGGCCCTGCAGAGGCGCCACAAGAAGAACCCCGAGAAGCTGCAGAAGGAGACGCTCGCGCTCTACGCGGCCGAGAAGGTCTCGCCGCTCGCGGGGTGCCTGCCGATGCTCGCCCAGGCGCCCGTGATCTCGCTCGTCTACGCGCTGTTCGCCTCAGCTCGCATCGCGGGCGAGCCGAACCCGCTGCTCGACGCCTCGCTCTTCGGTGCGGGACTCGGGCGTCACCTGCTCGACATCGGCTCCGGCTGGCAGGCGAGCGACCTCGTGTTCGTCGGGCTGCTGGCGGTGATCGCGGTCGTCGCCTGGTTCTCTCGGCGGATGGCGCTTCGTGACGCCACGGCGGCGCCGGTTGCGGATGCCCCGGGCGCCGCGCTGCTGAACCCGCGCGGTCCGCTCAGCTGGGCGCCGTTCGTGACGCTCGTCGCCGCTGCCTTCGTGCCGCTCGCCGCCACGCTCTACCTCGCGGTCTCGGGCGCATGGTCGTATGCCGAACGCCGCATCCTGCGTGCGATCTACCCCTAGCCCGCAACTTTCGGGGGTGGATCCGCATCTTTCGGAGGCGACACCGCATCCGCTAAAGTTGCGGCTCACAACAAAGTGCTCCACCTTCCCCCGTTCCCGACCCCAGGAGACGACGATGGCGTCCGACCAGCTCACGTTCGACAATCCCGTCGAGCGCCACTCCCACATCAAGCCGCACGCGTCGTGGCAGCCCCTGCCGGGGCTCGACGCCGAACTCGACCCGAAGGCCGACCACGGCGAGACGAGCTACCGGGGCACGGGTCGCCTCCCCGGCCGCAAGGCGCTCATCACGGGAGGCGACTCCGGCATCGGGGCGGCGGTCGCGATCGCCTTCGCGCGCGAAGGAGCCGACGTCGCCCTGAGCTACCTGCCCGAGGAGCAGGTGGACGCCGACGCGATCGCCGAGGTCATCCGCGCGGAAGGGCGCACGGTCGTGCTGCTGCCCGGCGACATCCGCGATCGCGAGTTCTGCCGCACCCTCGTGGCGGATGCCGTGGCCGGCCTCGGCGGGCTCGACATCCTCGTGAACAACGCGGCGCACCAGGTGTACCACCCGACCTTCGACGAACTCGACGAAGACGACCTCGACCGCACCATCCAGACCAACCTCTACGCGATGTTCTGGATCACGCGCGACGCGCTTCCCCACCTGGGGCCGGGGTCGACGATCATCAACAGCACCTCGGTGCAGGGGTACAACCCCTCGCCCATGATCGTCAACTACGCCTCCACGAAGTTCGCCATCATCGGCTTCACGAAGGCACTCGCGCAGGACCTCGCCCCGCGCGGCATCCGCGTCAACGCCGTCGCACCGGGACCGGTGTGGACGCCGCTGCAGGTCTCCGACGGCCAGCCCGCCGATAAGCTCAACGGCTTCGGCGAATCGTCGTGGCTCGGCCGCACGAGCCAACCGGTCGAGCAGGCCCCCGCCTACGTGTTCCTCGCCTCGCCCGAGTCGAGCTTCGTCGTCGGCGAGGTGATCAACGTCAACGGCGGCGCGAACGTGCCCTGAACGCGCCGCCCTGTGGACAGTCGCCGACGCCTCCGCCGGCGGCGAGGCAATCTGGGCGCATGGTGCTGCGTCTCGATCCCGCGATCCCCGTGGTGTGGCGTGACCCGCGCACGCTGCAGTTCGGAGTCGACCCGGCGCTCGCCGTGCTGGAGCGGATGACGCGCGGGCAGGAACGGCTCGTCGCCGCCCTCACGACGGGGGTCACGAGCTCCGGGTTCCGGATGCTCGCCGCCGAGAACGGGGTCACCGCGTCCCAGCGCGATGAGCTGCTGGCCCGTCTCGCGCCGTGCCTCCTCGCGACCGACCGCGCGCCAGGCACTCCGTCGGGCCCGACCACCCCGGCGGGCCCGGCCGGCGCGGTCGTGCTCGGATCGGGCAGCATCGCGCAGGACCTCGCACGGCTGCTGTCCGACGCGGGACTGCGCCACCAGGATGCGACGCGGCACCCCGAGCTCGCCGTGCTCGTCGCGGATCGCGTGCTGGCGCCCGCCGACCACCGCGCATGGCTGCAGCGCGACATCCCGCACCTGCCCGTCGTGGTCGGTGACGCCTCCGTCACCGTCGGGCCGCTCGTCGTTCCAGGCGTCTCGGCATGCCTGCACTGCGCGTTCCTCCACGAACGCGATGCCGACGCCGCGTGGCCCGCGATCGCGGCGCAGCTCGCGACCCTGCCACCGCCCGCACGGCATCCCCTGCGCTACGCAGCCGCCGTCGCCCACACGGCCCGTGTCGTCGCGGACTGCGTCGGCGGGCACGCCGAGCCGGGGCGGGTATGGCGGATCGCGGACGACGGGGGGCGGATCAGCGAGCGTTCCGTGGCGCCGCACCCGGAGTGCCGCTGCGCAGCTCCGCCAGGAAGCGACTGGGCTCCCGCGGACGAGACCGCAGTCCCTCGGCCGACCAGTGCAGCGCGAGCGTGCGCCGCGCACGCGTGATGCCGACGTAGAGCAGGCGCCGCTCCTCATCGATCGCGTCGAAGCCGCGTGCGTGCGAGATCGGCATGAGCCCCTCGCTCAGCCCGACGATGTGCACGTGCTCCCACTCGAGGCCCTTCGCCCCGTGCAGGGTCGACAGCACGACTGACGGCAACGTCGGCTCGTGCTGGCTCGACTGACGCTCACGCAACTCCTCGACGAACTGCACGAGGGTCGTGCCCTCAGGCGCCTGATCGGCGAGCTCCACGAGCGCGCCGAGGGCCTCCCAGCGCTCCCGCACGGCGCCCTGGCTCTCGGGCGCGTGGGCCGACCAGCCGCCCGCGAGCGCGACATCCGCGACGGTCTCATAGAGCCCCTTCGGGGCCCCGCTGCGCGCGAGACTCGTGAGCTCGAGCACCGCCCGCTTCACGACGTCGAGATCGAAGAAACGGGTGCCGCCGAGCTGCCGCGAGCTGATGCCGCGCTCGCCGAGCGCCGCATCGAACGCCGCCGCCTGGGCGTTCACGCGGTACAGCACCGCGATGTTCTCGGGGGCGACGCCCACCGCGAGCTGCGCCGCGATCGCGTCGGCGACCCCCTGCACCTCGGCCGCATCCGAATCCCAGCGCGTGATGCTCGGCTCGGGCGCGGCAGGATCGCCCTCGGCGGCGACGAGTTCGAGTGCACCGGGGCGCCCGCGCATGAGGCGGTTCGCCGATCCGAGGATCGCGGCACTCGAGCGGTGGTTGCGCTCGAGACGCACCTCGACCGCATCCGGATACCGCGCCGAGAAGCCGAGCAGGTACTCGCTCGACGCACCCGCGAAGGAGTAGATGGTCTGGGATGCGTCGCCCACGACGCACAGGTCGGTTCGGGGTCCCAGCCACAGCTCGAGCAGTTCCTGCTGCAGCGGGGAGACGTCCTGGTACTCGTCGACGACGAAGAAGCGGTACTGCTCGCGCACCTGATCGGCCACCCGCTGCTCGGCGTCGATCATGCCCGCCGTCACCAGCAGCACGTCCTCGAAGTCGAGACGACGCTGCTCGTCCTTGAGATCCTCGTAGCGCTGCTGGAGCTCCACGACGGCGCTCGCACCGAGTCCCGGGGGCAGCGCCCGCGACGGCGCCAGACGCGCGTAGTCCTCCAGCGAGATGCGTCGCACCTTGCGCCACTCGATCTCGGCGGCGAGATCGCGCAGCGCGGCGGTATCGACCCGCATCCGCAACGACTCCGCCGCCTGACCCAGCAGCCGCGCCTTGCCCGGCAGGATCTCGGGCAGCCGACCGCCCACGAGCTGCGGCCAGAAGAAGCTCAGCTGCGCGAGCGCCGCCGCGTGGAAGGTGCGCGCCGACACCCCACCCGCGCCGAGCGCGCGCAGGCGGCTGCGCAGCTCGCCTGCGGCCCGCGTCGTGAAGGTGAGCGCCATGACGCGCTCCGGCGGGTACACACCGCTCTGCACCCCGTGCGCGATGCGGTGGGTCAGGGTGCGCGTCTTGCCGGTGCCGGCACCCGCGAGGATGCACACCGGCCCGAGCAGCGTCTCGGCCGCCTGACGCTGCTGTGCGTCGAGCGCCTCGAGCAACGCGCTCACGGCGCCTCGCCGATCGGGCCGCCGAACCAGTCCTCGATGATCGCCCGCGCGATCGACGCGGCACCGGGCAGGATCACGCGGCCCGCCTCGACATCGGCGGCCAGTCCCTCGCGCGTGAACCAGCGCAGCTCGCGCAGCTCCGTTCCGTCGGGACGCGGCTCGCTCGGGGTGCCGGGTGCGATGCGCGCCTCGAAACCGAGCATGAGCGAGGCCGGGAACGGCCACGGCTGACTCCCCCGATACTCGGGGTCGGTCACCACGACCCCCGCCTCCTCGAAGATCTCGCGGATCACGGCCGCCTCGAGCGACTCCCCCGGCTCGACGAAGCCGGCGAGCAGCGAGAACCGGCCCGGGTCCCACTCGACGTTCGAGCCGAGCAGGATGCGGTCGTCGTCATCGAGCACTGCGACGATCACCGCCGGGTCGGTGCGCGGATAGTTCTCCCGCCCCGTCGACGGATCCACCCGCACCCAGCCTGCCTGGGCGATCGTCGTCGGCTCGCCCGTCGCCGGTGAAAACGCGGCGGCACCATGCCAGTTGGCGAGCGCGAGAGCCTGGGTGAAGAGCCCCGCATCGCGCGGCTCGAGCAGCGCGCCTACGCGTCGCAGATCGAGCCAGGTGCCGTCCGCACCGAGCGTGCCGGCATCCGCGTCCGAGACGGCGAGGGCGAGCACGGCCGCTCCCGCGGGCAGGTCACCGGATGCCGTGCGCGCGCGGCCGAGGAACACGGCTGCCTCGGGATCCACGGTCACAGCACCCGGATCGACGAGGGCGAGGGCCCCCTCCGCGGTGCCGAGGGCACGGCCCTCGTGCAGCACCACGAGCCGCGTCCGCGGGTCGTCGAGCAGCGCCGGGACGCCCCCCACCCGGGAGAGGTAGTCGCGGTCGAGATCGGAACGCGAGAGCGCGGGCGCGATCGCCGGGCGACGCGGGTGCCGCGCCGGGCCGCCGCTCGAACCGCTCATCCGCATCCCATCCCTTGCCGTGGAACCGGCCGTGAGAACACCGTCGAGGGCGTGGCGTGCCGGGCGGGCGAGGCGGGGCAGACCTACCCTGTCGCCATGGCCAGATCCCACTTCACTCTAGCGGCGCTCGCCACCTCGGCCGTCGCGGAGCTCGACGTCGTGGGCGCGGCGCCGTTCGGCTCCGCCGGACACGGCGACTTCGACGCCGCCGTCATCACCGGGCGCGACGGGCGTCACTGGATCGTGCGCGTGCCGCGCTCCGAGCGCGCCGAGCAGCAGCAGTCCGCCGACCTCGTGGCGCTTCGTGCGCTCAGTCAGGGGGTTCGCGCACGGCTCCCCTTCGACGTCACCGTCTACGCCGGGCAGGCGCCGGTCGACGGCACTCGCGCCGTGGTCTCCGAGTTCGTCGCCGGCGCACCGGTGACCCTCGGCGGCATCGACCTGACGCTCGCCGAATCGATCGGCAGCGCCATCGCCGCCGTGCACGCCCTGCCCACGAGCCTCGTGACCGATGCGGGCCTGCCCACCCAGTCGTCCGTCGACGCACATCGCGCGATGCTGGCCCTCGTCGACCGGGCCGCCGCCACCGGGCTCGTACCCGCCGCACTGCTGCAACGCTGGGAACAGGCCGGAGAAGACAGCGGCCTCTGGCAGTACACGCCCACCGTCGTCAACGGCGACCTGGGCGCCACCTCGTTCCTCGCGAGCTCGGGAGACGTGACCGGCGTGCTCGGCTGGCACGCGCTGCGGGTCGCCGACCCCGCACGCGACCTGTTCTGGCTGCTCGGCATCCGTCGCGACGGCATCGCCGACGCCGCCTTCGACGCCTACACGCGCGTGCGCGGCACCGTCGACCGCCGCCTGCGCCAACGCGCCACGCTGCACTCCGAGCTCGAGGTGGCCCGCTGGCTGCTGCACGGAACCGAGCAGCGCGACACGGCCATCGTCGACGACGCGGTGCGGATGATGTCGCAGCTCGTCGACGAGCGAGTCGGCGACTCCGCGGAGTCCATCTCGCCGCCGACGTTGCCGATCCTGGCGGTCGACGAGGTGGAGGCGCTGCTCGACCGCGCCGAGCGGGTCTCCTAGCGAGGCAGAGCTACTCCACGAGCGGCGTCCGCCGCACCACGGTGAGCAGGCGGCGCGGGCGGCGCAGATCGACGCGCAGTCGCAGCTCCTGGCGGTGCGCGAGGGAGGCACCGAGCACGAGCGCACATACGAGCGGCACGGCGCCCGCGATGAGGAACGCGAGCTGCCCGCCGAGGTTCTCGGCGATCCACCCCATGACGACGCCGCCCGCGGCCTGACCGCCCATGAGCACCATGATGTAGAACGACACGACGCGTCCTCGGATGGCGGGGTTGGTCGAGAGCTGCACGAGCGCCTCGGCGCTCATCGCGAACAGCAGGCGGCTGACGCCCACACCCACGAGCGCCGACAGGAACACGGGGTACCAGCCGTCCCACCCGGCCAGCATCGTCACCGCGCCGTACAACACCGTGAAGCCCACGACATCCCACAGGCGCAGGCTGCGGCGCCGCGACGAGAGAATGGCGCCGAGGAACGCTCCACCCGCGCAGAGCGAGTTGTAGAGCCCGTAGCCGGTCGCGCCCGTGCCGAAGGTCTCATCCGCCGCGGATGCCAAGAGCACCGGCAGGTTCATGCCGAACACCGAGACCGGGATCAGCAGCGCGAGGCTCCAGCGGATGGCGGGCTTGCGCCAGGCGTATCGCACCGCCTCGCGCACCTGGCCGCGCGCCGCCGGCTGGCGTGGCACCGGCACGAGCTCGTGCACGCGCATGAGGGCGATCGCGAGCACGGCGATCGCGGTCGTGGATGCGTTGACGGCGATCGACCAGCCCGATCCGACCGCCGCGATGAGCACGCCGCTGATCGCGGGGCCGAGCAGGCCGCCCAGGTGGAAGGTGGTGGCGTTGAGACTGATGGCGCCGCGCAGTCGGTGGGTGCCGACCATCTCGGAGACGAACGCGGACCGGCTGGGTCCCTCGATGGCGCCGGCCACACCCGTGATGCCGGCGATCATGAGCACCTGCCAGACGGCGACGTGCCCCGTGAGCACGAGCACCGCGAGCACGCCGTTGGAGATGGTCGCGACGGATTGCGTGATGAGCAGCACCGTGCGACGGGGAACGCGGTCCGACAGCACACCCGCCCAGACGCCGAGCAGCAGGGTGGGTGCGAACTGCAGCGCGACGGCGATTCCGACGAGGGCGATGTCGCCCGTGAGCTCGAGAACCAGCCAGTCGATGGCGACGCGCGCCATCCATCCGCCCGTGCTGCCGAGGATGAGCGCCCCGAGGTAGAGCCGGTAGTTGAACACGGAGAGCGCGGCGAAGCTCTGGCGGAAGGTGGGCCGCCGCTCGAACGTCGGGATCGGCTCCGTGATGGCGGGCACTCCCTCGGCCGGAAGGTCGGGCGGAGGTGGAGCTGACACGATTCAAGGCTAGATCGGTCATTACATTGCCGCGAGCTATCCTGTCTATAACTCCCATTCGATTACCGAATGAACGGCCGGAGGCCCGATGTTCGATCCCGTGCTGCTGCGCACCTTCGTCGCCGTGGCCGACACCTCGAGCTTCACGCGCGCGGCCGAGCTGCTCGGCATCAGCCAGCCCACCGTCAGTCAGCAGGTGCGCAAGCTCGAGACCGCCGCGGGTCGAGTGCTCGTCTCGCGCGACACCCGGGCGGTGCAGCTCACCGACAACGGCGACGCGATGCTCGGCTTCGCCCGCACGATCCTCGCCGCGCACGACGAGGCCGCCGCCTACTTCGTCGGGTCGGCCATGCGCGGCCGCCTGCGCTTCGGCGCGGCCGACGACCTCGCCCTCACGCATCTGCCGCAGGTTCTGCGCGACTTCCGGCAGCTGTACCCGCAGATCAACCTCGAGCTCACGGTCGGGCAGAGCGGCTACATCGCGCGCCGACTCGCCGCGGGGCAGCTCGACCTCGTCTACGTCAAACAGGATCCGGGCACGACCGAGGGACGCACGGTGCGCCGCGAGCGGCTCGTGTGGATCGCACACCGCTCGCTCCGACTCGAACCGGATGCGACGGTGCCGCTCATCGTCTACCAGGCCCCCAGCTACTCGCGTGACGCCGCCATCCGCGCCCTCGAGGATGCCGGACGCACCTGGCGCATCACGTGCAACGTGCGTGAGGTCAATGGAGCGCTCGCCGCGCTGCGAGCCGGTATCGGAATCGCCGTGTTCCCGCGGCTGCTCATCCCCGACGACCTCGTCGAGGTCACGGGCACCTTCGAGCTGCCCCGGCTGGGCGAAGTCGACTTCGCTCTGCTCTCGAACCCGCGCTCCTCCCGCGAACCCGTCGACGCCCTCGCCAACGCCATCCACGCGGCAGCCCGGTAACGACGGCTCCTCCTGCCGGCGCCCACGTGAGAAATGCAGGAGATTCGCCGCGCGCGCGGGCCGGCACCCCGACATGACAGGGACGCCGGCGCGAGTCTCCTGCAGTTCTCCCCGTCAGCAGACGGATCGGCACCCCGGCGGTGGGCTCAGGAGGTCGAGCCGAACACGGCGCGCCAGCGAGCGAGCAGCTGCTCCTCGGTGTCGACGTGCTCGGGACGGATGACGAGGTCGTCCTGCACGAAGTAGAAGGCGGCATCGATGAGGGCGGGGTCGATGCCTTCCCAGCGTGCATAGGCGAGCCGGTAGAGGGCGAGCTGCAGCTGCTTCCGCTCGAGGTCGGCGTCGTCGCGCGGCGCCTTGCCGGTCTTCCAGTCGACCACCTCGTAGCGCTCGCCGTGGCGGTAGACGGCGTCGATCTTGCAGATGACCACGCGCCCATCGAAGGGCAGATGGATCTCCCGCTCGACTTCGACGGGCTTCAGCTGCGCCCAGGGCGAGCGCTCGAACGTCGCCTGCAGTTCCGCGAGGCGGTCGGCATCGACGAGGTCGCCGTCGGTGTCGAGTTCGAACGGCTCGGCGTCGAGCTCGTCGGCGCCGCCGACGCGGCCGTAGCGCTCCTCGACCCAGGAGTGGAACAGGGTGCCGAGGCGCGTGGCGCGGTAAGGGCGCTCGGGCATGGGGCGACGCAGTTCAGCGGCCACGGCATCCGGATCGCTCACGTAGTCCTTGAAGGCCGAGGCGGGGATGCGCACGGGAAGGGGCACGACGCCCTCGCGGGTGCGCCGACGCTCGCGCTCCTCGAGCAGCAGCTGCGCCTCTCGAGCCCACCGGCCCACGAGGGCGGGCGCCGCGGCACGCACGGCATCCGCGGCGGCACGCACGGCGGCGGCCCGCGACCCGAACGGCTCGTTGGGCCACACCGTCCACTCCGCCTCGGCACCCTCGGGCAGCTCCGTCGTCGCGGATGCTGCGGGCGGTTCCGAGACGATGCCCGCGGCGGCGAGCTCGAGCAGGAAGCCGCTCGGTGTGCGCGGCTTCTTCTGACCAGCCCAGAACGAGCCCGACAGCAGCAGGTGGTCGCGCGCGCGGGTGACCGCCACATAGGCGAGTCGCCGCTCCTCGGCTCGATAGTGCTCGACGACGTCACCGCGGAAGCGCTTCACCTCGGCGACGTACTCCTTGCGCGTCGTCACCGCATCGAGGTCGAGGCGGGGCAGGTGATCACGGTCACCGCGTTCGGGCCACGGGAACCTGCCGAAGCCGAGCCAGCCGCCGTACCCCTCGATCGGTGCGGCGGGCAGCTCGTCTTCCACCCAACGCGGCACGGCCACGATGTCCCACTCGAGACCTTTCGCACCGTGGATCGTGAGCACCTGCACGGTGCCGGGTTCTGGATCCTCGGGACGGGGCGTGAGGTCTTCGCGCTGCTCCGCCTCTCGCAGCCAGGCGAGGAAGCCCGAGAGCGTCGCCGTCTCCGCGATCGCGAGGTAGCCGGAAAGCGCGTCGAGCAGGGCGTCGAGGTTCGCCTCGCCCGCGGTGCGCGTCTCGTTCGCGGCGATCTCGATGTCGAGACGCAACTCGTGGGCCACGAGCACGAGCAGTTCCGGCAGCTCGAGCCCGGTGCGCGAGCGCAGCCGGTCGAACGTCGCGGCCGCGGCCCGCAGCCGCGCGAGCCCCTCGGCGCTGAAACCCTCGAGAGCCCGGTGCCCGTCGGCGGCGCGTCCCATGAACTCGAGGGCGTCGACGATCGACCCGCCGTCATCTCCCGCGACCGATTCCCGGATGCGCTGCTGCAGTTCGTCGGAGAGGATGCCGCTCTCGGCGCTGTCGTGGCGGGCGAGCCAGCCGGCCACCTCGCGCAGCTCGTCGAGGTCGGCGACGCCGATGCGCCAGCGCGCACCCGCGAGCAGCCTCAGCAGCTCGAGTCCCGCATCCGGATCGTCGAGCACGCGCAGGGCGCTCACGAGGTCGGCGATCTCGGGCTCGGCGAGCAGCCCGCCGACGCCCAGCACGTGGTACGGCACCCCGGCCTCGCGCATGGCGTCGAGGAAGTGCGGTTGCGTCTTGCGGGCGCGCAGCAGCAGAGCCGCGGATGCCGGCCTCCCGGTGTGCGTGCGCGCCTCCTCGAGCCGCTGACGCAGCCACCGGGCCACCGCTGCGGCCTCTTCCGTGACCGTCTCGGGATAGACGCTGTCGACCGCGAACCCGCTGGCTCCCGGCCGCGCCTCGAGGGTCGGCACGTCGGCCCCCTCGCCGGTGCTCGCTCCCACGAGGGTGTTGGCCGCGTCGAGGATGCGCGTGCCGTTGCGCCAGCTGGTCGCGAGCGTGAAGCATGTGGCGGGCTGGCCGTCGCGACGCCGGAAGCGGGGGCGGAACTCGCGCAGGTTCGAGGCGCTCGCGCCACGCCATCCGTAGATCGACTGATTGGGGTCGCCGACGGCGGTCACGGGAGTGCCGGCGAAGAGCTCGGCGAGCAGGTCGGTCTGCACGACCGAGGTGTCCTGGTATTCGTCGAGCAGCACCACCCGGAATCGCGCGCGCAGTTCCTCGACGGCGGCGGGGCGAGCGCGCACCGCGTGCAGGGCGAGCACCACCTGATCGGCGAAGTCGACCGCGCCGCGCAGGCGCTTGGCTTCGTCGTACTCCCGGGCGAGATCGACGAGCAGCTCGAGCTGCGCGATCTCGCGCATCCGCTCCACATCGGATGCGTACTCGGCCGTGCCGCCGAGGGGCAGCTCCGGCAGCCCTGCGAAACGGCGACCGATCGCCCGTACCCGCTCGGGGTCGGCGTCGTTGTCGGCGAGGCCCCGCGCGATCTGCAGCGTCGCCTCGACGACCGCTTCGAGACGTTTGTCGAGCTGCTCGAGCCGCGGATCGGTGCTGCGCACGACGACGTTGCGCGCGAGCTGCCAGGCGGCCGCCTCCCCCAGCACGACGCCGTCGCCGTCGCGGCCGAGCACGAGGGCGTTGTCGCGGAAGACGGTGCTCGCGAAGGAGTTGTAGGTGGAGATCTCGGGAGCATCGAAGAGGTCGTGGTCGTCGGGTGCGAGTCCCGCGGTGTGCAGCTCGGCGAGGCGGGTGCGGATGCGCTCGGCGAGCTCACCGGCGGCCTTGCGCGTGAAGGTAAGGCCGAGCACCTCGGCGGGCTTCAGGTGCCGGTTCGCCACGAGCCAGAGCACGCGGTTGGCCATCGTCTCGGTCTTGCCCGACCCCGCGCCCGCCACCACGAGCGCGGGTTCGTGAGGGTCGGCCTCGATCACGCCCTGCTGCTCGGGCGTCGGGTAGCGCACGGGCTCGCCGCGCACCTCGGCGAGCGCCTCCGCGATCCGCCGGGCGGTGACGTCAGTCATGCGTCACCTCCGGCACACGGGGCAGCAGCGACTCGGGCACGGGCTTGCCGCGGAACTCGCGCGCGTCGCGCGGCCCCTCGAAGCTCGCCGCCGCCATGATCTTCGCAGCCTCGAGGATCCGATCCCGAAAGCCCGTGAGCGACTCCTCATCGAGCACGAGCTGCACGCCCTCGCGATAGAGCTTGCCGCGCACGCCCGACTTCACGAACACAAGCTTGGCGCCGCCGGCACGATGCTCGCCGTGCGGCGCGAGGAACTCGTCGAGCACGCCCTCGCGGTAGGCGAGCTGATACGTGGCGAGCTGCGGATGCGCGTCGATGACGGCTTGCGAGGTCTCCGGGTTGCCCGTCTTGAGGTCGACGATGACGACCTCACCGCCGGGAGCGAGCTCGACGCGGTCGATGCTGCCCGACACGATGACGTCGTCGGCCACCGGGAAGCGGAACCGGCCCTCGGCCGCCACGAGCGTCTTGCCGTGGGCGGTGAAGTCGCGCAGGTACTCGGCGAGCGCCCGGACGAGCCCGAGCGTCGCGCGGCGCTGGAACTCGGCGATCCACGGAGCATCGAAGGGCAGCTCGGGCCAACGCCGCTCGACCTGCGCCCACAGGGCCTCGACCTCGGGCGATTCGGCCGTCTCCATCGCCCAGTGCACGATCGTGCCGACGCTCATGGCGATCGAGGAGCTGCCGCCCGCGAGGCGCGAGACGGCCCAATCGAGTGGGGACTCCTCCACGTTCGCGAGCTGCGAGGGCGAGACCCGCACGGGTTCGTCGGAGAAGAGCGGCGCATCCGTCGACGGCTCCCGCAGGCCCAGCCACTCATCCGGGTGGGCACCCGTGACCCGCTGTTCGGCGAGCGCCGCGAGCAGGGATGCCGAGTCGGCAGCGGAGGTCGCCGCCCCGCCCGCTCCCGCGGCAGCGGCGCGCGCGAGATCGCGACGCAGCAGTCCGGTGAGACCGCGCAGCGTGAGGGGCGTCGTGCTCAAGCGGGGAGCCCGACCGTCCTGTGGCCGCAGCAGCTCGACCGCATCCGGTGCGAGCGAGAACAGCACGCTCGAGGTCTCGTCGTCGTTGTCGACCGCGGCGAGCACGACGCGTTCGGATGCGCGCGAGATCGCGAGCGCGAACATCCGCAGCTCGTCGTCGAGCACGAGCTTGCGCTCATCGATCGATCCGGTGTCGCGACCCTCGAGCGCACGCACGAGACGCTGAGGGGCGAGCAGGGATCCACGGGGACGCAGGTTGGGCCAGGCGCCGTCCTGCAGCGAGGCGACGACGACGGTGCGGAACTCGAGCCCGACGAGCGCGGACGGCGTGGCGACGAGAACGGCGTCGTCGGCGCGCGGGGGCGCCAGCAGATCGTCGGCGATGTCGGAGTCGAGCACGTGCTCGAGGAAGGTGTCGGGCTTGTCGACGGGACGCTGCTCGACGTAGCGTTTCGCAGCCGCGAAGAGGGCGACGACGCCGTCGAGGTCGCGATTGGCCTCGGCCGCCTCGATCCCGCTGCCGAGTGCCGCCCGCCGCCACGACTCCGCCACGCGGCTGCGCTCCCACGCCGTCCAGAGCAGCTCCTCGATCGTGGCGTCGTCGGCCATGCCGCGCAGCACCTCGAGGGTCTCGGCGAGCCGGGCGGCCCGTTTCGCTGCGCGCCCCTGGATCGTGGCGAGTCGGCCGGGCGCAGCGAGCGCCCCGGCCACGAGCTCGGCGCCGGGGCGGGTGCCGCCGCCCGCGAGCTCCTCGTGGCGAAGTGCGAGCCGAAGCCTGCGGAGGCCCAGCGGGTCGAGCCCGCCGAAGGGGCCCGTGAGCAGCGCAGCCGCCGTCTCGGCGTCGAGCGCGCGCCTGCCGATGCCGACCTCGACGATCGCGAGCAGAGCACGCGGAGCGGGATCGTCGCGCAGCGGCGTGCCGCGACCGGTCGTGCGCGTGGGCACCTCGGCCCGCGAGAGAGCCCGTGCGAGCTCGGGGATCTGCGCCCCCGAACGCACGACGACCGCGAGCTGCGACCAGGGCACGCCGTGCAGCAGATGCTCCTCGCGCAGCACGCGTGCGATGGCGGCGGCGTGACGCGCGGGCGTCGTGGCGCGCAGCGTCGCGACCGCCGGGCGATCGGGATGCTGTTCCGCGATCGCATCGCGCGACGCCACGGCCCGCCGCTGCGGCCCCGCCGCCGCCGTGCCGATGCGCTCGACCGTGCGCGCCACAAGGGCGCGCAGTCCGGGCCCCCCGCGGTGAACGGTCTCGAGAACGAGCCGGTCGCCGTCGGCGATGCCGAGGGCTGCGGCGAAGCGACCCACGACATCCGCCTCTCCCCCGCGGAAGGCGTTGGCCGCGACATCCGGGTCGCCGAAGGCGATGACCGCGACCCCGCGGTCGAGGAGCGCCCGCAGCACGGCCATCGTCGACTCGGTGGCCTCCTGCAGGTCGTCGACGAGCACGAGCCGCAGGCGGGAGACGCGGTCGTCATCGCCGCCGTCGCGGATCGCACGCACCGCGAAGCTCACGATCTCGGCGGCGTCGAACTGCTCGGGGCGGTTCTGGGCCTGGGTCGCGGCGTACTCGCGCATGAACGCGGCGGCGGCGGCCCAGTCATCGCGCCCCGCCTGCCGGGCGAGTCGTACGATGCGGTCGGCATCGGCCCCGTACTCGGTGGCGCGCGCCATGAACTCGCGCAGCTCGCTGCGGAAGCCGCGCAGCTCGCGCACCTCGGGCGTGAGCGGGTCGGGCCAGTCGGGCCCGGTGCCGTCGGCGATGTGGCCCGCGAGGTAGGCCGCGATGTCCGCGTCCTGTTCCGTCCCGGTGAGCAGCCGTGGCGCCGGATGCCCGGCCAGCCGCGCCGCGGCCCCGACGACCTCGTAGGCCAGCGAGGCGACGGTGCGCGCGAGCGGCCCGTCGGTCGGCACGCCGATCCGTCGCGCCAGCCGGTCGCGCAGACGTGCCGCCGAGGCGCGCGAGGGGGCGAGCACGAGCAGCTGCTCGGGCGCCCAGCCGCGTGCCACCCGATCGGCCACGAGCTCGACGAGCGTCGTGGTCTTGCCGGTGCCCGGCGCCCCGAGCACGGCGGCGGATGCGTCGTCCGGCAGCGCGAGCACGGCGGCCTGCGAGGCGTCGAGTGCGACCGCGCGGGCCTCCTCGTCGCGCTCGACGGCGAACCGGGTATCGGGCATGCGGCTACCGTATCGGGCGGCGGCGACACCGCATCCGAGGACGGCGACGGCATCCGCGCCCCCGCTTTCCGCCCAGGGAGAACGCCCCGGATGCCGCCCGTCGGCATCATCTACGCTCAACACGTGGACATTCGCATCGGTATCGCCAACACCGCCCGCGAGCTCTCCTTCGAGAGCGCGCAGACCCCCGCCGAGGTCGAGAAGATCGTCGCGGACGCGCTCTCGTCGGACGCGAAGTTCCTGAGCCTGACCGACGACAAGGGCAAGGTGTACGTCGTTCCGACCGCGGCGCTCGCCTACGTCGAGATCGGCGAGGGCGAGACCCGTCGGGTCGGCTTCGTCGCCTGAGACCCCGATCGCCTAGGATCGCGGCGTGGAGATCGTCTTCGTCACCGTCATCGGCGCCGGCCTCGGCGGATTGATCCGCTACCTCGTACCGGGTCGCCGCACCTACGGCCTCGCGCTCCTGCCCGCGGTCGGAGCGGCTGCCACCTCCGCCGTGTGGGCCCTGCTCGTGTGGCTCGGCTGGCCCTTCGACGGGGGCTGGATCTGGACGGTCTCCCTGCTCGCCGGCATCGCCGCCGACCTCGCCGTCGCCCTCATCCTGCCCCGCACGCGCGACGCCGCCGACGCCCGTGCTCTGCATGAGCTGACGGGCGGCCGCATCCCGCGCTAGGCGGTCTTCTCGCCGACGTTTTTCGCAACTCAGGAGCGACGACGCGTTCTCGCATCCGTGTGCCTCAGCAGCGCCCTTCTTCCTGAGTTACGACAACCCGACGTTCCGCAACTCAGGAGATACCGGCGGCATCCAGCCGGCGGCGGGCGCGACGCACAAGTTCTCCTGAGTTGCGACAGCCACGATGGGCGATGAGCGCCGCCAGGATCGTCTCCGCCACGTCACGCGGCTCGTACACGATCTGCGCGAAGCGGAAATGCAGCGGTGTATACCCGGCGCGCACATACCCCCCATCGCGCCGACGATCCCGGGCGGTGACCTCGGCGTCATGGAACTCATGGCTGTCCGCCTCGATGATGAGCACCCCCTCGATCTTCGCGTCCGCGCGTCCCACACCTGCGACAACCGGTTGGATCTCGACGCGCAGCCCCATCACGCGACAGAGATACACGATGAAGGTCTCGATGCCCGACTCGATGCGCGCGTCGGCCCATTCGATGAGCCGGCGGCGTGACTCGGGCAACTCGGCCGCGATGAGCCGGAGCTCTGCGCGGCTGATGAGCCGCTGGTGCAACGCGCTGTCGAGTGCGGCGAGCGCCTCCCGCTCCGGGCGGCAGAGCGCGACGGTGAGCAGCGCGTCCACCAGGGCGACGTGGGAATGGTCGGCTGCGTTCGGCCGGATGACGTCGCGCCAATGGATGCGACACCCCGGTTCGTCGAAGCGCATCGGCTGCGTGCGGTCATCCCGGTCTCGGAGCCGAGCTGCGTTGGGTGCGATCTGCACGTGCACCTCGTCGTCGCGGAGCGTCCACACCCCACGCCGGCGCAGCTCCGAGGTGCACGAGAGCCGCCCGCCGACGCGCACCGGGCGCTGCACTTCGACCTCGAGGTCGGGACGCCCGTAGTAGCCACGGCGGATGCGGATGAGGCTCCCGTCATGCACCGACGCGGCGAGCTGGGTGACGGTCGCGCCTCGCGCGAGCAGCTCTCGCCGCGTGAGCACGTCCTGTGCGGCGAAGAGGAGGCGGGGATGCGCGGGAGGAAGGGGTCGGACCACGCGACGATCCTTCAGACCGCGCGGGGGTCGCATCCGAGACCGGAGACGAATGGCGAAGAAGGCGTGGCACTCCGAGATGTGCAGGAGCCGACGGCGCCCTCACGACCGACGAACCCTGACGCAACTCAGGAACGAGCGCGCCCAGCTGCGGTGCCCGCGCTGAAACGGGGCACGCCTCCTGAGTTACGAATCCTGAAGAGGCGGAACCGCGCGGCAGACGGGCGGCCGCATCCCGCGCTAGGCGGTCAGGCCGAGCTTGTCCATCCGGCGCGTGTGGGCCGCAATGAGCTCCGTGAACACGGGGTCCACGCGCTCCTCGGAGGCCTCGGGGTGCTGCGCGATCGCCAGCCGTGCCACGAGCATCGTGTCGCCCACGAGGCGACGGCCCCACATCGCGAGCCGCGACGCGAGCCGCGGATTGTCCTCGATCGCGAGCCGCAGCTCCTCGACGAGCACCGCCTCGCCCTCGCGGCGCTGCAGCAGCGTGGCGGCCCGGTCGTCGAGCTCGTCGGGCAGCCCGGATGCGAGCCCCGCGAAGAAGTCGAGCAGGAAGCCGTTGGTGAGGTAGCAGGTCACGAGGATCTCGTACCAGTCGGCGCCCTTCGTGCGGCGCTGGTAGTCGTCCAGCGGCACCCGGAACGGCTCCATCTCCTCGGCCGGGTCGGCGCCCATGCGCTCCAGCTCGGCCGAGAGGCCCTCGTGCATCGCGAGCATCTCGGATGCGGCGCGCGCGAGCCGCGACTTGGCATCCGTCGTCGGGGCGGTCGTCACCGCGCGGCCCAGGTTCTCGAACAGCACGATCGTGAGATAGGCCGTCTGGCCGAGGAACCGGGCGGGCGAAGGGGCCAGGTCGCGCAGCTCGACGCGTGCGACCGCGACGGTCTCCGAGCGGGGGGCCACGTGCAGCGTCCCCGGGCGCGGACGCGAACGACGACGGAACCAGGCCACCGAGCCAGTGTAGAGGTCTCATCCCGCGCCCTCGGGAACCCGCCCGGTAGACTGGCCCTCTCACACCCACAGACAGGTATTCCTTGACTTTCAGCGACCTCAACATCGACCAGGACATGGTCGACGCGCTGGCGGCGAAGGGCATCATCGAGCCCTTCCCCATCCAGACCCAGACCATCCCCCTCGGCCTCGCCAAGCAGGACATCATCGGCCAGGCCAAGACCGGCACCGGCAAGACCTTCGGCTTCGGCCTCCCCGTCATCCAGGCGCTCGGCGAGAACCCCGCACCGGGCGTCAAGGCGCTCATCGTCGTGCCGACGCGCGAACTGTGCGTGCAGGTGGCCGAAGACCTCGAGCTCGCGGCCTCGAACCGCCCCACCCAGATCGCCGCCATCTACGGCGGCAAGGCCTATGAGGGCCAGGTGGAGGAGCTCAAGGCGGGCGCCCAGATCGTCGTCGGCACCCCGGGCCGCCTGCTCGACCTGGCCGGTCAGCGCCTGCTCTCCCTCAAGGACGTGCAGGTCATGGTGCTCGACGAAGCCGACAAGATGCTCGACCTCGGCTTCCTGCCGGATGTCGAGAAGCTCTTCGCCCAGACGAGCCCCACCCGGCACACGATGCTGTTCTCGGCCACGATGCCGGGCCCCGTCGTGGCCCTCGCGCGCCGCTTCATGAACCGGCCCATCCACATCCGCGCGACCGACCCCGACGAGGGGCTCACGCAGGCCAACATCAAGCACGTCATCTACCGCGCGCACTCGCTCGACAAGGACGAGGTCATCTCGCGCATCCTCCAGGCGGAGGGGCGCGGCAAGACGGTCATCTTCACGCGCACCACGCGCGCCGCCGCGAAGCTCGTGGAGGAGCTCAACGACCGCGGCTTCAACGCGGGCGCCGTGCACGGCGACATGAGCCAGGACGCGCGCGAGCGATCGATGGCCGCGTTCAAGGCCGGCAAGAAGGACATCCTCATCGCGACGGATGTGGCCGCCCGCGGCATCGACGTCAACGACGTCACCCACGTCATCAACCACACCGTGCCCGACGACGCCGACACGTACCTTCACCGCGCCGGCCGCACCGGCCGTGCCGGCAAGACGGGCATCGCCGTGACGTTCGTCGACTGGGACGACATGCACAAGTGGCGCCTCATCGACCGGGGTCTCGACATGGGCATCCCCGAGCCGATCGAGACCTACTCCTCGTCGCCGCACCTCTACACCGACCTCGACATCCCGGAGGGCACCAAGGGCAGGCTGAAGCCTGCGGCGCCGGCCGCCGAGCGTGCACCCCGCGCGGGATCGGGCGCCGGCGGTTCGGGCGGTTCCGAGTCGGGCGAGCGGTCGCGCTCGCGGCGCCGCACGCGCGGCGGGTCGAGCGGCAGCGGATCCGGTGGTGCGCAGGGCGCGTCAGCGCGACCCGAGGGCGCCGGCACGCATGACGGCAAGGGCACCGAGCACCACGACGGCAACGCTGCGCCGGCCAAGCGCCGCCGCCGTCGCCGTCGCAGCGGCGGTGCGACGGGCGCCCCCACCCCGCCTCCCGTCGGCTGAACGCTTTGCCACGGCACGCGCGCTCGCGATACTGAGAACGCATCAGCGCGAGGAGGTCGACACATGCGAGCTCCTCGCGCGATGGCTGCGAGCCTCTGCCTCGCCCTCACGCTCAGCGCATGCGCCGGCGCGCCCGTATCCGAGCCCACTCCGAGCGTCACGCAGTCGCGTGAGGTGGCATCCGCCTACCGCTGTCTCGCCGATCACTCCCCCTGGACTCTCGATCTCGACACCATCTACCGCGAGTGGTACGAGGCGGCGGCCCGCGAGCACGAGCTCGACGGCGGAGCCGTCACCGGAACGGCGGAGCTGATCTTCACACGCGGGCCGGATCCGAGCTGGACGTTCACGGCGAGCGGTGTGACGTTCGAGCTGTTCTTCTCGGGCGGCGGCCGCGAGAGCACGGCCTACATGCGAGAGCTCCGCGGTCGCTACGCCGTGCCGGAACCCGGCGGCGTGCTCGCCCTCACCTCGGTGCGCGCGGTCGAGACGGTGACGGATGCCGCATCCGTCGCCGAGGACGGCACCCGCACCGCGGGCACGAGCGTGGCGGCGCCGCTGTTCCCGTGGGATGCCGAACCCGGCACCCTGCTCGCCATGACCTGCACCGAGCACCGTCTCGTGGTGAGCGTGCCGGACGCGACGCCCGAGACGTGGGATCTCTCGCCGGGCTGAGTGCGGTTCAGCCCGTGCGGAACGGCCGCGAGCCGCTGGCGCGGGCCACGATGGCGTCGTACACCTCACGCGAGGTCGTGTTCTCACCGAGCCGGTTGGGCTTACCCGCGCCGTGATAGTCGCTCGAGCCGGTCGTGACGAGGCCGAAGCGCTGCGCGAGGTCGATCCAGTGCCCGCGTCCGGCGGGCGGGTTGTCGCGGTGATCCAGCTCCAGACCGAAGAGACCCGCATCGACGAGAGCCCGCATCCGCGTGTCCGACAGCACCCGCTGCGGACCGCGCGCGCCGGGATGCGCGATCACGGCGACCCCGCCCGCCTCGGTGATGAGCCGCACGCCCTCCACGGGCAGCGGGGCCTCGTGCGGGCGGTAGTACCCGCCCTGCCAGTGCAGGATCGTCTGGAACGCGGCTGAGCGGTCGCTCACGTGACCGCGGGCGACGAGCGCATCGGCGATGTGCGGGCGTCCGATCGTGGCGCCGGGGGTCGCCTGAGCGAGCACGTCATCCCAGTCGAGGGCGTAGTCGCGCCCGATGCGGGCCACCATCGACTCGGCGCGATGCAGACGCTCGGAGCGGATCTCGGAGGTCGCCGCGACCAGTGCAGGGTCGGCGGGGTCGACGAGGTAGCCCAGGATGTGCACGCTCGCGTAGTCGAGCTGGGTGGAGAGCTCGATGCCGGGCACGAGCTCGAGGCCCGTGCCGTCGGCGGCATCGATGGCCTGATCCCAGCCGGCCGTGGAGTCGTGGTCCGTGATGGCGAGCACGCCGAGGCCCGCGGCGACCCCCGCGGCGACGAGCTCCGCGGGCGACTCCGTGCCGTCGGACACACTCGAGTGCGCGTGCAGATCGATGGGTCCCGGCATCCCCTCATGCTAGGACGACCGCGTCGGCGTCGCAGATACAGGCTGAACCGCGCATTGAGCACCTGGGCGGCCGCGCCGCGGCCGGATCAGCCTGCAGCTTCACCGCGTCGGCCCTCGCCCAGAGATGTCGCCTAGGCTCGACGCGATGATCGCACGCCTGCTCGCCGCCGCGGTCACCCTTGTCCTCGCCGTCCTGCTGCTCGTCGCCTGCTGGCCCCAGCTGTTCGGGCTGCAGCAGGCCATGGGGGTGGCCCAGCTCGTGTCGCTGCGCGGCATCGCGGCCCTCGTCGCGGTGCTGCTCGCGGTGCTCATGACGCTCTTCGCCCTTCTCACCCCGCGGGCGCGGCGCTTCTTCGCCGGTCTCGCCGTGCTGCTGCTCGCCTTCGGCGTCATCTCGACCGGCGTGCTCGCGGTGCGGGGCTTCGGCGGCGGCGAGTTCCAGACCGTCGCCGACGGCGACCTCGTCGTGCTGTCGTGGAACACGCTCGGCGACGCGCCCGGTGCCGAGGCGATCGCCGAGCTCGCGGTCGAGGTCGATGCGGATGTCGTGGCCCTGCCCGAGACGAGCCACGAGGCGGGCGAGCAGGTACGTGCGCTGCTCGCAGCATCCGGTCGTGAGATGACGCTCATCGACCTGCAGGCGGATCAGATCTCGAAGGCACGCTCGACGGTGCTGCTCGTCAGCTCCGCGCTCGGCGCGTATGTGCGCGATGACACCGTCGGCACGACCCCCACCCTGCCGAGCGTCGTCGCGGTGCCCGTCGACGGAACCGGCCCGACCTTCGTGGCCGCGCATCCGGTCGCCCCGGTGCCGGGCGAGATGCAGAACTGGCGCGACGGCCTCGCCTGGCTGGCCGAGCGCTGCGCCGACGCCGAGGCGAACCTCATCGTCGTCGGCGACCTGAACTCCACACTCGACCACTGGGCGGGCTTCGGGTCGGATGTGGGCCTCGCGTCGTGCGACGACGTCGCGCGCGCCGTGGGCGCGGCCGCCGTCGGCACCTGGCCGACGCTCCTGCCGCCCGTGCTGGGTGCCCTGATCGACCATGTGCTCGCGACTCCCGCATGGCAACCCGTCGGCTTCCGCGTGATCGAGTCACGCGACGGCGCAGGTTCCGACCACCGCCCGGTGGTCGCGCAGCTGCGTCCGGCGGGCCGCTCCTAACTGGAGCTGGGAACCCGGCCTCGGAGTGGGAGGATGGAGGGCATGGCAGACACCACCCCCGTCGACACGACGGAGCGCTCTTCGGCCGCCACCACCTCGGCGACCGCGAACCGCTCCACGACCCCCACCTCCGACGCCTTCCGCGAGTTCATCTTCAGCGGCTGGGCCGAGCGAGCGGATGCGGCACCGTCGCCGCGCGAGCAGGCCGCGTTCGCCGCCGCTCGCCGCCTGCGCCTCGCCGCGAAGTTCCCCGGCGCGACCCTCGTGATCCCCGCCGGCCCGGCGAAGGTGCGCTCGAACGACACCGACTACCCCTACCGCGCACACTCGGCGTTCTCGCATCTCACCGGCTGGGCGAGCGACACGGTGCCGGGCGCCGTGCTCGTGATCGGCCCGGGAGATGACGCCCCCGCCACGCTCTACTTCACGCCCACGGCGGGCCGCGACACCGAGGAGTTCTACGCGAACGCCGCGATCGGCGAGTTCTGGACCGGCCCGCGCCCCTCGCTCGCCCACGTCGCCGCAGACCTCGCCCTGACGACCCGTCCGCTCAGCGAGCTCGAGGCACCCGGCGACGAGGTGCTCGTGCTGCGCGGCGTCGACCCCGCCGCCGACGACCTCGCTGAGGCGACCGCGAGCGAGGCGGAGCTGCTGCGCACGGTGAGCGAGCTGCGCCTCGTCAAGGACGAGTACGAGATCGCGGAGATGCGGGCGGCGATCGCCGCCACGCGTTCCGGCTTCGACGATGTCATCGCCGACTTCCCGCAGATCGTCGCGCACCCCCGCGGTGAGCGGCTCGTCGAGGGCACCTTCAACCGTCGGGCCCGGGCCGAGGGCAACGCCGTCGGCTACGACACGATCGCCGCCTCGGGGCCGCACGCGTGCATCCTGCACTGGACCCGCAACGACGGCCCCGTCGTCCCCGGCGACCTGCTGCTGCTCGACGCGGGCGTCGAGCTCGACTCGCTCTACACGGCCGACATCACGCGCACCCTGCCCGTCTCCGGCACCTTCACCGAGGTGCAGCGCCGGGTGTACGAGGCGGTGCGGGAGGCGGCGGATGCGGCCTTCGCGATCGTGCGTCCCGGCATCCGGTTCCGCGAGATCCACGCCGAGGCGATGAAGGTGATCGCAGCCAAGACGGCCGAGTGGGGCTTCCTGCCGGTGAGCGCCGAGGAATCCCTCGAGCCCGCGCTGCAATACCACCGCCGGTACATGGTGCACGGCACGAGCCACCACCTCGGCATCGACGTGCACGACTGCGCGCAGGCGCGCCGCGAGCTCTACCTCGACGGCGTGCTCGAGCCGGGCATGGTGTTCACGATCGAGCCGGGCCTCTACTTCCAGCCCGACGATCTGACCGTGCCCGAGGAGTACCGCGGCATCGGCGTGCGCATCGAGGACGACATCCTCGTGACGGCCGACGGTGCCGAGAACCTCTCGGCCGACATCCCGCGCACGGCCGACGAGGTCGAGGCCTGGCTCGCGGGCTGAGCCGCACGACTAGCCGCGGCGGAGGCGCTCCCGCGCGTCGCGGAAGCGCTCGCGTTCGCGCTTGCGGGCCTCACGCAAGGACTTCTCCGCCTCCCGGCGCGCCTTGACGGCTTCTTTGACCTTCGGGTCGCGCGCGACCAGCTGTTCCTGCGGGTCGGGCTCGGGCGGCACCCCCGGCGGCGCGCTGGGCAGCGCGGCGATGTAGCTCGCGACGCCGTCGAGCAGCCGCTCGAGTCCGAACACGAACGGGTCAGGACCGGGGCCGAAGACGCCAGCCTCGAGTGCGCGATGCAGTTCGGGGAACTGCTCGGGCGTGACGAAGGCGGCGATGACGTCGGATGCGCGCCGGTCGATGTCGGCGGGCTCGATGGATGCCGCGGCCGCCGCCGCCTGATAGCCGCGTTCCACGAGACCCTGCCAGCGCACCTGCGCCGTGATGGCGAGCACGATCGCGATCTTCGCGTCGTAGTCGGCGGGCACCTCGATGAGCGCCTCGAGCGCCGCGTCGAGCCAGCTGAGATTGTTCGGGGTCTGGGGTGTGCCGTCGATCGACACATCCAGCAGCCAGGGGTGCTCCCGGTAGATCGCGAGGGTGGCGTCCGCCCAGGCGTGCAGTCCCGCGCGCCAGCCCTCCGCTTCCCGCACCGCCTCCGGCGGCAGGCCGACGCCCGTCTCCTGCATGAGCACGAGCAGGTCGTCTTTCGATGTGACGTAGCGGTAGAGCGACATGGGCGTGTAGCCGAGCGCGCTCGCGACGCTCGCCATCGACACGGCCGCGAGCCCGCCGGCATCCGCGATCTCGATCGCCGCGTCGACGATGCGCTCGATCGACATCTCGCGCTTGGGCCCGCGCTGAGGATTGGCCGCCACACCCCACGCGAGCGCGACTGCGCGCGGCAGCTCAGGTTCGGCGGGGATATCGCTCATCGGTGCCTCATCGTATCGGGATCGGATCGCCGCTTGACAGGAGCGTCGCGAACTGTGTATCTCTTAAACAGTAACGCATATGTCGTAAACAGTTTACGGCATCCACTCACCATCGAAAGGATACGCGATGGACGCCATCACCGTCCGCGGCATCCGCAAGAGCTTCGGCGACCATGCGGTGCTGCGCAGCATCGACCTCGCCGTGCCCGCGGGCACCGTCTTCGCCTTGCTCGGCCCCAACGGGGCGGGCAAGACCACCCTCATCAACATCCTCAGCACCCTGGTAGCTCCCGACGCGGGCACGGCCCACGTCGCAGGCCACGACGTCGTTCGCGAACCCGAACTGGTCAAGCGCAGCATCAGCCTCACGGGACAGTCGGCCGCGGTCGACGAAGTACTCACGGGTGCCGAGAACCTGCGGATGATGGGCAGGCTCTCGGGTCTCGACCGCCGCTCGGCGCGCCGTCGGGCCGAGGAGCTGCTCGAACGCTTCGGGCTCCAGGATGCGGCACGCAGGCGCGTGGGCACCTACTCGGGCGGCATGCGGCGGCGACTCGACCTCGCCCTCAGCCTCATCCTGACCCCGCCCGTGGTGTTCCTCGACGAGCCCACGACGGGACTCGACACCCGCAGCAGGCAAGCCCTGTGGCACGAGATCCGCGGCCTCACCGCGAACGGCACCACGGTGCTGCTCACGACGCAATACCTCGAGGAGGCCGACCACCTCGCCGACCGCATCGCCGTCATCGAGCACGGCACCGTCGTGGCCGAAGGCACGGCCGACGAGCTCAAGGCGCGCGTCGGCGGCGAGGTGCTCACGGTCACCGACGGCGCGGGCACCGTGCTCTCAGAGCTGCCCACCGACGGCACGCTCGCGGGCTTGCGCCGCGTGCTCGCCGACTACCGCGGCGCGGATACCGCATCCGTCGCCCTGCGCACCCCCAGCCTCGACGACGTGTTCCTCGCCGTCACGGGCGCACCGGCGACGGCCGCCCCCGCAACCGACCGCGAGCCGCAGCTCGCCACCCCGAAGGGATGACCATGACCACGCTCACCGCAGCACCCCGCCCGGGCGACGCCGTACCCGTGCGGCTCACGACTCCCCCGCGCCGCACGACCGTGCTCGCGACCTTCGTCGGCCGCAGCGTGCGGCACACCCTGCGCACGCCCGATGCGCTCATCATGGCGATCGCGCTGCCCACGATCCTGATGCTGCTGTTCACCCAGGTGTTCGGCGGCGCGATCGATCCGACCGGGGGCTACGTCGACTACGTCGTGCCCGGCATCATCCTGCTCTGCGCCGGATTCGGCGCCGCGTCGACGGCCGTCGACGTAGCGAACGACATGAAGGCGGGCGTCATCGAGCGGTTCCGCACGATGCCGCTCCGTGCCGACACCGTCATCGCCGGCCATGTGGTCGCGAGCCTCGTGCGCAACCTCCTCGCGACCGGGATCGTCATCGGGGTCGCCGTGCTGCTCGGCTTCCGGCCCACCGCCTCGCCCATCGAATGGGCGGGAACGTTCGCCCTCGTCGCGGGCTACATCCTGGCCATCACCTATCTCTTCGCTGCCATCGGCCTGGCGTCTTCGAGCCCGGAGGCGGCGAGCGGGTACGGCTTCTTCCTCCTCTTCCTCCCCTATCTCTCGAGCGCCTTCGTTCCCGTCGAGACGATGCCCGAATGGCTTCGCGGCGTGGTCGAGAACCAGCCGCTCACCCCGATCATCGAGACGATCCGCGGGCTGCTTCTCGGCACCGACATCGGGGCCCGCGGATGGTGGGCGCTCGGCTGGTGCGCGCTCATCCTCGTCGTCGCCGTCGTGCTGACCCGCGCGCTCTTCCGCGCCAAGGCCGGGCGCCGCTGACGTCCTCGGTTTCGAGACGCGGCATCGCCGCTCCGCACCCAGCTCGACCGTCGAGGTGGCCCCGGAGCCGCCGCAGGCGGCGTCTCGAAACCGCTGACCGCCGCTAGGGGTTCCGCGCGAGCGCGTCCTGAGCCCGGGCGAGCTGCCCCGGCTCGAGCACGATCTGGTAGTTCGCGGCGATCACCTGCGAGACCGACTCGAAGTCGCGACTGCGCCGGCTGACCGCGTAGCCGATGAGCTGAAGGAAGAGGCCGAGGGCGGCGCCGATGAAGACGGCGGCCGCGAACAGCTGCCACGTGAAGGTCGGCGAGATGAGGCTCAGCAGCAGTCCCATGAAGATGCCGAACCACGCACCCGAGAGCATGCCCGAGAGCGCCGCGCGGTTCCAGGAGCGTTTGCGGGTGACGATCTCGACGCTCGTCAGGCCATTGCCGACGATCGCGAGCTTCGCCACCGGGAAGTCGGCCTTGGCGAGGCGATCGACCACCTGCTGGGCCTCCGGATAGGAGTCATAGGTGCCGAGCACGTCGCCCTGCGGAACCGTCAGGGGAACGCCGCGGCGCACGAAGGGCGAGGGGCTGGTCACCCCGCTATTCTCGCATCCGGCGGGTAGGGTTTGAGCGTGAGCGCAACGAGAGTCTTCGTCGCCCGCTTGGCGGGGTGCTCCGTCTTCGACCCCAACGGCGACCGGGTCGGCCGGGTGCGCGACGTGCTCGTCGTCTACCGCCCTCAGAGCTCACCGCGCGTCGTCGGACTCATCGTCGAGATCCCAGGTCGCCGCCGCGTCTTCGTCTCCATCGGCCGCGTCACGAGCATCGGCGCCGGCCAGATCATCACGACGGGCCTCATCAACCTGCGCCGCTTCGAGCAGCGCGGCGGAGAGGTGCGCGTGATCGCCGAGCTGCTGGGCCGCCAGGTGACCCTCCGCGACGGATCCGGTGACGCGACGATCGAGGATGTCGCGATCGAGGAGGCCGGGCCGGGCGAGTGGGTCGTCAGCGAGCTGTTCCTGCGTCGCCCCCGCACGAGCCCCGCGCCGTTCGGCAAGGGTTCCACCGTTCTCACCACCTGGGACAGGGTGCGCGAGAAGAACGCACCGGGCGAGTCCCAGTCGGCCGAACAGCTCATCGCGACGTACGCCGACCTGCTGCCCGCCGACCTCGCATCTACGCTGCTCGACCTGCCGGAGGAGCGCCGCATCGAGGTCGCCGAGGAGCTCCCCGACGACCGCCTCGCCGACGCGCTCGAGGAGATGCCCGAGACCGATCAGATCGACATCCTCGCCCAGCTCGGCGACGAGCGCGCCGCCGACGTGCTCGATCAGATGGAGCCGGATGACGCCGCCGACCTGATCGCGCAGCTGCCGGAGGAGCGCGGCGAGGCGCTGCTCGGGCTCATGCAGCCCGAAGAGGCCGAGGATGTGCGCTTCCTGCTGAGCTACGCCCCCGAGACGGCCGGCGGGCTCATGACGACCGAGCCGATCATCGTCTCTGCCGACGCGACCGTCGCCGAGGGGCTCGCCCTCATCCGGCGCCATGAGCTCGCGCCTGCGCTCGGCGCGGCGGTGTGCGTCACGCTGCCCCCGTACGAGCCGCCCACGGGGCGCTTCCTCGGCGTGGTGCACTTCCAGCGGATGCTGCGCTACCCACCGCACGAGCGGCTCGGCACGCTCATCGACGCGAGCCTCGAGCCGGTCATGGCCGACACGAGCGCGGCCGAGGTGGCCCGCATCCTCGCCTCCTACAACCTCGTCTCCCTGCCGGTGGTCGACGAGAAGCACCGCCTGCTCGGGGTGGTGACCATCGACGACGTCCTCGACTACCTCCTGCCGGATGACTGGCGAAGTACCACGGAAGATCTCCCCGAACCCGTGAGCACGAATACCGCAGCCATCCCGACCCGAACCAGCGGAAGGAGGACGACGCATGGCACGCCGTAACGAGCCCCGACTCGACGCACCCAAGGGCATCCGCACGACCTTCGGCTTCCGCCCCTCCGGCCGCGACCGTTTCGGGCGTGCCACCGAGGCGATCGCTCGCGGCATGGGCACCCCCTGGTTCCTCGTCGGCCTCAGCGCCTTCGTGCTCATCTGGATGACGTGGAACACCCTCGCGCCCTCGGGCCTGCAGTTCGACCGCGCCGACTACGGGTTCATCGCGCTGACCCTCGTGCTCTCCTTGCAGGCCTCCTACGCGGCTCCCCTGATCCTGCTCGCGCAGAACCGACAGGACGACCGCGACCGCGTGCAGATCGAGCAGGACCGCCAGCGCGCCGAGCGCAACCTGGCCGACACCGAGTACCTCGCGCGCGAGGTCGTGGCGCTACGGCTCGCGGTGAAGGAGATGGCGACGCGCGACTTCATCCGGGCGGAGCTGCGTGCCCTGCTCGAGGAACTGGATCGGGAGAAGGAGCCCGACGAGGTCGGCAAGTGACCGCGCTGCCGGCCGGCGCCGCGAACGGTGACACCGAGAGCGGCCGCCGCGAGGGAGGTCCCGGCGAATCGGTGGATGCTTCCGCCGTGCGCGCGGCTCTCGGACGGGTGCTCGATCCGGAGATCCGGCGTCCGATCACGGAGCTCGACATGATCCGGGCGGTCGACGTGGAGGGGCAGACGGCGCACGTCGATCTGCGGCTCACGATCGTGGGCTGCCCGGCCGCCGATCGCATCGAGCGCGACGTGCGGGCGGCGGTGCTCGGCGTGCCGGGCATCGACGAGCTCGAGCTCGCGGTGGGCGTGATGACGCCCGCCGAACGCGAGACGCTCGTGCGGCGGTTGCGCGGCACCAAGCGGATGCCGTTCGGCCCCGGCACGCTCACGCGCGTGATCGCGGTGACCTCCGGCAAGGGCGGGGTGGGCAAGTCGACCGTGACGGCCGAGCTCGCGACGGCGCTCGCGGCACGCGGACTCGCGGTGGGGCTCGTGGATGCTGACGTGTTCGGGTTCTCGATCCCCGGGATCCTCGGCATCCCCGAGGCGAAGCCCACCCAGGTGGGCGACATGATCCTGCCGCCGATCGCATTCGATGTGAAGGTCATCTCGATCGGCATGTTCGTCGAGGACCGCACGCCCGTGTCGTGGCGCGGGCCGCTGCTGCACCGCACGATGCAGCAGTTCCTCTCGGATGTGCATTTCGGCGACCTCGACGTGCTGCTGCTCGACCTGCCGCCGGGCACGGGGGATGTCGCGATCACCCTGGGCCAGCTGCTGCCGAATGCCGAGGTGATCGTGGTGACGACTCCGCAGGCGGCCGCGGCGGATGTGGCGGAGCGTTCGGGGCTGCTCGCGCGTCAGACGGGGCAGACGGTGATCGGCGTCGTCGAGAACATGGCCGGTGGCGTCTTCGGCACGGGGGGCGGCGACGAGGTGGCACGGCGGCTCGAGGTGCCCCTGCTCGCGCGGGTGCCGCTCACCGCGGCCGTGCCCGCCGCAGGGGATACGGGCGCCCCCGTGGTTCTCGGCGACCCCGCGGAGCCGGCCGCCGCGGCGCTGCTGGGCCTCGCGGATGCGGTGGTCGCGCGCGGTCGCGGCCTGGCGGGCCGCTCGCTGCTGTAGCCGCGGTGGCGGTGGTGGGCGCTACCGACCCGTGGTGGTTGAGGAGCGCCGCGCGCAGCGCGACGCGTCTCCAGACCGTCGCCTATGGCTCGACGAGCCGCCCGAGCAGCTCCACGAGCAGTCGCTCGGCGATGGGCGCCGGCAGCGCCTCGATGAGCGCGATGAGCGGCGCCTGCGCCTCGGGCAGCTCCGTACCCCCGCCGATTCCGATCCTCTGCAGCAGGGTCCACGCGGTGTCGGCGTCGAGGGCGGCGGGATCCAGCGGCGGCAGCCCGGCGAGCAACGAGGCGCCGTCGACGTGCGGGGTGCCGCGCACGGCATCCGCTCCTGCGATGAGAGCCGCCGTGAGCTCGTCGAGCACGGCTTCGGTGACGGGCGTGATCGTGAGGTGCGTCGTCGAGGGCAACGGCGCGCCCCCCGGCTGCTGCAGGGCCGGCTGGAGCTGCAGCACGAACCCGTGGGCGCGCACGGCGTCGGCCCAGTGGTGCGGGTCCACGCGCCGCTCGGCCGGCACCGTGTCGTCGCTCGCGACTGCGAGCAGCGGCCCGACGGGGTCGCCGACGACGCGCAGTCCCTCGATGCCGTCGACCACGGCGCGCAGCGCGGCAGTGCTGCGCGCGCAGGAGCTCGCGAGCCCGGCGAAGCCGTCGGTGCCGAGCCACTGGCTGATCGCCCAGGCCGCGGCGAGCGGCGCGGCCGACTTCGAGCCGAGCAGCGTGGGATTGACGACGGGGTACCCGGGCCAGCGGGTGGTGGCGAAGAACTGGTGGCGCTGGCGGTCGCGTCCGCGCTGCAGCACGACAGAGGCCCCCTTGGGGGCGTAGCCGTACTTGTGCAGGTCGGCGCTCATGCTCGTGACGCCGGGCACGCGGAAGTCCCACGCGGCCAGCGGGGCGCCCACGGCATCCGTCCAGAACGGCAGCACGAGGCCGCCGATGCACGCATCGACATGCACGGGGATGCCGGCGCTCGAACACGCGGCGGCGACCTCGGCGACGGGGTCGAGGGCGGCGAAGGGGTAGTTGGGCGCCGAGAGCACGACGAGGGCGACATCGTCCCCGAGGCGCGAGATGACCTCGGCCGCAGCGACGGTGCCGTCGGCGGCGACCGGCACGAGGTCGAGGGCGAGGTCGAAGTAGGCGGCGGCCTTCTGGAAGGCGGCGTGCACGGTCGTGGGCGCCAGAAGGCGCGGACGGCCCTCGGGATGCGTCTCTCGCCACACGTCGCGCGCGGTCTTGACGGCGAGCAGACAGCTCTCGGTGCCGCCGCTCGTCGCCGAGCCGACGACCTCCGCGTCACCGTGCAGAAGCTCCCGCACGAATCCGACGAGTTCCGCCTCGAGCACGCCGACCGAGCGGAAGGTCGTGGGGTCGAGGCCGTTCACCGGCAGCATCTGCTCCACGGCGGCGGTCGCGACGCGGTCGAGCTCGGCGAGGCCGGAGTCGTAGACGTAGCTGAGCACGCGCCCGCCATGGGTCGGCGGGTCGGCCGCCCGCAGTGCTGCGAGTCGGTCGATGATGGCGTCGGCGTCGCCGGCCGGGTTCACAGGGCCTCCTCGGTGCCGGCGTGCGGGGCCGCGCCAGCGCCCGTACGGATCGCGGATGCGGCGGTCGCGGCGTCGATGTCGCTGCGGCGCAGCGGGTAGCGGCCGAGGCTCCACAGGCTCAGACCGATCATGATGGCGGGCACGATGCTGAAGCTCAGCACGATGCCGGTGAGGGCGTTGGCGCTCTGCTCGACGGCGACGCCCGCGACCGCCTCCTGGTAGCCGGTGAGCGCGAGGATGAGCGTGAGCACGACGGCGCCCAGCGCCATGCCGGTGGTCTCCCCCGCCGTCCAGACGCCCCCGAAGATGCCGGCACGGCCCGGACCGTTCGTCTTCGCGTCGTGGCTGATGACGTCGGGCAGCATCGCCATCGGGAGTGTCTGCATGCCGGCGTAGGCGGCGCCCGCGAGGGCGACGGGTGCGTACAGCCACGGCCCGGGCATCCAGACCAGCAGCACGAGCGAGAGCGCGGCGAGGCCGAACAGCACCGATGCGGCGCCGAACGCCCACTCCTTGCCCGTGCGGCGGGAGATGACCGACCAGACGGGCGCGCAGACGAGGGCCGGTGCGATGAGGGCGATGAAGAGGAAGGTGGTGCCGCTGTCGTCGCGCAGCACCCACTTCGCGATGTAGGCGGCGCCCGCGAGCATCATGCCGGTGGCCAGGGCCTGCAGCAGGAACGTGGTCAGCAACATCCGGAACGCACGGCTGCCGCGGAGCGCCGCGAGACCGTCGCGGTAGTGGCTCGCGATGGAGGTGCGCGGTGGGGCGGTGATCGCCTCGCGCGGCGCGGAGGTCGCGGCGACCAGCATGCCGACGCCGAGCAGGAGGCCCGCGACAACCGCCATCCAGAGGTAGCCGCCGCCGGGCATGCCCGAGAACGCGGAGACCAGTTCGGGTCCGCCGGCGCCGAACAGCAGGATCGCCAGGGTCAGTACGACGACGCGGGCCGAGAGCAGGCGGGTGCGCGCGTCGTAGTCGGTGACGAGTTCGGCAGGCAGGGCGATATAGGGCACCTGGAAGAGGCTGAACGCGGTAGCGGCGAGGATGAAGGCGACGAGCACCCAGAGCCCGTTGACGAGTGGCCCGGCATCGGGGCTCGCGGCGAAGGTGAGCACGAAGAACACCGGCAGCAGCAGACCACCGAGCACCATGAACCGTCGGCGCGAGCCGGTGAGTGCGAGACTGCGATCGCTGCGGCCGCCGATGACGGGATCGATGACGACGTCCCACAGCTTCGCCACGCCGATGATGATGGACGCGCCGAGCGCCGCCACCCCGAGTGTGTCGGTGAGATAGATCGCGAGCACCAGGCCCGGCAAGGTGGCGAACCCGCCTGTGCCGATCGAGCCGGCGGCGTAGCGGGCGATGACCGAGGCGCGCAGCGCCGGTGACGTCGTCGTCATGCGCGCCAGACTATCGGGCGCCGGGGTGGCGGGTGTGCAGGCCGGTCGCGCACGTCGACGCCGGACGCCTCACTCGGCGCGCTCCCGGCGACGAACCCGTATTCTTCCCCTGCTGACACGACCCGACCAGGAGCACCCGACCCCGATGACCGAGCCGCGACCCACCTCCACCGACCCCGCCGCATCCGGAACCGCCACAGCATCCGCATCGCACACACCGGGCCCCTACAAGCCTCAAGCGCCGTGGGTGAGCACCGTCGGCTACTTCATCTTCTTCAGCCGCTGGCTGCAGGCACCGCTCTACCTCGGGCTCATCGTGGCCCAGCTCATCTACGTCGTGGTGTTCATGACCGAGCTGTGGCACCTGGGCGAGCAGGTGATCGGATCGTTCCTCTTCCCAGGCGACGAGCACTACGAGTTCACCGAGGCGACCGTCATGCTCGCCGTGCTCGGTCTCATCGACGTCGTCATGATCGCGAACCTGCTCATCATGGTGATCATCGGCGGATACGAGACCTTCGTCTCGCGCATCCGGGTCGACGGGCACCCCGATCAGCCCGAGTGGCTCAGCCACGTGAACGCCAACGTTCTCAAGGTGAAGCTCGCGATGGCCATCATCGGCATCTCGTCGATCCACCTGCTCAAGACCTTCATCGAGGTCGGCGATCTCGGCGCCAAGAACACCCACTCGGTCACCAACGAGACCTACACCTGGGACGGCGTCTTCTGGCAGGTGATGATCCACATCACCTTCATCCTCTCGGCGGTCGCGCTGGCCTGGATCGATCGGATGTCGCTGAAGCACGCCGTTCACGCGAAGAACGCCGAGGCACCGCTCGAGCCGCAGCTGGCCGCGCACTGAGCCCGGCGCTCAACCGACGAGCGGCTCGATGAGCCCCGGGTCCGCCGGGTCGACGGTGCGCGAGTTGTTGACCCGACGGTCGACCTCGTAGCTCGTGAGCGAGGCGGCGACCTCGCCCGACACCGACTCGAGCAGGTCGAGCATCCGCTGCTTGTCCGCGTCGGATGCGAGCTTCGCGGGCGACAGCCATTCGTCGTACGCCGCGCGCGTGAGGAAGGCCGGCATCCGGTCATGCACCTCGCCGGATGCGTCGCGAGCCTCCCGCGTGACGATCACCGTCGATACGACCCATTCGTCGTCGACCTTGCGCGCCGTCGCGAGCCCGGCGGCCGCCAGGATCGGGCGATCGCCGTGCAAGAAGTGCGGTTGCTTGTCGCCCGGCTCGCCCGTCCACTCGTAGTAACCGCGCATCGGCACGATGCAGCGATTGCCCGCGAACGCCGACTTCCACAGCCCGTTCGTCGCGATCGTCTCGATGCGGGCGTTGAACTGCGGGCGGCTCTTCGCGGTGAGGAACGGCGGGTGGAAATCCCATTCGGCGGGCTCGATCGTGCGCACGAGCTCACCGGATGCGGTGGCTCGCTCCCGCACGATGGGCACCACCTCGGTGGGCGCGATCGAGTACTGGGGGCGCCAATCCCGGTAGTCGTTGCCGGCGGCGACGAACTCCTCGATCAGCTCGTTCGTCTCGGCGTCGTTCGCGAATCGTCCGCACATGCAGCCATCATGGCGCGAGCGGCGGACATCCGGGCTCTGCGTCTGGCTCCCACATCAAGGATGCGCGCGCCCGAATCACGGACTCGTCTGCCCACATCAAGGAGCGGATGCGGTTGGGATGCCCCAGGCGCCCCTCCACGCGACACGAGCCCCAGCGAGTCCTTGATTCGGGCAGACGAGTCCGTGATTCGGGCAGCGACGTGGACGCACGCGCAGGCTCAGTGGGCGGCGTCGAACGCCTCGACGATCTCGGCCTTGATGCGACCCCGGTCACCCACGGCGTAGCCGTTGCCCTGCGCCCAGGAGCGGATCGCGGCGAGCCGCTCGGCATCCGCGCCCTTCGCGCCGCGCGACCGCGGACCCGCAGCAGACGCGCCACGCGCGCTCCCGCCCACGCGCCGCGCCGCGGAGATGTAGGGCGCGAGCGCATCGGCCAGGGCGCGGGCGTTCGCCGCGGAGAGGTCGATCTCGTACTCGACGCCGTCGAGGGCGAAGCGGGTGCTGCGCGAACCGGCCGGCAGTTCCTCGCCGTCGAGGTCGTCGGTGAGGATCGTGATCGTCTTCTTCGCCATGTCGCGAGTGTAATTCGTCGACCGCGATCGGCCCTAGCCTTCGGCGAGCACTGCCTCCATCTGGCTCATCGAGCCGCGCAGTCCCTCCTCCATGCCCATGTCGAGCGTCTTCTGCAGATCCTCGAGCGAGTCGTAGCTCGACACGCACACCATTCGGGTGCCGTCGGCGGTGCGCTCGAAGCGGTAGTCCATGTGAACCGTGGGCATGTCGGCGGCGGGGGTTCCGTCGGCATCCGCGAAGAAGTCGTCGACCGTGAATCCCGCGGGCTCGTCGACGGTCTTGACATGCCAGACGCCGTGGAACTGCTCCCCCTCGGGGCTCGTCATGTAGTAGTGCACGATGCCGCCGGGTGCGAGTTCGTGGCGCACCACGGTGGCCGGGTAGGCGGGCGGCCCCCACCAGCGCTCGAGCTTGCGCGGGTCGGCGTAGAGCGCCCACACTCGCTCGATCGGATACGCGAAGTCCGCCGTCACGGTGAGGGTCGCGTTCTCGAGGTCCTTGTCGACGGTCAGTTCCATGTGCGTCTCCTTCTGTCACTCGTCGTCGAGCAGTGCCGACATGCGCTGCACCCGGCCGCGCCACGCGGCTTCGAGCTGGTCGAGAGCGAGACGGGCGCGCCGCAGCGTCTCCGGTTCGGATCGCACGAGCAGCTCCCTCCCCCGGCGCACCTTGCTGACGAGCCCGACCTGCTCGAGCACCGCGACGTGCTTCTGCACGGCCGCGAAGCTCATCGGGTAGTCGTCGGCGAGTCGACTCACCGACAGCTCTCCGTCGACGCTGCGTCGCAGGATGTCGCGGCGCGTCGCGTCGGCGAGGGCGTGGAAGAGCCGGTCCACCTCGGCATCGCTCAATTCAATTGATACAACCATTTGGTTGTAGATTAGGACGGATGCCGCCGTCCGTCAAGAGACCGCCCTCGCCCTGCGCTACTTCAGGATGCAGAGCAGCAGCTTGCCGTCCACCTCCGCCGCGACCGAGTGCGTCACGCCCGCGTCGAGCTGCAGGATCCCGCCCGGACGCAACACGACCTCGCGACCTTCCGCCGCGATCCGCACCTCCCCCTCGAGCGCCTGCAGCAGAATCGGAGCGGGCGCACGGTGCTCGGCCAGCTCCTGCCCCGCCGAGAAGGCGAACACCACCGCCCGCACGCCCTCGGCCGTGAAGGCCACCTTCGAGGCGCGCCGCTCCGGATCGTAGGCGACGACATCGGCCAACTGCGGGATCTCGATCATGCTCATGGGCCCAGTATCCGCCCCACGGCGGCACGGAGGGGAAGCATGGAGCGGGGGTCGAGCCGAGCGTGTCAGCCCCGACACGCAAGAAGCCCGGTCCGTCGGACCGGGCTTCTTGTTGTGGTGACCCCAGCGGGATTCGAACCCGCGTTACCGCCGTGAGAGGGCGGCGTACTAGGCCGCTATACGATGGGGCCGTCTCGTGGTCGCGTTGCGCGACAACTTGAAGATTATGCCACAGGTGGAGGGGGTCGGCCAAAACGGCCGAGGCGTCCTCGACGGGGGGCGACACAACTCAGGAAGAAGCACCGGATGGCGACCTGTTGCCCGCAACCGGGAGGTACTGTCCTGACTTCCAGACCCACGTGTTCTCGCAACTCAGGAACAACGGCGGATGCGCGATCCCTCGGCAGCAATTGCGACTGGGGCTCCTGAGTTGCGAAGAACAGGCCAGATCAGGCAAGCACGCGCAGAACGCCCGGCTCGACCTCGAGCTCGACCGGCAACGGCCCCATCCGTTCCCCATCGGCATACGCCACGAGCGGGGCGTCGACCTCGATCCGGATGCGACGCGCGCGCCGCATCACGACCCTCGGGTCGCTCGTGTGCTCGCCCTTGAACACGCTCGGGAAGATCCGCAGGAACGCGAGCCGCGAGAGCGGCTTCACGATCATGACGTCGAGCAGTCCGTCGTCGAGTACGGCATCCGGGGTGATCTTCATGCCCCCGCCGAGCGACACGTTGTTGCCGACCGACACCATGAGGGCGTCGAGCTCGAGCGCCTCGCCGTCGAGAAGCACGCGGTAGCGCAGCGGCCGCAGGCGCGCGAGCTCCGCGAGCAACGCGAGGACGTAGCGGCTGGGCCCCTTCGGATGCCGCATGAGGTTCGCCCGCTCGTTGACGATCGCATCGAAGCCGGCCGAGAGCGCGCACACGAAACGGCGCTCGACGGGGGTGCCGTCGGCCTCCGTCCAGCTCAACCGCACGGCGTCGATCACCCGCGGGGGCGCCTGCAGCCGCTCACCGAGCAGGCGGATGGCCGCCTCGGTGTCGTCATGCGGGATGCCGATGCCGCGGGCCATGTCGTTGCCGGTTCCCGAGGGCACGATGCCGAGCGGAACACGGGTGCCGGCGAGCAGGTTGACGCCCAGGTTCACCATGCCGTCGCCGCCGACGACGACGAGCGCATCGGGCTTCGAGCGGAGGGCTGCATGCGCCACCTCGAGCAGCGACTCGAAGTCGGGCTCGGTGAGCGAGGTCACCTCGTGCCCCATCGCGCGCAGCGTCTGCACGACCGCGGGTCCGACGTCGCGGCTCGCACCGAACGAGGCCGTCGGGTTGATGGCGACGACCACCCGTTTCGGCTTCGTCGTCATCCGCCCATCATGGCATCCGCGACATGCCCGCGAGCGCTACCCGAATCCGCGAGCGCTACCCGTAGACCGGTAGCGCTCGCGGTTTTCGGTAGCGCTCGCGGGAGGGAGCGGGGGTCAGCGGCGGAAGCGGAGGCGACGCAGCAGTTGCGCGTTGAGAGCCACGATGACCGTCGAGACGCTCATGAGCACCGCCGCGAGCCACGGCGGCATGAGGAACCCGACGCCCGCGAGCGCACCCGCCGCGAGGGGGATGCCGAGCGCGTTGTAACCCGCGGCCCACCACAGGTTCTGCAGCATCTTGCGATAGCTCGCCCGGCTGAGCGTGATCGTGTCGACCACCCCGCGCGGGTCGGACGATGCCAGCACGACGCCCGCCGACTCGATCGCGACATCCGTTCCCGCCCCGATCGCGATGCCGAGGTCGGCCTTCGCGAGCGCGGGGGCGTCGTTGATGCCGTCGCCCACCATCGCCACGCGCGCCGCCCCGCCATCCTGCAGCGCGGCCACCTCGGCCGACTTCTGCTCGGGCAGCACCTCGGCACGCACCTCGTCGATGCCGAGGCCGGATGCGACGTGCGCGGCGACCGCGTGCGCGTCGCCCGTGAGCATCGCCACCCGGATGCCGCGCGCGCGCAGTTCGGCGACCGCGTCGGCGGACTCGGCACGCACCTGATCGGCGATGCCGAACGCCGCGAGCACACAGGCGTCGGCACCCTCGCCCTCGACGAGCAGCACGACGGTCGACCCGTCGGAGTGCGCCGCGCGCGTGGCGTGCACGAGCTCCGGTTCGAGCTGGATGCCGCGCTCGGTCACGTAGCGCGAGCTCGCGACGGCGAGCTCCCGGCCGTCGACCGTGGCGAGCGCTCCGCGACCCGCGAGCGCCCGGAACCCCGTCGCCTTCGGCACGGTGAGCTCGCGCTCGCGCGCCGCATCGACGATCGCCCGTCCGATCGGGTGCTCGCTGCGACCCTCGACGGCGGCAGCGAGGGCGAGCGCGTCCGCCTCGTCGATGCCCGACGCGGGGGTCACCGCGGCGAGCGACTGGCGCCCCTCGGTGAGCGTGCCCGTCTTGTCGAACAGCACGACATCCACGTCCTTGGCGTCTTCGAGCGCCGCGCGGCTGCGGATGAGGATGCCGCGCTTGGCGGCGAGCGCCGTCGAGATCTGGGCGACGAGCGGGATCGCAAGGCCGAGCGCGTGGGGGCACGCGATCACGAGCACCGCCACGACGCGCTCGAGCACGAACGAGGGGTCGTCGGGCCGCAGCAGCCACCACACCGCGAGCGTGATCACGGCCGCGCCGACCGCGACGTAGAACAGCAGCGCCGCCGCGCGGTCGGCGAGCAGCTGCGCGGGAGAGCGACTCGCCTGCGCGTCCGCGACGAGCTTCATGATGCCCGCGAGCGCGGTGTCGCCGCCCGTGCGCGTCACCTCGATCGTGAGGGACCCGGATGAGATAGAGCCCGCGACGACCTCGGCCCCGGCCGCCTTGTCGACGGGTGTCGACTCTCCCGTGAGCAGCGACTCGTCGACCTCGGCCGAGCCCTCGACGACCCGGCCGTCGGCGGGGATCGCCGCGCCCGGGCGCACGAGCACGTGGTTGCCCGTCGCGAGCTCCGAGCGCGCCACCGTGACCGGCTCTCCCTCGCGCAGCACTTCGACCTCATCCGGCAGCAGCTTCGCGAGCTCGCCGAGCGCGTTCTGGGCGCCGTGCACCGCCGACATCTCGATCCAGTGCCCGAGCAGCATGATCGTGATGAGGGTCGAGAGCTCCCACCAGAAGTCCATGCCGGGCAGCCCGAACATCACCGCGGCCGAGTAGGCGAACGACACGACGATCGCGAGCGAGATGAGCGTCATCATGCCCGGGCTCTTGCCGCGCAACTCGTGCCAGGCGCCGGTCAGGAAGATGCGCCCGCCGATGACCGTGATCGCGGCGCCGAAGACCGCAGGGATCCATTCGTTGCCCGGGAATCGCGGGCCGCCGAGGCCCAGGATGTCTTGCAGACCCGTGGAGAACACGAGCGTCGGGATGGTGAGCACGAGGCTGATCCAGAACAGCTTGCGGAACTGCGCGGGGTCGTGGCCTGCGTGCCCGGAGTGGTCGTGTGCGCCGTGGTCGTGTGCGCCGTGCGCGCCGTGGTCGTGGTCGTGCGCCGGAGCTGGTCGAGGAGCCCGCGCAGCGGACGTGTCCACGCCGGCCCCGTGGTCGTGATCGTGGTCGTGGTCGTGGTGCTCGTGCATCATGCCCCCCGGTTCTGCTGCAGCTCGAACACGGCGAGCAGCTCGGCGACGGCCTTCTCGCGCTCCTCGCCGCCCTCGTCGAACATGTGCGATACGTGCGTGCGCAGGTGGTTCTCGACGAGCAGCTTGTTGAGGCTGCGCAGCGACTTCTGGATGGCGAGGGTCTGGGTGATGATGTCGACGCAGTACGCCTCGTCTTCGATCATCTTCTCGACCCCGCGCAACTGCCCCTGGAGGATGCGCGAGCGATGAAGCGCGCGCTTCTTGATATCGGCGATCATGCGGTCATCGTATACCCCCCTAGGGTATTCGCGCGGGCCCGGTTCAGTCGTACGAGCGCACCCGCCCGATGCGGATCGCGTTGCCGAACGGATCCCGGATCGCGAAGTCGCGCCCGTAGCCCTGGTCGGTGGGCTCCTGCGTGATGTCGACCCCCGCGGCCTTGAGCCGCTCGAACTCGCCGTCGACGTCATCCGAGAGGAAGGCGAGCCATCCACCCCCGGCGCCCTTCGCGACGAGTTCGCGCACCTGCTGCTCGGTCGCGGGGTCATGTGCGGGGATGCCGGGACGCTCGAGCAGGATGTCGTGCTTCTCCCCCGGCACCCGCACCGTGAGCCAGCGCATGGGGCCGAACTGCACGTCGGCGCTGACCTCGAGGCCGAGGAGACCGACGTAGAACGTGAGCGCCTCCTCCTGATCGAGCACGTAGATGGACGAGAGGTTGTTCGAGGTGAGCATGTGCCTCACGCTACGAGTCGGCGACGCCTCCCGCTTCTCCGAAATTGCTCGCTGCGGGCGACGCGCGCCCGGTGTCGTCGAAGGTGCTCGGCCGCCCCCACCGCATCACGAACGCTCCCGAGTTCGGCTCGACCACGCCATCCGCTGCCGCCCGATACGCGCTCGGCGAGCGCCCGACGATGCGCGTGAAGGTGCGCCCGAAGGTGCCGATGCTCGTGAAGCCGACGGCGTGGCAGATCTCGGTCACAGGTGCATCGGTCGTCCGCAGCAGGAACATCGCCCGCTCCACCCGCCGTCGCTGCAGGTAACGGTGCGGCGTCTCGCCGAACACGCGCGCGAACTCGCGGATGAAGTGCGCACTCGACATGTGCGCCACCGCGGCGACGGATGCCACATCCAGCGGCTCGGCGAAGTCGCGGTCCATCGCGTCGCGGGCGCGCAGCAGGGCTCGATGGATCTGCTCCGACGCGCGGGACACCCTAGTCCCCGAACACCTCGTGCAGGACGCGCACGTTATCTGCATCCGTCTGCGCCGCGCCGCCCTCGTGGCCGTTGAAGGCGAACACCTCGATCTGCTTCGGCCCCGCGTACGCGTTGAAGGCGCCGAACACCGTCGAGGGCTTGCAGGTCTCATCCATGAGCCCGACCGTGAACCATGCGGGTGCGGTGGCGCGACGCGCGAAGTTGACGCCGTCGAAGTAGGCGAGCGTGTCGAGCACCGAGTCGACCTTGTCGCGGTGCTGCGCGAGGTAGCGCACCACCTCACGGTAGGGATCGGTGTCGTGGATCGTGAGCGCCCGCGGGAAGTCGCACAGGAACGGCACCTGCGGCAGCACCGCGGCGAGACCCTCCACGAGCCCGGCGACCGCGAGCGTGATGCCGCCACCCTGGCTGCCGCCCGTGACGGCGATGCGGGAGGCGTCGACGACCTCGAGCGTTCGGGCCGCGTCGACCGCACGCACGGCATCCGTGAACAGCCGACGGTAGTAGTAGCGGTCACGGTGGTCGATGCCGCGCGTCATGACCCCGGGGATCTGCGGACCGGTCACACCCGAGTCGGGGGTGTCACCGATCGACCACCCCGAGCCCTGCCCGCGGGTGTCGACGAGCAGGTGCGCGAAACCCGCGGACGCGTAGAGCAGGTTCTCGGTGGCGCGCCCCCGGCCTCCCCCGTAGCCCTGGAACTGCACGACCGTCGGCAGGGGCGTGGTGGTGCCGCGGGGCACCCGCAGCCAGGCCCGGATGGGTTGCCCGCCGAAGCCGGGGAAGGTCACGTCGAACACGTCGATCGTGCGCAGTCCTGCATCGACCAGTTCGAGCCGGGCGCCCGCCGGTGCGGCGGCCCGGCTCTCGGCGAGCGTCGCCTGCCAGAAGGAGTCGAAGTCGTGAGGATCCAGCTGTGAGCTGCGGTAGGCCCGCAACTCCGCTTCGGGTAGATCGACGAACATGGCATCCCTTCGCTGCGGTCCGCCCCCACACTAGAGGCATAGAGTCGGCAGCATGAACGTGACGAAGTACGAGCACTCCTGCATGGTCGTCAGCAAGGGCACGGCCCGCCTCGTGATCGACCCGGGCATGTTCCTCGCGACCCTGCCCGACACCTCCGGGGTCGTCGCGATCGTGCTCACCCACGAGCACGCCGACCACTTCTCGGCCGATCGGGTGTCGGATCTCGTCGCGGCCAACCCGGATGCGCGGGTGCTCGGACCGCAGGGTGTCGCGGATGCCGCGGCCGCCGCCGGCATCGAGGTCGAGGTCGTGCACGGTGGCGACACGGTGGAGATCGAGCCGTTCACACTGCGCTTCTTCGGCGGGACCCACAACGTGATCCACTCGTCGATCCCCGTGATCGACAACGTCGGCGTGCTCGTCGACGACGAGTTCTTCTACGGCGGCGACTCCTACACGGAGCCCGGCGTCGAGGTGGAGCTCATGGCCGCCCCCGTCGGCGCACCCTGGCTCAAGATCGGCGAGGCCATGGACTACGTGCTCGCGGTGAAACCGCGTCGGGCCTTCCCGGTGCACGACATGACGCTCTCCGTAGCGGGCAAGAAGACCCACAACGACCGTCTCGAGTGGGCGACAGTGCAGAACGGAGGCGAGTTCCACGTGCTCGAGCCGGGCGAGTCGATCGACCTGTGATCGAGCCTGAGGAGGTCACGGCGTCCGAGCTCGCGACGCTGCTGGAATCGGGCGAGCCCGTGCAGCTCGTCGACGTGCGCGAGACCTGGGAGGTCGAGCTCGCGGCGCTCCCGGGGGCGATGGTGCTGCCCCTCGGACGGCTGCCCGAGCTGATCGACGCGCTCGATCCGGAGGTGCCGATAGTGACGTACTGCCACCACGGGATCCGTTCCGCGCAGGCGGCCGGGTACCTGCTCGCACGTGGCTTCGACGAGGTGCGGCACCTGGCAGGCGGGATCGACGCGTGGGCCGAGCAGGTCGACCCGCAGATGCGGCGGTACTGAGCGATCGGTATCCACCGATGACGAAAGACCGCCGGCCCCCACCCCGTGCGGGATGAGGGCCGGCGCGATCTCGGTCGAGCGCGGGCTCAGTCGAGCGCGACGAAGATGTCGTTGCCCCAGATCGAACCGAGCTTGAGCTGCGAGCCGGCGACCGCGTTCGAGGGCACCTGGAAGACCAGGTTGACCTCGGCGGTGCCCCCGCTGCTGAGCTCGGGCGCATCGTAGAGCGAGTTCGGGTACTCGGCGTAGCTCGTGTCGTAAAGTGCGGCGTCGCTGCCCGAGATCTGCGTGAAGATCAGGAACGGCGAGCCGCTCTCCGAGCCCACGTAGGTGTAGGTGACGGGTACGACGACGTACTGGTTGCCGGCATCCGGCGCCGAGTTGTACTGGTCGGCCGCGAGCACGTCGGCCGTCGCGTCGAGCACCGGCGCGCCGACCACGAGCTGCCACTCGTCGTCGCCATTGAGATCGGTGAAGGTGATCGTGTCGCCAGGCGCGGCGGGGTTGTTCTGCGAACCCAGGGCGTTCGGGTCGTCGTCGGTCTGGGTCTCGCCGCCGTCGGGGTCGGTGATCACCGGGTCGTCGGGGCCGAAGTCGCGCAGGTCGTCGAGGTTCTGCTGCAGGCTCGTGAAGACGAAGAGCATGAAGATGCTGATGATCGCGCTCAGCAGCAGCGCGATGCCGGACACGATGGTGCCGGCGATCGCGAGGCCCTTGCCCTTGTTCTTGGCGAGCAGGCCGACGATGCCGAGCACGACGCCGACGAGCGCGATGAAGACGAAAGCGAAGCCCACGAAGGGGATCCATCCGGCGGTCACGCCCAGCAGGAAGGCGAGGCCGCCCGCGATGAGCGAGATGAGGCCCATCACGTTGAGCCGCGACGGGGCTGCGGGCGCCGCGGCGTAGGCCGGGGTCCCCGCCGCAAATGCCGGGGTGCCCGCGGGCGCGGCGGCGTACGGGTTCTGCTGCTGCGGCTGCGCGGCGTACGGGTTCTGCGCGGGCTGGGCGTAGGGGTTCTCGGGAGCCGCGGGGGCGGCATCCGCGACGGGCGGGACCGCGGGCGGAACGGGCGCGGATGCGGCATCCGGCGCCACGGGGGCCTCCGGCGCGGCGGGAGCCTGGGGTGCGGGCGGCACCTCGGCGCCGGGTGCGGGGGGAATCGGGGGGATCTGGTCGCCGGTGGCGCCCGGCTGCTGCGGATCGGACATGAGCATGAGTCTGCCGTGTCGGGGGCCCGACGACCAAGCCGAGCACCGGGGAGACCTCCCCACCGCCGCCGCAGCCGCGGAGCGCCCGGCGATCCCGAGAGTTACCGTTGAGGCACGACGAGGAACGGACCGCACATCATGAACTACCGAATCGGCTACCTCATCGGCAGCCTCTCGAGCACGTCGATCAACCGCACGCTCGCCGAGGTGCTCATCGCACTCGCGCCACCGCAGCTCGACTTCGTCGAGATCCCCATCGGCGAACTGCCGTTGTTCAGTCGCGACCTCGAGGCCGACATGCCGGATGCCGCGATCGCGTTCAAAGACGCGGTCGCCTCCGCCGAGGGCCTGCTGATCGTCTCGCCGGAGTACAACCGCTCGATCCCCGGGGCCCTCAAGAACGCGATCGACTGGGGTTCACGACCGCGCGGCCGCAACTCCTTCGCGCGCAAGCCCACGGGCATCATCGGCGCTTCCACGGGGGCGATCGGCACCGCGGTCATGCAGTCGTCGATGCGCAGCGTGCTGAGCTTCCTCGACGCACCGCAGCTCAACTCCCCCGAGGCCTACATCCGCTTCACTCCCGAGGTGTTCCCGGGCGGCGGCGTGGTCACCGACGCGTCGACGCGTGAGTTCCTCGCGCACTACATGAGCGAGTTCGCCGCCTTCGTCGAGCGGGTCCTCGCCTCCGGCGCACCCGGGCACATCGGAGACGTGACCCGCAGCTGATCCTGCGCCGGCTGTCACAATCCGGCAACCCGTGCGGTCTGTAGGGGTATGAAGATCGTCGTCATCGGAGGAACAGGACTGATCGGGTCGAAGGTGTCGGCCCGGCTCGCCGCGCGGAGGGTGCCCGTCGTGGTCGCCTCCCGCGCCACCGGGGTGAACTCGTTCACCGGAGAGGGGCTCGCGGAGGCGCTCGAGGGCGCCGACACCGTCATCGATGTGTCGAACTCGTCGTACACCGACTATGCGGGGGCGCAGGAGTTCTTCTCCGTGTCGACCCTCAACCTGCTCAGCTACGGCGCGGCGGCGGGGGTCTCGCATCATGTGGTGCTCTCGATCGTGGGCACCGATCGACTCGCGGCGTCCGAGGGCGGCTACTTCGCCGCGAAGCTCGAGCAGGAGCGCCTCGTGCGCGCCTCGGGGCGGCCGTTCTCCATCGTGCACGCCACGCAGTTCTTCGAGTTCCTGCTCGACATCGCCGATTCGGCGACGCAGCATGGAATCGTGCGCGTGGCTCATGCCCTCATCCAGCCCATGGCAGCCGACGACGTCGCGGATGCCGTGCTCCGCGTGGCGCGCGCCGAACCGACGCGCGCGATCACGGAGTTCGGCGGCCCCGAGCGCTTCCGGTTGGACAGCGTGGTGCGCACCCGTCTGTGGGTGCAGGACGACCCGCGTCAGGTCGTCGCCGATCCGCTCGCGACCTACTTCGGCACCGATCTCGCCGAGGACGAGCTGCTGCCCGCTGACGACGCGATCATCATGCCCACCCGCTTCGACGATTGGATCCGCGATGTCGCGTGACTTCGAATACCCCGACACCGCCGGGTACCCCGACGGCATGGGGTTCCTCGACGAAGGGACTGCCGCAGAGCTGGCCACCGGCGCGGGCTCGGCCGAGTTCGTCACCCCGAGCGCGGAGGCGCCCGACGACCTGCGCATCGTCGACGACGTCGCCACCGGCGAGTACCGGGCCGTCGTGGGCGATCGCGCCGTCGGCGTGATCCGGTACACCCGGGCCGACGGTGGGCACACCATCCTGCACTCGACCTACGTGGATCCGGAATTGCGCGGCGCCGGCATCGGCACGGCGTTCATCGTGCACGTGCTCGACGAGCGCCGAGCCCGCGGCGAGTCGATCGCGGTGGAGTGCCCCATCATCCGCCGCTACCTCGCGAGCCACAGCGACTACGCCGACATCATCGTGCGCTGACGCGGCGCCTCGCCGATCACACGGCGGAGCGCTGCGCGTGCTCGAGCTCGGCGAGCCGCGCGACCTCGAGCACGGCCTGCGCGAACGCGAACGGCGCCTCCTGCGGCAGGTTGTGGCCGGCGTGCGGGATCTGGTGATGCACGCGCGGACCCGCGAAGCGCGCAGCGGATGCGGTGCCGTCGGTCGGCGGGAAGTTGCCATCGGCCACGCCGTCGAGGGTCACCGCAGGCACCCGGATGCTCGGCAGCGCCGCGAGCGCAGATTGTTCGGCCATGTATTCGTCTGCGCCCGGCGCATATCCGAGCCGATGTCGGTAGGAGTGGATGACGACGTCGACATAGTCGGGGTTGCGGAACGCCTCTGCCGCGCGGTCGAGTATCGCCTCGTCGAAGCGCCAGTCCGGCGAGTTGCGTCGCCAGATCACCTCGGCGATCTCGCGGCGGTACCGATCCAGGCCGGCGAAGCCCCTGTCGGTGAGGAAGTAGAAGAAATACCAGAAGCCCGCCTCGAGCTCGGCGTCGAGAGGCACCATCGCGGACGTCAGATCCTGGATGAGATAGCCGTTCACCGACACGAGCCCGTCGACGCGGTGGGGCCAGAGCGCCGCTGCCACGCATGCGGCGCGGCCTCCCCAGTCGTAGCCGGCGAGGATCGCGCGCGGCAGCCCGAGCGCGTCGAGCAGATCGATGACATCGCGTCCGAGGGCCGCCTGCTCGCCCGAGCGGGGCGTCGTGCGAGCGAGGAACCGCGTCGCGCCGTGGCCTCGGAGGTAGGGCACGAGCACGCGGAACCCCCGCCCGGCGAGGATCGGCGCCACGTCGATGTAGCTGTGGATGTCGTAGGGGTAGCCGTGCAGCAGCACGACGGCGGGCCCGTCGGTCGGCCCGAGCTCGGCGTAGACGATCTCGAGCACGGGCGTCCTGACCGCGTGCAGCGCTTCGAAGCGTGTCTGTGCGTCTCTCATGAGCGGTACGAGCGGGTGGCGCCGCGTACGACGCCACCCGGTTCGACTCAGGCGATCGCGGCACCGCGGTCGGCCGCGCGCACGGTGGCGACGGCCTCGAGGATGCACTCGGCGACCGCGACCGGCTGCGAGACGCTGATCGCGTGCGAGGCGCCCTCGATCTCGCGCACCACGCGCGCACCGGCGCGTCGGGTCTGGAAACGCTGGAGCTCTGCGGGGATGTTCAGATCCTCATCTCCGTAGACGAACCAGCTCGGCCGCTCACGCCAGGCGGGCGTCGCGGTCGGCAGCGGCTCGGTGAGCGCCGTCTCGGTGACGGGCCGCTGGGTGGCCCCCATGAGTCCGGCGACCTGCTGGGGCACGTCGGCCGCGAACTGGTGGTGGAACGCGTCGCGACGGATGACGAACTCGTTGCCTCCCGTCGAGACGGGGTGCGCGTCGAGCGCCTCGCCGAGCGTGCTGCCGGGGAACTTCGTGGAGAGCTCGAAGGCGTTCTCGCCGTGGTCGGGTGCGAACGCGCCCACGTAGACGAGGGCCTCCACCGAGGGATGCGTCCCGGCCTCCGTGATGACGAAGCCGCCGTAGGAGTGCCCCACGAGCACGATGGGCCCGGGGATGCTGTCGAGCACGTCGCGCAGGTACGCCGCGTCGATGCTCACGCTGCGCAGCGGGTTCGCGACGGCGACCGAGGTCACCTGGTTCTGGTAGAGGTGCCGGATGACGTCGTTCCAGCTCGCGGACTCGGCGAAGGCGCCGTGCACGAGCACGACCGTGGGTGTGGACATGGTTCTCTTCTCTCTGTTGGGGTGGATCGGTAGCGGAGTCAGGCGGTGCCGAGGGCGTGCCGCAGCACGGCGATCGCCTGGGCGATCGCGGCCGAGGTGGCGGCGGTCGCGCGCAGGGGGTTCAGCATCATGAAGTCGTGCACCGTGCCGTTGTAGCGAACGCTCACGGTGCGCACTCCCGCCTCGGTGAGCTTGCGCGCATAGGCCTCGCCCTCGTCGCGCAGCACGTCGTTCTCGTCGACGATGAGGAATGCCGACGGCAGGCCGGCGAGCTCGTCGAGGCTCGCGCGCAGTGGGGATGCGGTGATCTCGGAACGCTTCTCGACGTCGGGAAGGTAGGCGTCCCAGAACCACGCCATGCCCTTCGCTGCGAGATACCAGCCCTCCGCGTACTCGCGATAGCTCGCGGTGTCTTGAGCGGCATCCGTGACCGGGTAGTACAGCGACTGGTGCACGAACCGCACCGTGCCGCGTTGCTTCGCCATGAGCGTGACGGCCGCGGTCATGTTGCCGCCGACCGAGTCGCCCGCGACCGCGAGCCGGCTCGCGTCGAGCCCCTCCTCGGCCCCGGATGCCGTGATCCATTCCGCGACGGCGTACGCCTGCTCGATCGCCACGGGGTAGCGCGCCTCGGGCGAGCGGTCGTACTCCACGAACACGATCGCGGCACGCGCTCCGACGGCGAGCTCGCGCACGAGGCGGTCGTGGGTGCCGGCGTTGCCGAGCACCCATCCGCCGCCGTGGATGTACAGCACGACGGGAAGCGGTGCGTCGGCTCCCCGTGGCGTGACGATGCGGGCGCGCACCTCGCCGACCGCGGCGGGTACGGTGACCCAGCGGTCGTCGACCTCGACCAGCTCGGTCGGGGCCGCCTGGAGGTCGTCGAGCACCGCGCGGGCGCCCTCCGTGCCGAGTTCGTAGATGAAGGGAGGACGCGAGGTCGCGTCGACGAGCTCAGCGGCGGGCGGCTCGAGGGTGTGCGCACTCATGGGTGAGCCTTTCGTTCGAGTGACGAACCCCTCGAACGAGGGGTCTCACGAGGAAAGACAAGACCCCTCTGCGCGCTGTGACAGCCTCAGGCGAATGCGATGCGCTCGAGCTTGTCGGGATTGAGCAGCCAGAACAGCCGCGCGATCCCGTCACCCGAGGTGCAGATCGAGAGCGCCGTGACCGCCTCACCGTCGGCGACGATCGCGATCGCGGGTTCACCGTTGAGTTCGAGCTCGCGCACCTCGATGCCGTCCCAGAACCACCGCGAGAAGGCGGCGACGAACTTCACGACGCGGTCCGTGCCGATGATGGGGATGCGTGCCGCGTGCACGGCGTCTCCGCCGTCGGAGTAGCTGATGACGTCGGCGGAGAGCAGCTCCTCCAGCGCCCGCACGTCGCCCGAGCGGGCGGCGGTGACGAAGGCGCGCATCAGGCGCCGGTGCTGCGTCGTGGAGGCGGTGCGACGGCGTCCGGAGGCGATGTGCTCACGCGCGCGGCTCACGAGCTTGCGCACGGCCATCTCGCTCGTCTCGAGGATGCCGGCGACGGTCGCGTACTCGTACCCGAACGCCTCACGCAGCACGAACGCTGCTCGTTCAGCGGGCGAGAGGGCCTCCATGAGAACGAGCAGGGCGAAGGAGAGCGACTCGTTGAACTCCGCCTCGAGCTCGGGGTTCGCCTCGGTGTCGATCGGCTCGGGCAGCCACGGACCCGTGTAGCTCTCGCGGCGCACGCGCGCCGAATGCAGCACGTTGATCGCGGCGCGCGTCGTCGTGGTCACGAGGAACGCCTCCGGGTGCTCCACCTGCGCGCGGTCGTAGGAATGCCATTTCAGCCAGACGTCCTGCACGACGTCCTCAGCGTCTGCGACCGTGCCGATCACGCGATACGCGATGCCGAACAGGCGAGGCCGCAGCGCCTGGAACTCGCGGGCTGCGGCCTCGAGCTCGGCACGGGCCGTGAGCGTCTCGGGGTCCGATTGCGCCTCGGCCAGGTGCTGACGCCGGATCGCGAGGTTCTCGGTGTGTGACCGCATGGGGGGCTCCTCCTCGTGTTGCCCGAAACAGTACCCTCCTTAGAGGGCGTGTCAATAGGGTTCTTTTATTTAGAGTGCTAAGGTTTTGGCATGGACGACCCCGACGGCGCGATCCCCCTCAGCGAGATGGTGTGCTGGAACCTCTATCAGGCGTCCCGCGCGGTCGTCGCCGAATACCGTCGACTCCTGGAGCCCCTCGGGTTGTCGTACCCCCAGTACATCGCGCTCGCGTGCCTGTGGGAGTACGGCGAGCACACGGTCGGCGGCCTCGCCGAGCGGCTGCAGCTGGAGTACGGCACCGTCACGCCGTTGCTCAAGCGGCTCGAGCAGCGCGGCCTCGTGACGCGCACCCGTAGTGCTCAGGACGAACGCACCGTCATCATCGCGCTCACCCCCGAGGGGGCGGCGCTCGGCCGCCACGTCCCCGAGATCTACAGCGGCATCCGCACCGCCTTCGACTTCACGCCCGACCGCTCCGCCACTGCTCTCGAGGTGCTGCGCAGCATCGCCGAGAAGGCGGGCGATCAGCCCGCGAGCTGAGACCGCGCAGACGACTTCCCTCGAATCGGTCACAACCGCTCGAGCTGCGTTGTCTTCCTATCAGGACCGGTGTGCCCGAACCGGCGAAGGGGGACTCGTGACCGACGCCGAACTCGCACATGCTCTCGCCATCTTCCAGTCGGCGCGCCCGCGCCTCTTCGGCGTCGCCTATCGCATGCTCGGCAGCGTCGCCGAGGCCGAGGACGTGCTGCAGGAGGTGTGGATGCGCTGGCAGCGCATCGACCGCGCACCCGTGGTCGATCCGCTCGCCTTCCTCGTGACGATGACCACGCGACTCGCGATCAACGAGCTGCAGTCGGCACGTGTGCGCCGCGAGTCGTATATCGGCCCATGGCTGCCCGAGCCCGTGGACACGAGCGCCGACCCCAGCCTGGGCGCCGAGCGCGCCGAGGCGTTGAGTCTCGCCGTGCTGCTCTTGCTCGAGCGCCTGAGCCCGACCGAGCGGGCGGCCTACGTCTTACGGGAGGCGTTCCGCTACGAGTACGCCGAGATCTCCTCCGTCGTGCAGGTCTCCGAGGTCGCTTCGCGGCAGCTCGTGAGCCGTGCCCGCAAGCATCTCGCCGAAGAGCGCCACCGCGAGGTGCCACCTGGAGAGCAACGGCGCCTTCTCGGGGCCTTCGTCGAGGCGGCATCGACAGGTGACCTTCGAGCGCTCGAACGGCTGCTCGCCGACGATGTCGTGTCCTACTCCGACGGGGGCGGGGTGGTGCGCGCCTCGCGCATCCCGGTCGCCGGCCGCTTCACGGTCGCGAGGTTCGTGCGGGCCTTCCAACCACGGTTCTGGGGAGGCCTCGAGGTGACCACCACCGAGATCAACGCACGCCCCGCGGTCGTGCTCACGCGCGACGGTGCCGTCTTCGCCGTGCTCTCGCTCGTGACGTCCCCCGACGGCATCCGGAGCCTGCTCTGGATGATGAATCCGCACAAGCTCGGGGCCGTGGCGTCCCATGTCGCGTGACGCCACGATCGCTCGACTTCTCACCGCGCTCGACCGATCCGATGTGAGAGGCGTCGCGGCGACCCTCGGTGTGCGGGTGCGGATGCTGCACGACGCGGGCGACGCCACCGGTGGCGAGGAACGCGGACGAGGCGATGTCGCGCGAGCGCTCGTGGGCATCCGGATGCGGTACCCCGCTGCCCGCGTTGAGGTGACGCCCGTCAACGGCGCCCCGGGCGGCGTCATCCGCACGCCGGACGGCGAGGTGCACGCGGTGATCGCCGCGGGCGCAGGAAACCAGCGCATCCGGGAGCTCTGGGTGATGACGGCTGCGGACAAGCTCGGCAGCTGGCGTCAGCGCTCACCTTGACCCCGTCACATCCGGGAACGCCGCCTGGTCCCCTTTGTGAACGCGGCCGATCCCACGGTCGTCGACGAAGGAGGACACCATGAAGATCGTCGTCATCGGAGGAACCGGCCTGATCGGCTCGAACCTCGTCAGGCGACTCGCCGAGGCCGGTCACGAGGCCGTCGCCGCAGCCCCCAGCACGGGCGTGAACACGCTCACGGGCGAGGGCGTCGCGGACGCGCTCACGGGCGCGCACGTGCTCGTCGACGTGTCGAACTCGCCGTCGTTCGAGGAGAAGGCGGTGCTCGAGTTCTTCACGACCTCGACACGCACCCTGCTCGAGGCCGCGCGTAGCGCCGGCATCGGACACTACGTCGCTCTCTCGATCGTCGGCACCGATCGGCTGCCCGACAGCCCCTACCTGCGCGCCAAGGTCGCGCAGGAGGAGCTCATCCGTGCGGGCGGCGTGCCGTACTCGATCGTGCATGCCACCCAGTTCTACGAGTTCGTGCGGGGCATCGCCGACTCCTCGACGGTCGACGGCGTCGTGCGGTTGCCGCACGCCGGCATCCAGCCGATGGCGAGCGCGGATGTCGTCGCCGCGGTCGAACGCGTCGCACTCGGCGCGCCGACGGGCGGCATCGTCGAGATCGGCGGCCCCGAGCACTGGCATCTCGACGACCTCGTGCGCACGGGGCTCGCCTTCATGGGTGACGACCGGGAGGTCGTGACGGATGCCGAGGCCACCTACTTCGGCACGCAGCTGCACGGCGACGAACTCGTGCCCGGCCCCGGCGCCCAGCTCTCGACGCTCGGCTACGAGCAGTGGCTGCCCGACAACCCGCCGCCCGCGCGCTAAGCCTCGCCCGGCGTCAGTTCGAGCGAGCTGACGCCGGGCATCGAGAAGCGGATGCGCGCGTCGGGCCCCGCGCTCAGCACCACGAGCGCGAGGTCGCAGAACGGGCAGCGCGCGACGGCGCCCATCGCCGTGAGGTAGACCATCGCACGCGCGACGACCGCGCGCTGACGGCATCCGGAGCAGGTCATGACCGCGAGCGTCACATCACGGCCGAACACCTCGGCCAACGGCCCCGCGATCGCGTTCCCGTCGAGTCTCATGCTCACCCTCCCCCGAATCGCTCGGTGCGGATCGCGCGCGGGTCGTGCCCGAGGGCGGTCATCCAGTCGGCCACCGTCTCGACGAACGCCGTCGGACCGCAGACGTAGACCCGCGGACGCTGCCCGGGGGGCCAGGTGGCCGCCGCGAGCGCATCCTGGGTGATGCGGCCGGGTGGCATCGGCCAGCCCGCCGGCACCGCGCGCGTATAGACGTAGCTCGCCTCGAGTCGGCCGCGCGCCGCGATGCCCTCCAGCTCGGATGCGAAGAAGCGATCGGCGGGGCTCCGTACGGAATACAGCAGCCGGAACGCCGCGGCATCCTGTTCGCGGTCGTGCAGCTCGGCCATCGCGTAGAGCGGGACGATGCCCGAGCCGCCCGCGATGAGCTGAACGGGCCGCGCGCTCTCACCCGGAGCCCAGACGAAGTACGACCCGAGCGGCCCGTGCACTTCGACCTGATCGCCCGGCTGCAGCTCGTGCACGAGGAAAGGCGACACCTCACCGCCGGGCACCTCGTCGACGGCGAGCACGACACGAGTCGACGGCCCCGACGAGGCGATCGAGTACGAGCGGCTCGCCTGATACCCGTCCGGGGCGGTGAGCCGGATGTCGAGGTGCGCGCCCGCGTCGTTGCCGGGCCAGTCGGGAACCTCGAACTCGATCCTGCGCGCCGATGCCGTCTCACGCGCGACATGCCGCACCGTCGCCGGATGCCACGCGGCGGGCCGGCGCGTCACCAGTAGCGCTCCTCCGTCCACGGATCGCCGTGCAGGTGATACCCGTTCTGCTCCCAGAAGCCCGGGTCGTCACTCGGCATCGTCACGAGACCGTGGATCCATTTGGCGCTCTTCCAGAAGTAGAGGTGCGGCACGAGCAGTCGGGCCGGTCCGCCGTGCTCGGGGCTCAGGGGCTCGCCGTCGGCTTCGAATGCGATCCAGGCCTGCCCGTCGAGCAGTTCGTCGAGTGGCACGTTCGTCGTGTAGCCGCCGTAGCTGTGCGCCATGACGTAGTCGTGCGAGGTCTCGATGTTCTCGAAGATCCTGTCGAGCGGCACCCCGCGCCACGCCATCTCGAGCTTCGACCAATGGGTGACGCAATGGATGTCGACCGTGATGTCGTCGACGCCGAGTGCGTGCAGCTCATCCCAGTTCCAGCTGTGGCGGCCGTTCTCGGTCGCCACGACGAACTCCCAGTCCGCGGGGTCGATCTCGGGTGTGGGGCCCGCCGAGAGCACGGGCCAGTCCTCGACGAGCGTCTGGCCGGGAGGCAGCCGCGGGTCGCGATCGCGCCCCCGCCCGGAGAAGCCGCGTGTGATGAACGACATGGCAACCGCCTTCCGTCGACGCTCACGATAGACCCGGCGGGGCGCCCGGCCTAGAGCCGAAGTGGCGAGATAGCCTCACCGAGACGAGAGGATCCCGATGCAGCCGATCCGCCTGCCCGCCAACCAGCCGCGAGCGCGCTTCTATCGCGGCGGCGAGCGCATCCGGATGGCGCATTCGCCCGCACGCACGTGGGCGCGGCGCACGGCAAGGCCGAGGCGTGGTACCTGCTCTCGCCCGGCACGGTCCACCTCGGTCTGGTGCGCGACGTCGGAACCGCCGAGCTCCGAGACCTCGTCCGAGGCCACGACAGCGCGCGCCTGCTCGACCTGATGCACGAGGTGCAGCTCGACGCCGGAGACAGCGTCTTCGTGCCGCCGGGGATGCTGCACGCCATCGGGGAGGGCATCCTGCTCGCCGAGGTGCAGGAGCCGGAGGACCTCTCGATCCTGCTGGAGTGGACCGGCTTCGAGCTCGACGGCGAGCGCGACGGACACCTGGGTCTCGGCTTCGAACTCGCCTTGACCGCCGTCGACGGAGGCGGGCGCAGCGCGGTCCAGATCGAGGGGCTCGTACGCCGCGGCGTGCGCGAAGGCGATGCTCTTGTCGCGGATGCGAACCCGTACTTCCGCCTCGACGCGGTGCAGGGATCAGCGAGGTTCGCCGCGGGGTTCGCGATCGTGATCGCACTCGGCGACGTCGTGCTCGGCACAGCGGCGAGCCGCGTCGCGCACCCCGCGGGATCGACGGTGCTCGTGCCGTCTGCGGCGGGCGATGTCGAGGTGACGGGTCGCGCGCTGGTCGCCCGGCCCCCCGGATCCGGGAATCTCGGCCTAGCCTCCGGCGACGCCGGAGCGGAGGATGGGCGGGTGACGATGGATGACACGACGCTCGATCGACTCGACGCCTGGTGGCGTGCCGCGAACTACCTGAGCATCGGGCAGATCTATCTGCTCGACAACCCGCTGCTGCGCGAGCCCCTCACCCCGGAGCATGTGAAACCGCGCCTGCTGGGGCACTGGGGCACCACGCCGGGCCTCAACTTCCTCTACGCCCATCTCAACCGTGCCATCCGGCAGCGTGATCTCGACACGCTGTTCATCACCGGCCCCGGTCACGGCGGCCCCGGCATGGTGGCCAACGCGTGGCTCGACGGCAGCTACAGCGAGGTCTACTCGCGCATCGGGCAGGATGCCGACGGCATCCGGGAGCTGTTCCGGCAGTTCTCCTTCCCCGGCGGCATCCCGAGCCACGCCTCCCCCGACACCCCGGGCTCCATCCACGAGGGCGGAGAGCTCGGCTACTCGCTCAGTCACGCCTACGGCGCCGCATTCGACAACCCCGAGCTGCTGGTCGCATGCGTCATCGGCGATGGCGAGGCCGAGACCGGGCCGCTCGCGACCGCCTGGCACGGCAACAAGTTCGCCAACCCCGCGCAGGACGGCGTCGTGCTGCCGATCCTGCACCTCAACGGCTACAAGATCGCCAACCCGACGGTGCTCGCGCGCATCCCGGAGCAGGAGCTGCTCGAGCTCATGCGCGGCTACGGTCACGAACCGTTCCTGGTGTCGGGGGGATTCGACGACGAGGACCCGCGGCTCGTGCACGCTCGGTTCGCCGAGACGCTCGATGTCGTGCTCGACCGGATCGCCGCGATCAAGGACGCCGCCCGGGCCGGCACGCTCACCGAGCGACCGCGCTGGCCGATGATCATCCTGCGCACACCCAAGGGCTGGACGTGCCCCGATGTGATCGACGGGCATCAGGTCGAGGGAAGCTGGCGCTCGCATCAGGTGCCGCTCGCGAACGCCCGCGACACCGCGGAGCATCTGCGCATCCTCGAGGACTGGATGCGCTCCTACCGCCCGGAGGAGCTGTTCGACGCCGAGGGGCGCCCGTTCCCCGCGACGGTCGCGCTCGCGCCCGACGGAGAGCGGCGGATGAGCGCGAACCCGGTCGCGAACGGCGGGCTGCTGCGCACCGAGCTCGACCTCCCCGACTTCCGCGACGACGCGGTACCGGTCGCCGATCGCGGCGCGACGGAGCTCGAATCGACGGCCGTGCTGGGGCACTGGCTCGCCGAGGTCATCCGCCGCAATCCCGCGACCTTCCGCATCTTCGGGCCCGACGAGACCGCATCCAATCGGCTCGCGCCCGCGGTCTACGAGACGACCGACAAGCAATGGAACGCCGAGCTGCGAGCCGGCGACGAGCACCTCGCACGCGCGGGCCGCGTCATGGAGGTGCTGAGCGAGCACCAGTGCCAGGGCTGGCTCGAGGGCTACCTGCTCACCGGACGGCACGGCATGTTCAACACCTACGAGGCCTTCGTGCACATCGTCGACTCGATGTTCAACCAGCATGCCAAGTGGCTCGAGGCTTCGCGCCACATCCCCTGGCGGCGGCCGATCTCGAGCCTCAACTACCTGCTGTCGAGCCACGTCTGGCGGCAGGACCACAACGGCTTCAGCCATCAGGACCCCGGCTTCCTCGACGTCGTGGTCAACAAGAGCGCCGCGGTCGTGCGGGTCTACCTCCCCTTCGACGCGAACACCCTGCTCTCGACCTACGACCACTGCCTCCGCTCGGTCGACTACGTGAACGTCGTCGTGGCCGGCAAGCAGCCCGCGCCGCAGTGGCTCGACATGGACGAGGCGATCGAGCACTGCACGCGCGGCCTCGGCATCCTGCCCTGGGCCGGAACGGAAGTCGACGGGCGGGAGCCGGACGTCGTGCTCGCCGCGGCCGGCGACGTGCCCACGCTCGAGGTGCTCGCGGCGGCCTCGATCCTGCGCGAACGCATCCCCGAGCTCGCGGTGCGGGTCGTCAACATCGTCGACCTCATGCGCCTGCAGACCGAGGGCGAGCATCCGCATGGCATGCCGGATGCGGAGTTCGACGCGATCTTCACCACCGACAAGCCGATCATCTTCGCCTTCCACGGCTATCCGTGGCTCATCCACCGACTCAGCTACCGGCGCCACGGTCACGACGGCCTGCACGTGCGGGGGTTCGTCGAGCGGGGCACGACCACCACACCCTTCGACATGGTCATGCTCAACGACCTCGACCGCTTCCACCTCGCGATCGACGTCATCGACCGCGTGCCGCACCTCGCGGCGACGCACGGCGAACTGCGCCAGGAGCTCGCCGATGCCCGCGACCGGGCTCGCGCCCACACCCGCGAGTTCGGTCAGGACGCGGAGTGGGTGCGGGAGTGGCGGTGGCCCGAGTCGGCCCTGCCGCAGGAGGCGTGACGCGACACGAGCTCAGCGCAGCGAGGTCGCGACCGAGACCGTCGCGGGCCGTGCCGCCTCGCTCTTCGCGACGTACTCCGCGGTGCGCAGGAAGCTGTCGGGGTTGAGCGAGATCGAGTCGATCCCGCGCTCGACGAGGAAAGCGGCGAATTCCGGGTGGTCGCTCGGCGCCTGTCCGCAGATCCCCACCTTGATGCCCGCGCTGTGAGCACCCTCGATGGCGAGAGCGACCATCTTCATGACGGCGGGGTCGCGCTCGTCGAAGAGCGGCGCCAGGTCGCCGGAATCGCGGTCCACCCCGAGGGTCAGCTGCGTCAGGTCGTTGGAGCCGATCGAGAAGCCGTCGAAACGCGTGGCGAACTGCTCGGCGAGGATCACGTTCGCCGGGATCTCGCACATCATGTACACCTCGAGACCATCGACCCCCCGTTGGAGACCGTTCTCGGCCATCACGCCGAGCACCCGATCCGCTTCGGCGAGCGTGCGGCAGAACGGGATCATCACGATGACGTTGCGGAACCCGAGCTCCTCGCGCACCGCACGGATCGCGCGGCATTCGAGAGCGAAACCGTCGCGGTAGCGCGCGTCGTAGTAGCGGGAGGCCCCGCGGAACCCGATCATCGGGTTCTCCTCGGAGGTCTCGAACGCCGCACCCCCGACGAGATGCGCGTACTCGTTGGTCTTGAAGTCGCTCATCCGCACGATCACGGGCTTCGGGTGATACGGGGCCGCGAGCTTCGCGATCCCCCGCGAGAGCACGTCCACGAAGTACGCGGAGCCATCGGCGTATCCCGTGGTGAGCTCGACGATCTGCGCGCGGTCCGCGGCGCTCGTCACGCGATCCGGATGCGCGAGGGCCATCGGATGCGCGCGGATCGCGCTCGTGATGATGAACTCCATGCGGGCGAGTCCCACCCCCGCCGCCGGCAGCCGCCACCACTGGAAGGCCGCCTCGGGGCTCGCGATGTTGACCATGAGACGGGTCTCGGTGGTCGGGATGGCATCCAGATCCACGGTCTGCTGCTCGAAGGTGAGCACGCCGTCGTATACGCGCCCCGTGGCGCCCTCCGCACAGCTGAGCGTGACCGCTCGACCCTCCTCGAGCACGGTCGTCGCGTTGCCGGTGCCCACGACCGCCGGGATGCCGAGCTCCCGGCTCACGATCGCGGCGTGGCTCGTGGTGCCGCCGTGCTCAGTGACGATGCCCGCCGCCCGCGACATGATCGGCACCCAGTCGGGGTCGGTCATCTCGGTCACGAGGATCGCGCCGTCGCGGAACCGCTCGATCTGCGACGGATCGCGGATGATGCACACGTCCCCCGTCGCGATGCGGTCGCCGATCGCGGCGCCCTCCAGCAGCACCGGACCCTGGCCCGTGAGCCGGTGGATCACGAACGACGAGGAGGCGCGGGCACCGTGCACCGTCTCCGGGCGCGCCTGCACGAGGAAGAGCTCGCCCGTCGCGCCGTCCTTCGCCCACTCCATGTCCATGGGGCGCCCGTAGTGCCGAGCGACGGTCACCGCCCAGCGCGCGAGCTGCAGGATGTCGGGGTCGTCGAGCACGAGCGCGGCGCGCTCTCGCGGCGTCGTGTCGATCGTGCGGGTGCGCGCGCTGCCGCCCCGGCCGTAGACCATCTTGCGCTCCTTCGCGCCCCGGGTGCGCTCGATGATGGGCACGAGCGAGGGATCGTCCAGCAGCGGGGTGAAGACCATGTAGGTGTCGGGGTCGACGATGCCCTGCACCACGAGCTCGCCCATGCCCCAGGCGGCGCTGATCACCGCGGCCCGCGGGAACCCGCTCTCGGTGTCGATCGAGAACATCACGCCGGACGCGCCGAGATCGCTGCGTACCATCCGCTGCACGCCGATCGAGAGGGCGACCTCGAGATCGTCGAAACCCTTGAGCTGCCGGTAGCTGATCGCGCGGTCGGTGAAGAGCGATGCGAAGCAGCGCCGACAGGCGTCGAGAAGCTGGCGCTCGCCCACGACGTTGAGGAAGGTCTCCTGCTGCCCCGCGAAGCTCGCATCCGGGAGGTCTTCCGCGGTCGCGCTGCTGCGGACCGCGACCGCGAGGCCGGTGACGCCGCTTCGTCGTTCGAGCTCGCGGTACGCCTCGCGGATCTGCTCCGCGAGGTCGAGCGGGATCTCAGCCGCGAGGAACGACTCGCGGATGGCCTCGCCCGCCGCGCGCAGCGTCGAACGGCCGCCCCGGTAGGCGTCGAGCTCGGCGGTGATGCGAGCGTCGAGACGGTTGCGGGCGACGACGGCGCGGTACGCGTCGGCTGTGGTCGCGAAGCCGTCCGGCACCCGGACGCCCTCGCTCGTGAGCGCGGAGATCACCTCGCCGAGCGACGCGTTCTTGCCCCCGACCAGGGGCACGTCGGCCATGCCGACCTCGTCGAACCAGACGATGAGACGCTCACTCATGGCGCCACGGTAGGGCGCGGCAAAGGGGCAGGATGTGACCTTTGACCCACGCCGGGCGAGCGGCCGATCAGACGAAGGAAGGAGGCTCCGCCCCGAGGTGGAAGATGCGACCGGTGACCTCGTGCGCCCGGATACGCACCCAGCGCAGCTTCGCGGTGGCCGTCCACGGCCGGAGCCCGAGCGCCTCGGCGGCCTCGATGTCCGCGGCCAGATCGAGCACCTCCGCTCGTCCCTTCACGATGATGCTGAACGCGGCGGAGCGCTCACCGTCCACCCCGTCGATCTCGAGGGCGACGTTCGGGTTCTCCAGGAGCGCGGTGAACTTGCGCCCCGGAGCCGTGCGGAACAGCAGGTTCGGGCCGTCCACCACGTAGTTGACCGGCACGATCTCCGCTCCGCCCGGCGTCGCGATGGCGACGCGGCCGAGGGCGGTCGACTCGAGCAGCTCCCAGCAGAGGTCGACGCCGAGCTCGCCGACGGCGCCGTTCATCGACGCGCGCGCGAGGATCTCATCCGCATCCATGGGTCGACCCGTCACGGCGCCCGGACGGCGATGCGGTTGTCGATCTCGGTCACGTGCGGCGACGCCCATGCCGCCTGCTCGGCCTGGACGCGTTCCGCGGCCGAGCGCACCGTTCCGGTCAGCGTGACCTTGCCACCCTCGACGGCCACCGTGATGGCGTGCGCATCGAGCTGGGCGTTCCGCACGAGTGCCCGCGCGATCCGATCCTGGGTGTCGACGGCCGTCGGGCGGGAGCTCAGGGTGATGTCGTCGCGCACGGTGTAGACCCCGTCGAGGAACTGCACGGCGCGGCGGGCCGCGCGGCGCTGGTAGTCCCACTCGACCTCGCCCGTGAGGGTGACGACGTGCTCATGCACCTGGGCGTGCACCGAATCCGGCACGTTGCTCGCGGTCTCGAGGGCGTGCTCGACGTTCTTGGCGACGTCGGTCTCGGTGACCGGCCAGCCGCCCTTCGGATGAACGGTGATGTTGTCGACGACCGCCCGCACACCCCGCACGCGGAAGGCTGCGCGGTTGGCCGCGAGCCGCTCCGCGTAGCTCTCGACCTCGCCCGAGAGCGTGACGGCGCCGTCGTCGACGGCGACCCCGATCCCGGCCGCATCGACCTCGGGCGTCCACTCCAGCTCGTCGTAGACGAGCGCCTGGACGTCGAGGTCGGAATCCGCGGGCATGCTCATCGCCCTCTCCTCCTCCGTGTGCTGATCATCCGCCCAGGGTGCGCCCGCCGCGCGCGTGCGCGTGGGTCATTAGTCACTCCCGCTCGTGCGGCGTGCGATCTCGAAGACGGCCGCCTGGGTGCGGTGATCGAAACCGAGCTTGGTGAGCATCTTCGAGACGTAGTTCTTCACCGTCTTCTCGGAGAGCTTCAGCCGCTCGCTGATCTCGCGATTGGTGAGGGCGTCGGCCACGAGCGCCAGGATCTGCCGCTCGCGCAGGCTGAGCGATCCGAAGCGCGGATCCACATCCATCGCCTGCTCGGCTCGTTGCGTCGCGCGGCGGGCGAGGGCAGCCGGCACGAGCTTGCGCCCCGCGATCACGGCGCGCACCGCCTCGACGAGCTCGGGGCCCCGCACGGTCTTCAGCAAGTATCCGGATGCGTCGGCGAGCACCGAGGCCAGCACCGCCTCCTCGTCGTCGAAGGCCGTGAGCACGAGCACCCGCACCTCGGGGTGCTCCTGCCGGATGTGCCGGCACAGGTCGATGCCGCTCCCGTCGGGCAGGTGCACGTCGACGATCGCGACATCCGGGCGCGTCGCGGCGATGCGACCCGTCGCCTCACGGCAGCTCGCCGCCTCGCCGACCACCTCGAACCCGGGGGCCGCCGACAGGATCTCGGTGAGCCCGCGGCGAACCAGCTCATGGTCGTCGACGATGAAGATCCGCGACATGCCGGCCCCCTTTCCAGGCTCCGGGCGACCCATGCCGCGACGCTACCGCGCATCCGCCGACCGCGCGTGACCTAGGTCCCACGGCAGCGCGCGGATCCTCAGGCGCCGAGCACGTCGAGGCCGTGGTACACGACATAGACCGGCCACACGACGGCCTGCAGGAGCCCGAGCACCACGCCCCAGAAGCTCCCGTCGGAGCGTGACACGAAGTAGATCGCCGCTCCGATATAGGCCAACAGGAAGAAGAACCCCCACGGACCCGCCCGCTTCACGAACCGCACCCGCTCCGCCATGGCTCCGCCTTTCTCGATACCCGTGAGGCTCTCGCCGCTCGCGTCCACCTCGAGTGACCAAGGTCACTCGAGCGGCCCCCGCCACGCGATTGCATCGTGGTGTGCCTGGCACACAGAAGTGAGGAGCAGCACATGTCCGGAGTCGTCGTCATCGGTGTCAGCGGCAGCGAGCACGCCCACCCGGCGGTGGAATGGGGTGTCGACCACGCACGCGCCCACGGCCTCCGCGTGGAGTTCGTGCACGTCATCGAGGTCGGAGCGGTCTTCTCCGGCAGCGCCTACGCCGCCGAGGCGGTGGTCGTCGCCGAGCAGCAGGTCACCGAGCTGTCCGACCGCGTGAGCTCTCAGAACCCGGATCTCGCCGTGACGGGTCACGTGCTCGTCGGCTCGGCCAACGAGAAGCTCGTCGAGCATGCCGCCACCGCCGAGCTGCTCGTGATCGGCTCGCACATCACGCATCTGGCCGGCATCACCGAGATCTACAGCCGCCGCCCCGGCCGTATCGCGGCTGCCGCCGCCTGCACGGTCGTCGTCGTGCCGCGCACGGTGGATGATCCCGCCCGTTCGGGCGTCGTGGTGGGGATCGACGGCTCGGAGCTCTCGCAGAAGGCGCTGCGCTTCGCAGCGGATGCGGCCAGCCGCCTGCAGGAGCCCCTCACCGCCGCGTACGCGTGGGCGTCGCCGTGGCCGTGGGGCCTCGAGCAGGGGTCGCGACGCGAGGTCGCCGGACCCGACGAGGAGCTCGTCGTCGCCGAGTCGCTCGCCGGGATCGCAGAGGACTTCCCCGACCTGACGGTGCAACGACGGTTCCCACGCGAGTACCCCGTCGAGGCGCTCTGCGACCTCGCCGCCGACGCCCGCCTGCTCGCCGTCGGCAGCCACGGCCGCAACGCCGTCGAGCGGTTCTGGCTGGGGTCGGTCAGCACCGACGTGCTGCTGCGGATGCCGTCACCGGTCGCCGTCGTGCGATGAGAGGTGACCGCTGAGCGCGCCCTGGTCGACCGTTCAGCCCGGAGTACACTGACCCGTAATCGGCGGGAGTCGTGTATGGACGACCAGGATGGCGGGCTGTCTTTTCCCAACGAGCCACGTTCTGAACTCGATCACGCTCTCGTGGACGTGCTTCGCAGTGCAGAGAAGGTCATGGGGACCCAGGGGCGCCTTCGCTCCCTGCTTGCCGCCACCCGCTCGGTGAGCGAAGGACTCGAGCTGCCGGACCTGCTGCGGCGCGTCGTGAGCGCGGCGATGACGCTCGTCGGCGCTCGATACGGCGCTCTCGGAATCATCGCGGCCGACGGCACGCTCGAGCAGTTCATCCACGAGGGGATGTCGGCAGACGAGGTCGAGCGCATCGGGCACCTCCCGGAGGGGCGCGGGCTGCTCGGGGCTCTCATCGAACATCCACAGCCGATCCGGCTCGAGCATCTGCACGACGACGCGCGATCCAGCGGCTTCCCCGCCGACCACCCGCCGATGGATTCGTTCCTCGGGGCGCCGATCCGCGTGCGCGGCGAGACGTTCGGCAATCTCTATCTGACGGAACGCACCGAGGGCGCCTTCACCGCCGAAGACGAGGAACTCCTCGTCGCCCTGGCCTCAGCAGCGGGCGTCGCGATCGAGAACGCCCGGCTCTACGAGGAGGCGCAGCGGCGCCAGGGATGGGCGCAGGCGTCGGCGGAGTTCAGCTCGGTGCTGCTGCGCGGTGACGTCGACGGCGCGCTCGTGCTGCTGGCCGACCGGTGCGTGCGCATCGCCGAGGCCACGCTCGTGTGCATCGTCTTGCCGGATGCGGATCAGCTGCGCGTGCACGTCGCGCGCGGACCGCTGGCCTCCGCCGTCGAGGGCCTGCGCTTCCCGCGCACCGGCACGCTCGCGAGTGAGGCGATCCAGACCGCGCGCGTCGTGATCGACGTCGCCGCGAGCCACCGCACCCTCCCCACGGGAACCACCCTCGGCCCCGCCATGGCACTCCCCCTGAGCTCGCGTGCCACGGGTGCGTTCGGGGCGATCACCGTCGCGCGTGCCGAGCACGGCGCCAGGTTCACCGAGGAGGACATCGCCATGGCCTCCCAGTTCGCGGATCAGGCGAGCATCGCTCTGGAGCTCGCGCGATCGCTCCTCGATCGTCAGCGCCTGGAGCTGCTGGACGAGCGCAGCCGCATCGCGCGCGACCTGCACGACCACGTCATCCAGCGCCTCTTCGCGACCGGCATGAGTCTGCAGGGCACGGCGGCGCTCACCGGTGATACCCACGTCGCCGATCGCGTTTCGGAGGCCGCTGACGAGGTCGAGCGGGCGATCGCCGACATCCGCACGGCGATCTTCGCGATGAACCTCCGTGACGTGCCGGCTCTGCGGAACCGGGTGCTCGAACTCGTGAACGAGTACGCCGAGGCCCTCGGTTTCACGCCCCGGCTCACGTTCGCCGGTCCGATCGACCTGCTCGCCGACGACGCCCTCGCGGACGACGCGGTCGCCGTGATCCGCGAAGGTCTCAGCAATGTGCTCCGGCACGCCCACGCGCAATCGGTGGACGTCCATCTGGATGGCGCGGGCGACTCCCTCGTGGTGGTGATCCGCGACGACGGCGCGGGGCTCGATCCGGCTCCCGCGCGCTCGAGCGGCCTGAGGAACCTCGAGACGCGAGCGCGTTCACGCGGTGGTACCTTCAGCGCCCGGCGCCTCTCGCCCCAGGGGACCGAACTGCGCTGGGCCGCGCCCGCCCGACTCGACGAGGACAGCACGGTCGCGCGGGATGAGCGCGCGGCCCGGTGAGTCGTCCGGCGCCCCTGAGGGACTCGGGCGAACCTGCTGGGAGACGATGCACACCGGCGTCCGAGCGTTCTCGAGCACCTCGTCGGCGATCGATCCGTGGATGAGCGCGGGCAGGATCCCGGCGCGGTGCGTCCCGAGCACGATGAGCGAGGCGTCCCGAGCCGCCGCGCGCAACGCATCGCCGGGCGGCCCCTCGTGCAACGCCGCCGCGATCCGAAGCGCCTCGTGCCCCACCCGGGCCAGTCGCACGGCCCTGGCCAGTCGCGCCTCGTGGGCTTCCCGCTCCCGCCAGAGCGACTGCACCGAGCGGCTTCCCGAGCGCCACGCGTGCACGATCGTGAGGGACGTCCCGGTGTCGACGGCGAGCTCCGCCGCGCGCCGCAGCGCACGGTCACTGCTCGTATCGTCGGCGAGTCCGACGACGATGCCGCCGAGCGCCGCATCCCAGCTGGCCGGAACCAGGACCACGGGACACACGTCCTGCGCGCCGAGAGTCGCGGCATCCGCGTCGTGGACGAGAAGCCGCAGACCTCGCGAGGTGAGTGCGCCGATCACCAGCATCTCGGCGTGCTGCGCCGCACGCTGCAGGGCGTCGGTCGGCGCCCCATCGACCAGGTCGACGGCGACGGCGACCTCCGGCCGCTCGGCGAGGATCGCGCGGCGTTCACCCTCGAGTGCCTCTCGCACGCCGGCGGCAGCATGCTCGCCCCCGACCGTGACGAGGTGCAGCCAGCACCCCCGCTGGCGACACTGCTCGGCGGCCCATCTCACGGCCCCCTGGCTGGAGTCGAGTTCGCCGAACCCCACGGCGATGCTGTGCGGCGTCATGCTGTTCGACACGGCGCTGGTCGGCACGGTGCTGTTCGGCGTCATCATGGCTCGACACTGCCGCTCCCGGCGGGTGCGCCGCGGGCCGAAGGTCACTTGCTCGGTCGCGGGCCGCGACGAGACTGATCCCGAGACGAAGGAGAGAGCATGGAGCGCATCCTGGTCGGGGTGGACACGGAGGCGCCGAGTGCGCGCGCCCTCGACTGGGCCGTGGCCCGCTCGCGCAGCCGCGGCAGTCGCATCCACGTGGTGTCGGCGAACGACGTCGTGGGCGCCGACGTCACCGAGCTCGAGCAGCACCTGCTCGGGATCGGCGATCGGCTCCGCGCAGCTCTTCCCCGTGATCGGGTGAGCACGGCTCTCATCGACGGACCGGTCGTCGAGACCATGGAGGCCGAGGCCCGTCGCTCCGACCTCCTGGTCGTCGGATACCACCGCCGGCACCCCGTGCGCTCGATCCTCTCCGGCGCGCTGCCCGAGCGGCTCGCCGCGCGGGTGGACTGCCCCACCGTCATCGTTCCGGAGGACGCGGAGGAAGCCGACGGCCCGATCGTCGTCGGGATCGCGCCGGATGACACCTCAGAGTCCGCCCTCGAGTTCGCAGCGACCGAGGCGCTGCGCGGCGATCGCGAACTGGTCGTCGTCTACGCCTGGATGATGCCGAGCGCGGGCATGGACACCGTCGCGGATCTCGCGGGGCGTGCGGAGCTCATCCACGGCAGCCACCGGACGCGGCTCGATGCGCTCGTCGACGGGCTGCGCCTCCGGCATCCGTCCCTCCGTGTGCGCGAGGAACTCGTCGAGGGTCGCCCCGTCAACGCCCTCATCGGCGCCACCCGCGACCCCCAGCTGATCGTCGTCGGCACCCATCGACGCGGTCCCGTGTCGGGCCTCATCCTCGGTTCGACGGTGCTCGACCTGCTGCCGGCCTCCCGGACGCCCGTGTGCGTCGTGCCCTTCGCGCCGGTGCGAGCCGCGCGGTGACGGGCCCCTCGACCGCGCGGCTCCTCGGCACGCGTCACCCGCGGACGGACACGGACGCCGCGCCGCTCGCCGTGGATCGCGCGGCGGCCGAGACCGTCGACGCGGTGCTCACCGCCCTCGACGCGCGGCGGGAGGGCCTGAGCTCGGATGACGCCGCACGGCGACTGGAGCAGTTCGGCCCGAATGTGCTGCGCACCCATCGAGCGCGCCCGTGGGGCGTGCTCGGGCGTCAGCTGCGCAGCCCGATCCTGATCCTGCTGTTCGTCACAGCGGGGGTCTCGGTCTTCGTCGGGGAGGCGGGAAGCGCCGCGATCATCGCCGTCATCCTGGTGGCGAGCGTCGGGCTCGGGTTCGTCAACGAGTACCGCGCCGAACGCGCAGCCGACGCGCTGCACGACCAGCTCCGCCACCAGATCGCGGTCGTCCGTGACGGCGAGCCGATGGAGCTCGACATCACCGAGCTCGTACCGGGCGACGTCATGAACCTCGCGACGGGATGCGTCGTGCCCGCCGATGCCCGATTGCTCACCGCGCACAACCTCTCCTGCGATGAAGGCATCGTGACGGGCGAATCCCTTCCGACCGCCAAGTCGATCGACCCGGTGCCCGCAGGCACGGGCATCGCGGAACTGCACTGCTGCGTGCTCATGGGCACCGTCGTGCAGTCGGGTGCCGGAACCGCGATCGTCGTCGCGACCGGCACGCGCACCGAGTTCGGCCGCATCGCAGCGGGGTTGGCCGCCCCGCAGCCGCAGACCGAGTTCCAGCGCGGCCTCGGGCGCTTCTCGGTGCTGCTGCTCGAGATCGCCGTCGTGCTCACGACCGTGATCTTCGTGGCCAACCTCGTGCTGCAGCGGCCTGTGATCGACTCCTTGCTGTTCTCGCTCGCCATCGCGGTCGGGATCACCCCGCAACTGCTGCCGGCCGTCGTGAGCGCGAGCCTCGCCGCGGGGTCGCGAGCGCTCGCCAAGCGCGAGGTGCTCGTGAAGCGTCTCGTCTGCATCGAGGACCTCGGCGACATGGACGTGCTCGTCACCGACAAGACGGGCACGCTCACCGAGGGGCTCATCAGTTTCGGCGAGGCCACCCCCGCCGACGGCGCGAGCGCGCCCGACGACGTGCTGCAGTGGGGTCTGCTGGCTACCGAAGCCGACTACCTGACCCCGCCCGGCCGAGTACCCGGACTCAACCCGCTCGACGCCGCGCTGTGGAGCGTCTCCCGCCCGGTGGCCCTCGATCTCGGCCGGTTCCGGCGGATCGACCTGCTGCCGTTCGATCACGAGCGGCGGATGGCATCCGCCCTCGTCGAGGACGGCGACCGGCGGACTCTCGTGAGCAAGGGCTCACCCGAGGACGTGATGCGCGCGTGCTCCCACGTCCCGCCCGCCGCGACCGCGCTCCTGGCGGGCCACTACGCGCGAGGCGCCCGCGTCGTGGCCGTCGCCGTGAAAGACGCGCGTCGACTCGCATCCCTGACCCCCGCCGACGAGGCAGACCTGACGCTCGTCGGCTTCCTCGTGTTCCTCGACCGCCCGAAAGCGGATGCCCGCGCCTCGCTCGAGGCGCTCAGCCGGCTCGGCATCACGACGAAGATCGCCACGGGCGACAGCGCGGTCGTGGCGCAGACCGTGCTCGCCGACCTCGGTGTCACCTCGACCGGCACGCTCGTCGGAAGCGACATCGACCTCATGGACGACGAGGCACTGCGGCAGGCCGCCGCGCGCGCCTCCATCTTCGCGCGGGTCTCCCCCGAGCAGAAGGCCCGGATCATCAGGGCGTTGCGGCATCGCGGACACTCGGTCGCGTTCCTCGGCGACGGGGTCAACGACGCGCTCGCCCTGCACCAGGCCGATATCGGGATCTCGGTCGACAGCGCCGCCGATGTCGCCAAGGACGCGGCGGATGTGCTGCTGCTCGACAAGGACCTCGGTGTGCTCGCCGAGGGGGTCGCCGAAGGGCGGCGGATCTTCGCGAACACGGTCAAGTACGTGCTGATGGGCACCTCGAGCAACTTCGGCAACATGTTCAGCGCGTCGGTGGCATCCGCCGTGCTGCCGTTCCTGCCGATGCTGCCCAGCCAGATCCTGCTGAACAACCTGCTCTACGACAGCGGGCAGCTTGCGATCCCCGGCGACCGCGTCGACCGTGAGCAGCTGCACACGCCCTCCCACTGGGATATCCGGTTCATTCGCCGATTCATGCTGCTGTTCGGGCCGCTCAGCTCGATCTTCGACTTCGCGACGTTCGCCCTCATGATGCTCGTGTTCCACGCCGCCCAGCCGGAATTCCAGGCCGGATGGTTCATCGAGTCGATCGCGACGCAGACGCTCATCATCTTCGCGATCCGCACCCGTCGGGTTCCGTTCTTCCGCAGCCGCCCGTCGCTCGGGCTCACGGTGGCGTCGCTCGGCGTCGTCGCCATCGGCGTGTGGCTTCCGTTCTCGCCGGTCTCCGGGCTGCTCGGGTTCCAGCCGTTGCCTGCGCCGTTCTTCCTCGCCCTCGTGGCGATGGTGGTCGCGTATCTCGTCTTCGTCGAACTCGCCAAGACCTGGTTCTTCCGCTCCTTCGCACGCCGCACGCGGGCGATGCCGCGTCCGCGCACCCGGGGCTACCCGCACCGCGTGCACCGCCGCTCCTCGCGCTTCACCGCGCGCACGCCGTGAGCCAGGGCGCTCAGCGACCCTCGAGCTGCTCTCGTCGCTCGTGATACTCGGGAGTGTCGATCTCTCCGCGCGCGTACCGCTCGTCGAGGATCCGCCGGGCCGCCGATACGCCCGCACCTCCCGCCGCGGTCACGTCGCCACGCCCCGGGTTCCGCCAGGCGAAGAGGGCGGCGAGCGAGGCCGTCACGATGCCGGCGAGCACGAGCAGGCCGACGACGAGCCAGACCCAGCTCATGCCATAGCCGTAACCCCACATCATGCCGCCGACGCTACGTCGGCCTCCGACGACCCCTAGGGCACAAGGTCACGCGCGGCGGGCGGTGCCGCTAGTGGGACGGGGTGCGGATGAGCGCCTCGATGGGCATGAGGGCGGAGCCCAGGGCGACGGTGTCGCCGCCGAAGCTCGCGACCGCGAGCTCGAACTGCGTCGCGGCGCGGTGCAGGCTGTTGCGGTCGATCGCGTCACGGATCCGGTCGGCGTAGCGCTCCATGAGCCGCAGTCCGACCCAGCCGCCCACCACGACACGCTCCGGGTTCGTCAGGTTGACCATGCTGCCGAGCGCGGCACCGAGCGCCTCGAGCGCCTCTGTGAGCACGCCCGACGCCGACGGGTCCCCCCCGTCCACGGCATCCAGCAGTGCACCGAGCGCCTGCCAACCGCTGCCCTCGAAGACACCTCCTGCTCGTCGCCAGGCACCCAGCATCGCGTCGGCCCCGAGATACGCCTCGACGCATCCGCGATCGCCGCACCGGCACCGCTCGCCGCCGAAGCGGATCTTGGTGTGACCCCATTCGGTTGCGCTCGAGTGCGCGCCGCGGTAGAGCTCCCCCTCGGTCACGATGCCGAGACCCACGCCGCGCCCGAGCAGCGCGACGAGGGCGTGATCGACACCGCTCGCGGCGCCGAACCACAGCTCGGCGCGCGCCTGCGTCTTGGCGCCGTTCTCGGCGAAGACCGGCAGCTCGGGGTCGAGGTCGCTCGGAATCGGCAGCGCCGGCCATCCGAGGCTCTGTGCATAGAGCGTCTGCTCGCCCGCAGCACCGGTCTCGACGACCCCCGGCAGGCCGAGGCCGATGCCGAGAACCCGCGGCCAGCGCTCCGGATTGCGCGTGCGCAACGCGGTGATCGCCTCGCGCAGATCCGTGACGATGCCCGACGGCGTCTCCTGCTCCCGGCCGCCGCGGAACTCGCGATCCACCATGGCGAGGCTCAGGTTGAAGAGCTCCACGGCCACACCGCGTTCGCCCACGTCGGCACCGATGGCGTAGGCGCCGTCGGCGTGCGGGGCGATGAGCGAGATGGGCCGGCCACCGCGCGAGCTCACGGTTCCGGTCTCCACCACGAGACCGTCGGCGATGAGCTCGGCCACGAGATTCGCCGCGGATGCCGCCGACAGCCCGCAACGTCGGGCGACCTCCGCGCGCGTCGTCTCGCGCTCGCGCAAAATGACCTGCAGGGCGGCGGCACGGTTGCGCTGGCGCAGTGACGTGACGGTCGACGCCTCGGGAAGAGGTGCCCCCGGCACGGTGTCGCGCAGCGTCATGCTGAGACCGTAGCGGGTCATGGCATCACGTCGACACCGCGCACGTACGACTCCTCGAGCGCCTCGAGCACCAGGCGTCCCGCCTGCCAGTGCACGTCGAGGGAGCCGCGCGCGGCGTCGACGGTCCAGCTGCCGGGGGCCTCGGCGAGCGGGAACGCGAGCCGCGATCCCGCATCCATCCGGACGGCCACCGCGACCTCCTCCTCCGAGTACGGCTCGCCGCCCGTGTGATGCCAGAGGCCCTCCGGCAGTGGTCTGTCGGCGAGCGCCGCGATCGGCGTCTCCGCGCCGTCGCGAACGCCCGCCCACGCGGGGATGCGGAAGCCCGGTCGCGCGAAGACCGCGTCGAGGACGGGCTGCCGCCGCTCGCAGCGCTCCAGCTCGACCGCGTCGAGGAACGCGTCGAGCACCTCCTGCGCCTCCGCCGCACCGGGCCTGGCCGAGGGGTCGGCGATGAGCTCCCAGCCCTCGGGCGCGACCGCCGAGTACGGCGAGGTGCGCGTGCCGAGCTTCTTCCACGGCCAGAGGTTCCAGCCGATGCCGTGGCGTTCGTACAGCTGCGTCGCCGCGTAGAGCCAGCCGGGGGTGTTCTCACCGCCCTCGCCCATATAGATCGGCGTCTCGAGGGCGTCCCGCACCTGGAGGTACTCGGCGATGCTCGTCGTGTCCGGCGGGCACCAGTAGCGGTGGAACTGCAGCAGCTGGTTGTCATCGAAACGCTCGCGCAGCACCGACCAGTTGGTGGCCCAGTGACTGCCCTCGTAGACGATGAGGTGCCGGTCGTCGATCGCGCGGATGGCGTCGGTGAGATCGCGGTACAGCTGAACGAGCTCCGCGGGGTAGCGGTGCTGCCAGTCGTTCGGCAGCGGTTCGTTGAGCAGGTCGTAGCCGAGCACGCTGTCGCGGTCGCGATAGCGGCGGGCGAGCTCCTCCCAGAGGGCGATCGCCTGGGCGCGGTAGGCCTCGTTCTCGAAGAGCTCGGGCCTCCCGTTCGGGGAGTCGTCGATGTTGGTGCCGGTCTGACCCCCCGGCGCGCCATGCAGGTCGAGCATGATGCGCAGACCGTGCGCCTCACTCCACGCGACCGCGCGCTCGATGAGGGCGAAGCCGTCCTCCCGCCACGAGCCGTCGTCCGCGATCACCCCGCGCGCATTGATCGGCAGCCGCACGTGGTCGAAGCCGGCCTCGGCGATCGCTCGGATGTCGGCTTCGGTGATGAAGACATCGCGGAACCGACGCCAGAACACCGCTGCCGCATCCGCCCCCACGAGGCTCTCGATGCGGGCCTCGATCTGCCGCGGCGAGGACTGCTCGTCGCCGAACCGCCACATGTACCCCTCGGCGAGCAGCCAGTTGCCGAGGCCCACGCCGCGCAGCAGCAGCGGCCCCTGATCGTCGACGAGCTGGGACCCCTCGGCTCGGACGAGGCCGGTGCGGACGGTGGGCGCGGTGCCGGTTCGGGACATGCGGGCGGGCTCCTCTTACTTGAGTCCGGACAGGGCGAAGCCCTGCACGACGTAACGCTGGAAGACGATGAAGACGATGAGGATGGGCACGACCATGAGGGTCGATGCGGCCATCTGCAGGGACGGATTGGTGGCGATCTGCTGGTTGAGCAGCGCCACCCCGACTGAGAGCGTGTAGAGCTTCTGGTCGTTGGCGATGATGAGCGGCCAGAGGAAGCTATTCCAGCCGGCGATGAAGGTCAGCACGACCTGCACGGCGAGGATCGGCCGCGACATCGGCAGGATGATGCGGAAGAAGATGCGCCACTCCCCCGCCCCGTCGATGCGCGCCGCCTCGATCACCTCGGTGGGGATCGTCGACATGAACTGCCGGAACAGGAAGATGCTGAAACCCGACACGAGCGTCGGCAGCGCGATGCCCAGGAGCGTGTTGGTGAGCTTCACCCCGTTGAGGATCAGGTAGGTCGGGATCATCGTGACCTGCACCGGGATCATCATCGTGACGAGGACGAGGAAGAACAGGGCGTCGCGCCCCGGGAAGGCGAACTTCGCGAAGCCGTAGCCGCACGCCGCCATGAGCAGCAGTCCCACCATGCTGATGAGCACGATGGCGAGCGTGTTGACGAGGTAGCGTCCGAAGTCGAGCTCCACGAAGAGCTGCTGGAAGAACTCGAACGTCGGATTCTGCGGAAGCAGCTGGGGCGGGTAGGCGACCGATTCGCTGCGCGGCTTGACGGATGCGAACACCATCCAGATGAACGGGAACGCGGTCGCGAACGCGCCCACGGCGAGCAGGGCCCCGACGACGACGGTGACGACACGGCCCTCGCGGCGGCCGCGGGAGCGAGTCGGGCGTGCGACGGTCGCGGCTCCCCGCATGCGGATCTCAGTACTCGACATCGGCCCTCCTCGCCCGGATCTGGATGAGCGTCACGATCGCGATGATCGCGAACAGCACGACCGACCCCGCGCTCGCGTAGCCGAACTGGCTCGAGCTGAAGCCCTTCTGATACAGGAAGAGCGCGATCGAGGTGGAGGCGCCGAGCGGGCCGCCCTTGGTGAGCACGAACGGCTCGTCGAAGAACTGCAGCCACGCGATGACGGTCGTGATGGTGACGAAGAAGATCGCGAAGCGCAGCAGCGGGATGACGATCGACCAGGTGCGGCGCAGCGACCCGGCCCCGTCGATCGAGGCCGCCTCGAGGTACTCCTTCGGCACCCCCTGCAGCGCCGCGAGGAAGATGATGACGTTGAGGCCGAGCCCGCGCCAGATGGCGACCGCGGCCACCGAGAACTTCACGACGACGGGGTCGGAGAGCCACGGCACGGGCGGCAGCCCTACGAGTGAGAGCAGGTGGTTGAAGAGGCCGAACTGGGTGTTGTAGAGGTAGCCCCAGACGAGGGCGACGGCGACGATGGCCGTGATCGCCGGCACGAAGTAGAACGAGCGCAGCGCCCGGAAGAAGCGGCTCTGCGAGCGGTTCAGGGCCAGCGCGATCACGAGCGACACGATGATGACGCTCGGAACGCCGACGAGGGCGAACAGGGCGGTGTTGCCGAGCGCCTGCCAGAAGGCGGGGTCGCGCAGCAGCTCGACGTAGTTCTCGAATCCGATGAACCGGATGCGCGACCAGTTGCCGAGGCCCGCGAGGTTCATATCGGTGAAGCTCACCAGCAGGGCGACCCCGATGGGGAGCACGCCGAAGGCGATGAGCAGGATCATGGCGGGCGTGATGAAGCCGTACGGCGCGAGACGAGTTCTCATGGATCCACCGTGGTGGGGCGAACCGGCGAGATGCCGGCCCGCCCCACCATGTCGGGTCAGTTGACGGAGGTACCGCTCGTCGCGCTCACGAGCGCGTCGATGGTCTGGTCGCGGTCGGCGCCGGTCAGCACGATCGCGTTGAGGGCGTCGAGCAGAGCCTTGCCGGTCTCGCCGTCCCAGTTCGGCACGAGGGGCAGGATCGCGGCGTTCGCGAGTTGCTCCGAGTACACCGCGACGAGCGGGTTGGCGGTCAGCGTGGCGTCGGCGAGGGCCGCCTTGACGGTCGGCAGCTGGCCGTCGATGCCGAACCAGGCGACCTGCGTCTCGGGCTTCGAGAGGAAGTCGAGCAACTGCAGCGCGCCGTCCTGGTTCTTCGTCGCGCCCCACACGCCGAGGTTCGAGCCGGCGAGCAGCGAGGTGTTGTCGGCTGCGCCGGGCAGCACCGATACGGCCCACTTGCCGTCGAGCTCAGGAGCCGCATCCGCGATCGCCGCCGCGAGGTACGGACCGCTCACGAGCATCGGTGCGATGCCCGAGACGAAGCCCTGCGTCTGGTCGAAGTCGCTGTTGGTCGGAACGCTGCCGTCGGCGTAGAGACCCGTGTAGAGGTCGACCGCCTGGGCGAACTCCGGGGTGTCGAAGTCGATCATGCCGTCGCCGTTCACGATCTCGCCACCCTGGTCCCACGTCATGACGACCGGGAGCGCGCTGTCCCACTGGGGGATGTAGTAGCCGTACTGGCCGTCGCCGCGCGCCGCGAGGGTCTTCGCGTCGGAGCGCAGCTGGTTCCAGGTGGCGGGCGGGGCGTCGATGCCGTTCTCGGCGAGGATGTCGGTGCGGGTGAAGAGCACGCGCGTGTCCGACACCCACGGGATCGAGACGACCTCGCCGCCGATGGCCGTGGCATCCCCCGCGACACCGTCGATGAAGTTCGAGGACGCGAGGTTGGGGTAGTCCGCGAGCGCCGCGTCGTCGAGTGCCAGCAGCGCGCCGCTGTCGGCGAAGGTGCGCAGCTTCGAGATGCCGATCTGCAGGATGTCGGGACCGTTGCCGGAGGCGACCGCGGTCGTGAACTTCTGGTCGATCGAGTCCCACGGGACGGCGACGGTCTCGACGTCGATGCCCGTCTCGTCTTCGAAGGGCGCGACGAGCTCGTCGAAGTGCGCCGAGCTGTCGCCCATGATCCAGACGGTGAGCGTGCTGGCTGCGGCGGGGTCGCCTCCGTCGCTCGATGAGCAGCCCGCGAGGGCGAGGCCGGCGATGGCGACCGTGCTGACGGCGACCAGGCTCTTTCTCTTCATTGAGGTTCCTTTCGGATGTGATGCAGGGTTGTCCGTCTAGCCGCGCGCGGCGTCGACGGTGGCGGATGCCGTGGAGGAGGAGGTCGTGCGGAAGCGTGCGAGCAGCTCGCGGTACCAGTGGGCGCTCGCCTTGGGCAGGCGCTCCTGGGTGCGGTAGTCGACGTAGACGAGGCCGAAGCGCTTGCTGTAGCCCTCGCCCCACTCGAAGTTGTCGAGCAGCGACCACACGAAGTAGCCGCGGAGGTCGACGCCGTCGCGGATCGCGCGGGCGGCCGCCTCGAAGTAGCCGGCGAGGTAGGAGATGCGCTCGACGTCGTCGATGCCGCCCTCGGGGTCGACGTAGTCGTCGAAGCTCGCGCCGGATTCGGTGATGTAGAGCGGCAGCGCGGTGTAGTCCCTGGCCACGCGCAGCAGCACGGCCTGCAACGAGTCGGGGATGACCGACCAGCCGAACGAGGTCGTCGCCGGTTCGGCGGGCGTCTCCGAGAAGCCGAACGGATGCGCGGCGTCGGTGGGCACCGCGCTCGCGATGACACGCTGGTAGTGATTGACGCCGGCGAAGTCGACGGGCTGCGAGATCGTCGCGAGGTCGCCGTCGAGGATGACGTCGGCGAGCCCGTGTGGATCGAGTCGGGCGTGCACGCCGTCGCCGTACGCCCCCAGATACACCGGGTCGAGGAAGATGCGGTTGCTCACCGCATCCAGTCGGTCCGCCGCGTCGTGATCGGCGGGAGAATCGGTGGCCGCCACCACTTCGGTGACGATGTTCGTGATGCCGACACGGGCTGTCGGCGCGACCTCCCGGATGGCGCCCACCGCCAGTCCGTGCGCGAGGTTCAGGTGGTGGGATGCGGCGACGGCGGCCCGGATGTCGGTGCGTCCCGGGGCGTGCGGGCCGTAGCCGTAGCCGAGGAACGCCGAACACCACGGCTCGTTGAGGGTGATCCAGTCGTCCGCGAGGTCGCCGAGCGCCGCCACGGCGCGGCGGGCGTAGTCGGCGAAGCGCCCGGCGGTATCGCGCACCGGCCAGCCTCCGGCATCCTCGAGCGGCTGCGGGAGGTCCCAGTGGTAGAGCGTGACGAAGGGCCGGATGCCGCGCGAGCGCAGCCCTGCGAGCACCTCGCGATAGAACGCGACCCCGTCGGGGTTGAGCTCGCCCGTGCCGCCCGGCTGCAGCCGCGCCCACGACACCGAGAGCCGGTAGGAGTCGACCCCGAGCTCGACGAGCAGATCCAGGTCGTCACGCCACCGGTGGTAGTGGTCGCACGCGATGTCCCCGGTGTCGCCTCGGTGCACGCGTCCGGGCGTATGCGCGAAGGTGTCCCAGATGCTCGGCCCGCGCCCACCCTCGTGGGCGGCGCCCTCGACCTGGTAGGCGGCCGTCGCAACCCCCCACGCGAAGTCGGCCGGGAATGCGTCGAGGTCGACCGACGGCGACCCCGCAGGATGCGCGGGGGTTCGGGTGAAGTGGGTCATCGGGGCACCTTCGCTCTTTGTCTACGGCTTAGAGTAAGTCGTAGACAAGTGAAATGCAAGGCGGAATCCCATTCGACCCGGGCAAGGTGCAGCGCCCAACAGGAAAACCCCCGCCGAAGCGAGGGTTTCGAAGCTGGGGTACCTGGACTCGAACCAAGAACAACTGAACCAGAATCAGCCGTGTTGCCAATTACACCATACCCCAACGGCTCCGACCGGAGTCGGTCCGCGAGGCCCGGGCGAACCCGGACCGAGTAGCCACTTTACCCTACGGCGAGGAGGGCACCGAACCGGCGCTGGTCTCGAGACGCGTCGCCGTCGGCGGCGCTCCTCGACCGGCTGGAGCCGGATCGGGTCGCACGGCTAGAGCGCCTGGCGCAGTCGCTCCATGCGGGCGAGCGTCGAGGCCTTGCCGAGGATCTCCATCGACTCGAAGAGCGGCGGGCTGATGCGGCGCCCCGAGATCGCGGTGCGCAGCGGCCCGAACGCCGTGCGCGGCTTGAGGCCGGGGCCGCCCTCCTCCACGGGGGTGAGCAGTGCGGCGCGCAGCGCCTCCTCGATCTCCACGCGGCCGAACTCGGTGAGCGGCTCGAGCGCAGCCTCGGCGGCATCGAGTACGAGGCGCGCCTCGTCGGCGTCCTTCGGCATGGCATCCGCGTCGATGACGAGCTGATCGTCGTCGGTGAACAGGAAGCCGAGCATCTCGCGCGCCTCGCCGAGCACCGTGACGCGCTCCTGGATGAGCGGCGCCGCCTCGCGCAGGATCGCCCGCTCGGCCTCGGTGGGCGGATCGGCCAGGAAACCCTCGAGGTAGGGCACGATGCGCTCGGTGAAGTCGGCCACATCGAGCATGCGGATGTGGTCGCCGTTGATCGCGTCGGCCTTCTTCTGGTCGAAGCGCGCGGGGTTCGGGTTGACATCGCGGATGTCGAACGCCGCCACGAACTCGTCCTGCGTGAACACGTCGCGGTCGGGGGCGATCGACCAGCCGAGCAGTGCGAGGTAGTTGAGCAGGCCCTCGGGCACGAAGCCGCGCTCGCGGTGGTGGAACAGGCTCGACTCGGGGTCGCGCTTGCTGAGCTTCTTCGACCCCTCGCCGTAGACGAGCGGCATGTGCGCGTACTGCGGGATGACGTCGGTCACGCCGATCTCGATGAGCGCAAGGTAGAGGGCCAGCTGCCGCGGCGTCGAGGAGAGGATGTCCTCGCCGCGGAAGACGTGCGTGATGCCCATGAGCGCGTCGTCGACCGGGTTCACGAAGGTGTAGAGCGGGGCGCCGTTCGGCCGCACCACGACGAAGTCGGTGAAGCTGCCGGATGGGAAGGTGATCTCGCCCCGGATGAGGTCGTGGATCGTGAGGTCGCCGTCGGGCACCCGCAAGCGCAGACTCGGCACCCGACCCTCGGCCCGGAACGCGGCGCGCTGGGACTCGGTGAGCTCGCGCTCGAAGTTGTCGTACCCCTGGCGTGGGTCGCGACCGGCGGCGCGGTTGCGCGCCTCCATCTCCTCCGGGGTCACGAAGCTCTCGTAGAGGTGGCCCGACTCCTTCAGCCGCTCGATCATGTCGCGGTAGATGTCAGAGCGCTGCGACTGCCGGTAGGGCCCGTCGGGGCCGCCCTTCTCCACGCCCTCGTCCCAGTCGATGCCGAGCCACTCGAGCGCATCCACGAGCTGCAGGTAGCTCTCCTCGGAGTCGCGCGCCGCATCCGTGTCCTCCACCCGGAAGACGAGCTTGCCGCCCGTGTGGCGGGCGTAGGCCCAGTTGAACAGTGCGGTGCGCACCATGCCGACGTGAGGCGTACCGGTGGGAGACGGGCAGAACCGCACGCGGACATCCGCGCCGGTCGCCTCGGAGAAGGGGAGCGACATCCCTCCGATCCTACCGGCGCGCCGAGAGCCCCGGCTCAGCCGAGCGCCAGGGCGGCGGAGGCCGCGAGCGCGAGCGCGACCCCCACCACCTGCACGCGGGTGAGGCGCTCGCGCAGAACCGTGAGCGCCAGCAGCACCGTGCCGAGGGGGTAGAGGGATGCCAGCACGCCCATGATCGCGAGCTCGCCCTGGTGCAGCCCCCACACGAGAAGCGTGTTCGCGACCGCCATGAGCAGCCCTGCGCCGAGCGCGAAGAGGAGCCCCGGCGTGCGATCCGCCGCGGCCGGTGCAGCCGGCCCACCCCACCACGAGTCACCGCGGACGAGGCGCAGCACCGCGACGACCCCCGCGAACAGGGCGGCGCCCGCCACGAGGTCGACGAGCAGCGGTGCGAACTGCGACTCGGGAGGCGTCGCCTCCATGACCACGTTGTAACCGCCGAAGCCCACGCCGGAGACGACCGCGAGCACGACCGCGCGCACGCCGACACGGCCGCCCTGCTGCTCGCGCGTGATACCGAGCAGCACCGCCGCCACCACAAGAGCGCCGAGTGCGAGATAGCCGAGCGGGCTGAAGCGCTCACCGCTCAGGATGCCGGCGACGGCGGGGATGAGAGCCGCCACGGCCGCCGTCGTCGGAGAGATGACGCTCATCGGCCCGATCGCGAGCGCCGCATAGAACGCCCAGATCGCACCGGCGCCGGCAACCCCGGCGATCACGCCGAGCCAGACCGCCTCGCTCGACCAGACCGACCCGACGACCACCGTGAGCACGGCGATGGGCACGATCGCCACGGCGAAGCTCACAAGGCTCACCATGAGCGGCGAGATCCGGCGCGAGCCGAGTCCGCCGAGGAAGTCCGAGACGCCGTAGACGATCGCGCTCGCGAGTCCGAGCAACACGATCATGACGCCATTCAACAGGATGGCGGAACGCGGGCCGAAGGACTCTGTTGCGGACCGTCGCGTGTGGGCAGCCTGAAGCCATCCTGCAGAGGAGGTCACCATGGTCGGCAACGGCGACGCCGTCGAGACGCTCGACGAGCGCGAGTGCTGGGAGTTGCTGGAGCTCGCGCCGATGGGCCGCATCGCCCTCGCGGCCGCCGGAGAGGTCGACATCTTCCCCCTCAACTTCGCGGTGCACGCGGGCGCGCTGTGGTTCCGCACCGCACCCGGCACGAAACTCGTGGAGCTCACAGTCAATCCGGAGGTCGCGGTCGAGATCGACGGCTGGGATGAGGGCGAGGCGTACAGCGTCGTCGTGAAGGGCGTCGCGGAGCGCCTCGAACACGGAAGCGAGATCGCCGAGGCCGAGCGTCTCGGCCTCGTGCCCTGGATCCCGACGCCGAAGTACCGATGGGTGCGGGTGCGCGCCCGTGTCGTCACGGGGCGTCGCTTCCGTCGCGCGGCGGGCGACGAGGACGACTGAGGGCCCTCACGCGAGGTCGTCAGGGGCGACCCAGCGGATGCCGTCGTCGTGCACGAGCAGTTGCCCGCGCAGCGGGATCCGCGCCTCGGCGCACGCCTCGCGCACGAGCAGAAGCCAGGCGCGGTCGGTGCTCGTGAGCGGTTCGGAGCCGCGCCGCTCGTAGGCGACAACCATGCTGTCGGCCTCGGCATCCTCGAAGAGCACGCCGAGCACCCGCGCGTAGTTCTCGCGATGCCCGGGGCCCGGTCGGCGCGGCACGTAGGTGGGCATGAGCAGCGGTAGCTGTCGATCGTGCTCGTCGAGGAACAGGAGCCACAGCTGGCGCCGGATCGCGTGGCCGAGCAGCAACGCCGCGCGATGCAGCACCTCCTCGTCGGTCACGAGCGGGGCATCGCGCACATCGTCGAATCGCGGGATCGTCATGCCGCCATGGTGCGGCGTCGCCGATCCCCGCGGGCGGCGCGGACGAGATCCGGGGAGTTCGCCCGGCCGTGCCGCTGTGCAGGAGGGGTCAGTCGACGGCGAACGCCGGTGGGTAGACGGCGATGCGCGGTGCCGGTCGCCCCGCATTCGCGAACATCGTGCGCACCTCGTCGCGCACGCGGTCGTTCGCAACCGTGACGACCGCGACGACATCGAGCGAAACGGGGCCGACCACGAGCAGCTCGGCGTCGCGGAAGTCGGGATCCGAGGCGTGCAGACGCCGCAGCGCCTGGGTGCCTGCGTCGAGTCCCGCCGCGAAGCGGGTCGCCACGGCACCCGCGTCGCCGTCGGCGAACACGATGTCGTCCCCCAGAGCGTCGACGGGGGCCGCGAGGATGACGAAGTCGGCGGGCTTGGCGGCGCGCGCCGCATCCGACCAGTGGGTGCCGACGGCGCCCTCGCGCAGCTCCTCCCAGCGGGTCGCATCCTGTGCGAGCTGGAACGCGACGAAGGATGCGGCACTTCGCCCGTCGGGAACGGTCGCCGAAGCGCGCAACTCGCGGGTGGTCGCGGAACTCAGGTCGACATCCGGAACCGCGTCGGCCCGCAGCTCGCCGTCGAGGGCGATCGACTCGAGCGTGCGCAGATGCGTCACGTGGTGCACTCGGCGCCCGGCAAGCCGGAGCGTGGCGGGGGCCGCCGCGGCACCGCCGGATCGCGTCGGGCTGGCGCCACGGGGTGCCCGCGTCGCAGCCGTCCTGCTGGGGCGCGCCGGAGGCGGCGCCGGGGTGCGCGGGTAGCACACATCGCAGAGACCCTCGTCGAACCCGTGGATGCATTCCGCCACCCCTCCACGCTACGTCACGCGTGGAGGGGTGGCGAACCGCCGACCGAGCGACCGGGGGGTTGGTGTTGCTCGGCCGGCGGGGTCTCGCACCCGCAGTGCGGTCAGCGCCGAGTCACGTCAGCGCTGAACGGCGTCACCCTCGTCCGTGACGGTCACCGTGGGAGCCGCGGAAGCCCCATCCGTCCCAGCCGTTGTGCGCGTGCCACGAGCTCCACCGCCCGTGGTGGTGACCCCACCCGGAGGTCTTGACGGCGCCGAAGGTGTAGACGGCGTGCGCAACGCCGTCGGCCATCTCGTCGAGCACGGCCGGGTCGATGTTGTCGGTCGTGTCGCAGGCCTGGTGGTAGCACGGGTCGTAGGGCTCGCCGGCGGTACCGCCGAAGACTGCGGCCTCCTCATCCGTCTTGATGCCCTCGGCTCCGGTGAACAGCCCGCCGGCCGGGATGCCCGCGTCGATGAACGCGAAGTAGTCGCTGCGTCCGTCGAAGGCCGTGGGCGCCGTCGCGAGCCCCTGCGAGGCGAAGTAGTCGGTGAAGGTCTTCTCGATCTCCGCCGAGCCGTCGGGGCCCGCCTCACCGAAGGCATCGCCGTCGCCGTCGTAGACGAAGCGCACCGGGTTGGGTGAGGCGACCATGTCGAAGTTGAGGTTGAGTGCGGTGTCGGCCGCGCCCTCCTCACCCAGCTGCGACACGTAGTAGTTCGACCCCTGCAGGCCGTCCTCCTCGCCCGACCACCACGCGAACACGAGCTGGTTGGTGGGCTTCGACTTGGTCACGGCGAGCTTGAGCGCCACCTCGAGGATCGTCGCCGACCCCGAACCGTTGTCGTTGATGCCCGGGCCCGCCGGCACCGAATCGAGGTGCGCGCCCACCACGACCTGCTTGCTCGGATCGCCCGTGCGGCTCGTGGCGATGAGGTTGAAGGTGTCGACCGTCACCTGGCTCGTCTCCAGCACGATGCGCGCCGTCGGGTCGGATGCGAGCGCGAACGACTCGCCGAGTTCGAAGCTCGCTCCGACTACCGGGATGCCGATGCCCAGTTCGCCGAGGGTGCCGAACAGCACCCCGAAGCGGTCGTCACCCGGAACATCATTGCCCTGGTTGAACACGATGACCGCGGATGCTCCGGCCGCCTCGGCGTTCGTCGCCTTCGTCGCGAAGTCGCACGTGCCGCGCTGGACGAGTGCGATGTCGCCGGCCGTGAAGCCGGCGAAGTCCTCGGCCTCACAGCCCGAGGTCGACGCGCGGTCCCCCTCCAGGTTGACGTCGACAGGCGTGACGGGGGCGCTCTCGACATCCCCCTCCCCCGAGTAGTCCATGGGGTAGAAGTCGTCTTCGAGCACGTAGTCGGTCGGGGTCGGCGTGAGCTGCGAGAACTCGGCGCGATCGATGTCGACCTTCTCATAGCTGAAGGGCTGCCGCTCGGTCTGATACCCGGCGAGCTTCATGAGCTTCTCGATGTAGGCGGCCGACTTCTCGTGCCCCGGCGTTCCCGCCGCTCGGGTGCCGCCGCCCGCATCCGCGATCCTCTGAAGCGCCGACAGGTGGAACTGGATCGATTTCGCGTTGACGGCTTTGCGCAGCGTCGCCGAGCTGCTTCGATCGTCATGACCACCGCCATGCCCGCCCCCGTGACCGGGCCATCCACCCGCGCTCGCGGGTGAGGCGAAACCGACGGTGAGGATCGCCCCCGTCAGGATTCCCGTGGCCGCCAGGATGCGGCTCTTCCGTGTTCTCACGTGTTCCCCTTTCCACGTCGCCGCCCGCGGTTCGGACGGCACGGTACGAGAGAACTTACCCCCCATTCGGGGGTAGACCGCAAGGTCCTTCTCAGTCGCCGGCGTCGGCCGCCCTGCGCGCACGGGCACGTTCGGCGTGCAGCCACGCGGGCGGGTCCGCAAGCAGCTCCTGGATCTCGGCGGTCGTCATGGCATCCGACACCCCCGCGCGGGCGAGCGCCGAGTTGGTGACGCCGAGCCGGTGCGCCACCTCGGAACGCGGATGCGGGCCCTCGCTCCGCAGCGTGCGCAGCCACGCCGGCGGGTCGGCCTGCAGCGACGCGAGCTCCTCGCGCGAGTGCTGCGCCTGCTGGAACTCCTCGGGCGCTGCGGGCAGGTAGATGCCGAGCTTCTTGGCGGCGGTCTGTGCCGAGAGGTACTGGGGCTTGGGGGGCTTGGGCTGTTGGCGGCGATCCTCGCGCGGCGCGTCGGTCATGCTCCGAGGGTAGCCTCGTGCAGGTGAGCGCTCCCTTCGTCGTCGCCTTCGTACCGGGTGTGACGCCGGGCAAGTGGGAGCGGGTGTGGCGCGAGCGAATGCCGCGCAGCCCGCTCGAGGTGCGCCCGATGGACCAGGACGCCGCCCTCGCGGCCCTGCACGCCGGCGAGGTGCACATGGCGCTCGTGCGCGAGGTGAGTGCCGACGACGAGCTGCACGTGATCCCCCTCTACCGGGAGCGCGCCGTCGTCGTCGCCCCCAAGGATCACCCGGTGGCGGCGTTCGACGAGCTCACGCTCGCCGAGTTGGAGGGCGAGACGATCCTGCCCGGTGAGAACGCCGACACCGTCGAGCTCGTCGCCGCGAACGTCGGGCTCGCCCTCATGCCGATGTCGGTCGCCCGGGCCCACTCGCGCCGAGATGTCGTGGCGCGCCCCGTGACCGACGCCCGCGACACGGGGATCGGCCTGGCGTGGCTTCGCTCGTCCGACGACCCCCGCCTCGACGCCTTCATCGGCATCGTGCGCGGCCGCACTCCCAACTCGAGCCGCTGACGGACCCGCTACAGGCCCTGCGCGAGGCGGTAGTAGGCGGCGTTAGCGCGGAGCTGGTCCTCGAAGGAGCGCACGGTAGTGGACTCGTCGATGACGAGCAGCTCGACGCCCGCGATGCGCGCGAAGTCCTCCCACGCCTCGATGCCGAGCTGGTTCGTCATGACCGTGTGGTGCGCAGCACCCGCGATGAGCCAGGAGGTCGCGCTCGTGCGGAAGTCGGGCGCCGGCTTCCAGACCGCACGGCCGACGGGCAGCTTCGGCAGCGATGCCGGCGGCTCGACGTTCGTCACGGCGTTCGCCACCAGGCGGAACCGCTCGCGCTGGTCGCTGAGGGCGACCACGACGGCCGGCCCGGCATCCGCGGTGAAGACGAGCCGCACGGGGTCGTCCTTTCCGCCGATGCCGAGCGGGTGGATCTCGAGACTCGCCTTCGCCGAGCTCAGCGCGGGCGACACCTCGAGCATGTGGGCGCCGAGGATGAGCTCCTCCCCCGGCGTCATGTCGTAGGTGTAGTCCTCCATGAGGCTCGCACCTCCTGGCAGCCCCGCGCCCATGACGGCGGCGATGCGCACGAGCACCGCGGTCTTCCAGTCGCCCTCGGCACCGAAACCGTAACCGTCGGCCATCAGGCGCTGCACGGCGAGGCCCGGCAGCTGCTGGAGTGCGCCCAGGTCTTCGAAGGAGTCGGTGAAGGCGGTCGCCCCGATCTCCTCGAGGATCGAGCGCAGACCCAGCTCGGTCGCGGCGCCGTAGCGCAGCGACGCGTGGCGGTCGCCGCCCGGCAGCAGCGCGGCGGCCACGTCGTACTCGGCGAGGTAGACGTCGACGAGCGCGTCGACGTCGGCGTCGGTCTGGGCGTCGACGCGCTCCACGAGCTCGTTCACGCCCCAGGTGTTGACGCTCACGCCGAGGCGGATCTCGGCCTCGGTCTTGTCGCCCTCGGTCACGGCGACGCCCCGCATGTTGTCGCCGAAGCGCGCGACCTTCATGCCCTGCGAGGCCTTCCAGCCGGAGGCCGCCCGCGTCCAGGTGCCGATCGCGGCGGTCACGGCGGGGTCGGAGGCGTGCCCCACGACCGTCTTCCGCGGCACCGACATCCGGCTCAGGATGTAGCCGTGCTCGCGGTCGCCGTGCGCAGCCTGGTTGAGGTTCATGAAGTCGAAGTCGATCTCGCTCCACGGGAGCGCGACGTTCGCCTGGGTGTGGAAGTGCAGCAGCGGCTTCTGCAGCGCGTCGAACCCGTGGATCCACATCTTCGACGGGCTGAAGGTGTGCATCCAGGTGATCACGCCGACCACGTCGTCGTCGGAGTTGGCCTCGATCATCGCGCGGCGGATGGCATCCGAGCTCTTCAGCACCGGCTTCCATTCGATCGTCACCGGGATCTCGGATGCCGCCCGCAGCTGGTCGACGACGCCCCGCGACTGCTCGGCGACCTGGCGCAGCGTCTCCTCGCCGTAGAGGTCCTGGCTGCCGGTGAGGAACCAGACGACGTTCTTCTTCAGGTCGGGGATGATGCTGCGGCTCACTGGAGTTCTCCCTGCGGCTTCTGGCCGGCGGTGTTCATGGTTCTCCGGTCAGCAGGCTGACCGTAGATGTTCTGGTAGCGGTCGAAGAGCGCGTCGATGCTCTCCGGGGGGATCGGCAGCGGCTCGCCGAGTTGCCGCGCGATGTGGATCGTGCGGGCGACGTCCTCGCACATGACGGCCGCCTTGACCGCGTCCTTCGCGTCGCGGGCGATCGTGAAGACCCCGTGGTTCTGCATGAGCACGGCGCGCGAGCGGTGCCCGTCGAGGGTCGCCACGATGCCGCGGCCGATCGAGTCGTCGCCGATGATCGCGAACGGCCCGACCGGGATCTCGCCACCGAACTCGTCGGCCATGCCCGTGATGACGCACGGGATGGCCTCGCCCCGCGCGGCCCAGGCGGTCGCGTAGGTGGAGTGCGTGTGCACGACCCCGCCCACGTGCGGCATATTCCGGTAGACGTACGCGTGCGCCGCCGTGTCGCTCGAGGGGCTGCGCTCGGAACCCGGGGTGCCCGGCACGACGTGACCGTCGAGGTCGCAGAGGATCATGTTCTCGGGCGCGAGCTCGTCGTAGGAGACGCCGCTCGGCTTGATCACGAAGAGCTCGGCGCCGGGCACGCGGCCGGAGATGTTGCCGCCCGTCCAGATGACCAGGCCGTAGCGCGTCAGCTCGGCGTGCAACGCGGCGACCTGCTCCCGCGTGCGCCGGATGGCGGCGTCGAGCTCGCCGCTCATGAATCGCCCTCCGCAGGGGTCGTGTCGGTCAGCGCCGCGACGGCTGCACGTTCGACGGCGAGGCCCGCCTCCCAGCGCTCGAGGTACGCGGCGTAGCCGGCGATGTCGGATGCCGTGGGCTCGATCGTCGTCACAGGCGCGTCCGCGAACGCCGTCGCATCGAGCCAGTCGGGCAGGGCACGGGTGTCGCCCTCGGCGACGGCACGGCGGTAGGAGGCCAGGAGGGCGATGCCCCATGCGCCGCCCTCGCTCGCGCTCTCCCCCACCGCGACCGGCGTTCCGAGGGCCGCGGCGAGTGCGCGCTGCGCGACGCCACCGCTGCGGAACAGCCCACCGTGGGCGACCACCTCATCCAGAGCCACGTTCTGGGCGGCGAGCTCGCGCATGCCGATGGCGAGGGCTGCAAACACCGAGAACAGCTGGGCGCGACCGAAGCCCGCGAGGCTCAGTCGCGATCCGGGCGTGCGCACGACGAGCGGGCGGCCCTCATCGGTACCGACGATCGGCTCGCCGGAGAGCAGGTTGTAGGCGAGCAGCCCGTTCTCGGCCGCATCGTCGGCGAGCACACCGCCGAGCACGGCCGCGAAGACCTCGTCGGAGCTCGGCGTCGCACCGATCGCGCGCGCGAACTCGGCGAAGACGCCGACCCAGGCGCCCAGTTCGCTCGAGCCGTTGTTGCAGTGCACCATCGCCACCGGGCTGCCGTCGGGCGTGGTGACGACATCGATGTCGGGGCTGGCGGCGGCGAGTGAGCCTTCGAGAACGACCATCGCGAAGATGCTCGTGCCGGCCGACACGTTCGCGGTGCGCGCTCGCACGGCGTTCGTCGCGACCATCCCGGTGCCGGCGTCGCCCTCGGGAGGGGCGAGCGGGATGCCGGGCTGCAGCGTGCCGCTCGCATCGAGCAGCGCCGCGCCGTCCGCGGTGAGCGTTCCGGCATCCGCACCGGCGCTCAGCACGGGCGGCAGCACCTCGAGGAGTTCGAGCTCGCCGCCCGCGGCAGCGAGACGCTCCTGCGCGATCTCGAGGAGCTCCATGTCGTAGTCGCCGGTCGCCGGGTCGATGGGGAACATCCCGGATGCGTCCCCCACGCCGAGCACGTCGCGCCCGGTGAGCAGGTGGTGCACGTAGCCCGAGAGCGTCGTGATGCGCGCCACGAGCGGCACGTGCGGCTCGCCGTCGAGCGCGGCCTGGTGCAGGTGCGCGATCGACCAGCGCAGCGGGATGTTCACGCCGAGTGCTGCGGAGAGCTCGGCGGCGGCCGGGCCCGTGTTGGTGTTGCGCCACGTGCGGAACGGCACGAGCAGCTGTCCCTCGGCGTCGAAGGCGAGATAGCCGTGCATCATGGCCGATACGCCGATCGCGCCGAAGCTCGCGGGGGCGGCACCGAGTTGGGCCACGAGGTCGGCGTAAGCGGATCGGAGGCCCTCGCGCACGGCGTCGAGCGAGTAGGTCCACCGGCCGTCCTCGAGCCGGTTCTCCCAGCTGTGCGAACCCGTCGCGAGGGTGCGCCCCTCGGCGTCGATGACGCAGGCCTTGATGCGGGTCGATCCGAGTTCGATGCCGAGGAACGTGGTCTCACTCATGTGCGTCGCGGCCTCCTCGCCGTTCGGGCTGTCCTCAATGTTCACGTTAACGATTCGTCCTTCCTTGCGTCAACTCGACTCTTCCACGTGAGAAACGCAGGAGCGCCAGCCTCGGCGTCCCGGCTTCTCGGGGCGATGGTCCCCCCAGGGGGCGGATCTCCTGCATTCTCCCCCGGTCACCGGGCACGGGGGCGAGCGGTCGAGGCGCGCACGACGAGACGCGGAGGGATGACATCCGCAGCATCCGCGGGCTCTGCCGCGCCGCCCCCCACGGCATCCGGCGGCTCCCCGTCCGGCTCGCCCCCCACGGCATCCGGCGCGAGTTGCGCGAGCAGCACCTCGACGGCACGGCGGCCGACGAGGTCGAAGTCCTGGTGCACGGTCGTGAGCGCGGGCCGCACGTAGGCGGCCTCCGGCACGTCGTCGAAGCCGACGACCGCGACGTCCCCGGGCACGTCGCGGCCGGCATCCGCGAGGGCGGCCATGAGCCCGATCGCCATCTGGTCGTTGGCCGCCACGACGGCGGTGGTGTCGGGCTCGAGGCGCGCCGCCGCGGCGAACCCGGATGCCGCGCTCCAGTCGCCCGAGAGCGGCACGCCCACCGGCAGCCCGGCGCGGGCCATGGCATCCGCATAGCCGGTGCGGCGGGCCGCCGCCTCGAGGTACCGCTCGGGACCGGCGAGATGCTGGACGCGGGTGTGGCCGAGCTCGAGCAGGTGCTCCGTCGCAAGGCGGGCGCCGGCCGCCTGGTCGACACCGATGCCCCCCGGCCTGTCGGGCGCCTGCAGTGTCACGAGCGGCACCCGGATGTCGAGGTCCCGGATCGCGTGCAGCACCGTCTCATGGGGCGCGATCACGACGAGCGCCTCGACCGCCTGGTCGAGCAGGAACTCGAGGGCGGCGACGGTCGCACCGTGCTCGACGGCTGCCGCGGTCACCAGCGGGTGGTACCCGTGGGCCCGGGCTGCCGATTCGACCGCGAGCACGCTCGAGGCCGGACCGTGCTGAGCGACCGCGGGCGAGAGCACGCCGATCGCCCGGGTGCGGCTCGTGACGAGGGCGCGGGCGGCGGGGTTGCGTCGGTACCCGAGCTCGGCGATGGCCGCGAGAACGCGCGCGCGGGTCTCGGCGCGGATCGACGGGTAGTGGTTGAGCACGCGCGAGACGGTGATGTGACTGACCCCGGCGAGCGCCGCGACGTCATGCATGCTCGGGTTGCGTCTCGCCTTCGCCACGGCGCCAGGCTAGCGCGGCGAGGCTCCTCGCAAGCGACTCCCGGATGTGAAGGCTCACGGGAGCGCTCACACAGCGCGACCTCGCTGCGTGCCGGATTCGCAGGGATTTCCGGGGCCGTTACCGAAACGTTACGACCAAATGGTTGCGCCGAGCAGAATTGTGAAGGCTAACATTTGGCCGACAGCTCGCCTCAGCGCGAGCGTCGCGCCAAGAGGCACCACCACCCGGGCACCCGGCACAGCTGCCGGTCCCCAGAACGAGGAGGTTCTGTACATGAAGAAGATCCTGGCGAGCGTGGCCCTCGTGGGAGCCGTCGCTCTCGCGATGACCGGCTGCGCGACCGACGGCGGATCCGGCGGCGGCGGAGGCGGTGGCGACGAGCTCATCACCGTCGGCTTCGCCCAGACCGGCTCGGAGTCGGGCTGGCGCTCGGCCAACACCGAGTCCCTCAAGGCCGCCCTCTCGGAGGAGAACGGCTTCAAGCTCGTCTTCAACGCCGCTGACAACAAGCAGGAGGCCCAGATCGCGGCCGTCCGCAGCTTCATCAACCAGGGCGTCGACGCCATCGTCATCGCGCCCATCACGGTCGACGGCTGGGACGACGTGCTCAAGGAGGCCAAGGACGCCGGCATCCCCGTCATCCTCGAGGACCGCACGGTCTCGGCGAGCGACGACCTCTACGCCAGCTGGGTCGGCCTCGACTTCGAGAAGGAGGGCGAGCTCGCCGGTCAGTGGGCCGTCGAGAACGCCGACGGCTCCAACCTCGTCGTGCTCGAGGGCACGACGGGCTCCTCGGCCGCGCTCGACCGCGCGACCGGCTGGAGCAAGGCGCTCGAAGGCTCGACCATCAAGACCCTCGACTCGCAGACGGGTGACTTCACCCGCGACGGCGGCAAGAAGGTCATGGAGGGCTTCCTGCAGAAGTACGGAAGCGACATCAACCTGCTGTTCGCCCACAACGACGACATGGGTCTCGGCGCACTCGACGCGATCGAGGCCGCCGGTCTCGTTCCCGGGCAGGACATCAAGATCGTCACGATCGACGCCGTCCACGACGGGATGCAGGCACTCGCCGACGGCAAGTTCAGCTTCATCGTCGAGTGCAACCCCCTGCTCGGCGAGAAGGTCGCCGACCTCGTGAAGAAGGTGCTCGCCGGAGAGTCCGTCGACAAGCGCACCATCGTCGAGGACCAGACCTTCACGCAGGACCAGGCGAAGGAAGCCCTGCCGACGCGCCCGTACTGATCGCGCGCATCACGTAGTAACCATCCATCCGCCGGGGACCGGGGCGCACCGGTCCCCGGCGGAACCACCACTCACGCAAGGAAGCCATGTCAACGGCCAACGAAGCCCGTGCGATCGTCGAGATGCGGGGCATCACGATCCAGTTCCCGGGCGTGAAGGCGCTCGACAGCGTCGATCTCACGCTGCGGGGCGGCGAAGTGCACACCCTCATGGGTGAGAACGGCGCCGGCAAGTCGACGCTCATCAAGGCGCTGACCGGCGTCTACGCGATCGACGGCGGCTCGATCACGGTCGAAGGCGTTCCGCGCGAGTTCCGCGGCACCGCGGATGCGCAGCTCGCGGGCATCTCGACCGTCTACCAAGAGGTCAACCTCTGCACGAACCTCTCCGTCGGCGAGAACGTCATGCTGGGCCACGAGGTGCGCGGCCCCTTCGGCATCAACTGGGCGGCCACCCATCGCGAGGCCGCCCGCCACCTCGAGAACCTCGGCGTGCGGCTCGACACCCGCTCGATGCTGAGCGCCCACTCGATCGCCGTGCAGCAGCTCGTGGCGATCAGCCGCGCCATGGTCACCGACTCACGCGTGCTCGTGCTCGACGAGCCCACCTCGAGCCTCGACCGCGGCGAGGTGGAGCAGCTCTTCGGCGTCATCCGCGGCCTCCGCGAGCGCGGCGTCGCGATCCTCTTCGTGACGCACTTCCTCGACCAGGTGTACGAGATCTCCGACCGCCTCACGGTGCTGCGCAACGGCGGGCTCGTGGGCGAGTACCCCGTCGAGGAGCTGCCCCGCGGCGAGCTCATCTCGAAGATGATCGGGCGCGAGCTCGACGAGCTCGACGCCATCTCGCAGAGCTCGGCTCGCGAGATCGACCGTTCGAACGCCCCGGTCATCCGCGCCACCGGCGTCGGCCGGCGCGGCGTGCTCGAGCCCGTCGACGTCGACGTCTACGACGGCGAGGTCGTCGGCATCGCCGGCCTGCTCGGCTCCGGTCGCACCGAACTCGTGCGCCTGCTCTACGGCGCCGATCGCGCGGATGCCGGACACCTCGAGGTGCGCGGCCGCACGGCCCGCATCGCGAACCCCCGCAACGCGATCGACCGCCGCATCGCGTTCTCCTCCGAAGACCGCCGCGCCGAGGGACTCGTCGGCGATCTCACCGTGGCCGAGAACATCGTGCTCGGCATCCAGGCCAAGCGCGGCGCGCTGCGCAAGGTGCGCAAGTCGGAGCAGGACTCGATCGTCGCGGAGTACATCCAGGCCCTCGGCGTGCGTCCCGCGAACCCGAACGCGCTCGTGCGCAACCTCTCCGGCGGCAACCAGCAGAAGGTGCTGCTGGCCCGTTGGCTCGCCACGGCCCCGCAGCTCATCATCCTCGACGAACCCACGCGCGGCATCGACGTGGGCGCGAAGGCCGACATCCAGCGCAAGGTCGCCGAGCTCTCCCAACAGGGCCTCGCGGTCGTGTTCATCTCCTCGGAGCTCGAGGAGGTCATCCGCATCGCCCAGCGCATCGTCGTGATGCGCGATCGTCGTAAGATCGGCGAACTGACCTCGCACGACATCGGCGTCGACGACCTTGTCGCCTTCATCGCCGATGAGCAGCCCCAGCACGAGCTCCCGGAGAGTGCGGCATGAAGAAGATCCTCACCCACCGCCTCGTGCTGCCGGTCGCGGCGCTCGTGGCCCTCATCGTCATCAACACGATCGCGCGCCCGAGCTTCGTGAGCGTGACCGTCAAGGGCGACCAGCTCTACGGGCCCCTCATCGACATCCTGCGCAACAGCGCCCCGCTCATGCTCGTCTCGCTCGGCATGATGATCGTCATCTCGACGCGCGGCATCGATCTCTCGGTCGGCGCCATCATGGCCGTCTCGGGCGCCGTCGCCCTCACGATCATCGACGGCTCGCCGACGCCCGACGATCTCGGCACCGTCTTCGGCGCCATCGGCATCGCCGTGCTGATCGGGATGCTGCTGGGAGCGTGGAACGGATTCCTGGTCGCGGTCGTCGGGGTGCAACCGATCATCGCGACCCTCGTGCTCATGCTCGCCGGACGCGGGGTCGCCCTGCTCATCACCGGCGGATTCATCACCACCATCAACTCGGCCCCCTACAAGTTCATGGCCCAGGGCTACGTCATCGGGCTGCCGTTCGCGTTCTTCGTCTCGGTCGCCGCTGTCGCCCTCGTCGCCCTCATCGAACGTCGCACGGCGCTCGGCGTGCTCACCGAGGCGGTCGGCATCAACCCCGAGGCGAGCCGACTCGCCGGGGTGCGCTCGCGCGGCATCATCTGGGGCGCGTACGCGGCCAGCGGCCTGCTCGCGGGCTTCGCGGGCATCCTCTACAGCTCCAACACGATGGCCGCCGACTCCAACGCGGCGGGCCTCTACATCGAGCTGTACGCGATCCTCGCGGTCGTGCTGGGCGGCACCTCGCTCATGGGCGGCAAGTTCACCGTGGCGGGCACCGTCATCGGCGTGTTCACGATCGAGACGCTGCGCTCGACCATCCTGTTCCTCGGCGTGCCGTCGGCGGTCGCCCCGCTGTTCCTCGCGGTCGCCGTCGTCATCGTGGTGCTCATCCAGTCGCCACGGCTGCGCTCCCTCGTCACCCGCACCGCGCAAGGCGCGCGGCCCACCCCCTCGGAGGTCACCCGATGACCAGCGTGCAGGCACCCCTCGAGAAGGCGGATGCGGTCGGCCCGCTCCGGCGGTTCCTCAGCCGTCGCGCGTCGTGGATCCCGGTGTTCGCGGCTCTCGCCCTGCTCGTGCTGATCTTCATCGCGGGCCAGGCCTACTTCGGCAACTTCCTCACGCCGCGCGTCATCTCGGCGCTGCTGCTCGACAACGCCTACCTCTTCATCCTCGCGGTCGGCATGACCTTCGTGATCCTCACGGGCGGCATCGACCTCTCGGTCGGCGCGGTCATGGCGTTCACGGGCATGTTCGGTGCGAGCCTGCTGCGAGACGGCGTGCCCTCCGGCGTCGTCATCCCGGTCATGCTGCTGCTCGGTGCGGCCTTCGGGCTCGTGATCGGCGTGCTCGTGCAGTACTTCGACGTGCAGCCCTTCATCGCCTCGCTCGCCGCGATGTTCGCCGCGCGCGGCCTCGCCTTCATGGTGAGCCTCGACTCGATCAAGGTGACGACGCCCGAGATCCTCTGGCTGCAGTCCACCCGCATCCAGGGAGCGCCCGGGAGCTTCTACATCACCCCGACGGGCATCATCGCCCTCGTCGTCGTGCTCGTGGCGGCGCTCGTGCTCGCCTACACGCGGTTCGGCCGCACGATCTACGCGATCGGCGGCAACGAGTCCTCGGCACGCCTGATGGGCCTGCCGGTGGTGCGCAGCAAGCTGCTGGCCTACGTCGTGAGCGGCGTGTGCGCGGGTCTCGCCGGCGTCGTCTTCACGGCCTACACGGGGGCCTCGTACCCTCTCAACGGCATGGGCACCGAGCTCGACACGATCGCGGCGGTCGTCATCGGCGGCACCCTGCTGCTCGGCGGATCCGGATACGTGGTCGGCTCCATGATCGGTGTGTTCGTCTACGGCACGATCAAGACCGCGATCTCGTTCATGGGGGCCGACCAGTCGTGGACCCGGATCTCGGTCGGGCTGCTCCTGCTGCTCTTCGTGGTCGTGCAGCGCATCATCGTGGCGCGATCCGATCGACGTTGACACACTCCCCCGGATGCGCGAGGAGGCACCGCTCCCGGGCATGATGATGCCTATGGTCGATGAGACCCAGCCCGTCGTCGAGGTCGTGGGAGCCACGGTGCGCTTCCCCGCGGAGCTCGCGCTCGACCGCGTCGACTTCCGGATGTTCCCCGGCGAGGTGCACTCGCTCATGGGAGAGAACGGCGCGGGCAAGTCGACCCTCATCAAGGCGCTCACCGGCGCGCTGCCGCTGGACGCCGGCATCATCCGGCTGAACGGCACGCGGATGCGGTTCGGCACCCCGCACGACGCCCTCACAGCCGGGATCAGCACCGTCTACCAGGAGATCGACCTGCTGCCCAACCTCACGGTGGCCGAGAACATCTGGCTGGGACGCGAGCCGCGTCGCCTCGGCGTGATCGACTGGCGACGGATGCGCGCCGACGCGCGCGAGGTGCTCGCCGGGCTCGGGCTCGAGATCGACCCGGCGTCGCTGCTCGGCAGCCACTCGCTCGCGGTGCAGCAGCTCGTGGCGATCGCGCGGGCGATCCGCTCCGAGGTCAAGGTGCTCGTGCTCGACGAACCCACCTCGAGCCTCGACCTCGACGAGGTGGGCGAGCTGTTCCGCGTGATCCGCGAGCTCAAGCAGCGTGGCGTGGCGATCCTCTTCGTGTCGCACTTCCTCGACCAGGTGTACGAGATCTGCGACCGGGTGACGGTGCTGCGCGGCGGACGGCTCGTCGGGGAGTACCTCACGCGCGAGCTGTTGCGCATCGACCTCGTGCAGAAGATGCTCGGGCGCAGCACGAGCGAGCTCGTCACCCGGCAGCGCAGCGATCCGCCGACGGGAGAGGTGACGACGCCGTATCTGAGCGCGCGCGGCGTGGCGGCGCACGGCCTCGACACGACGGATGTCGACCTCGTCGAGGGCGAGGTGCTCGGCGTCGCAGGGCTGCTCGGCTCGGGGCGAACGGAGCTCGCCCGCGCGATCACGGGGGTCGACCGGATCAGCGCCGGCATCATCCGGATCGCAGGCACCGCAGCGCATCCGCATCAGCCTCGCCAGGCGATCGCGCTCGGAGTCGTCTACTCCTCCGAGAACCGCCGCAGCGACGGCATCATCAGCGAGCTCTCGGTGCGCGAGAACATCACCCTCGCCCTGCAGGCGCAGCGGGGCGTGCTGCACCGCATCCCGGCAGCGCGCGAGCGCGAACTCGCCACGAGCTGGATCGACGCCCTCGACATCCGGCCGGCAGACCCGGAGCGCCCCGCGGGAACCCTCTCGGGCGGCAATCAGCAGAAGGTGCTGCTCGCGCGCCTGCTGGCCCTTGCCCCCCGTGTACTCGTGCTCGACGAGCCGACGCGCGGAATCGACGTGGGCGCCAAGGTCGAGATCCAGAACCTCGTGACCGAGCTGGCCGACAACGGCCTCTCGGTGATGTTCATCTCGGCAGAGCTCGACGAGGTGCTGCGCGTGTCCAACCGCGTGCTCGTGATGCGCGGCGGGGAGCTCGTCTCGATCCACGCCGCCGACGCGCTCACCGTCGACTCGCTGCTTGCGATGGTCGCCCGCCCCGACGACGAGGTGACCGGGCTGTGAGCCAAGACGACAAGGGCGCGCGCGCCGCCAACATCTTCGACGTGGCCCGGCTGGCCGGGGTGTCGCATCAGACGGTGTCGCGCGTGCTCAACGACCTGCCCAATGTGCGCCCGGCCACGCGTGCTCGGGTCGAGCAGGCCATCGCTCAACTGCGCTACAGCCCCTCCCCGGCCGCGCGCGCGCTCGTCACCCGGCGCACCCGCACGATCGGGCTCGTCTCGCCCGGGGTCTCGGACTACGGCCCGAGCTCGATCGCGATGCACTTCAACTTCGCCGCCCGTGCGGCCCGCTACAACGTCGAGGCGGTGAGCTCGCTCGACGACGACCCCACCGCCATCAAGCTCGTCGTGGAGTCGCTGCTCCGGCAGCGCGTGGATGCGATCGTGCTCATCGTCGTGGACGTCGCGGTGCTCGAGGTGGTGCGCGGGCTGGATCTGGCGATCCCCGTGGTCGCGGTCGCGGCATCCCCGCGCCCGAGCCCGCTCATCGTCTCGATCGACCAGTACCGCGGAGCGCGGGCCGCGGTCCGGCACCTCGCCGAGCTGGGGCACACGCGCATCCTGCATCTGGGCGGCCCCCCGCACAACCCCGACACGATCGAGCGCGAGCGCGGCTGGCGCGACGAGCTCATCGCGCACCACCTCGACATCGTCGAGCCGCCGCACGGCGACTGGTCGGCCGAGAGCGGATACCGGCTGGGGCCGGAACTGGGCGTCTCGGCGGGCGACGCGGTGTTCGTGGCGAACGACCACATGGCGATCGGCCTGCTCTCGTCGCTGCGCGAGCGCGGACTGCGGGTGCCGGAGGATGTGAGCGTGGTCGGCTTCGACGATGTGCCGGAGGCGGGATACCTCTATCCGCCGCTCACGACGGTGCGGCAGGACTTCGCGGCGCTCGGCGGCCTCATCATGCAGAAGGTGCTGCTCGCTGTCGAGGACCCCGAGACCGTCACCGAGGACACCCCGCTGCCCACGAAGCTCATCGTGCGCGCATCGACGCGCGAGGTCTGAGCCGGATCCGCGCTCGTCTCAGGACCCGGCGAGCTTCTCGATCGCCGCGGCAACGCGCCGAGCGCGAGTCTCCGGCGCCTTCGCCCCCTCGATCGAGGTCACGTGCGCCTTGCGGTGGCTCGGCGCGAGCCGCTCCCAGGCCGCCGCCGCATCCGGATTCGCCGCAAGCGCCTCGGCGAGGTCCGTCGTCGGCTCGATCACACGCGGCGCGGCATCGAGTTCGAGTTCGACGTCGATGGGGTCGCCGCCCGACAGCCCCGTCGCCTTGCGCTTGTCGGAGCTGAACGGAATCAGGAACCGCCCGCCCATCGGGGCGATCGTCGAGGGGTAGCTGAAGCCGTTGACGGTCACGAGCACGGGTGGACGCTTGCCGGCGCCGAGTTGCTCGACGAGTTCGGGCGGCACCTCGATGCCCGTGTTGTTGCCGGATTGGGACAGCCTCGTCGAGAACTTCACCCGTCGATCATGCCGCGCACGCTTCGAGCTGTCACCTCAGACCAGTGTCGCGCGGTCGGCGACCAGCAGCACCGCGAGCAGCGACACGAACGCGATCGCGAGCATGTCGACCGCGAGGAGGGCGAGCCGCAGACGCCCGGGCGGGGTCGAGAACCGCACGATGATCATGCACAGGTAGAGCACGGCCACGACGACCGCCGCCGTCCCCGCGACGCCGAGAGGCGGCATCCGGAGCACGGCCATCGGCACGAGCACACCGAGCGAGATGAGCGTCAGCAGTCCGCCGAGGATGAGCCAGGAGAGGCCCCGCGAGGTCGTGAGGGCCGGCTGATCGCGCACCCGTGTGGGATCGACCGGGGGTTCCGCCATGCCCCCAGCGTGCCTCCTCCGCCTGGACGGATGCCGGAAATCTCCTACGCGGTCACGACGGCCGCGACCGCCAGGCCGAGCGCGAGGATCACGAGCCACGCGAGTGCGCCCGCGGCGATCGCCCGGCCCCCGGAGCGCACGAGCCTCTCGAGGCGCAACCCGGCCCCGATGCCGACGAGCGCGGCGGCGAGCAGCGCATTGCGCACGATGTCGACGACGTCGATCACCGCATCCGGCACCGGCACGAACGAGCGCACGAGCACGAGGGCCACGAACCCCACGATGAAGAGGGGCACGACCGGCGGCAGCGCGCCCGTCGGCGTTCCGGATGCACGCGCGGCCCTCCGTGTGTGCAGCGAGGCGATCGCCACCATGGGCGCGAGCGCCAGCACGCGCGTGAGCTTCACGACGACGGCCACGGCGAGCGCCGCCGACCCCGCGGTCTGCGCCGTCGCCACGACCTGCCCGACGTCGTGCACGCTCGCACCCGCCCACGCACCGAAGAACGCGGGGCTCATGGACGGCCCCACCGCATCCGCCCCTGTCGAAAATGCAGGAAGAACGACGATGGCGAGCGTGCCGAACAGCGTCACGAGGGCGGTGGGGGTCGACGTCTCCTGCATTTCTGCACGACGGGCGGCAGCCATCGCTCCGACCGCCGAGACGCCGCAGATCGAGAAGCCGGCCGCGAGCAGCACGGGCTCGTCGCCCGGCAGCCGCAGCATCCGGGCGATGCCGTAGGTCGAGGCGAACGCGACGCCCACGAGCGCCCCGATCGCGAGCACGCCCCACCAGCCGAGCGACGCGATGTCGGCGAGCGCGAGGTCGAGACCGAGCAGCACGATGCCCGCGCGCAGCAGGGTGCGGGCAGAGAAGCCGAGCCCCGACCGCAAGGCGCCGTCGAGAGCCGGGCGCACGGGCGGCAGGCAGGCCGCGCCGATCCCGATCACGAAGGCGGCGGTCAGCCACGGCACGGCGGGCGACGCCAGGTGCACGAGCCACGCGAGCGCGGTGCCGGCCACGGCAAACGCCACGCCTGGCGCGAGGGTCCGGATGCGTCCGGTCACGCCGCCGCTCGCCGCCGCAGTCCCCGCCACGCGAGCGTCGCGAGCACGATCACACTGAGCCCGGTGGCCGAGAGCGCGAGCCCGCCGTATCCGAGCATCGCGAGCACGAGGCCGGCGAATCCGCCACCGAGCGCGCCCGCCGTCGACATGAGCAGATCCGCGCGACCCTGGATGCGGGCGCGACCCGTCACATCGACCGACTCGCTGATGAGCGTCGCGCCGGCGACGCTCGCGGCGCTCCACCCGAGGCCGATGGTGAAGAGGCCGACGGCGACCCACAGCTCCGACTCCGCCCCCACCGCGAGCAGCAGCAGGGCGGCGAGCAGCAGCACCTGACCGACGGCGATGGTGACCTCGCGGCCCACGCGGTCGGCGAGCGCCCCCCACACGGGAGACAGTGCGTACATGCCGAGCACATGCAGGCTGATCGTCAGGCCCACGAGCTCGAGCGAAGCCCCATGGGTCACGAGGTGCACGGGCGTCATCGCCATGACCGACACCATCGTCGCATGGCTGAGCGAGGTCGCCACCATGCCGGTCGCGACGCCGCCGACGTCCGCCGTGCGTGGCAGGGCCTCCGGCGAGCTCGGCCGTTCGAGTCCGATGCGCGTCGCAAGGCGCAGCGGATCGGGGCGCAAGCCCACGACGTAGGCGACGGCGGCGAGCAGCTGTGCCGCGATCGTGAAGAGGTACGGCCCGGCGAGCGGAGGCAGGCCGAGGGCTCCCCCGACCTCGGCTCCCGGACCGATCAGGTTCGGGCCGAGGACGGCGCCGACGGTCGTCGCCCAGACGACGATCGAGAGGTCGCGCCCGCGGCGGCGGGGTTCCGAGAGGTCGGTGGCCGCGAAGCGCGCCTGCAGGTTGACGGCCGTGCCGACGCCGAGCAGCACGATCCCCGCAAGCAGCAGGATCGTCCACGACAGGATCGCCGCCACGAGCCCCACGCAGGCGCCGACGGCGGCGACCACGGCGCCGGTTGCGAGCGCGGGTGCGCGCCCGCGTGCGGTCGCGAGCGCGGCGAGCGGCACCGCGGCGATCGCCGCCCCGATCGTCGCCATGGTGGCCGCCATCCCCGACAAGGTCTCGGAGCCCGAGACCTCCGTGATGAGCAGGGCGCCCGCAGACAGCGTCGATCCCATGCCGATGCCCGCGAGCACCTGCCCCGCGATGATCGCCGACCGGCTGCGACGACGGACGCGCGCGATCTCGGGCTCGGTGAGTCCGGTCGGCGCCGGTGTCGGTGCGGGCGTCGCCGACGGTGAGGTCACGCGCCGGGCTCGTCGCGGTTGAGCGCGGGGTTGCTGAGCTTGCCGATGCCGCTGATCTCGATGTCGACCGTCTGGCCGTGCACGAACCCGCCGAGCCCCGACGGGGTGCCCGTCATGATGATGTCGCCGGGCAGGAGGGTCCAGACGTCGGAGATGTAGGCGATGAGGTCGGGGATCTTGTGGATGAGATCGCGCGTGTTCCCGTGCCGACGCGGTTCGCCGTCGACCCAGGTCTGGATCTCGAGGTTCGTCGGGTCGAGCTCGGTCTCGATCCACGGCCCGATGGGAGCGAAGGTGTCGTAGCCCTTCGCGCGCGCCCACTGTCCGTCGGCGAACATCTGGTCGCGCGCCGAGACGTCGTTGCCGATCGTGTAGCCGAAGACGTAGTCGGCCCAGTCCGCGGCCCTCACCTGTTTCGCGATGCGCCCGATCACCACCACGAGTTCCCCTTCGTGCGTGATGCGCCCCTCGACCGGCGGGATGCGGATGGGGTCGCCCGGTCCGATCACGGCCGTGTTCGGCTTGAGGAAGATGAGCGGGTTCTCGGGGGCGTCGACGCCGGCGAGATCCTTGCGGTGCTCGGCGTAGTTGAGGCCGACGCACACCACCTTGGAGCGCGGGATCACCGGCGCCAGCAGTCGCGCGTCGGCGAGGGGGATGCGCTCTCCCGTGGGCGTGTAGCCCGCGAACATGGGATCTCCGGCGAGCACGACCAGCTCGTCGTCGTCGACGATGCCGAACCGCGGGTCGCCTCCGGTGCTGAAACGCGCGACTCTCACGCTGAGAGCCTAGCCCCGCGCGCTGGCCGGTCTCGCCGCCCCGCGACGGGATACTGGATGCCGTGAACCAGCTGCTCTGGACCGGCCCCGCCGACGGTGACCGCGTGCTCGTGCTCGCCCACGGCGCCGGCGCCCCCATGGACTCGTCGTGGATGGATGACATGGCCACGCTGCTCGGCGAGCGCGGCGTGCGCGTGGCCCGATTCGAGTTCGCCTACATGGCCGCGCGCCGCGCGGGCACCCGGCGACCGAACCCGCGCGCCGAGGCCGTGCTCGACGAGTATCGTGCGGTCGTCACGCAGCTGCGGCAGGAGACGGATGCGACGCCCGCGATCGGCGGCAAGTCGTTCGGCGGGCGCGTGGCGTCGATGATCGCCGACGAGCTGTACGCCACGGGCGACATCCGGGGCCTGGTGTGCCTCGGCTACCCCTTCCACCCCATGGGCAAGCCGGAGCAGGTGCGCACCGCCCACCTCGCCGAGCTCGCGACCCCGACCCTCATCTGCCAGGGCGAGCGCGACGTCATGGGCACCCGCGACGAGGTGGCGAGCTACGCCCTCTCCCCCTCGATCGCGCTGGCGTGGGCCCCTGACGGCGACCACGACCTCAAGCCGCGCAAGGCATCCGGTCACACAATCGCGGGAAATCTCGCGGCAGCGGCGGATGCGGTGGCCGCCTTCATCGCCTGATCGCGCGCGACGCGCTCAGCCGTCGAGACGGCGCAGCCAGCCGTGACGGTCGTCGATGCGCCCGTACTGGATGCCGGTGAGCTCCTCACGCAGCGAGAGCGACACGCGGTCGTCGATCTCCGGCATCCGGATGCCGAACGACGCCGACTTGATCTCCGAGATCGGCGTGATGACGGCAGCCGTGCCGCACGCGAACGCCTCGACGATCTCGCCCGACTCGGCGCCCTCGCGCCATTCGGTGATCGAGACGGGGCGCTGCTCGATGGCGTACCCGCGGTCGCGACCCAGCTGCAGGATCGAGTCGAGGGTGATGCCCTCCAGGATCGAGTCCGAGTCGGGGGTGATCAGGCGCTTGTCGCGGGTGACGAGCACGACGTTCATGCCGCCGAGCTCCTCGAGGTACTCGCCCTTCTGCGCGTCGAGGAACAGCACCTGCTGGCAGCCGTTGTCGTAGGCCTCCTGCTGGGCGACGAGCGATGCCGCGTAGTTGCCGCCCGTCTTCGCCTGCCCCATGCCGCCGTGCCCTGCGCGCGTGTAGCTCGTCGAGAGCCAGATCGACAGCGGCGTGATCCCGCCCGTGAAGTACGCACCCGCCGGCGAGGCGATCAGGTAGTAGTTGACCTTCTTGGCCGGGCGCACGCCGAGGAAGGCCTCCTTGGCGAACATGAACGGGCGAAGATAGAGGCTCGTCTCCGGCTGGGAGGGCACCCACTCGCCGTCGACCGCGATGAGCTGTTCGAGCGAGTCGAGGAAGTACTCCGTCGGCAGCTCGGGCATGGCGAGGCGCTTGGCCGAGCGCTGCATGCGCGCCGCGTTCTGCTCGGGCCGGAAGGTCCAGATCGAGCCGTCGGCGTGACGGTAGGCCTTGAGCCCCTCGAACACCTCCTGCGCGTAGTGCAGCACGGCAGCGGCGGGGTCGAGCTGGATGGGGCCGTAGGGCTGCACGCGCGGACGGTGCCACCCGCCGCGCTCCGACCAGCAGATGTCGACCATGTGGTCGGTGAAGTGCTGCCCGAACCCGGGGTTCTCGAGGATCGCCGCACGCTCCTCGGGCGACTTCGCGTTCTCATTGCGGGTCACCTGGAACTGCAGGTCCTGGGTGGCCATGGGGAGGAGGTTCATGGTCATGGCTTGCTCGTCTTCCGCTGGGTGTGGATCTATTGTGCCCCGCGAGCAGCGCCTCAGCGCAGCCGCGCGGCGATGGCGCTGCCGACCTCGGCGGTCGTGCGCGGGGTGGTTCCTCGCTCGGCCAGATCGGCGGCGACCGCGGCCTCCACGCGGCGGGCCGCATCCGCGAACCCGAGGTGGTCGAGCAGCAACGCGGTCGAGCCGATGGCGGCTGTGGGGTCGGCCTTCTGGAGGCCCGCGATGTCGGGCGCGGATCCGTGAACCGGCTCGAACATGCTGGGGAACGTGCCGTCGGGGTTGATGTTGCCCGAGGCCGCCAGCCCGATGCCGCCGCTGATGGCGCCGGCCAGGTCGGTGAGGATGTCGCCGAAGAGATTGTCGGTGACGATGACGTCGAACCTAGCAGGATCGGTCACCAGGAAGATGGTCGCGGCGTCGACGTGCAGGTAATCCCACGCCACGTCCGGATGATTGGCCGCCTCCGCCTCGACGAGCCGCGCCCACAGGCCGCCGGCGTGGGTCAGCACGTTGGTCTTGTGCACGAGGGTGAGCTTCTTGCGGCGCTTCGCGGCCAGGTCGAAGGCGTAGCGCACCACCCGCTCCACCCCGTAGGCGGTGTTGACGCTCACCTCGTTGGCGACCTCGTGCGGGGTACCCGCGCGGATGCTGCCGCCGTTACCGACATACGGCCCCTCGGTGCCCTCCCGCACGACCACGAAGTCGACATCACCCGGATGCGCGAGCGGGCTCTGGACGGTGGGGTGGAGCACCGTCGGGCGCAGGTTCACGTAGTGGTCGAACGCGAAACGGAGCCGGAGCAGCAGGCCGCGTTCGATGATGCCGCCCGCGAGCCGCGGGTCGCGGGGGTCGCCGCCGACCGCGCCGAGCAGGATCGCGTCGTGCCGCGCGAGCGCGGTGAGATCGTCGTCGTCGAGGATGCGGCCGGTCTCGAGGTAGTGCGCCGCGCTGGAGGGGTAGTCGGTCGTCGCCAACTGCGCCTCGCCCACGAGCGCGGCATCCAGCACCTTCACCGCCTCGGCTGTGACTTCGGGGCCGATGCCGTCTCCCGCGATCACGGCGAGGTCGATGGTGCGCGTCATGCCCCCAGATTATCGAGACAGCATGCCCCCTCGATCCCGCACGCGCACGCTATAGCGCCTGTCAGGGGGCCGCGTCAACGGGCTGCCCGGATTCGCGCTCGCTCCCTATGTTCGAATCGGCCCCTTCGAGGGGCCTCGAACCAAGGAGGCCAACATGAGCATCGGGCTCGGCATCTTCCTCTTCGTCGTCGGCGCGATTCTGACGTTCGCGCTGAACGTGCAGACCGACTGGATCGACCTGGATCTCGTCGGCTACCTGCTGATGGGCGCCGGGATCGTCGTCACCATCATCGGCATCGCACTCCTCGTGCGTCGCCGTCAGTCGATCACGACCGTGCGTTCCGACGTCGACCCCGCGAGCGGGGCACGCGTCGAACAGCGCGCCACGGAGACCGACCCGCTGCCCTGATCGCAGCCCGGGTCTCGGGCGGCACGTGTCTTTCGGGTGGACACGTGCCGCCTTTTTCTCTGCTCCCACGCCGCCCGTCGGCGGATGTCAGATGTCGACGATGTCGATCTCGCGCACCTCGTCGGCCTCGATGGCCACGCGCACGCGCTCGAGCACCTCATCGGGAACGGGTGAGTCGACCGTGATGATCGAGAGCGCCTGACCGCCGACGCTGCGCCGTGCGACCTGCATACCCGCGATGTTGATGCCCGCCTCGCCGAACTCCCGGCCGTAGATCGCCACGATGCCGGGGCGATCCGCGTAGAACATCACGACGTGGTGCTCGGCGATCGGCACCTCGATGTCATAGCCGTTGAGCCCGATGATCTTCTCGGTCATCTTGGTGCCGGCGAGGGTGCCCGACACCTCCACCGAGGTGCCGTCGGAGAGCACGCCCCGCAGCGTCGTCGTGTTGCGGTAGTCCTTGCTCTCCTCCGAGACGTTGAGGCTCGAGGAGATGCCGCGCTGCTCGGCGAGAAGCGGGGCGTTCACGTAGGAGACCGCCTCGGTGACGAGGTTGGTGAAGTACCCCTTGAGCGCCGCGAGTCGGTAGACGCTCACGTCGTAGGCGGCCAACTCACCGCGCACGTCGATCTCGAGGTCGGTGAGCGCGCCATGGCCCGCAACACCCGCGAGCACCTGACCGAGCTTCTCGACGAGCGCGATCCCGGGGCGCACGAACGGGTCGATGACGCCGCCGGCGACGTTCACGGCATCCGGCACCAGCTCGCCTTCGAGCGCGAGACGCACCGATTTGGCGACCGAGACGCCGGCCTTCTCCTGCGCCTCGTCGGTCGAGGCGCCGAGGTGCGGCGTGACGACGACGTTCGGCAGGCCGAGCAGCGCCGAGTCGGTGGGCGGCTCCGAGGTGAAGACGTCGAGTCCGGCGCCCGCGATGGTGCCGGCCTGGAGGGCCTCGGCGAGGGACGCCTCGTCGATGAGACCGCCGCGGGCGACGTTCACGATGTAGGCGGTCTTCTTCATCCGGGCGAGCTGCGGGCCCGCGATCATGCCGGTGGTCTCGGCGGTCTTGGGCATGTGGATGGTGATGAAGTCCGCCTGCTCGAGCAGTTCGTCGAGGGTCACGAGATGCACCCCGAGCTGCTGGGCGCGCGCGGGGCTCACGTACGGGTCGTACGCGATGACGTTGACGCCGAACGCATGGAGGCGTTCGGTGATGAGGGCACCGATCCGGCCGAGGCCGATGATGCCGACCGTCTTCTCGTAGAGCTCGGTGCCGGTGTACTTCGAGCGCTTCCACTCCCCCGCGGCGAGGCTCGCGTGCGCGGCGGGGATGTGCCGGGCGAGGCTCAGGATGTGGCCGATCGTGAGTTCCGCGGCGCTGATGATGTTGGAGGTCGGCGCGTTGACGACCATCACGCCCGCTTCCGTGGCGGCCTTGATGTCGACGTTGTCGAGGCCCACGCCGGCGCGCGCCACGACCTTGAGCACGGGCGCTGCGGCGAGCGCCTCTGCGTCGATCTGCGTGGCGGAGCGGATGAGCACGGCGTTCGCCTCGGCGAGCGCCGCGAGCAGCGCCGGCCGGTCGGTGCCGTCGACCGAGCGGATGTCGAAGTCGGGGCCGAGGGCCTCGACGGTGGCGGGCGAGAGTTGTTCGGCGATCACGACGACCGGCTTGGCCACTGATGTTCCTTCGTGCGGAGGGGCAGCGGCGAAATCGCCGCGAGGGGATGGCGCCACGGCGCGCGCGGGCGCGGCACAGGCAGCCTATCGGACGCCGCATACCCGTCTGGGCGCATGACGACGAGGGGGATCAGCCGAATACGTAGAGCGCGAGCGAGGTCGCGGCCGCCGCGGCGAGCCCTGCGGCGAACACGAGCACGCGCGTGGAGAGCACCCGCCGCCGACCGAGCAGCAGCGCCGCGGCGTACAGCAGCGGCGGGGTGACGACGCCGAGCACGAGCGGCACCCAGGGGATGAACTCGTCGTAGCCCTGGGCGGTGTAGAGCGCGGGCAGCGCGATGAGGTTGCTGGATGCCGTGAACAGGAACCAGCCGTACAGCACCGCGAACACCGCTGCCACCGCGATGCGCCAGCCGAGAGGAGGCACCTCGTCGATCTCGTGCTCGTGCTCGGTCATTGCATGCTCCCGATCCAGAAGATGAGCGCGGGCCACGGCAGGAGCACGAGGGCGCCGGCCAGCAGGGCCAGCATCCGCTTCGTCCCGCGCCGGGCGGTGCCCTCGGGGGTCAGCGTGAACGCGGCGGCGAACCAGAGTGCGGGCGCGATCATGGCGAGGAACTCGCCGAACTGCCACATGATCTCGCCCAGCAGGTCGAAGCTCGGGTAGACGAGCAGTTGCGCCGACGAGATCCAGCCGATCGAGAGGGCCAGGTAGGCGAGGCCGAAGACGATGGTGCCGGCGAGCAGGCCGCGCTCTGCCGGGCTGCGGGCCGCATCGCTGTGCTCGAGCGCATCGGGTGCGGTCTCGGCGGGTGCGGATGCGGCATCCGCGTCGCGAAGCCGTGGGGCGGCCTGGCCCCGCGCTTCGTCGCCCGCCCAGTGCAGGGCCTCGTCGTCGGGCTCGTCGGCGTCCGTCTCATCGGCGGGGTCGAGGTCGCGTGGGCTCACGCATCCATCCTGCCCGAGCCCACCCCGAGAATCACCCGAGGCGGAGACGGAACACCTCGACGAGATCGTCGTGCAGAGGGTGCCCCGCGGGGATGCCGCAGATCGAGGCCGCGAGCCTCGCCGGGTCGGCATCCGCGGTGAGCTCGGCCTGCAGCTCGACCGCCTCCGGGTCGTCGACGGGGTCGAAGCGCAGCGCCGCTCCGACCGCGGTCAGCAGGTTCCAGCAGGGCTTCCCCCGCTCGGCGAGCTGCGCCGCCGGGTCGATGAAGCGCTCGTGCCTCCCGAGCTTGCGCAGCGGTGCGCGCCCGACCCGCACGCACGTGTCGGGGAGTCGGGGGTCGGTGATGCGCGTGAGCGTCGTCTCGACGTAGGCGTGCTGCTCCTCGTCCGTGAAGTCGTGCTTCGCCACGAGCAGTGCGCTCGTCTCCGCGAGCACGGCGCGCACCTCCGCAGCGATCTCGGGCACCGCGAGCGCCTCGGCGATCGTCGTGATGCCGCGTGCGTAGCCGAGATAGGCGGTGGCGGCGTGGGCCGTGTTCACCGTGAAGAGCTTGCGCTCGATGTACGGCTCGAGATCGTCGACCCAGTGCACGCCCGCGATGTCCGGGGGGCTGCCGGGGAAGGGGGTGGCGTCGACGGCCCACTCCCAGAACGCCTCGAGGGTCACATCGAGTCCGTCGCGTTGCTCGGGAACGATGCGGTCGATCGCGCAGTTCGCCCACACCGCGCGATCCATGGCTCCGCCGAGCTCCCGCACGGATGCCGCAAGCAGCTCGGTGCCGCCGATGGCGTTCTCGCACGCGATCACGACAAGCGGCTCCGCATCCGCGGGCCGCTGGGCGAGCCCCGCCACGATGAGCGGCGCCACGAACGGCAGGATGCGGGCGCCCACGGCGGTCGTCACGATCTCGGCGTTCGCGATCTCGGCCGCGACGAGCTCCGGATGTTCGCGCGAGTCGATCGCCCGGTACCCGTCGATCACGAGGTCACGACCGCCCTCGCCGATCTCGTGCACGCGGTACTCGGGCTGGGACTGCAACGCCCCGATCAGCTCCTCGCTCACATCGGCGAAGACCACCTCGTACCCGCTCTGCCTGAGGAAGGGCGCCACGAATCCGCGCCCGATGTTGCCCGCCCCGAAATGCACCGCCGTCGCCGTCACGGGGCCCATTCAACCCGCGCCGCGCGCCCCTGGCCAGCCCGTACGCTTCCGCAGCCCCGGAAGGCGGCATCCCGCGACTCAGTCAGGCGATGCCGTCCCGGCGCGACCCACCGACTCGATCAGCACGTCGACGCCCGCGAAGTAGGTGGACCGGAAGTCCAATGCCGCGAGCTCGGGGGCGTAGCTGCTCAGGAGCGGGAGGGAGGTCGCGGTCAGCTGCGCCTCACTCGAGAGCCACGGGGTCTCGCCGGACTGCGTCGGCCTGGTGACCTTCTCCCGGCAGGCCGCGGCGACGTAGGCGAGCAGCATCCCGCTGAACGCGCTGTAGTGGGAGACCAGGGCGTCGCGACGCAGTCCCGCGTCGGCGAAAGCCCGAAGGCTCGCCTCGATCAGTGCGAGCTCACCCGGCCCCACCGGCCGCGCGTCCACCAGGTGCACGCCGATCGCGGGATGATCGGTGAACCTGTCGAAGACCTCGCGGGCCATCACCCGGAGCACATCGCGCCAGTCGGCGTGCTCGGGAAGCGCAGCGACGACCCGGTCCATGAGTCGGTCGATGAGTGCCGCCAGGAGCTGCGCCTTGTTGCGGAAGTGACGGTAGACGGCCGTCGGATCGGCGGAGAGTTCGACACCGAGCTCCCGGAAGCGGATCACCTGCACACCGGGTTTCGCGGCGAGACGCAACGCAGCATCCAGGATGATGCCGCGATCGAGCCGGCCGTACCAGCTCGCGTCGTCGTCCGCCACCGTCCCATCTTGTCGCGCCGGCGCGTACCCATCGCCCCCCTCAAGGGGGGCTGGATCAGGTACGGAAGATGTCAATAACGTTGACATCTTCGTCAGGGGGCGACGCAGATCACCACAAGAGGAGCCACCATGCACCGCAGAGCCGCACGCGCCACTCCGGCCCACGCCGATTCAGCACCATCCGAGCGCCGCGCACCGCGGCGCCGCACACGAGTGATCGCGACGGTCACCGCGGCCGCGATGATCGCCCTCGCCCTGGGCGCGACGCCGCTTGCTGCCACCGCCCTCCCTGCCGGCTACGTCGGCACCGGTGACAGCGACAGCGTGTTCGACGGGTACGCGGGCAACCGCGTGCTGCCCCTGATGACTGCCGGCGAGGAGTACAGCGGCACGCTCACCGGCCCCCAGTACGGTTCGGAGACGGACTGGTGCTGGAGCGTGACCAGCGGCAGCCTTCCCGCCGGAATCGAGATGGCGGTCGACGGCGAGTGCGCCCCCTCGGCGACATTCGCGGGAACCCCCCTGGCGGGAGAGTTCGCCTTCGAGCTGCAACTCGCCGACACCGCGCACGAATCGACTCTCACCCTGGTGTTTTCGGGTGTCGTCGAATCGGGCAAGTTGCCGACGACGACGACGATCAGCGCCCCCGCAGTCGCAGCGTTCCACAGCATCGTGCTCTCGGCCACCGTGGCGGGCGACCCGGCCACCGGGGCCCCGAGCGGCACCGTGCAGTTCCTGGTGCCGGGTCCGCGCGTCGTCGGCACGGGAACCCTCACGGACGGCGTCGCCACGGCGACCATCACCCTCGACAAGACGAACGCAGGGGCACTCGTGGGCTTCACGGCCGTCTACCTCGGCGATGACGCCTACGAGGGGTCGAGCTCGACGGCGGGCAAGGTGCGCATCTACGTGCCGACCGCCGCGGGCAACGTGCAGTGGAACGGTCTGCCGGTCGAGGGAGCCGTCGTGGAGCTGCGAGCCGGCACCGATGCCGACGCGGTCATCGACACCGACACCACGACCGACGAGGGCGGCTTCGAGCTCGACCCCGGCGCCATCACCACGACCGGCGACGTCGAGAAGACCTACATCATCCGGGCCACCTTCGGCGACGGCACGGTGCTGTTCCACAAGTTCGGCGCGCACGACGTCACGGACGTCGCCGCCGCAGAGCGCACCACGCCCCTGACGTGGAAGAACTACATCCTCATCGAACACCGCACCGCGCCCGTCTGGACAGATGCCGAGCTCGCCGCCCCGAGGCTCGGGAGCGTCTACGCCGATTCGGTGGCCGCCGCGAGCCACAATGCGGTCTACTACCTGCTCGACGACGGCGATCTCCCCACCGGGTTGACGCTCGACGACGAGACAGGAGCGCTCGTCGGCACGCCGAGCTGCAGCACGCCCATGCCGTTCAGCCTCGTGAGCACGACCACCTGCACGTACGACTTCACCATCCGAGCAACCAACGGCTTCGGATCGGTATCGCAGCGCTTCACCGGGAGCCTGCTGCCCGCGGGAGTGGGTCCGAGCTGGGATGACGACGTGCTCGGCGTCTTCCAGGTGGGTGTCGCCGTTGCTGACTCCGTGCACGCTGTCGGCGATCCCGACATCAGCTATGCCGTGACCAGCGGCGCTCTGCCTGCCGGGCTCACGCTCGTCTCCGACGGCACGATCAGCGGAACCCCGACGACGACCGGCCCGTACAGCTTCACGATCACCGCCGCCAACGACTTCGGCACGATCACGGCCGACTTCACCGGCGACGTCATCGCAGCACCCGCGCTCGACCTCACACTGCAGTTCCGCCCGGGAACTCTGCTCTCGGATGCCACGACGACGATCTCGGCCGACGGACTGCTGGTCGGCTCGACCTACACCCTCACCATGTACTCCTCGCCGCGCGTGCTGCACACGGGAATCGTCGGCGCCACGGGCGGATTCAGCCTGCCGGTGTCGTTGCCCGCCGACACACCGGCAGGCGCGCATCGACTCGTGCTCACCGGCACCGCGGCCGACGGCACGGCGATGCAGGACGAGGCGTGGTTCAGCTTGCTCGGCGACGGCCGGATCGGGGCCATCTCCTATACGGGCCCGGTCGGCGGCCTCGCCGCGACCGGTGCCGATCCGTTCGCTTCGAGCACCCTCGGCCTGCTTCTGCTCCTGCTGGGCGGCGGGATGCTCGTCGCCGCGACACGACGCGTGCGCGCCTGACGCCGGTCAGCCCTCGGGGAAGCGCTCCGAGGCCAGGCGGAAGTACTCGTCGCTCTCGGTGATCGAGGCACGGGTCGTCGTGTCGCCCTGGCTGAGGATGTACGACGTCCAGAACGTCAGACCCTTCGCATCCGGGGTGCGGCCGAGGTACATCGCGTACATGCTGCTGACGCGAGCGCCGGCCACCTCGGGCGACCGCCACAGCTGGTCGACGACCGACTGCCGCCCATGCTCGACCGCGCGCGTCGACCAGTACGTGAGGCCGGCCGCGTCGGGTTCGCGCCCCATCAGGTCGTAGTAGAGGCAGCGCACGAAGGCCGGCGGATGATAGTCGGGCTCGATGACATATGGCACACCCCCGGGCCCGATCCCGATGCGGGCCCACCCCGTCTGGTCGTCGATGCGGGCGCATACCGGCTCGGCGCTGCGTGCGTACTCCGCCGACCCGAAGAACTGACGCTCGATGTCATCCGTTGTCAGCATCCCGGCCCTCATCTGCCCGAGCCACCACAGGCGACCGCTCGACTCGGCCGGGCGGCCGAGAATGCCCTGATAGGCCGCGTCGATGCGAATCAGTCGATACTCATCGCTCGTGGCGAAGCCCTGCACGATGGCCGAACGCGGCACCCCGCTCTCGAGCGACGACGCCCAGTAGCGGAGGTCACTCGGCGAGGGCGCACGACCCAGGAAGTCGGCGTAGAGGGCGCGTACGAAGGCCGTGGTCTGCCGGAGGAACGTGCGCTCGCCGAGCACGGGTGAATAGATGCGCTGCGCCCCCTCGGGGAGAGTGAGGGCGGGCGACGTGGCGATCGAGGTGCCGTCGGGCCCGTGGTACGTCACGTCCAGCCGGTAGTCCCCGGGGGTGAGGCCCCCGACGACGTAGCTGCCGTCGTCCGTCGAGGCCGGCCAGACATAGCCGGTGCGCACCCAGGTCGAGCCGGTGCGGATCAGCAACTCGATCTCGACGGTGCCCTCCAGCCGCTGCTGCGCGGTGAGGCCCCCGATCCGACCGGAGATCGCACCCGCACGCGGCATTCGCACGGTATATCCCGACTCCACCTGACTGCGACCGACCCGGAGCAGCGAAGGTGCGAGGTAGTAGCTCGATCCGTCAAGGTTGACGGGGGCGTAGACGCCGGTCTCGTCCACGAAGTAGATGTCGTGGTAACCCTCGTGTGCCGGGTCGATGGACCACGTCCCGTCCGCGCCGGACGTCGACTCGGTGGTGCTGAAGGGAGATGGATCCGTGGCGTTGAGGTAGAGGTCGGAGGTGACGTGGATGCCGACAAGCGGCTCTCCCCCTGTCGCCGTAACGGCGCCCGAAACCGAGCCCGCGAGCCCGAGCTGCAGGTTCTCGGTCACATCCGCGCCCTCGAGAGTGAAGATTCGCGGCGACAGAACGCAGTCGCCGAGAATGCGATCGCTGCCGTTGGCGCAGACGTAGTACCGCGTCGACGCGACGCTCGCGAGCCCGCCGAAGGAGTAGTTCCCCGTCGCGTCGGTCTGCGTGGTCGCCACCTCGAGGAACATGCCTCCGTTGACCGAGCGCTGCAGGGTCACGGTGACCTCACCTGCCTCGGCAGGTCGCGCGGTCGGTCCGATGACCACGGACCCGGAGATGGTGTTGATCCGCGCCAGGGTGGCGTCGAGGCCACGCCCGAGCGCGATCGCGCCGACGTTGCCCACGTAGGGAGCATGCGTCGTCTCGCCGGTGAGCTGGATTTTCACCGTGTAGTCGGTCGCGACGAGGTCCTCGACCTGCCAACCCCCCGACGCGTCGGTGACGGCGGTCGCGGGGGCGAGGCCGGGCGCGCCGATCGGCGTCAGCGTCACCGACGCCTGACCGGAGCCGGCGGCACCCACCGACTCCAGCTGCACCGTCCCGTGCCCGGTGAAGGTCGGCAGCAGCATCACGGGGTCGAGCGTGCGGGATGAGATGAAGAGCGTCGGCGTCGGCGGGGCGTAGTTGTCGTTGTAGTACTCGTCGCGGTACCCGTCGATGAGGGGAACGAAGTGGATGCGGTAGTACCCCATCTCGAGTGTGACGGAGTAGTTGCCGGCGGCGTCGGTCGTTGTCGTCTGGATTTCGTCGGCCCAGCCGTCCGCCGATGTCCAACGCTGCGTCAGCACGGCGATCGAACCCGTGGATGCCCTCAGGACGGCAGAGCCGGTGAGCGTGACCGGAGAATCGGCCGCCGCGGCGGGCGAGACCACTCCCAGGACGCATCCGACCGCCGTGAGAAACGCGAGGACGATACGGGTGAGCCGACGGCGGGTCATGGCGCTCCTCTGGGGCGTGGTGGTCGAGGAAACTGCAACTGGCGAGAATATATCAGGACAAGCTCGGCGTCGTACACGCCTAGGACGATGCCGAATCGGGCACGACGTCGAGGATCGCCGCGAGCTCCGTACGGGAGCGGATGCCGAGCTTGCGGTAGATGTTGCCGAGGTGGAACTCGACGGTCTTGATGGTCACGAACTGGGCGCGCGCGATCTCGCGATTGCGCTCGCCGCGCGCCGCGGCATCCGCGATCCGATACTCGCTCGGACTCAGCAGCCCGACGCGCTCATCGGGCGGCAGGATCTCACCCGGTGCCGTCACCCGCGTCGCGATCGAGCGGGCTTGAAGCGCCAAGGGGCGAGCCCCCTCACGCACCGCGTAGTGGAAGGCCTCGCGCGCGTGCCGCCGCGCCTGTTCCCGCTGACCCTTCTCGAGGCTCACCTCGGCGAGCCCCAGCTGCGCCTCCGCCCACTCGTGAAATCGGGCGTCGACCAGGTCGAGCGCACGCCGGTAGAGCTGCTCGGCCGATTCGGGCTGCTCGTCGAGGCGTGCGGATGCGATGAGCAGCCGGGCCCGCCCGTGGCGGTACAGGGAGGGCGGAGCGACCGCCACGGCCTCGCGCAGCAGCTCGCGAGCGCGTTCGAGATCGCCGCGCGCGGCGTGGGCCTCGGCGAGCGGCAGGCGCCAATCCTCGCCGAGCATCGGCAGCGCGCTCGGTTCCGACACCACCTCGCTCTCCGCGAAGGCGATCGCCTCGTCCGCCTCGCCGGCGGCCACGAGGTGCAACAGCCGCGCCCCCCGCGCGACGCCGACGAACAGCGGCGGCTGCGGGCCGCCATCCAACGCGGCGACCTCGCCCGCGGCATCCACCTCGCCGGCCCGGAGGTAGCCCTTCACCAGGAAGTACTGCATGGCGGGGAAGTAGGTGCGCCATCCGAGCTCCGAGGCGCCGCGCGCCGCCTCGAGGTCGGCGAGCCCCGACCGCAGGCGTCCGTAGGGGATGCGCAGGGCGCCGCGCGCGTAGCTCGCCGTGCCGTAGCCTTGCACGCTGCCCGACTCCCGGGCGTCGGCGATCGCGGCTGACAACCACTCCTCCGCATCGTCGAACATCCCGTGGATGTTGAGGGCCCCCGAGAGCACGTAGCTGATCGGGTCGTCGGAGCCCCCCTCGGGGAATGCGCCGCGCGCGCGATGGGCGTACGCCTCACCCCCGGGAAGCCCGCCGAGGCCCAGCGCGAGTGCCACGACCGCGAAGATCGCGCGATCGGCGTCGGTGTCGAACTCGGGCGGCTGCTCCTCGAGCTGCGCGATCTCGGCCATGAGCGCGCCCATCGGCTCGCTCGAGAAGGCGAGCTCGTTCGTCGCGATCTTGGCGAGCACGAGGCGCCGTTCGGCATCCGACACGTCGGCCGCGGATGCGATCGCCGCACGCGCGGCCGCGTACCCCTCCCCCGCCGCCGCGAAGTCGCTCGTCATGTAGGCCGCGTCGCCGAGTTCGAGGAACCGCTCGGCGCGCAGGCGCGGGTCGTGCACCTCGCGCGCGGCGGCGCGGATGAGCGCGAGCCCGGCATCCGATTCGCCCGCCATCACCCGGGCACGGCCCTCGTCGAAGGCCCACTGGGATGCCGCGGTCGCGGTGAGCGCCCCCTCGGCGCGCGCGCGTTCGAAGAGCCGGGCCGCGATGGCCGGTGTGCCCGCGTCGAGCGCGAGGCGCGCGGCCTCCGCGAGGGACGCGGCGCGCCTCGCATCACCGTTCGGCGTCGTCGCCGCCTCGTGGGCCGCGATCGCCGGCAGCGGTGCGCCGGCGGTGCGCAAGGCATCCGCCACGCGGGCATGCAACTGCGCGAGCCGATCCGCCGACAGACTCGCGAGCACGCCCTCCACCACGATCGGATGCGTCGGGACGACGCGATCGCCGCGGCGCTCGACGAGACCGGCCGCGTCGAGCTGAGGAAGCAGGTCGAGCAGGCGGGCGGGGCTGACGCCTGCCGCATCCGCGATGACCACGGGGGCGATCCCCTCCGCCACCACGACGGCCGTCTCGACCACCGCCCGGGCATCGGCCGAGAGCGCCGCGAGCCGCTCGCGCAGCCCTTCGCGCACGCGCGCCGGTCCGACCTCGAGGCCGTGATCGATGAGCTCGCGCACATAGAAGGGCACCCCGCCGCTGGCTTCGAGCACGCGGACCGCGTCGATCCCGCGCTCGGCGCTCAATTCGCCGATCGCCGCGAGCGTGAGCGGCCGCGGTTCGAGCAGCGAGGTGCGCGCGCCCGCGAGCATCGCGGCGAACGCGGGGTCGGCATCCAGGTCCGGATCGGGGCGGGTGGCCACGAGAAGCAGGATGCGGTCGGTCTGCAGCCGCGCGGCGAGCGTCGTGAGCAGGCGTCGGCTCGCGAGATCCCCCCACTGCAGGTCGTCGACGACGAGCAGGGCCGGCCGGTCCTCGTCGAGGTCGCTCACGGCCCACTGCGCGGCATAGGCCAGCGCCACGGGCTCGGCGGTGCGTTCCCCGCGCAGCACACCACGCACGAGGTCCGCGGGGCCGTCGAAGACGGCGGCGGGTTCGTCGGCGTGCGCCTCCTCACCGAACCACTCCCAGAGCAGTCCGTTGGCGGTGCGCCTGCTCACGACCGTGAAGGTCGCCCGTCGCACCTCGAAGCCGCGTTCGCGAGCACGCTCCGTCGCCGCTGCGAGCAGCGACGACTTGCCGATCCCGGGTTCTCCGCGCACGACGACGGTGCGCGTCGTGCCGGACTCGGCGGCACGCAGGGCTGCTTCGAGCTCGGCCAGCTCGGCGGCGCGTTCCAGAAGTGGGCGATCGGGCACTGTCGTGTGGTGGATGCGAGGAGGCCGGACGGATGACCGGTGCGGCACCATTGCACCGCGCGCGGCGCTCTCGGCACAAGCCCCGCATCCGGGGCCGGATGCGGCATCCGCCCCCGAGGGACGCCGGGCGGCCCGTTCCGCCCGCGGCGGGAGAAAAGACCAGAGGGCGGGAGTCGGGTATACCGCCCCCGGGGCAAGGGGCCAGGGAGGCCAGGGTGACCGGGGGAGCGGGGGCGCCGGGGGGGGG
>JBQCHI010000029.1:0-130582 GCA_051954835.1 Protaetiibacter sp. | reverse complement strand
CGTGCCGATGCAGTCCGCGCCCGTGTCGCCGCCGCCGATCACGACGACGTGCTTGCCGTGTGCGGTCAGCTGCTCCGGGATGCGGTCACCCGCGACGACCTTGTTCTGCTGAACCAGGTAGTCCATCGCGAAGTGCACGCCCATGAGGTCGCGACCGGGGATCGGCAGATCGCGCGGCACCGTGGCACCCGTCGCGATCACGACCGCGTCGTAGCGCTCCTTGAGCTCCGCCCAGGAGATGTCGACGCCGATCTCGACGCCCGCCCGGAATCGGGTGCCCTCTGCCTGCATCTGGGCGAGGCGCTGCTCGACCTGGCGCTTCTCCATCTTGAAGTCCGGGATGCCGTAGCGCAGCAGACCGCCGATGCGGTCGTCGCGTTCGTATACCGCCACGGTGTGGCCGGCGCGGGTCAGCTGCTGAGCCGCAGCGAGGCCCGCGGGCCCGGAGCCGACGACCGCGACCGTCTTGCCGGTGAGACGCTCCGGCGGATGCGGTGCCACCCAGCCCTGCTGGAAGGCGTGGTCGATGGTCTCCTTCTCGATCTGCTTGATCGTGACCGCGGGCTGATTGATGCCGAGGACGCACGCGGACTCGCACGGCGCGGGGCAGAGCCGCCCCGTGAACTCGGGGAAGTTGTTGGTGGCGTGCAGACGCTCGATCGCATCCCGGTCCTCGCCACGCCAGGTGAGGTCGTTCCACTCGGGGATGAGATTGCCCAGGGGGCAGCCCGCGTGACAGAACGGCACGCCGCAGTCCATGCAGCGGCCCGCCTGGCGACGCAGCTGCGTGCGGTCCTGGTCTTCGTAGACCTCACGCCAGTCCATGATGCGCACGGCGACGGGTCGCCGCGCCGGCAGCTCGCGTTCGCGCGTGGTCAGGAATCCCTTGGGGTCAGCCACGATCAGCCTCCCGTCACTTCGAGGATACGGCTCCAGACGATGACGCCATCGGGATCGAGCCCCTCGTCGATCGCCGTCTGACGGGCCTGGATGACGGCCGCGTAGTCCCGGGGCAGCACCTTGGCGAACTCGCCGGCTGTGGTGTCCCAGTTCTCGAGCAACCGCTTGGCGAGGGCCGAGTCGGTCTTCTCGATGTGCAGCTGGAGGTAGCTGCGCAGCAGCTCCACGTCCGCACGGTCGAGCGGAAGCAGCTCGAGTTCACCGTTCGCGAGCGAGTCGCGGTTCACGGCATCCCGCCGCAGCCGATGGATGTAGGCCACTCCTCCGGACATGCCCGCGCCGAGGTTGCGACCCGTGCTGCCGAGGATGACGGCGACACCGCCTGTCATGTACTCGAGTGCGTGATCGCCCACCCCCTCGACGACGGCGAGGGCGCCGGAGTTGCGCACGAGGAACCGTTCTCCGACCTTGCCACGGATGTAGAGCGATCCGCTCGTGGCCCCATAGCCGATGACGTTCCCCGCGATCACGTTGTGCTCCGCGGGGAACCGGGCGGTGCGCGGAGGACGCACGACGATGTCGCCGCCCGAGAGCCCCTTGCCCACGTAGTCGTTCGCGTCGCCCTCCAGCCGCAGCGTGATGCCCGCGGGAAGGAAGGCGCCGAGGGACTGGCCGGCGGTGCCGTGCAGGGTGATGTCGATCGTCTCGGGCGCGAGACCGTGCTCACCGTGGCGCTTGGTGACCTCGTGGCCGAGCATCGTGCCGACGGCGCGCTCGGTGTTGCGGATGGGCAACTCGATGACGATCGGCTCGCCGTGGTCGAGTGCGGGCTGCGCGAGCCGGATGAGCTCCTGGTCGAAGTGCGTCTCGAGCTCGTGCCGCTGCCCGCGACGGTTGCGACGCGGCTCATCCGCGGGGAACTCGGGGCCGACGAGAACGGGCGTGAGATCGAGTCCGTCGCTCTTCCAGTGCTGTACGGCACGCTCGACGTCGATGAGCTCCGAATGACCGATCGCCTCATCCAGCGAGCGGAATCCGAGCTCCGCGAGGTACTCCCGCACCTCCTGGGCCAGGTACTCGAAGAAGGTCTCCACGAACTCCGGCTTCCCGGTGAAGCGGGCCCGCAGCTCCGGGTTCTGCGTCGCGACGCCGACGGGACAGGTGTCGAGGTGGCAGGCGCGCATCATGATGCAGCCCGACACCACGAGCGGCGCCGTGGCGAAGCCGTACTCCTCGGCGCCGAGCAACGCGGCGATGATGACATCGCGCCCCGTCTTCATCTGGCCGTCGACCTGCACGACCACGCGATCGCGCATGCCGTTCACCATGAGCGTGTGCTGCGTCTCGGCGAGGCCGATCTCCCACGGGGTGCCGGCGTGCTTGAGCGAGTTGAGGGGCGACGCGCCCGTGCCGCCGTCATGCCCGGAGACGAGCACGACATCCGCGAGGGCCTTCGTGACGCCGGCGGCGACCGCCCCGATGCCGGACTGGCTGACGAGCTTGACGTGCACGCGCGCGCTCGGGTTGGCGCGCTTGGCATCGAAGATGAGCTGCTTGAGGTCTTCGATCGAGTAGATGTCGTGGTGCGGTGGCGGCGAGATGAGTCCCACGCCCGGAGTCCCGCGACGCGTCCGTGCGATCCACGGGTACACCTTCTGAGGCGGCAGCTGACCGCCCTCTCCCGGCTTCGCACCCTGCGCCATCTTGATCTGGATGTCGGTGGCGTGCGTCAGGTACATGCTCGTGACACCGAAGCGTCCCGATGCGATCTGCTTGATGCGGCTGCGGCGCTCCGGGTCGAGGAGACGGTCGACGTCTTCGCCGCCCTCACCGGTGTTCGAACGCCCGCCGATGCGGTTCATCGCGATCGCGAGTGTCTCGTGCGCCTCCTGGGAGATGGAACCGTAGCTCATCGCCCCGGTGTTGAAGCGCGCGATGATCGACGAGATGGGCTCGACCTCGTCGAGCGGAACCGGCTGACGCTCCCCCGACTTCAGACGGAACAGGCCGCGCAGGGTCATGAGACGCTCCGCCTGCTCATCGACCGTGCGGGTGTACTCCCGGAAGACGTCGAAACGGCGCGTGCGCGTCGAATGCTGCAGCTTGAAGACCGTCTCGGGGCTGAACAGGTGCGGCGGGCCCTCGCGACGCCACTGGTACTCCCCGCCCGTCTCCAGGCGTTCGTGCACCTTCTCCCCGGCGTTCTCCGGGTAGGCGCTCGTGTGACGGATGAGGTTCTCTGCCTGGATCACGTCGATGCCGACCCCGCCGAGCAGGGTCGTGGTGCCCGTGAAGTACCTGTCCACGAACGCCTGGCTGAGTCCGACCGCCTCGAAGGCCTGCGCGCCCGCGTAGGACCCGATGACCGAGATGCCCATCTTGGACATGATCTTGAGCACACCCTTGCCGAGCGCCTTGATGAGGTTCCGGACGGCCTTCTCGGGCTCGACCCCCTGGATCATGCCGGTCGCCACGAGCTGCTCGGCGGTCTCCATCGCCAGGTACGGGTTGATCGCCGAGGCGCCGTAGCCCAACAGGAGGGCTGCGTGGTGCACCTCGCGCGCGTCGCCGGTCTCGACGATGAGCCCCACCCGCATCCGCGTCTCCTGCCGGATGAGGTGATGGTGCACCGCCGACAGCATGAGAAGCGAGGGGATCGGGGCGAGGTCCTTGTTGGAGTCGCGATCGGAGAGCACGAGGAACTGCGCACCGGCGTCGATCGCCGCATCCGCCTCTCGGCAGAGCTCGTCGAGACGCTCCTCCATCGCCTGAGGTCCGCGGTCGAAGCGGTAGAGACCCTTCAGGATGTGGGTGCGGCGCTTGCCGTCCTCCGCGCCGAGCCGCACGATCTTCGCGAGTTCGTCGTTGTCGATCACCGGGAAGTCGAGCACGATCTGACGCGCGTGTTCGGGAGTGGCGTCGAGCAGGTTGCGCTCGGGGCCGAGCCCCAGCCGCATCGAGGTGACGACCTCTTCGCGGATCGAGTCGAGCGGCGGGTTCGTGACCTGCGCGAACGCCTGGGTGAAGTAGTCGAAGATGAGGCGCGGACGGTCCGAGAGCACCGCGATCGGCGTGTCCGAACCCATCGCGCCGAGGGGTTCGGCCCCGCTCTTCGCCATCGGCGTGATGAGGATGCGCACCTCCTCCTCGGTGTACCCGAAGGTGCGCTGCCGGCGGGTCACGGATGCCGCCGTGTGCACGACGTGCTCGCGCGGAGGGAGGTCCTCGAGCTCGATGCGGTTCTGCTCGACCCATTCCGCGTAGGGCTCGGCCGCAGCGAGCTGCGTCTTGATCTCGTCGTCCTCGATGATGCGACCTTCAGCCGTGTCGATGAGGAACATGCGTCCCGGGCGGAGGCGGCCCTTGCGCACGATCTTGTCGGCGGGGATGTCGAGCACGCCGATCTCGCTCGCGAGCACGACGAGGCCGTCGTCTGTCACCAGGAACCGCCCGGGTCGCAGCCCGTTGCGGTCGAGTGTCGCGCCCACGAGTGAGCCGTCGGTGAAGACGAGCGCGGCAGGTCCATCCCACGGCTCCATGAGCGCGGAGTGGTAGTCGTAGAAGGCCCGACGTGCCGGGTCCATGTCGGTCTGTTTCTCCCAGGCCTCCGGCACCATCATCATGATCGCGTGCGGCAGGCTCCGACCCGCGAGGGTCAGCAGCTCGACCACCTCGTCGAACGAGGCGGAGTCGCTGGCACCCTCCGACACGATCGGGAACAGCGGTCGCAGCTCGCCGAGTGACTCCGAGTGCAGCTGACTCTGGCGCGCCCGCATCCAGTTGCGATTGCCCTGAACCGTGTTGATCTCACCGTTGTGCGCGATCATGCGGAAGGGCTGGGCGAGCGGCCAGGACGGGAAGGTGTTGGTGGAGTAGCGCGAGTGCACGAGCGCGAGCTTCGTCGCGAAGCGCTCGTCGGAGAGGTCGGGGTAGAACGGTTCGAGCTGGAGGGTCGTCACCATGCCCTTGTAGACGAGCGTGCGGCTCGAGAGCGACGGGAAGTACGAGCCCAGCTCGCGCTCCGCGCGCTTGCGCAGGCGGAAGGTCTGACGGTCGAGTGCGATGCCGGCGACCGGCGCGCCCGAGGCGTCGAGGTGCTCGGATGCCACGAACAGCTGCTCGAACGCGGGCGCGGCCTCGCGCGCCAGGGTCCCGAGGTGCACCGGGTCGGTCGGCACCTCACGCCAGCCGAGCACGCGCAGCCCTTCTTCGACCGCGATCCGGGCGATGGCCTGCTTCTCGTGGTCCCGCGCCTCATCGTCGAGGGGCAGGAAGACCATGCCGACGGCGTACTGGCCGACCGGCGGGAGGTCGAACCCCGCGACCGCGCGCAGGAAGGCATCCGGGATCTGGGTGATGATGCCCGCGCCGTCGCCGGTTCCCGCGTCCGAGCCGACGGCGCCCCGGTGCTCGAGGTGGCGAAGCGCGTCGAGAGCGCCCGTCACGATGTCGTGGCCGGCTGTGCCACGCAGCGTCGCGACCATCGCGAGGCCGCAGGCGTCCTTCTCGAAACGGGGGTTGTACATGCCCTGCGCGGCCGGGATCGCGCTGAACCGCTCGAAGGGTCCGGGCTGACCGGGCGGTGAAAGAGGGGTGCGGGTGTGTGCCATGACTTCCGTCCTCAGGAGGGAACTGGATGATGGGACGTCACTGGCCCAGCGTGGGATGAGGGAGGTGGAGCGATCTCGGGTGTGCTCCGGGTGCGACGGCGGGGTGCGCAGACTTCAGCGTGATCGGGGTGAACCGCTTGTGGCGGCAGCTTCGGCGACCTCCGCGGCGCCATCGCCCGGTTCGTCCTCGTCCGAATCCGAATAGGTGTCTTCGGAGTGTACAGCAGCCTCGCCCTCGGGTCGGCGACCCGGCTGGTAGACGTCGGGCTCCACACCGGGGTGACGGCGCGTCTGCACGACGAGGATGATGAGCCCCAGCAGGATCGCGGCAAGTGCGGCCCAGACGTTGGAGCGGATGCCGAAGAAGGTGTCGCTCGGGTCGAGACGGATCGACTCGAACCAGCTGCGGCCCGCCCCGTACCAGATGAGATAGAGCCCGAGCACCTTGCCCCACTGCCAGAAGTCGCGGCGCACGAGGGTCGGGAGCAGCTTGCCCGCCACGCGGACGATCTTCTCGGTGACCAGGATGATGAGAACGAAGCCGGCGAGGTTCCACAGGATCTCGTAGAGGAACGTGGGGTGGAACAGCACGTCGTCGGGGATGCCATCCGGAATCGCCGGGTTGGGGCGATCGATCTCGAGGCCCCACGGGAGATCGGTCGGCAGCCCGAAGAGCTCCTGGTTGAACCAGTTGCCGAGCCGGCCGAACGCCTGCGCGACCAGCAGCCCGGGTGCGATCGCATCCGCGACGCTCCAGAAACGCAGCCCCGTCAGGCGGCACCCGATCCAGACGCCGAGCGCGCCGCCGAGGAGTGCGCCGAAGATCGCGCCGCCGCCCTCCCAGATGGCCCAGATGCTGCCGGGCCGGAAGGGGTTCCATGGGTTGTCGTGATCGGGGCCGAAGTAGTCGCCGAGGTGTGTGGCGACGTGATAGAGCCGGGCGAACACGATGCCGAGCACGACGGCCCAGATGCCGACGTCGACGATGATCCACGGCTCGGCGCCGCGCCGGGTGAGGCGGATGTTCGCGATGACCACCGCGGCGAAGATGCCCACGATGATGACGAGCGCATAGGTCGTGATGCGGATCGCCCAGTCCTCCGGCACGAACGGGAGGATGCCGTGCAGCCACTCGCCGACCGGGAGGTGGAGCTGCTTCCAGTCCGGCGTGGGGCTCGGGATGCTGAGGGGAGCTGCGATCACGTTGGGGAGTCTACTTTCCCTGGGAGAGTGCGAGAGACGTGCGGGCCAGGCCCGCCACACCACCCTCGGCGAGGGCGGTGACGAGCGCGGAGCCGACGATTGCGCCGTCCGCGTAGCCGAGCACTTCGGCGACCTGCTCGGGGGTCGAGATGCCCACCCCGACGCACGCGGCGATCGTCTCGGGGCCGGTGGCGCCGGCCTCGCGCAGCCGGGCGATGAGGGCCCGAGCCTTTGCGTCCAGATCCGTCCGTGCGCCCGTGATGCCCATCGTCGAGACCGCGTAGACGAAGCCGCGACTCGCGCGCACAGTCGCCGCGAGGCGGTCGTCGGAGGATGAGGGAGCCGCGAGGAACACGCGGTCGAGCCCCGTCCGCTCGCTTTCGGCGAGCCAGTCGTCGGCCGCATCCGGGGTGATGTCGGGGGTGATGAGGCCCGCTCCCCCTGCGTCGCGCAGCGCGTCGGCGAAGCGTGCGACTCCGTACTGCACGACGGGGTTCCAGTACGTCATCACGAGCACCGGGGCATCGACACGGCGGCGCACGGCTTCGACGGCGGTGAACACGTCGCGCACTCGGAACCCGTTCGCGAGCGCCTGCTGAGTCGCCTGCTGGATCGTCAAGCCGTCCATGACGGGATCGGAGTAGGGCAGGCCCAGCTCGATCGCATCGAAACCGTTCTCGACGAGCGCGACAGCGGCCTCGATCGACGTATCGAGGTCGGGGAAGCCGACCGGCAGATAGCCTACGAGCGCGCGCGCATCCGCGACGGCGGACGTGACCGAGGCGACGCGCGCCCCGGGGGTGCTGTCGGTCATGCCTGCACCGCACCCTCGTCGAAGAGGTCGAACCAGCGGCCCGCCGTCGCCACGTCCTTGTCGCCACGGCCCGAGAGGTTGACCAGCACCACGCCCTCGGGGCCGAGCTCGCGTCCGATGCGCAGGGCGCCTGCGAGGGCATGGGCGGATTCGATCGCCGGGATGATGCCCTCGGTGCGGCTGAGGAGCCGCAGCGCATCCATGGCCTCGCTGTCCGTCGCCGGCTGGTAGCTCGCACGCCCGATGTCGGCGAGGAAGGCGTGCTCCGGTCCGACTCCCGGATAGTCGAGCCCCGCCGAGATCGAGTGCGACTCGATCGTCTGGCCGTCGTCGTCTTGCAGGAGATAGCTGCGCGCACCGTGCAGGATGCCCGGGCGGCCGCGTTCGATCGATGCGGCGTGCTTCTCGGTGTCGATGCCGTCGCCGGCCGCCTCGATGCCGTAGAGGGCGACCTCGGCGTCGTCGAGGAAGGCGTCGAAGATGCCGATCGCGTTCGAGCCGCCGCCGACGCAGGCGACCACGGCATCCGGAAGGCGCTCGATCTGTGCGAGCAGTTGGGCCCGCGCCTCCTCGCCGATGATGCTCTGGAAGTCGCGCACCATCGCGGGGAACGGATGCGGGCCGGCGGCGGTTCCGAAGATGTAGTTGGTGGTCTCGACGCTCGTGACCCACTCGCGGTAGGCCTCGTTGATGGCGTCCTTGAGGGTGCGGGAGCCCGTCGTGACGGAGACGACCTCGGCGCCGAGCAACCGCATCCGCGCGACGTTGAGCGCCTGGCGCTGCGTGTCGACCTCGCCCATGTAGATCGTGCACTCGAGGCCGAACAGCGCCGCCGCGGTCGCGGTCGCGACACCGTGCTGACCGGCCCCGGTCTCGGCGATGACGCGGGTCTTGCCGATGCGACGCGTCAGCAGCGCCTGGCCCAGCACGTTGTTGATCTTGTGACTGCCGGTGTGGTTGAGGTCCTCGCGCTTGAGGAACACCCGCGCACCGCCCGCGTGCTCGGCGAAGCGCGGCACCTCGGTGATGATCGACGGGCGGCCGGTGTAGCTGCGGTGCAGTTCCGCGAGCTCCGCCTGGAAGACGGGATCGACCTTGGCCTGCTCGTAGGCGGCGGCGAGCTCGTCGATGGCCGAGATGAGCGACTCGGGCATGAACCGTCCGCCGTAGTCGCCGAAGAACGGTCCGGGAAGGCCGCGCAGGCTCGCGCGGATGCTCGCGCTCATCCTGCCGCCAAGAACGACTCGAGCGTCGTCACGGGGTCGTCGCCGGTGACGAGCGCCTCGCCGATGAGCACCACGTCGGCACCGGCCTCGCGGTAGTGCGCGACGTCGGCGGGCGAGGTGACCGCGGACTCTGCGACGCGGATGACGCCCGAGGGGATCGAGCCGGCGAGCGTCCCGAAGAGATCGCGATCGAGCTGGAATGTGGTCAGATCGCGCGCATTGACGCCCACGAGCTGCGCGCCGATCTCGAGGGCGCGGTCGACCTCGAGCGCCGAGTGCGCCTCGACGAGCGCGGTCATGCCGAGTTCGCCGATGAGCTGATACAGCTCGGCGAGCACCGGCTGCTCGAGGGCTGCGACGATGAGCAGCACGAGGTCGGCACCCGCGGCACGCGCCTCGAACACCTGGTACGGCTCCGCGATGAAGTCCTTGCGCAGCACGGGCACGTCGACGGCGGCGCGCACGTCGCGCAGGTCGTCGAGGGAACCGCCGAAGCGGCGCTGCTCGGTGAGTACGCTGATCGCGCTCGCGCCACCCGTCTGGTACGAGACCGCGAGCCCGGCGGGGTCGCGGATCTCCGCGAGCGAGCCGCGCGAGGGGCTCGCGCGCTTGACCTCGGCGATGATCTTGACGCGGTCGGCGGGGGCGAGGGCGGCGAGGGCGTCACGCGGTGCGGGCGCGGCCAGTGCATCCGCTTCGACATCTGCGAGACCGCGCACAGCACGACGCTCCGAGGCGTCAGCGAGAGCCCCGGCGACGAGATCGTCCAGCACGCTAGTCGTGCGCCTTCGCGCCGTACTTCGGCCCGCGGACGCCGTAGCCGAGCTTCGCGAGCACGAGGCCCACGATGAGGCCGATCACGAGCAGTCCGGCCGACGCCCAGACGAGCACGGGCATGTCGAACCAGAAGAACACCGTGCCCAGCGCGAAAGCGATGAGCATGATGGTCACCGCGACCCAGGCGGCGGGTGAGTTGCCGTGTCCGGGATCGTGCGTGTCGGTCACGAGGAGCTCCTTCTCGAGTGCGCGCGGCGGAGGATCCACCGGGATGCCCGCGACAGCGGGCGGCCCCAGTCTAGCGGGAGCCTGCAGTGGGATCGTCGCCGTCGCTCAGCGCGTCCCACTCGGCGACGGGGTCGGGCGACGGCCGATCCGACGGGGATGCCGTGTTCCGGCCCGGATCTGCGTCCGACGTGCGGGTGCGCGTATACCGCCGGCCGGAGGCGGGCCAGCGGGGTGCGGTGACCGCCACGAGGCCCCCTGCCCCGAGGATGAGGACCCCGATGATGATCGCGACCGTCGGCCACGGCGACACGGCGGCCGACACGACGAGCTCGCCCACCGAATCCGAACCCGAGATGCCGGTGACCTCGGTGATGGCGTGCGCCGACGCACCGGACGGGTCGCCGAGGCTCACCGCGGTGACCGCGATCACACACGCGCCGAGCAAGGCTTCCAGCACCCCGAAGACGATGCGGAAGACCGTACCCGCCAGTGCCAGCGCTGCGACGATCGCGAGCACGGCGAGGGCGAGCGGGGCGAGTGCGGATGCCGCCACATCCCCCCGCACCACGAGCGGCTCGGGGTCGCCGCTCGTCGCTGCGAGCTCGAGGGTGAACCACGGTTGCGACCAGGCGAGGAACACGAGCGCCGCGAGCAGGGCCGTGAGCCCGAGCAGCATCCCCCGGAGCCGTGCCGCGGTCATGCGCCGTCGATTCGGCGCATCGCATTGGCCACGGCGACGGCCCGCAGCGGCGCCGCCGCCTTGTGCACCGACTCCTCGTGCTCCATGGTCGGATCCGAATCGGCGACGAGTCCGGCCCCGGCCTGGACGTACGCGGTGTCCCCGATGAGGGTCGCGGTGCGGATCGCGATCGCGAGGTCGGCGTCGCCTGCGAGGTCGAAGTAGCCCACCACGCCCCCGTAGAGACCGCGCTGGGCGACCTCGAGCTCGTCGATGATCTCGAGAGCGCGCGGCTTGGGAGCGCCCGACAGCGTGCCTGCCGGGAAGGTCGCACGGAAGACGTCGACGGCGTTCGCATCCGGTCGGAGGTCGCCCTCGACGCTCGAGACGAGGTGCATGATGTGGCTGAAGCGCTCGACCTGCATGAACTCGGTCACCTCGACGCTCCCGGCCGTGCAGACCTTCGAGAGGTCGTTGCGCGCGAGATCGACGAGCATGAGGTGCTCGGAGCGTTCCTTGGGGTCGGCGAGCAGTTCGTCGGCGAGTTCGAGATCGCGTTCCGGGCTCTCGCCGCGCGGGCGCGATCCGGCGATCGGATGCGTGAAGACCCTCCTACGCTGCACCTTGACGAGAGCTTCGGGAGAGCTGCCGACGATCGAGTACGGTTCGCCCGCCGGGCTCTCGAGCGCCAGCAGGTACATGTACGGACTCGGGTTGAGCGCACGGAGCACGCGGTAGACCTCGAGCGGGGTGGCACGCAGCTCGTGATCGAAACGCTGCGAGATCACGACTTGGAAGACATCCCCGTCGCGCACGAACTCCTTCGCCCGCATCACCGACGCCTCGAACGACGACTGGGAGATCCGCGCGATCGGCTCGGGATCGACGGCGAGGTCGACCTGCGCGAGAGCGGCGGGCGAAGGCTGCGCAAGCGCATGCTGGAGGGCGTCGAGCCTGCCCTGCGCGTGCGCCCAGGCCGCATCCGGCGTCTCCATGCCGTCGTTGAGCACCGCGGCGATGAGGGTGGCCGTGCCGCTGCGGTGGTCGAGCGCCACGAGCTCCGAGACGAACGCGAGGGCCTGGCCGGGGATCGGCACCTCTGCGGGCGGCACCTCGGGCAGGCGCTCGAGCTGCCGCACGGCCTCCCAGCCGATGAACCCGACGAGCCCGCCGGTCAGGGGCGGGTGGCCGGGACGCGGCGGCGTACGCCACTGCGCGTAGAGCGCGTCGACGGCGGCGAGAGGCGCTGAAGGCATCTCCGACCCGAACGCGCGGGTCGCATCCAAGCCGTAGTCCATCCAGACCGCATGGTCGCCTGAGCGGTCGCGCTCCTGCGTGAGCACGCCGAGGGAACCGGCCCCGACGAACGACCAACGCGACCAGATGCCTCCCTGCTCAGCGGATTCCAGCAGGAACGTCCCTGGGCGGTCGGCGGCCACCTTGCGGTACACGCCGACCGGAGTCTCGCCGTCGGCGAAGAGCTCCCGCAGCACAGGCACGACGCGGTGCCCTGCGGCGACGGCCGCGTCGAACTCGGCGCGCGTGGTCGTGGTCACGAGGTGGCTTCCTCCGGTTCTCCGATCGCGGGATCGAGCGGGGTCACATCGAAGCAGCTGCGGGCGCCCGTGTGGCAGGCGGGCCCCTGCTGTTCGACCTGGACGAGCAGCGTATCGCCGTCGCAGTCGAGGGCAGCACCCATGACGTACTGGCGGTTGCCGCTCGTGTCGCCCTTGCGCCAGTACTCCTGGCGGCTGCGCGACCAGAAGGTCACCCGGCCCTCGCTGAGAGTGCGACGCAGCGCCTCGGCATCCATGTAACCCAGCATGAGCACCTGACCCGTGTCGTGCTGCTGGATGATGGCGGGCAGCAGTCCGTTCGCATCGAAGCGGGCCGCGGACACGGCTTGCTCGGCGTTCATCGCACCTCGATTCCGGCGCCCGTGAGCGCGCGCTTCACGTCCCCGATGGTGAGCTCGCCGTTGTGGAACACGGATGCCGCGAGCACGGCATCCGCGCCGGCCTCGACCGCGGGGGCGAAGTCGCGGGCTGCGCCTGCGCCGCCCGAGGCGATGACGGGCACGCTCGAGAGCTCGCGCATCGCACGGACGAGCTCGAGATCGAATCCCTGCTTCGTGCCGTCGGCGTCGATCGAGTTGACGAGCAGCTCCCCCGCCCCGCGTTCGATCGCCTCCCGCGCCCAGGCGAGGGCGTCGCGATCCGTCTCGGTGCGGCCGCCGTGTGTGGTGACCACGAAGCCGGACTCGGTGCGCGGTGAGCGCTTCACATCGAGAGAGAGCACGCACACCTGTGCACCGAAGCGATCGGCGATCTCGTCGATGAGCTCGGGACGGGCGATCGCGGCCGAGTTGACGCCGATCTTGTCGGCCCCGTGACCGAGCAGCCGTGCGACGTCCTCCACCGAGCGGACGCCGCCCCCGACCGTGAGCGGGATGAAGACCTGCTCGGCGGTCGCCGTCACCGTCTCATAGGTCGTCGCGCGGTCCTCGACCGTCGCGGTGACGTCGAGGAAGGTGATCTCGTCGGCACCTTGCTCGTAGTACTTCGCGGCGAGCTCGACGGGGTCTCCCGCGTCGCGCAGTCCCTGGAAGTTGACGCCCTTGACCACGCGCCCCGCCGCGACGTCGAGGCACGGGATGACGCGCACCACGACATCCATCAGATCCTCGCCGCGTGGATCGCGCTCACGAGGATCGCGCGGGCGCCGACAGCGTACAGCTCGTCCATGACCTGGTTCATGTCCGCACGCGGCACCATGACGCGCACCGCGACCCAGCCGGAGTCGCGCAGAGGCGAGACCGTCGGGGATTCGAGGCCCGGCGTGATCGCCGAGGCCCGGTCGACGAGCTCCGCCGGCAGGTCGTAGTCGATGAGCACGTACTGGTGCGCGACGATGACGCCCTGGATGCGGCGGCGCAACGTCTCGAGTCCCGGCACGTCTTCACGGGCCGCGATGAGCACCGCGCTCGACTCGAGGATGACGGGCCCGAAGATCTCGAGCCCCTGCTTGCGGAGGGTCGATCCGGTCTCGACGACGTCGGCAACGGCATCCGCGACCCCGAGGCGCACGGCCGATTCGACGGCGCCGTCGAGGCGCACGACCGTCGCGTTGACCCCCTCGGCGACGAGGAAGTCGCGCACGAGGGTGTCGTAGCTCGTCGCCACGCGCACGCCCTCGAGGTCGCGCAGCGTGTCGAAGCTGCCGATCGGACCGGCGAACCGGAACGTGGATGCGCCGAAGTCGAGCGCGTCGACCTCGAGCGCGGCGGAGTGCGAGTCGAGCAGCAGGTCACGGCCCGTGATGCCGACGTCGAGCGCGCCCGACCCGACGTAGGTGGCGATGTCGCGCGGCCGCAGGTAGAAGAACTCGACGTCGTTGCGCGGATCCGCGACGATGAGCTCCTTCGGGTCACGGCGCGTGACGTAACCGGCCTCCCGCAACATCTCGGTCGCGGTCTCGGAGAGCGTGCCCTTGTTGGGCACGGCGATTCTCAGCATGTGGGTGCTTTCTGTTCGTGAACGGTCATCGGCGGGGATGGTCGTTCACAGATGTCGGCCCACGTCCTCGAGCGTGAGACCCTTCGCGATCATGAGCACCTGCAGGTGGTAGAGCAGCTGCGAGATCTCCTCGGCTGTCTCCGCGTCGGACTGGTACTCGGCGGCCATCCAGACCTCGGCGGCCTCTTCGACGATCTTCTTGCCGATCGCGTGGACGCCCGCATCGAGCTCCGCGACGGTGCGCGATCCCTCGGGGCGCGCGGCGGCCTTGGCGGAGAGCTCCTCGAAGAGGGCGTCGAACGACTTCACCCGCCTAGGCTACCGGGCCGTCGACGCGCGCACGCTCGGCAGGTGCGCCGAACGCTGCGACGCTCGCCGCGAGGGAGGGTCAGCGCACGCCGAGCAGGTCGATCACGAAGACGAGGGTGCGGCCGCCGAGGCGGTGGCCCGAACCGGCGGGTCCGTAGGCGTACTGAGGCGGGCACACGAGTTGGCGGCGGCCACCGACCTTCATGCCCGGGATGCCGTCCTGCCAGCCCTTGATCAGCCCGGAAAGCGGGAACTGGATGCTGCTTCCGCGGTCCCAGCTCGCGTCGAACTGCTCACCGGTCTCGAAGTCGACGCCCACGTAGTGCACGTCGACGGTCGCGCCGGGCGTCGCCTCGGCGCCGTCGCCGACCTCAAGGTCGGTGATGACGAGCTCGGTGGGCGCCGGGCCCTCGATGAAGTCGATCTCGGGCTTGGTCTTGTCGGTCATGCGCTCAAGTCAAGCAGACTCAGTGCGCGTGCCGCGCGGCGGCGGCCGCACGCAGTCCCGCGATCGCGGCCTCGACATCCGCTGCCCCGTAGACGGCGGAGCCCGCAACGAAGGTGTCGGCGCCGGCCTCGGCGGCGATCCCGATCGTGTCGAGGGCGATGCCGCCGTCGACCTGCAGCCAGAGTTCGATGCCGTGCCGCTCGGCCGCGGAGCGCAGAGTGCGCAGCTTCGGCATCATGTCGGCCATGAAGCTCTGCCCGCCGAAGCCCGGCTCGACGGTCATCACGAGCATCTGGTCGAACTCGGCCAGCAGGTCGAGGTAGGGCTCGACCGGTGTGCCGGGCTTGAGCGCGAGCGAGGCGCGCGACCCGATCCCCCGGATGCGCCGCGCGAGCCGCACGGGATCCTCGGTCGCCTCGGCATGGAACGTCACCGAGAAGACACCCAACTCGGCATAGCCGGGAGCCCAGCGGTCGGCGTCGTCGATCATGAGGTGGACGTCGAGCGGAATGGGCGACACGCGCTGCACGGCTTCGACCATGGCCGGACCGAAGGTCAGGTTCGGCACGAAGTGGTTGTCCATGACGTCGACGTGCACCCCGTCGGCGGATGCGATGCGCTCGACATCGCGCTGCATGTTGGCGAAGTCGGCCGACAGGATGCTGGGCTGAATGCGCACGGCGGCGTCCCGCGGGTCTCGAGTGCTCACGTCTCGAGCGTAGTGAGCAGTTGGATGAACATCGCATCGGTGCCGTGGCGATGCGGCCACAACTGCACCGACGCGTCACGGGGCAGCGCCAACGGGGCCCGAGCGATCGCCCCGAGCACCGTGGGGGTATCGAGAACGCGGAGACCAGGATGCCGATCGAGCGCCCCCTGCACCTGGGCGCGGGTCTCGTCCGGATGCGGTGAGCACGTCACGTAGGCGAGCACGCCTCCCGGCGTGAGCGCCGCGACCGCCGCGTCGAGCAACTCGCCCTGCAACGCGGTCAGCGTCTCCAGATCGTCGATGCTCTTGCGCCAGCGCGCCTCCGGGCGGCGGCGCAGCGCGCCGAGACCGGTGCATGGCGCATCCAGCAGGATGCGATCGAAGCGCTCCCCCGCCTCCGGGAACTGCCGAGCATCGCCCTCGACCACCTCGGGCGCGTCGGCGCGATCCGCGAACGGGGCGAGAGCGTTGCGCACCAGTCCGGCGCGCGCCGGCACGACCTCATTCGCGACGAGCCGGGCGCCGCCGAGGGCCGCCTCCGCGGCCAGCACGGCGGCCTTGCCTCCCGGCCCGGCGCACATGTCGAGCCACCGCTCACCGGCTGACACCGGACGCGCGCGGGTGAGCGCGAGCGCGGCGAGCTGCGATCCCTCGTCCTGCACGCGCACCGTGCCCGCGGCGACCTCGGGCTGCGCCGCGGGATCGCCCCCGGTCGATCCGAGCGCGAGCGGAGACAGCCGACCCGGCTGAAAGCGGCCCGTGGCCTCGAGCGCGGCGACGTCGGCGAGCCCCGGGAGTGCGGCGAGAGAGACCTGCGGTGCGAGGTTGTCGGCGGCGAGGAGCTGACCGAGCTCGGCCTGCGCGTCCTCCTGTGCGAGCGCGGACTCGAGCGCCGCGACGACCCATCGGGGGTGCGAGTACTCGATCGCGAGACGAGCATCGCCCGCGAGGCCCTCCACCGCACGGAAGCGCCAGACCTCCGGCTCGTCTCGCGCGATGGTGCGCAGCACGCCGTTCACGAAGCCGGTCGCGGATGCCTTGCGTGCACGCCGCACGAGCTCGACCGACTCGTCGATGACGGCATGCGCCGCGGTGCGCAGACTCAGGAGCTGGTGCGCAGCCAGCCGCAGCACGTCGAGCACGGGCGGGTCTATCTTGCCTGCGGGGCGCCGTGCCGCGATCTCGATCACGCGGTCGTAGAAGCCCTGCATGCGCAGAGTCCCGTAGACGAGCTCCGTGGCGAAGCCGGCGTCGACCCGCCCGAGCTGCGCTTCGCGGATCCGCGTCGGCAACAGCAGGTTCGCGTACGCATCCGAGGTGCGCACGGCGGCGAGAACGTCGACGGCGACCCGTCGTGCGGGCTGGATGCGGCTCATCGCAAGACCGTCGGCGCGTCGGCCGGGCGTCCGCGCCACCAATCGGCAGCGGGCATGGCGCGCTTGCCCGCGGGTTGCACGATGAGGAGCTCGATCGGATCGTCGCCCGTGCCGACGTGCACCGCGCGCCCGCGCAACGCGACGACCCCCGGGGCGAGACGCGGAGCACCGTGCGCGATCGCGGCGTCGAGCACCTTGAACCGCTCACCCTCGAGCGTCGTGGTCGCCCCCGGCTCGGGGGTCACTCCGCGGCGCCGGGCGTCGATGCGCGCTGCCGGCTCGCTCCAGTCGAGGCGGGCGTCGGCGAGGTCGAGCTTGGGAGCGAGGGTCACCTCGCCGTCCTGCGGCGTGGAGACGGCTGTGCCCGCGGCGATGTCGTCCACGACGCGGGCGAGCAGATGCGCGCCCGACTCGCTGAGTGATTCGAGGAGGTGCCCCGCCGTCTGAACCCGGCCGATCGGCATCCGCTCGCTCGCGAAGACCGGGCCCGCGTCGAGTTCGGCGACGAGCTGGAAGACGGCGGCGCCGGTCTCTGTGTCGCCCGCGATGAGCGCGTGCTGCACCGGAGCCGCGCCGCGCCAGCGCGGCAGGAGCGAGAAGTGCAGGTTGATCCAGCCGAACCGTGGCGCCGAGAGAATCGGCGCGCGGATGAGACCGCCGTACGCGACGACGACACCGAGGTCCGCGTCGAGGGCGAGCAGCTCATCCTGAACCGCCGAGAGACGGTTCGCCTTGATGATCGGGAGGCCCGCGTGCTCGGCCGCCTGAGCGACCGGAGTCGCCGTCAGCACGCGCTTGCGCCCGAGCGGCGCGTCCTCGCGCGTCACGACGGCCAGGATCTCGTGCCCTGCCGCCACGAGCGCCAGGAGACTGGGCACCGCGGCGGCGGGGCTTCCCGCGAAGATCAGACGCACCCCACCATCCTGCCTGTTCGGAGAGGCCCAGGCTCGTCGACGACGCTCAGGACTCGTCGAACGGCTCGGGGTCGTCGAAGTGCGCGCGCAGCGGCAGCGGGGCGCGCCCCGGCCGCGCGGCGCCGGGGAGCGGCTTGCGCCGTGTCGCCGCCTGCCGGATGATCTCCCCCCGCACGGCGCGTGCGACGGCACCGCCATGCGCGTAGTCGAAGCGGATGAGGGCGCGCGTGCGTCCGTCGAGAGTGCGTTCCGCGATCGTCTCCGCCTCGGGTGGCAACGCGGCGAGCGCGGCGGTCACGGCATCCGGTACCCCGTCGAGGGTCGCCACGCGGGCGGCCGGAGGGAAGCCGAGGGCGCGACGGTCGGCGAGCTCCGCCCGTGCGAAGCCGGGGATGCTGCCGGATGAGAGCGCTGTCGCGAGGCGCCCCCCGACCCCCACGAGGAAGACGCTCGCGTCATCGGATGCGAGGGCGGCAGCGTCAGCCCACCACCGCATGCAGTCCTCGGCGATGCGCAACGTCTCGCGTGCGATCATCCGCTCTCCGTCGAGCAGGAGCACCGCGCGATATCCGCCGGCCGCCAGCGGCTCGGCGCCCCGCGTCGCCACCACGAGCGCCGGTCGCTCGTCGACCTCGATCACACGGCGCTCGCCGTCGGCGACGATGACGCGGATGCCGGGGAACGCCCTCCCGAGCTCCTCCGCGGTACGAGTCGAGCCGGCACCGACGCGCGTGAGTCGCGACGATCCGCACTCGATGCACCGGAAGGACCGCTCCTCCCGGCCGCACCAGAGGCACTGGGGCGGCGACGCCGGACGCGCCAGCTGCAAGGGCCCGGCGCACTGGCGGCACCGGGCCGCGGTGCCGCATTCGGCGCAGCGCAGTCCCGGCGCGTAGCCAGGTCTGGCCACCTGCACGAGTACCGGACCGGTCTTCGCCGCCGCGGCGGCCGCGCGCCAGGCGAGGCTGGGGATGCGGGCGTGGTCGTCGGCGGCGGCACCGGTCGTGTGAGCCGTCGGCACGACCCGGACCCGCCGCGGACGCTCGGGAACCAGTTCGCTGAGCCAGCCGACCTCGACGAGGCGCTGCACGTCCGTCGTCCGGGTGTGACCCGCGACGATGAGCGCGCCGCCCTGCTGCTCCTGCCGCACGAGCGCCGCATCCCGGGCGTGCACGTAGGGGCTGAGCGGCTCCGCGAGCAGCGGATCGCCGTCGTTCCAGAGCGCGAGCAACCCGAGCCGCGCGGCGGGTGCGTAGACGGCCGAGCGGTTGCCGAGCACCACGACCGGCTGCTCACCCATCGCGCGTAGCAGGCCGCGGTACCGGTCGGCCTCCGGTTGGCCCGAGTCGAACCGCACGATGCGGTCGGCCGGCAGAAGGCCGGCGAGCGCCGCCTCGAGCTGGTGCGCGTCTCGATGGTCGGGCACGACGAGGATCGCCGAGGCGCCGCTGACGACCGTGCGCGTCGCGAGCTGGGCGAGGGTGAGCGCCCAGCGCCCGACCCAGCTCGACCCCACCTGGACGACCCCGGGATCGACCCCGAGGGCGGCGCGACCACCCTCGAGCAACGCCGCGACGTCCGCTTCACGGTAGCCGGTCACCTCGGGCGCCTCGATCGTGAGCGGGGCCGGGTCGGCCCTACCCGCCGCGTGGGCGGCGAGCCACGACTTCTCGACGCGCACCTGACGTTTCGGGATCGCCAGGCGCAGCACGTCGATGACCGATCCCGCCGCTCGATCGGCCACGGTGCGCGCGAGCCGCCAGATCTCGGGACGCAGCACCTCCGCCGCCGACACGACGGTGTCGAGGTCGGACAGCGGCCCGGGGTGCTCCTGCTGGTCGGTGAGCTCCACGACGAAGCCCTGCGTCATCCGATTCGCCGAACGCAACGGCGCCGTGACCCGGACACCCGGCACGACCCCCGTCATGCCCTCCGGGATCCGGTAGTCGAGCAGGCGATCGAGCTGTGGCAGCGGCGTGTCGAGCACGACCCGCGCGATGGAGGGCGTGCTCATGGTGGGGGATGACGCCGGTCCGGCCGCGCCGCGCCGCCGGGGGCGCTCCGGAGCCCGTGGCCGCGCACGTCAGATCCCGGATGCGGCGCGCAGCTCGTCGACGCGGTCGAGCCGCTCCCAGGTGAAGTCGGGCAGTTCGCGACCGAAGTGACCGTATGCCGCAGTCGCCGCGTAGATGGGACGGAGCAGGTCGAGGTCGCGGATGATGGCGGCCGGACGCAGATCGAACACCTCGCGGATCGCGCCGGTGATGACCTCGTCGGAGACGGCTCCGGTGCCGAAGGTCTCGACGTACAGCCCGACGGGAGCCGCCTTGCCGATGGCGTACACGACCTGCACCTCGAGTCGCTCGGCGAGGCCCGCCGCGACGGCGTTCTTCGCGACCCAGCGCATGGCGTAGGCGGCCGACCTGTCGACCTTCGACGGGTCCTTGCCCGAGAAGGCACCGCCGCCGTGGCGCGCGGATCCCCCGTAGGTGTCGACGATGATCTTGCGACCCGTGAGACCCGCATCGCCCTGTGGGCCGCCGATCTCGAATCGCCCGGTCGGGTTGATGAAGCGCTGCGCCTGCTCCCAGGGGAGGTCGACGCGCTCGAGGACCGGGCGCACGACGAGTTCGAACAGCTCCGAGCGCAACTGCGCATTCGACACGCGCGGCGAATGCTGCGCCGACATGACGACCGTCTCGATCGTGCGAGGCGTCACGCCGTCGTAGCCGACGGTCACCTGAGTCTTGCCGTCGGGCCGGAGGTAGTCGACCTCGCCGCGGTGACGCACCTCGGCGAGGCGCTCGGCCAGCCGGTGCGAGAGCCAGATGGGCAGCGGCATGAGCTGGGGCGTCTCGCGCGTGGCGTAGCCGAACATGATGCCCTGGTCGCCCGCACCCTGCCGGTCGAGATCGTCGACGCTCGCGCCCTCGCGCGTCTCGAACGCCTGGTCGACTCCCTGGGCGATGTCGGGCGACTGTCCGCCGATCGAGACCGAGACACCGCACGAGCGCCCGTCGAACCACACATCCGATGAGTCGTAGCCGATCTCGGTGATCTTCTTACGCACGATCTGCGGGATCTCGACGTAGCCGGTGGTCGACACCTCCCCCGCGACGTGCACGAGCCCGGTCGTGACGAGCGTCTCCACGGCCACCCGCGCGTGCGGGTCGACGGTGAGGATGGCGTCGAGGATCGAGTCGCTCACCTGGTCGCACAGCTTGTCGGGGTGCCCCTCCGTGACGGATTCGGAGGTGAAGAGACGCAGCGGAGAACTCACGGACACCCTAATTTCGGTCGAGTCGTCGAAGGATCGTGGCGGCGGTTCAGACCAGCAGGTCGAGGATCGCATCTGCGACCTCGCGCTTGGTGCCGCTCGCTCGGGTCACTATATCGCCGGGGCGCGACACGATGACGACGGCGTTGCCCGGAGTCGCGAAACCCTCGCTCCACCCGACCCTGTTGACGACGAGATAGTCGCAGCCCTTGCGCGCGAGCTTCGCGCGCCCGAGTTCGAGCAGCGCCTCGTCGTCGGTCTCGGTCTCGGCGGCGAACCCGATGACCGTGCGGTTCGGCATCTGCTCGGCGGCGAGCTCCGCCAGGATGTCGGGGTTGCGCACGAGCCGCAGCAAGAGCTCGTCGCCCTGCTGCTCCTTCTTGATCTTGCCGGGGGCGACCACCTCGGGGCGATAGTCGGCAACCGCGGCCGCCATCACGACGGCGTCTGCCCCGGATGCCGCGTCGAAGGTCGCGGTGCGCAGTTCCTCTGCGGTCGCGACCTCGCGCACCTCGACGCCGGCGGGAGCGGGAACCTCCAGATGTGCGGCGACCAGGACGACCTCCGCGCCGCGGTCGCGCGCCGCCTCCGCGAGAGCGACGCCCTGCCGCCCGCTCGAGCGGTTTCCGATGAATCGCACGGGGTCCAGCGGCTCACGCGTGCCGCCCGCCGTGACGACGATGCGCCGAGCTGCCAGATCCCGCGGGTGGAGCACGGCGAGAGCGGCGTCGACGATGTCGGCGGGCTCGGCCATCCGTCCCGGACCGCTGTCCGTTCCGGTGAGCTGCCCGGATGCAGGCCCCACGATGTGGACGCCCCGCGCCCGCAAGGTGGCGACGTTGTCGCGGGTCGCCGCGTTCTGCCACATCTCGGTGTGCATGGCGGGCGCGACCACGAGAGGCGCGGTCGAGGCGAGCACCGTCGTTCCCAGCAGGTCGTCGGCCAATCCCGCCGCGAGCTTCGCGAGGGTGTTGGCTGTGGCGGGAGCCACCACGACGAGGTCGGCGGACTGCCCGAGCGCGACGTGACGCACCTCGGCGACCCCGTCGAAGAGCTCGGTCTGCACGGGGTTGCGACTGATCGCCTCGAGCGTAGGGCGACCCACGAAACGCAGGGCGGCGTCCGAGGCGACGACGTGCACCTCGTGTCCGCGCAATACGAACTCGCGAACCACGCCGACGGCCTTGTAGGCGGCGATGCCGCCGGAGATGCCGACGACGACCCGCAGGGCCTCAGTCATGGACACGGCGCTGGTCTCGAGACGCCGCGATACGGCTCCGCAACCAGCTGTGCATGGCGGCTACTCGGCGAGCGGGGTGAGGACGAGCTTGTCCTCGTTGATCTCGTGCAATGCCACCGAGAGCGGCTTGTCGTCGATCGTCGAGTCGACGAGGGGGCCGACGTTGTCGAAGAGCGAGCCCTCGTGCAGGTCGGCGTAGTAGTCGTTGATCTGGCGCGCGCGCTTGGCGGCGAAGATGACGAGCTGGTACTTCGAGTCGACCTTCGACAGCAGTTCGTCGATGGGCGGGTCGATGATGCCCTTGTTGTCGGCCATTCCGGCTCTCCTCACGTGTTCGTGCGCGCGGACGATGTTCCGGGCACTGCCAGCAATTCTACGACCTCCTGCGCGGCGCGGCCGACGTCGTGGTTGACGACCTTGACGTCGAACTCGTCCTGCGCAGCCAATTCGACCCTGGCGGTCTCGAGTCGACGCGCCTGTTCGGCGGCGGATTCGGTGCCTCGACCGGTGAGCCGACGCACGAGCTCCTCCCAGCTGGGTGGCAGCAGGAACACCAGCAGGGCCTCCGGCATGGCCTTCTTCACGGCGCGGGCGCCCTGCAGGTCGATCTCGAGCAGCACGCTGCGGCCGGATGCCAGGGCTGCGTCGATCGGAGGCCGTGGCGTGCCGTAACGGGACGCGTTGTGAACGGTCGCCCACTCGAGGAACTCGCCCTGCGCGATCATCTTGTCGAAGGTCGCGTCGTCGACGAAGTAGTAGTGGCGGCCGTCCACCTCACCGGGTCGAGGGGGGCGAGTAGTGGCGGAGACGCTCAGCAGCACATCGGGGTAGTTGTCTCGGATGTAGCTCGAGACCGTGCCCTTGCCCACGGCTGTCGGCCCCGCCAGCACCACGAGCCGGCTGCGCGGCGGCAGGGCGCCTTCGCGCCGCTCGAGCCACGCGCGCAGGTGGGCGCGCTGGCGCGCGCCGAGACCTCCGACGCGCTTGGCATCCGCTATGCCGAGTTCCTGCATGATGCGCGCGACGCGCGTCGGGCCGATTCCGGGGATGCTCGTGAGCAGTTCGCGCACCCGGAGAGTGCCCTCGGGGCGCGTCGGGTCGTCCCAGGCGGCCTCGGCCACATCGAGCGCACGACGCTCCCGGCGGTGGACGGCCTGCTTGACGGCCGCCCGCGCGCGGCGCGCGGCGATGGCAGCGCGGCCGGCTGCCGCGCGATCGACCTCCGGCATGCTCATCTCGGCCACGATGCCACCTCGCGAGCGGCTGCGTCGATCGCTGTCGCGATGCCGTCGGGACCCGCACCGAGGATGACGCGGGAGGCGCTTGGAATCACTGCCGGGAGCGCCGCTGCGAAGGTCGACGGGGCGTCGGCGAGGGACGCTCCCTGGGCACCGAATCCCGGGGCCAGCACGGGAACCTGTCGCAGGAGGACAGGATCGACTCCGACCGCCTGAAGGTCGACGGTGGCACCTACCACGACACCCGCGACCCCCTCGGACGCGATCGCACGCCGCAGCATCCGCTGGGCCACGAAGTCGCCGTCGGGGGCCCGCAAGGTCTGCACCTCGACGCTCTCGGGATTCGAGGTGGCCGCGAGCACGAAGACCCCCTTGCCGTGCGTTCGGGCTCGGTCGATCACCCCGTCGAGCGATCCGAAGCCCTGGTAGGCGACGGCGGTCATGGCGTCGGCTTCGAGCGGCGAGCCCGGCGTGAGCCAGGCCTCGCCGTAGGCGTCGACCGTGGAGCCGACATCGCCCCGCTTGACGTCGGCGATGGTGAAGAGGCCCGCGGCTCGGGCGGCGGAGAGCACTTCCTCCAACGCTGCGTAGCCTGCCGCCCCGTGGCGTTCGAAGAAGGCGACCTGCGGTTTGACGATGCCGATGCGTCCCGCGGCCGCCTCGACGCTACGCAACCCGAACTCGCGCAGCCCCGTTGCATCGTCCTCGAGCCCCCACGCGCGGAGGAGCTCCGCGTGCGGGTCGATCCCCAGACACAGCGGGCCGCGCTCGTCCGCGATCGCGGCGATGCGCGTCGCGAAGCTCTCGGTCATCGCGCGGCCGTCCTCGCGGCACGGTCGGCGGCATAGTCCTGGAGGCTCCGCACCTGCACCGGTCCGTTGCGGGCCTCGAGTGATCCCACAGCGGCACCCAGTTGCGCGATCGTCGTGAAGAGCGGCTTGTCGGCCGCGACGGTCGCCGTGCGGATCTCGACGCCGTCGGCGCGCGCACTGCGACCGCTCGGCGTGTTGATCACGACGTCGATCGCGTCGTTATTGATGAGGTCGACGATGGTGCCCTCGACTCCCCCCTGACCCATCGAGAACTTGCGAACGGTCGTGGCACGGATGCCGTTGCGCCAGAGCACCTCGGCGGTGCCCTCCGTCGCGACGATGTCGAAGCCCAGCTGCTGGAGACGCAGCACAGGCAGTACCACGGCGCGCTTGTCACGGTCGGCGACCGAGACGAACACCGTCCCCCCCTCCGGGAGTCCGCCGTAGGCCGCATCCTGGCTCTTGGCGAACGCGCGCGGGAAGTCGGCGTCGATGCCCATGACCTCGCCGGTGGAGCGCATCTCCGGACCGAGCACCGAGTCGACGACGCGCCCCTCGCGGGTGCGGAAGCGCTTGAAGGGCAGCACCGCCTCCTTGACCGAGACGGGTGCGTCGAGCGGCACCCGCGATCCGTCGTCCTCGGGCAGCAGCCCGTCGGCGATGAGCTCGGCGATCGTGCGTCCGCTCATGACGAGCGACGCCGCCTTCGCGAGCGGGATGCCGAGTGCCTTCGACACGAAGGGCACCGTCCGGCTCGCGCGCGGGTTCGCCTCGAGTACGTAGAGCACGCCCGCGCCGATGGCGAACTGCACATTGAGCAGGCCGTTGACGCCGATGCCGCGCGCGATGCGGCCGGTGGCCTCGACCACGCGGTCGAGCACATCGCGCCCGAGGGTCACGGGCGGGAGGGTGCACGAGGAGTCGCCCGAGTGCACACCGGCCTCCTCGATGTGCTCCATGATGCCGCCGACGTAGAGCCGCTCCCCGTCGAAGAGGGCGTCGACGTCGATCTCGAGCGCGTCGTCGAGGAAGCGGTCGACCAGCAGCGGGCTTCCGGGGCCGATGATCGCCTGCTCCCGCACGCGATCGAAGTAGTCCTCGAGGCTCGGGGTGTCGTAGACGATCTCCATACCGCGTCCGCCGAGCACGTAGCTCGGGCGGACGAGCACCGGGTAGCCGATCGACTCGGCGACTGCGACCGCGCTCGGGGCATCGGTCGCGGTGCCGTTGCGCGGAGCGATGAGGCCGGCCGCATCGAGGATCCCGGCGAAGAGGCCACGCTCCTCCGCGAGGTCGATGGCCGAGGGGCTCGTGCCGAGGATCGGCACGCCGGCCGCCTCGAGGCCCTTCGCGAGGCCGAGCGCGGTCTGCCCGCCGAGCTGAACGATGACGCCCACGAGCTCACCCGACTGGGACTCCGCGTGGATGACCTCGAGCACGTCCTCGAGCGTGAGCGGCTCGAAGTAGAGCCGATCGCTCGTGTCGTAGTCGGTCGAGACCGTCTCGGGGTTGCAGTTGATCATGATGGTCTCGAAGCCCGCGTCGTGCAGCGCGAAGCTCGCGTGCACGCACGAGTAGTCGAACTCGACACCCTGCCCGATGCGGTTGGGCCCGGAACCGAGGATGACGACCTTGCGCTTGTCGCTCGGCGCGACCTCGGTCTCGAGGTCGTAGCTCGAGTAGTGATACGGCGTGAGTGCCGGGAACTCGCCCGCACAGGTGTCGACCGTCTTGTAGACGGGCCGCACCCCCAACTGCCAGCGCAGATTGCGCACCTCGTCCTCGGTCAGCCCACGCAGTTGCGCGATCTGGACATCCGAGAAGCCGTGGTCCTTCGCATACCGGAAGAGCGCCTCGTCGAGCGGCCGCAGGCTCGCGATCTCGGCCGCGACCTCGTTGATGAGCACGATCTGGTCGAGGAACCAGGGGTCGATGCCGGTCGCGGCAAAAACCTCGTCGATCGTCGCCCCCGCGCGGAAGGCCTGCTGCACCGTCACGATGCGCCCGTCGGTCGGCGTCTTCGCGATCTCTAGCAGCTCGCTCTTCGGGGCGAGGTGCTGATCCCAGTGGAAGCTCGATCCCCGCTTCTCGAGCGAGCGGAGCGCCTTCTGCAGGGCGGTCGAGTAGTTGCGGCCGATCGCCATCGCCTCACCGACCGACTTCATCGTCGTCGTGAGGGTCGCATCCGCTGACGGGAACTTCTCGAAGGCGAACCGCGGAACCTTTACGACGATGTAGTCGAGCGTCGGCTCGAAGGATGCCGGCGTGACCTTCGTGATGTCGTTCGGGATCTCGTCGAGGCGGTAGCCGATCGCGAGCTTCGCGGCGATCTTGGCGATCGGGAATCCGGTCGCCTTCGAGGCGAGCGCCGAGGAGCGCGAGACGCGGGGGTTCATCTCGATGACGATGACCCGGCCGGTCGTGGGCTCGATGGCGAACTGGATGTTGCACCCGCCCGTGTCGACGCCCACGGCACGGATGATGTCGATGCCGATGTCGCGCAGCCGCTGGTACTCGCGGTCGGTGAGGGTGAGCGCGGGAGCGACGGTGATCGAATCCCCGGTGTGCACGCCGACCGGGTCGACGTTCTCGATCGAGCACACGACGACCGTGTTGTCGGCCATGTCGCGCATGAGCTCGAGCTCGTACTCCTTCCAGCCGAGGATCGACTCCTCGAGCAGCACCTCGGTCGTGGGCGACTGGTGCAGGCCGTCGCCGACCATGCGCACGAGCTCGTCACGGTCGTGCGCGAAGCCCGAGCCGAGACCGCCCATGGTGAACGAGGGCCGCACGACGAGCGGGTAGCCGAGGTCGTCGGCTGCCGTGATGGCCTCCTCGAGGGTGTGCACGATGTGCGAGCGCGCGACGTCGGCGCCTGCCTCGATCACGAGCTCCTTGAAGAGCTGGCGATCCTCGCCCTTCTGGATCGCCTCGACCTTCGCCCCGATCAGCTCGACGCCGTACTTGGCGAGGATGCCGGCCGTATCGAGCGCGATCGCGGCGTTGAGCGCGGTCTGGCCGCCGAGCGTCGGCAGCACCGCATCCGGGCGCTCCTTCGCGATGATCGCCTCGAGATGCTTCGTGTCGATGGGCTCGATGTAGGTCGCGTCGGCGAAGTCGGGATCGGTCATGATCGTGGCCGGGTTCGGGTTCACGAGGATCACCCGCACCCCTTCGGCGCGGAGCACGCGGCAGGCCTGGGTGCCCGAGTAGTCGAACTCGGCCGCCTGCCCGATGACGATCGGGCCGGACCCGATGACGAGGACGCTCTGGATGTCGGGACGCTTGGGCACTAGTTCTTCTTCCCGGCGAGGTGGGTCGCGACGAGGTCGCGGAAGCGGTCGAACAGGTAGTTGGCATCGTGTGGCCCGGCGGCCGCCTCGGGGTGGTACTGCACAGAGAAGGCGGGGATGTCGAGGGCCCGCAGCCCCTCCACGACGTTGTCGTTGAGACCCACATGGCTCACCTCGAGCCGGCCGTAGCCGTGGGGGCTCTCGATGACGCCCTCGAGCGGCGCATCGACGGCGAAGCCGTGGTTGTGGGCGGTGATCTCCACCCGGCCGGTCGCCTTGTCGAGAACAGGCTGGTTGATGCCGCGATGACCGTAGGGCAGCTTGTAGGTGCCGAGACCGAGGGCGCGCCCGAGCAGCTGGTTGCCGAAGCAGATGCCGAAGAACGGCAGCCCCTCATCCAGCACGCCGCGCAGGAGCTGCACGTGGTCGTCGGATGCGGCGGGGTCGCCCGGTCCGTTGGAGTAGAACACCGCCACAGGGGCGATCGCGAGCAGCTGCTCGAGCGTCACGTCCTGGGGCAGCACATGCACCTCGAAGCCGCGGTCGGCGAGGTTGTCGATCGTGGCCTGCTTGACGCCGAGGTCGAGCACCGCGAGGTTGCCGAGGCGCTCGCCGCGCGCGGGGGTGACCGATGCGGCGTCCACCGATACGGCGGCCGAGAGGTTGAGGCCGGCCATCTGCGCGCCACCGCGCACGATCGCGAGTTGCTCCTCGGGAGCGAGCCCGGCATCCGCGCCCGAGAACACGCCGGCGCGCATCGAGCCGGCGTCGCGCAACCGCCGCGTGACGGCACGGGTGTCGATACCGCTGATGCCGACCACACCGTTACGGGTGAGGTCGTCGTCGAGGCTGCCGTTGGCGCGGAAGTTCGACACGACGCGAGAGGGGTCGCGCACCACATACCCCGACACCCAGATGCGACGCGACTCGGGGTCCTCGTCGTTGACTCCCGTGTTCCCGATGTGCGGAGCCGTCATGACCACGATCTGTCCTGCGTAGCTGGGATCGGTCAGGGTCTCCTGGTATCCGGTCATGCCGGTGGCGAAGACGGCCTCGCCGAGCGTGCGACCGCGGGCACCGTAGGCCCGTCCGGTGTACCTGCTGCCGTCCTCGAGCACGAGGACCGCGGGGTCGGTGTCGATCATGCGGATGCCTCTCCGTCGGGGGTGTCGGATGTGGGTGATGCGGGGGCGGCGTGGCGCTCTGCAGCCGCCATCGGCGAGAGCTCGGTGAGTTCGTCGAGCAATCGCTCGGAGTGCTCCGAACGCAGGTAGCTGTCGACGGGGGTGCCGCCGAGCTCCCAGCGCACGAAGACGAGGCCGCCGTCCTCCACTCCCTTGTCGATCGTCCAACTCGAGAGCCCCACCCCGCGGATGTCGGCGACCGGGATGAAGGCGGGCGGAGCACCGGCAAGGTCGAGCACGAGGCCGCCTCGGCTGATCTGCACCTCCCCCTTCGCGCGGAAGCCCAGACCGCCCACGACGACGCGCTCGAGCGGCTGCTCGGCGAGCGTCGTGGCGACGTAGAGCACGCGCTCACGCGCGATCTCGTCGCCGATCTCGCTCGGGGGCACGGGCACGACGTCGAGACCCGCCTGACGGCGTCGGCGGTTGCGCCATCCGAGGGCCATGAAAGCGAAGGCCACGACGACCATCGCGAGGATGACGAGCGCGGGAATCAGCCGCTCATCCATGGGAGACCTCCTCCGGCGAGAGCAGCTCGCCGTCCAGAACCGTAGGGTTGCCGCCGTGGATCGTCGCGACGATCCGGCCGGGCAGCGTGCGACCGAGATACGGCGAGTTGACACCCTTGCCATGCAGGGCATCCGTGCCGAAGATCCGGGTGGCCGCGGGGTCGACGAGGGTGAGGTGCGCGGGGCTGCCGAGCTCGAACGGCGCGTCATAGCCGGCAAGGCGCCCGATCTCGGCGGGCACGCGCGAGAGCACGCGCGCGACGTCGTTCCAGCCCAGCAGACCGGTGTCGACCATCGAGGCCTGTACGACCGACAGGGCGCTCTCGAGGCCCACCATTCCGAACGACGCCTCCTGCCAGGCGCATTCCTTCGACTCGATCGGATGCGGTGCATGGTCGGTCGCGACGATGTCGATCGTGCCGTCTGCCAGCGCCGCACGCAGTGCCTGCACGTCCTCGTCGCGCCGCAGCGGAGGGTTGACCTTGAACCTGGCGTCGTAGCTCGGCGAGTAGGGGTCATCGGCGTGCGCGACGAGCTGCTCGGTGAGCAGCAGGTGATGCGGGGTCACCTCGGCCGTCACCCGGATGCCGCGCGCCTTCGCCCAGCGCACCACCTCGACGCTGCCTGCCGTCGACAGGTGACAGATATGCAGCCGGGCGCCCACGGCATCCGCGAGGAGCACATCTCGCGCGATGATCGCCTCCTCGGCGACCGCGGGCCAGCCCGCGAGGCCCAGCTCGGAGCTGAGCGCACCCTCGTTCATCTGGGCGCCGTCGGTCAATCGCGGGTCCTGCGCGTGCTGCGCGATGACGCCATCGAAGGTCGCGACATACTCGAGCGCGCGGCGCATGAGCAGCGAATCGTGCACGCACGTCCCGTCGTCGCTGAAGACGCGCACGGCGGCGCGCGAGTGCGACATCGCTCCGATCTCGGCGAGGCGTTCCCCCGCCAGACCCACGGTGACCGCACCCACCGGGCGCACGGTCGCGTAGCCGTACTGCGCGCCGAGCGAGGCCACCTGCTCGACGACTCCCGCCGTGTCGGCGACCGGCGAGGTGTTCGCCATGGCGTGCACGGCGGTGAAGCCACCGGCCGCGGCCGCGCGCGTTCCGGTGAGCACCGTCTCGCTCGCCTCGAACCCGGGCTCGCGCAGGTGGGTGTGCAGGTCGACGAGCCCGGGCAACGCCACGAGTCCGTCGGCGTCGATGATCCGAGCGCCCTCGCGATGCAGTGCGCTGCCTCGCTCGGCGATCACGCCGCCATCGATCAGGAGGTCGGTCACCGTGCCGTCAGGGAGCCGGGAGCCGCGGATGAGGATCGTCGTCATGCCACGAGCCCCTGGGGAGCAGAACCTGAGAGCACGAGGTAGAGCACCGCCATCCGTATCGACACTCCGTTCGTGACCTGGTCGAGGATGACCGACCGGGGCGAGTCGGCGGCACGCGCCGAGATCTCGAGCCCGCGGTTCATGGGTCCGGGGTGCATGACAATCGTATCCGTCCCGAGCCGGGCGAGGCGCTCGTCGCCGAGCCCCCACGCGCGCGAGTACTCGCGCTCGTGCGGGAAGAAGGCCGCGTGCATCCGCTCCTGCTGCACACGCAGCATCATGATCGCGTCCGGGCGCTGGGCGATCGCGGCGTCGAGGTCGGTCCCCACCGATGCGGGCCAGGTCTCGACCCCGACGGGCAGCAGCGTGCGCGGGCCCACGAGCTGCACGTGCGCGCCGAGCGCCGTGAGCAGCCACACGTTCGAGCGCGCGACGCGGGAATGCAGGATGTCGCCCACGATCGCGACGTGGACGCCGTCGAGGCCCCGGCCGCGCGATCCCTCACCGTGCAGGGTCTTGCGCAGGGTATAGGCATCCAGCAGCGCCTGGGTGGGGTGCTGGTGCGTGCCATCCCCGGCATTCACGACGGAGGCATCGATCCATCCGGAGCCCGCGAGCACCTCGGCTGCTCCGGAGGCCGAGTGCCGCAGCACGACCGCGTCGACCCCCATCGCGGTGATGGTCTGCGCGGTGTCCTTGAGGCTCTCGCCCTTCGAGACGCTCGATCCTTTCGCACCGAAGGTGATGACGTCGGCGGACAGCCGCTTCGCCGCCGCCTCGAAGCTCAGTCGGGTGCGAGTGGAGTCCTCGAAGAAGAGGTTCGCCACGGTGCGTCCGCGCAGCGTCGGCAGCTTCGGCACGGCCCGGGTGGCGACGTCCGCCATGTCCTCGGCGACGTCCAGGATGCCGATCGCGTCGTCACGTTCGAGACCGATGGTGGTCAGCAGGTGCCTCACGATCGGCTCCCCTCCCCGGCCTCGATCGCGACCGCGTCTTCGCCGTCGATCTCGGCGAGCCGCACGTAGATGCGCTCGGCGAGAGCTGTGGGCAGGTTCTTGCCCACGAAGTCGGCTCGGATCGGCAGCTCACGGTGTCCGCGATCGACGAGAACCGCGAGCCGCACGGCACGCGGGCGACCCAGGTCTCCGATCGCATCCAGGGCGGCGCGGATGGTGCGGCCCGAGTAGAGGACGTCGTCGACGAGCACGACCGTCTTGCCGTCGATGCCGCCCGGCGGCACGCGGGTCGGACTCGGCGTCCGCGTCGGATGCCGGTCGAGGTCATCTCGGTACATCGTGACGTCGAGCGCCCCCACCTGCCCCGAACCGGGCTCGAGTGCGTCGAGGTTCGCGCCGATGCGCTCGGCGAGCATGACGCCCCGGGTCGGGATGCCGAGAAGGACGAGATCGGAGCCGCCGCGATTGGACTCGAGGATCTCGTGAGACATGCGCCTCAGGGCGCGCTGAATGTCAGCCTGCTGCAGCACGACACGTGCCGGCATCCTGACCTCCTTCCCCGCCTCTCGGGACGGACTTAAAGGACGTCTGTTGCCTCCGAGCATAGCGGGTGTCCCGACCTCGTCCCGCGCACGCCCCGGGCGAATCGAGGACCGCTGCCTCTGGGCTCCCGGGTCGCGGGCCCGAGAACGTGGAATCACCAACCTCCACATCCGACAAACCCCTTCTTGGAGCGAAGAACCATGACCACCACCTCCCCCGCCCGCTCGACCGATTCGGCGCCGGCGGACACCGCGCGCCCGAGCGTGCCGGCACGTCCCCTTCCGCCCCACGCGGCCGCGTTCGCCTGGGTGCTCCGCACCGAGCAACGCGTGCTCGACGTGCTCGCACGCATCGGCATCCCCCTGCTGCGCCTCACCCTGGCCTTCGTCTACGTCGCGTTCGGCGGGCTCAAGATCATCGGACTGAGCCCCGTGAGCGAGCTCGTCGCCTCGATGGTGCCGTTCCTCCCCGAGACGCAAGCCGTCATCGCGATGGGTGTCTTCGAGGTCGTCGCGGGCCTGCTCATCGCCTTCGGAGTGTTCGTGCCCTGGGTCGCCGCGGCGCAGGTCGTGCACCTGCTCGGCACCTTCGCGGTGTTCCTGGTCTACCCGGCTCTCACCTACAGCGACGGCAACCCTCTCGCCCTCACGCTCACCGGCGAGTTCATCGCGAAGAACGTCGTGCTCATCGCGGGTCTCTTCGTGATCGCGGCCTTCAGCCGCACGCGTCCGTCGGCGCGCTGAGCATCATCCACCATCCGGCCCGTCGCGCGTCGAGCGCGGCGGGCCGTTCGACGTCTCAGCCCCAGCGCGTGAGCAGGAACCGCTCCAGCAGTCCCACCAGGGCGTCGGAGAGCTTGCCGAGCACCGCGAGGATGATGATCGCGAGCAGCAGGCGGTCGATGCGACCGTTGTTCTGCGATTCGATGAGCAGGAATCCGAGGCCCATGGTCGAGCCCACGAGTTCGGCGGCCACCAGGAACAACCACGCCTGAGCAAGCGCGAGACGCAGCCCGGAGATGATCGCCGGCACGACAGCGGGCAACTGCACTGTCGTCAACAGCCGCAGGCCGTGGTATCCGTATGCCCGCCCGAACTCCACGAGCTGGGGGTCGACATGTCGGAGAGCGCCCGCGACCGTCGTGTAGACGGGGAACAGCGCTCCGATGATGACGAGGGCGACCTTGGAGTCCTCGCCGAAGCCCAGATACAGGATGAGCAAGGGCACCCAGGCAAGCGACGGGACGGCGCGCGCTGCGCCGATCGTGGGCGCGAGGAAGGAATCGGCGAGCCGCGACAGACCCACGAGGGACCCCAGCGCGAGCCCGATGACCGATCCGATCAGGAAGCCGAGCAGCACCCGCTGCGTCGAGATGCCGATGTACTGCCACAGCAACTCGCGTGCCGCCAGGTCGAAGGCCGCCGTGACCACCGACTCCGGGGTCGGAAGCTTGAACGCCGGCACCCACCCGAGATGGGTCGCGAGCCACCAGAGCGTGAAGAGGGCGAGCGGCAGGATGGCGCCGAGCAGCCAGCGCACGCGCCCACCCCGACGGCGGCCGCGCGCAGCAGTCGCCGTGCCGAGGTCGCTGAGGGCGAGCGCGGCGGCCTCTCCCGTCACCTGCGGGTCGGCGGGCGGGCCGCCGATACCGCCGCGGACGACGGACTCGCCCGTGAGGAAGGAAGGAGAGGCCGCCATCGTGTCAGCCCACCCGGCTCGGGTCGGCCTTCTTCGCGAAGTCCGGGTAGAGCAGGCTCGCGAGTGCCGCGTCGGCCGCATCCTGACTTGCGATGTCGCCGTTGGCCACCTGGATAGGCGCCACGATCTCGAGCACCTTGAGCTGTGCGTCGCCCGGAACGGGGTCGAGGTCGATCGTGGTGCGCTCGAGCAGCACCTTGTCGGCGACCGCCGGATCGATCGCGGCCACCTCAGCGAGCAGGGCCGAGGTCTCTTCGGGGTTCTCGAGCGCCCACGCGCGGGCCTTCTCATAGGCGTCGACGACGACCTGCGCGAGATCGGCGTGCTTCGTGATGAAGTCCTCGGTCGCGTTCAGGAACCCGTAGGTGTTGAAATCGATGTTGCGGTAGAACAGCTCCACCCCGTTGTCGACCTCGTGGGCCGCCATCATCGGGTCGAGACCCGACCACGCGTCGACCGTGCCGTTGACGAGCGCCGTGCCGCCGTCGGCGTGCTGCAGGTTCTGGATGTTGACATCCGAGACGTCGACCCCCGCGGCCTCCAGGGACTGCAGCAGGAAGAAGTACGGGTCGGTGCCCACGGTGACCGCGACGGTCTTGCCCCGCAGATCCTCGACGGAGTCGATGCCGCTCCCGGGAAGCGTCGCAAGAGCCGACCACTCGGGTTGCGTGTAGATGTCGATCGTCTGGATGGGCGAGCCGTTCGCGCGGGCCAGGAGCGCCGCGGAGCCGGCCGTCGAGCCGACGTCGAGCGCGCCCGCGCGCAGGCCCTCGTTCGCCTTGTTCGAGCCGAGCGACTGGGTCCAGTTGACGGTCACGTCGTCGCCGAGGGTCTCCTCGATCCATCCCTGATCCTTGATGATGAGGCTCAGCGGGTTGTAGGTCGCGAAGTCGATGTTGAGGGTGGACTTGCTCCACTCCCCGGCGTCGCCGTCGCCCTGACCCTGCGGGGCGGCGTTCTCGCCGGCGCAGCCGCTGAGTGCCAGCACGGCGACGGTGGCCGCCGCGGCGGCGGCCAGGATGGTCTTCTTCATGTGGGATGTCCTTGCTGTGGATGGTGCGGTGGGCGGTGAGATGAGGCGACGATCAGACGTCAGCGGCCGGAGTGCTGCGTCTGGCCCGCTGGGCTTTGATCGCCTGGGTGATGTAGTCCTCGGGGTGGTGGCTCTCGACGCCGAGCAGCGACAGCAGCTCGGCGCGAAGGATCGCGAGGTGCGCGTCGCCGCGGTCTCGCGGGCGCTTCTTGCCCACCTCCAGCACGCGGCGGATGGTGGCGCCCGGTGTGTCGTCGTCGGAGCCGAGCAGCACGATGCGGTCGGCGAGCTGGAGGGCCTCGTCGACGTCATGCGTCACGAGCAGGATCGTCGTGGGCTCGGCGGCATGGACCTCGAGCAGCAGGTCCTGCATCGTGAGCCGCGTGAGCGCGTCGAGCGCACCGAAGGGCTCATCCAGCAGCAGCACGCCGGGGTTGCGGGCCAGGGCGCGCGCAAGCGAGGCGCGCTGCGCCATGCCGCCCGAGACCTGGCGTGGCCGAAGTGCGGTCGCCTCCCCGAGCTGAACGAGGCGGAGCAGTTCCGCGACGCGGAGCTGCCCGGCTTGCGTCGCGGTCCCGCGGGGCAGCCCCAGCTCGACGTTGCGTCGGATCGTCCGCCACGGCAGCAGTCGCGGCTCCTGAAAGGCCACGGCGCACCGCTGGTCCACCGGCGCGACCGGCGTCCCTCCGATCGACAGCTGGCCGGCATCCGCGCGGTCGAGTCCCGAGACGAGACGGAGCAGCGTCGACTTGCCGCACCCCGAGGGACCGAGCAGGGCCACGATCTCGCCCGCTCGGATCTCGAGGTCGATGTCGCGGAGCACGACCCGGGAGCCGCCCTCCGGTGCGGGGAAGAGTCGTCCCACGCCCGCGAGACGCGCGGGAAGCGCGGGCGCGGTGGGGGCGTCGACGAGAGTCACGCGGTCGAACGTAGAGAACGCGGAGGCGGCGTCGCAAAACCAGGTGTCACGCGGCGAAACATGCCGCGCTTCCGTACCCGCGCGGGACGCAGGGCCGGGTCAGCGGTCGCGGGCGATCGCCGACAGCACACCGTTCACGAAGCTGCCCGAGTCGTCGGTGCTGAGCTCCGTGGCCAGCTGCACGGCCTCGGAGATCGCCACGGCATCCGGCACGTCATCGTTGTGCAGGACCTCCCAGGCGCCGACACGCAGGATGGCGCGGTCGAGCACCGGCATGCGTTCGAGGCTCCACCCGTGCGCGTGGGCCGCGATCGCCGCGTCGAGCTCCGTACGGTGGTCGTCGACACCCTCGATGATCTCCCGGGCATAGCGCCAGGATGCCGCCCGCGCGGGCTGCTGCGCGGCGCGACGCTGCTCCTCGACCACCGCATCCGCGATGGGTCGTTCGCGCAGATCGGCGCCGTACAGCACGTCGATGGCCCGCTTGCGGGCCTTGGTTCGCGCGCTCACGACTCAGACGCGGCCGAGGTAGTCACCCGTGCGGGTGTCGACCTTGACCTTCGTGCCCGTCTCGAGGAACAGCGGAACCTGGATCTCGTAGCCGGTCTCGACGGTCGCGGCCTTGGTGCCCGCGCTCGAACGGTCGCCCTGCAGACCCGGCTCGGTGTAGGTGATCTCGAGCACGACGGAGGCGGGGAGCTCGACGTAGAGCGGCTCACCTTCGTGCAGCGCGATCTGCACGGCCTGGTTCTCGAGCATGAAGTTGGCCGCGTCGCCGACGATCTCGGGGGTCACCGTGATCTGGTCGTAGTCGTCGGTGTCCATGAACACGAAGCCGTCGCCGTCGCGGTAGAGGTACTGGAAGTCGCGACGGTCGACGGTGGCGAAGTCGATCTTGGTGCCGGCGTTGAAGGTGCGGTCGACCGACTTGCCGGACCGCACGTTCTTGAGCTTGGTGCGCACGAAGGCGCCACCCTTACCGGGCTTCACGTGCTGGAACTCCACCACGTTCCAGAGCTGTCCGTCGATGCTGAGGACGGAGCCGTTCTTGATGTCGTTCGTCGTGGCCATGCGTGTGTGCTGTTCCGTTCGTGGGTTCCGGGGCGGGTGCGCCCGTACGAGTGTAACGACCGCAGCGCGCGGTGAGTCTCTAGTGCGTCTGACTGCGCGCCGACAGGCGGCGCACCGCGTCGAGCGCGAGGAGGTACGAGTCGAAGCCGAAGCCGGCGATGACGCCGCTCGCGACGCCGGAGATGACGCTCCGGTGTCGGAACTCCTCGCGGGAGTGCGGGTTCGAGATATGCACTTCGACGAGCGGGATGCCGGCCTTCGTCACGAGGGCGGCCGCGTCGCGCAGAGCGTAGCTGTAGTGCGTGAAGGCGGCGGGGTTGAGGATGACCGGGGTCTCGGCGTCCACGGCATCGTGCAGCCAGTGCACGAGCTCGGCTTCGTCGTCGGTCTGACGCACGTCGATCTCGATCCCGTCGCCCGCGGCATCCGCGAGCAGCACGCGCAGGGCCGAGAGGTCCTGGCTGCCGTAGACCTCGGGCTCGCGGCTGCCGAGGCGGCCGAGATTGGGTCCGTTGAGCACCATGACGCGCGACATGGGAACGAGCCTATCTAGCTCGCGATCTCTTGATATGCCGAGAAGAGCAACGACTCGTCGGGTCCCTGCAGCACGGTCGGACGCCCGATGTCGTCGAGCACGATGAAGCGCATGAGAGCGCCGCGCGCCTTCTTGTCTCGCCGCATGGTCGCCAGCAGCGTGGGCCAGCGCCCCGCCGGATAGCTCGTCGGCAGATCGAGGGAATCGAGAACCCGCCGGTGGCGATCGACAGCGGCATCCGAGAGCCGACCGGTGAGCCGGGCGAGCTCGGCGGCGTAGACCATGCCGATCGCGACGGCGGCCCCGTGCCTCCACTGGTAGCGCTCGGCGTGCTCGATCGCGTGCCCGAGGGTGTGCCCGTAGTTGAGGATCTCGCGCAGGCCCTGCTCGGTGAAGTCCTCCCCCACGACGCGTGCCTTCATCGCGATCGCGAGCTCTATCGCGCGCCGGAACTCAGGAGTCGTCGGGTCGGTCGCCCGGGCCGGATCCGCCTCGACGATCTCGAGGATCTCCGGCTCGGAGATGAAACCGGCCTTCACGACCTCGGCGAAACCGGCGAGGATCTCGTTGCGCGGCAGGGCGTCCAGCAGCTCCAGGTCGCACAGCACGGCGTGCGGCGCCCAGAATGCGCCCACCAGGTTCTTGCCCTCCGCGGTGTTGATTCCGGTCTTGCCGCCGATGGCGGCGTCCACCATCGCGAGCACCGTCGTCGGCACCTGCACGATGGCGATGCCGCGGAGCCAGGTCGCGGCCACGAATCCCGCGAGGTCCGTGGTCGCCCCGCCTCCGAAGCCGATGATCGCGTCGCTGCGTGTGAAGTCGGTCTGACCGAGGATCTGCCAGCAGAAGGCGGCGACCTCGACGCGCTTCGCGCCCTCGGCATCCGGGATCTCGGCGAGCAGCACCTGGTATCGGCCGGAGAGCTCCTCGCGCACGCGCTCGGCCCGCTCTGCCAGAGCGGGGGCGTGCACGACGAGCACCTTCTCGGCGCGCGCGGGAAGCAGCTCGGCCAGCTCCCCGAGGATCCCGCGCCCGACGCGCACGTCGTAATCGCTCATGCCGTCGGTGCCATGCACCGGGATGACCGTCGTGTCGCTCATCGCTGCTCCAGTCCTCTGCTCTCGATCCACGCCACGACGTCCTGGGCGATCCGATCGCGCGGCAGCCGCGAGGTGTCGAAGGTCACGGATGCGAGACCCTCGTAGATCGACCGCCGCGCGTCGTAGATGCGCTGCCAGTCCTCGATGCCGCCGCGCACGAGCGGACGCTTGCCGTCGGCCAGGCGCGACGCCACGGCATCCGCCTCGACGCGGAGGTAGACGACGGGGAGGCCGGTCAGGGCCTGCTGTGTCGCTGCATCGAGCACGGCTCCACCCCCGAGCGACACGATGCCACCGCGTGTGAGGGCCTCGCGCACGACATCGCGCTCCAGTGCACGGAAGTGCGGTTCTCCGTGCTGGTCGAAGATCTCGGCGATCGGCCCGTGGCCGGCGACGATCACCTTGTCAGTGTCCGTGAACGGCACGCCGAGCGCGCGCGCGACCCGCTTGCCGATCCGGGTCTTCCCGGCACCCATCGGGCCGATGAAGACGGCGAGGGGCGCGGTCATGCCGAGACGACGCCCGTGCGGAGGGAGTCCGGGATGGCGGCCAGATAGCCCTCGAGATTGCGCCGCGTCTCGCCCACCGAGTCGCCGCCGAACTTCTCGAGCACGGCGTTCGCGAGCACGAGGGCGACCATCGCCTCGGCAACGACGCCCGCCGCCGGGACGGCGCACACGTCGGAACGCTGGTGGTGGGCCTGCGCGGCCTCACCCGTGGCGACGTCCACCGTCTTGAGCGCGTGCGGAACGGTCGCGATGGGCTTCATCCCCGCGCGCACGCGCAGGATCGTGCCCGTCGACATGCCGCCCTCGGTGCCGCCCGCCTTGTCGGACTCGCGGCGGATGCTGTCGCCGTCGTAGACCATCTCGTCGTGAGCCTGCGAGCCGGGCCGCCGGGTCGTCTCGAAACCGTCGCCCACCTCGACGCCCTTGATGGCCTGGATGCCCATGAGAGCCGCGGCGAGCTGGGCGTCGAGCCGCCGGTCCCAGTGCGTGTAGCTGCCGAGGCCGGGAGGCACGCCGTAGGCGAGCACCTCGACGACGCCGCCGAGCGTGTCGCCGTCGTCGTGCGCGCGATCGATGCGAGCCACCATGGCCGCCGACGTCGCCGCGTCGAAGCAGCGCAACGGGTCGGCGTCGAGGGCGTCGACGTCATGAGGGGTCGGAAGCGCCGAGCCATCGGGAACCCGCACGGTCTCGATGGCGAGGGTGTGCGCGACGAGCCGGATGCCGAGCTCGCCGAGGAAGGCGCGCGCGACCGCGCCGAGCGCCACCCGGGCCGCCGTCTCTCTCGCGCTCGCGCGTTCGAGCACGTTGCGTGCCTCGGGGAAGTCGTACTTCTGCATGCCGACGAGGTCGGCGTGTCCGGGACGCGGGCGGGTGAGCGCCGCACCCCGACCCTTCGGCAACGTCTCAGGGTCGACCGGCGTGGCGGACATGACATCCACCCAACGCGGCCATTCCGTGTTGCCGATGCGCAGCGCGATCGGGCTGCCGATCGTGCGGCCGAAGCGGATGCCGCCCGAGATCGTGAGCTCGTCCTGCTCGAACTTCATCCGGGCGCCGCGGCCGTAGCCGAGCTTGCGGCGCTGCAGATCGGCCTGGATCTGCTCAGGGAGGATCGGCACATCCGCCGGCATCCCCTCGAGGATCGCGACCAGTTCGGGTCCATGCGACTCACCGGCCGTCAACCAACGCAGCATGCTCTCGATCATTCCACAGCGGTCGGTGCCACAGCCGCGCGCATGGCTTCGATGACGGCGGCCTCATCGCGCAGCGGCACCGCGGCATCCCCTGCGACGAAGATGCGGATCTGATGCACGGCCTGGTGCAGCAGCATCTCGAGCCCGTGCACGACGCGGCCACCGGCCTGCTGCCAGGCCCGCGCGAGCGGTGTGGGCCAGGGCGCATAGGCGACATCGAGAAGGGTCTGCTGCGGCGCGAGCGCGCCCAACTCGACGGCGAACTCCGCTCCCGGCGGGATGGTGCTCACCGCGGCGTCTGCGGTGGCCAGCGCGGCATCCGCCTCAGGCCCCAGCTGCACCACCCGGGCGGCCGGGAACGCACCCGTCGCGGTCGCCCGTGCGATGTCGCGCACCGCGACCGTCACCTCAGCGCCGAGCGACCCGAGTGCGACGACAGCGCTCTCGGCCGTCGCTCCCCCGCCGAGCACGGTGGCGCGCCGCGCGGAGGCGACCCCCGCCTCGCCGAGAGCGGCGACGATGCCGTGCACGTCGGTGTTGAACGCGCGGACGGGCCGCCCGGCGTCGAGCAGGATCGTGTTGCCCTGCCGCGTGCGCTGCGCCACCTCGTCGACGTCGGGTACGAGCTCGGCGACACGACGCTTGAGCGGCATCGTGAGCGACAGCCCGCGCCATTCGGTGCCGAGACCGGCGAGGAAGCCGGCGAGACCCGCGTCGTCGACCTCGACCCGGTCATAGTCCCAGTCCAGCCCCAGCACGCGGTAGGCCGCGCGATGGAGCTGGGGGGAACGGGAGTGCGCGATCGGCGAGCCCAGCACGGCCAGCCGAGTGCGGTCAGCGACGTGCGTCATCCGCAGTAGGCGTCGTTCTCGGCGCTCTCCTCGCACCACGCGTAGAGCTGCTTCGCGGCGCGTTCGTGCTCGGCGAGGGTGTTGGAGAACACCGTCTCACCCGTCTTGAGGTTGACGGTCACGAAGTACAGCCAGGTGCCGTCGGCGGGGTGCACCGCCGCGTCGATCGCGTCGGCGCCCGGCAGGCCGATCGGGCCGATCGGGAGCCCCGGATTGGCGTAGGTGTTGTACGGGTTCGATGCGTCGGCACGCTGCTCCGGCGAGGTCCACACGCTCGAGGTGTCTCCGATGCCGTAGTGCACCGTCGCATCCGACTGCAGCAGCATGCCGCGTGTGATGCGGTTCTCGAAGACCCGCGCGATCTTGGCCATGTCCGAGACGTTCGGACCGGACTCCCGCTGCACGAGCGCCGCCATCGTGAGCACCCGGAAGCGTGCGTCGGGTGCGACTCCCGCCGCATCGAGGGTCTGGAACATCTGGTCCACGAGCATCTTGATGGCGTCGTGGGCTGTGACCCCCGGGTCGAACTGGTAGGTGGCCGGGAAGAGCCAACCCTCGATGCTCGGCGAGTTCGCCGGGATCCCGAACTGCGTGTAGTTGGCCGCCTCCGCCTGCAGCTCCTCGAGCGGCAGCTCGGTGGCCGCCGAGATCAGCTCGAGCGCGCTGGCGGCGGTGACGCCCTCGGGGATCGTCACCTGGTTGATGATGCGGTTCGCAGGATCCTGCAGGGCCGCGAGAGCGGATGCCGCGCTCATCTGCTTCTGCAGGCGGTAGTTGCCGGGTTCGAAGGTGATGCTGTCGTCGTCGAGCAGCAGGTCGTAGAAGGCGTCGAAGGTCATCGTGACCCCGGCCGCCGCGAGCTTGCGGGCGACGTCGGATCCGATGTCGCCCGACTCGATCACGATCGTGACCTCCTCGCCGTTGCCCTCCCCCGTGTAGTCGATCGGAGGCGCGATGCCGAGGATGTCCTGGATCTTCTCGCCGTACGTGTTCCACACGTAGACGCCGCCCGCGACCACGAGGCCGAGCACCACGACGATCGCGATGATCCATCCCCACGGCCCGCCGCGCCTACGCTTCTTGTTCGGGCGTCGGGCGTCCGAGCGGCGCGCGTCCGAGCGGGCGACGTCGGCCTCGCGGAGGGCCCGGCGCGAGAGCGGAGCCGTGGCGGGCGCGCCGTCGTCGGAAGCGCTCGCGACGGCAGCCGTGGGCATGGCTGCCGGTCCGAAGATGTCGTCCCAGCTCGGTTCAGAGGCCACGTTCAGGGTCTTTCGTGCGGGGGACGACGGATCCGGGGGGACGATCCGACATCCGCTCGGAGTCGAGGGCGTTCTGCAGGATGATAACAGCGGCCACCTGATCGACGATGGAGCGCGAGCTCTTCGCGCGCCGACCGCCGGCTTGGAGTTGCCGGTGAGCCGTCACCGTGCTGAGGCGTTCGTCGACGAGTCGCACGGGCACCTCGGATGCGGCCGCCAGCTGGGCTGCGAACTCGCGTGCGTCGGTTGTGGATGCCGTGTCGCCGCCGCCGAGCGAGAGGGGCAACCCCACGACGACCTCGATCGCATCGAGCTCGGCGACATGCGCGAGCACGGTGCGCATGGTGTGCGCGTCGCGAGGGACGGTCTCGACGGGCGTCGCCAGCAGGCCGTCGGGATCGCAGCGGGCGACGCCGACGCGCGCCTTGCCGACGTCGATCCCGACGCGCACTCCCCGTCGCACCGCGATCCCCGGAGTCAGCCGCCGAGCGCGCTGCGCACGCCCCGCAACGCTTCGGGAAGCGCCTCGGCATCCGAGCCGCCGCCCTGGGCCATGTCGTCCTTGCCGCCGCCTCCGCCGCCCAGCGTCACGGCCGCCTGCTTGGCCAGGGGGCCGGCCGCCACGCCCGCGTCGCGGGCTCCTGCGGTCGTGGCCACGATGATCGACGGCTTGCCGCCGACGCGCGCGCCGAGCGCGACGACCGCTGCCTCGGCCTGGAGGCGCGCTCGCACCGCGGTCACGAGACTGCGCAGCTCATCGACGGACTGGAGTTCGCCGAGGTCCTCGACGACCGCGAGCACGGCCCCGACGCGCGTCGCCCTGTCGGCGAGCTCGGGTGCACGACCGGCGAGCTTCGAGGCCTCGAAGGCCGCGATCTTCTTCTCGGCCGCCTTGAGCTGCGCCACCAGATCCGCGATGCGGTCGGGAAGCTGCTCCCGCGGGGTCTTGAGCGACGAGGTCAGCTGGTGCACGATGGCCCGCTCGGCGGCCAGGTCGCGGAACGCGTCGAGTCCGACGAGCGCCTCGACGCGTCGATTCGTGGAGCCGACACTCGACTCGGAGACGAGATTCACGAGCCCGACCTCGGCCGAGGTGCGCACGTGCGTGCCGGCACAGAGCTCGCGCGACCACGGTCCGCCGATGTCGACCATGCGCACGGTCTTGCCGTACTTCTCGCCGAACAGCGCCATGGCGCCGGCCTTGCGGGCCTCGTCGAGGGGCAGGATGCGGGTGACGACCTCGAGGTTGTCCCGCACCGCGTTGTTGGCGATCTCCTCGATCTCCGAGCGGGTCTCGGGGCTGAGCGCCTGATTCCACGAGAAGTCGAGCCGCATGTACCCGGCCTTGTTGAACGATCCGGACTGGTGCGCCTGCTGCCCCAGGGTGTCCCGGAGCGCGGCGTGCACGAGGTGCGTCGCGGAGTGCGCCTGGGCCGCCGAGTGGCGGTAGTCCCGATCGACGACGGACGTCGCGGTCGCCCCGACTGCCACCACACCGGTACGCACGCGTGCCGTGTGGCTGACCAGGCCCTTCACCGGGCGCTGGACGTCGAGCACCTCGAGGTCGAAGCCGTCACCGAGGATCGACCCCTTGTCGGCGGCCTGACCGCCCGACTCCGCGTAGAGCGCGGTCTCGGCGAGGATGACCTCGACCGTCTCGCCCGCCTGGGCGCTCTGCACCGATACGCCGTCCGCGAGCAGGCCGAGGATGCGCGACTCGGTCTCGAGGTAGTCGTAGCCGGTGAACACCGTCTCGCCGAGGGCGCGGAAGTCGGAGTACACCGAGAGGTCGGCGAGACCCGCCTTCTTGGACTTCGCATCCGCCTTCGCCCGCGCGCGCTGCTCGGCCATGAGCGTGTCGAAGCTTCCGCGGTCGACGGCGAGACCCGCCTCCTCGGCGATCTCGAGCGTCAGATCGATCGGGAAGCCGAAGGTGTCGTGCAGGAGGAACGCGGTGTCACCCGAGAGCGATGCCGCTCCCGCCTTCTTCGTGTCGGCGACGGCGAGGTCGAGGATCGTGGTCCCGCTCGCCAGGGTGCGCAGGAACACCTCCTCCTCCGCGATCGCGAGCCGCGAGGTGCGCTCGTACTCTGCCTCGACCTCGGGGTACGCCTCGCGCATCGCGAGCCGCGACGCGTCGAACAGCTCCGCGAAGCTCGGTGCATCGACACCCAGCAGCCGCATGGCCCGCACGACACGGCGCATGAGACGGCGCAGGATGTACCCGCGGCCCTCGTTCGACGGCGACACGCCGTCGGTCATGAGCATGAGGCTCGACCGGACGTGGTCGGCGATCACGCGCATCCGCACGTCATCCTCGTGCTCGACGCCGTACCGGCGACCCGACAGTCGCGACGCCAGGTCGAGGACGGGGCGCACCTGATCGATCTCGTACATGTTGTCGACGCCCTGCTTGAGGAACGCGACGCGCTCCATCCCCATGCCGGTGTCGATGTTCTTCTTCGGCAGTTCGCCGACGATGTCGAATTCCACCTTCGAGCGCACGTTCGTGATCAGGTACTGCATGAACACGAGGTTCCAGATCTCGATGTAGCGCGTGTCGTCGACAGCCGGACCGCCATCCGGACCGTACTGCGGACCGCGGTCGAAGTAGATCTCCGAGCACGGGCCCGCGGGCCCCGGCAGCCCCGTCGACCAGTAGTTGTCGGCGCGCCCCAGGCGCTGGATGCGCTCGTCGGGCAGACCCGCGACCTTCTTCCAGAACCCGATCGCCTCGTCGTCGTCTTCGTAGACCGTGACCCAGAGATCCTTCTCCGCGAAGCCCAGGCCGCCATCCGACTCGGATGTCGTCAGCAGCTCCCACGCGTAGGCGATCGCCTGTTCCTTGAAGTAGTCGCCGAAGGAGAAGTTGCCGTTCATCTGGAAGAACGTGCCGTGACGCGTGGTCTTGCCGACCTCCTCGATGTCGAGGGTGCGGATGCACTTCTGCACGCTCGTGGCGCGCGGGAACGGCGCCGGAACGACTCCCGTGAAGTACGGGATGAACGGCACCATGCCGGCCACCGTGAACAACAGCGCCGGGTCGTCGCTCACGAGCGACGCCGAGGGCACCACCGTGTGGCCGCGGTCACCGAAGAAGGTCAGCCAGCGACGTTGGATCTCAGCGGTCTGCACAGGTTCTCCGTAAGGGTGTCCCATCGGGACGTGGCCTGCGGGCCGCCGGCCCGACGGCGGGGTGGATCAGGACGTGGCGCGCTTGGCGAGGTCGTCGATCGCGTCCTGGGCGTTCGCGACAGCCGTCTTCAACTCGGCCTCCCGAGCTCGATAGCCCTGCACGACAGCGTCACCGAACTCACGGGTCTTGCTGTCGACGTCGTCGAAGAACTTCTTGCCGGCATCCGTCTTGGACACCTCATGGGCGACCACGAAGCCGATGGCGACTCCGGCGATCAGAAGCAGTGCACCCTTCATCGTGTTCCTCCTTCGTTCGCGGCGTCGGCGGCGGGTGCCGACCAACTCTTCTAGCCTATGCCGTTCTTCGGTTGGTCGCCTTTAAGGCGAGGAACGCCCCGGGAGGATCCCGGGGCGTCCCGTGTTCTCTAGTGAGCTGCGTAGCTGCGTCTTCTGGCGTCGCGGTGATCCGCGACGCTGAGTACTACGCAGCGCGCTTAGCGCGCTGCGTAGTACTCGACCACGAGCTGCACCTCACAGGTCACGGGGACCTCGGCGCGCTTGGGGCGACGCACGAGGCGCGCGTGCAGCTTGTCCAGCTCGACCTCGAGGTAGCCCGGTGTCTTGGGCAGCACGTCCACGTGGCCACCGGCGGCGGCGACCTGGAAGGGCTCGGTCGACTCCGAGCGCTCCTTGACGTGGATGAGCTGACCCGGCTTGACGCGGAACGAGGGGCGGTCGACGATCTTGCCGTCGACGAGGATGTGGCGGTGCACGACGAACTGGCGGGCCTGCGCCGTGGTGCGGGCGAAGCCGGCACGCAGCACGAGGGCGTCGAGACGCATCTCGAGCAGCTCGACGAGGTTCTCACCGGTCAGGCCGGGCTGACGACGGGCCTCGTTGAAGACGATGCGGAGCTGCTTCTCGCGGATGCCGTACTGCTCGCGCAGACGCTGCTTCTCACGCAGACGCACCGCGTAGTCGCTGTCGGCCTTGCGCTTGGTGCGGCCGTGCTCGCCGGGCGCATAGGGGCGCTTCTCGAGGTAGCGAGCGGCCTTCGGGGTCAGCGGGATGCCGAGGGCGCGAGAGAGGCGGACCTTGCGGCGATCCTGTGCCTTGGAGGCGGTCATGGATGTCCTTCCAACACGTGGCCGCGGCTTTCGCGGCTCACAGACGTGCATCCCTCCGTCCGGCGTTCCGGGCGCACGTCGACGCGACCGGCGGAACTGAAGGTGGGATGTGTTCGGACTCGAACCGCTACAGCCTACCAGAGGCGGGCCGCTACTCCCCTGCGTCGTCGCGCTTCGGCATCGGCTTTCCCGTGAGCAGGGCGCGCAGCCGATCCAGCCGCGGACCGACCTCGCGTTCGTAGCCGTTGGCTGTCGGCTCGTAGTAGCGGGTGCCGCGCAACTCATCCGGGAGGTACTGCTGTTCGGCGACTCCGTACGCGGCGTCGTGCGCGTACAGGTAGCCCTTGCCGTGGCCCAAGCGCTTCGCCCCCGGATAGTGCGCGTCGCGAAGATGCGTCGGCACCCGTCCGATGCGACCGGCCCGCACATCCGCGATCGCCGCATCGAGAGCCTTGTACGAGGCGTTCGACTTCGGTGCGGTGGCGAGATAGACGACGGCCTCGGCGAGCAGGATGCGGCCCTCGGGCATGCCGATCAGCTGCACGCCCTGCGCCGCCGACACCGCCACGGAGAGCGCATGGGGGTCGGCCATGCCGATGTCCTCGGCGGCGGAGATCATGATGCGGCGCGCGATGAAGCGCGGGTCCTCGCCCGCCTCGATCATGCGCGCGAGGTAGTGAAGGGATGCGTCGACATCGGAACCGCGCACCGACTTGATGAAGGCGCTGATGACGTCATAGTGCTCGTCGCCCTGCCGGTCGTAGCGCAGAAGTGCGCGGTCGACGGTCGCCGCCACGATCTCGGCCGTGACGACGGGCGTTTCGCCCTCGGCAGCCGCGCCCGGTGCGGCGGCGACCGTCGCGGCAGCCTCCAGCGCCGTGAGTGCACGGCGCGCGTCGCCCGATGCGAGGCGGATGATGGCTGCGCGCGCGTCGCCGGCAAGCGTGACGGCATCCGCGAGGCCGCGCGGGTCGGAGACCGCCCGGTCGATGAGCACGCCGAGATCGTCTTCGGAGAGCGGCTCGAGCGTCAGCAGCAGCGAGCGAGACAGCAGCGGCGCGATCACGGAGAACGACGGGTTCTCGGTGGTCGCGGCCACGAGGATGACCCAGCCGTTCTCGACCCCGGGGAGCAGCGCATCCTGCTGCGCCTTGCTGAAGCGATGGATCTCGTCGAGGAAGAGCACCGTCGACAAGCCGTAGAGGTCTCGGGTCGAGCGTGCCTCGTCCATGACCTGCCGCACGTCCTTGACCCCTGCCGTCACGGCGGACAGCTCGACGAAACGACGCCCGGAGCTGCGGGCGATCGCCTGCGCGATCGTCGTCTTGCCGGTGCCCGGCGGCCCCCACAGGATCACCGACACCGAGCCCGTCTCGCCCGTGACATCCTGCGCGAGGTTGACGAGGGGTGAGCCGGCGCCGAGCAGGTGCCGCTGACCCGCGACCTCGTCGAGCGAGCTCGGCCGCATGCGCACCGCGAGGGGCGTCGCCCCCGTGCGAAGCCCCTGCTGCCCGGTCATGCGCTCATGCTAACCGCGGCGTGCGACGCGGTGCTGTCGGCCGGTTTGGAGCGCCCCGATGCGCTGGATAAGGTCATGCAGTGCCGTCATGTGCGCGGCACGACCCTCGAACGGAGAGGACCGCGAGTGGCATCGAGTCGCCAGCAGCGTGAACAGCGTGAGGCGCGCGAGCGTCTGCGCGCCTACCAGGCTCGCCAGGAGGTGCACGAGGTCCGCGGGCGCCGCCGGCGTCGCGACAACGTGATCGGCATCGTCGGCGGCATCGTCGTGGCCGTGCTCGCCGTGACGACGCAGGTGCTCTACTTCACGCAGGGTCCGGGCGCTCCGGCCCCTGCTCCCTCGGCATCCCCGAGCCCGAGCGCTGCCGCCGATCAGAACGTCGGCGCGCCCGATGCATCGCTCGCCGAGGATCGCGTGTGGACGGGCGAGCTCGTGTTCAACGACGACGTCACGCTCGGCATCTCGCTCGACGGCACGAAGGCCCCGCAGGCCGTCGCCGGATGGGTGCAGGATGTGCAGGACGGCTACTACGTCGACAAGACCTGCCACCGCCTCGCAACATCGCAGAACTTCGCGTTCCTGCAGTGCGGGTCGGTTGACGGGACCGGGGCCGGCGACCCGGAGTTCTCGTACGGACCGATCGAGAACGCCCCCGCAGACGGCATCTACCCGGCGGGAACGATCGCGATGGCACGAGCCAGCGGCGATGCGTACAGCAACGGCCACCAGTTCTTCCTCGTGACCGCTGAGACGAAGTTGCCGGCGGACCCCGCAGGCGGGTACACCGTCGTGGGCACCGTCACGAGCGGTCTTGACGAGCTCATCGCGAAGATCACCTCCGCGGGAATCGATCCGGCCGGCATCGGTGGCGACGGAACCGGAAAGCCGCTCGTCCCGACCACCATCACGCGGGTGACCCTGCAATAGGCTTGCACGGGCCGACACGAGGCAGTCGGCCGCGATCGATGCGAAAGCAGGAGACCAGTGAGCGACGAGCAGTCGGCCCCTGACGAGCAGACACCTGACGAGCAGGCATCCGCCCAGCAGACAACCGACCAGCAGACATCCGACCAGCAGGCGCCCGAACAGCAGGCGCCCGACGAGCAGGCACCCGACCAGCAGGCGCCGTGGGGCCGCGTCGACGATGACGGCACGGTGTACGTCCGCGGGGCTGAGGGCGAGCGCGCCGTGGGTCAGTATCCGGATGCGACCCCCGAGGAGGCGCTCGCCTACTACGAGCGTAAGTTCGCCGAACTCGAGGGTCAGGTCGCACTGCTCGAGCAGCGCCTGCGCGGCGGCGCTCCCGCCCAGGATGTCGCCAAGGCGGTCGCCGCACTGGCACCCACGATCCCCACCGCCAACGCCGTCGGCGATCTGCAGAGCCTGTCCGATCGACTCGCACAGCTGCAGGAGACGCTCGGCGAGGCCGCCGAGAAGCAGAGCGCCGAGACGCAGCAGGCGATCGCGGATGCCGTGGTCGAGCGCGAGGCGATCGTCGCGGAGGCCGAGACGCTCGCCGCGCACGACCTCTCCAAGGCGCAGTGGAAGCAGGTGACGGCACAGCTCGACGCGCTCTTCGCCCGCTGGCAGGCCGCGCAGCACAGTGGCCCGCGCATCCCGAAGAAGGACGGTGACGAGCTCTGGAAGCGATTCCGCGCGGCTCGTTCGACCATCGAGACCGCACGTAAGTCGTTCTTCGCAGAACTCGACAGCGTGCACCGCGACGCCCGTGCGCGCAAGCAGGCGCTCGTCGAGAAGGCCGAGGCCCTCGCCGGAAAGGGCGCCGCGGCGATCCCCGACTACCGTCGTCTGCTCGACGACTGGAAGGCCGCGGGTCGCGCCGGGAAGAAGGCGGATGACGCGCTGTGGGCCCGGTTCAAGGCGGCCGGCGACGTGCTCTATGGCGCGAAGGCCGAGGCCGACGCCGTCGAGAACGCCGAGTTCGGCGAGAACCTCGAGAAGAAGCTCGCGCTGCTCGAGGAGGCCGAGCCGCTGCTGACCGCCACGGACCGCACGGCCGCGCGTACGACCCTCACTGGCATCCAGCGGCGGTGGGATGAGATCGGCAAGGTTCCGCGCGATCAGGTGCGGGTGATCGAGGACCGTCTGCGCAAGATCGAGGCCGCGGTGCGCAAGCTCGAGGACGACCACTGGAAGCGCAGCGACCCGGAGAAGGAGGCGCGCTCGAGCGGCTTCGCGGCCCAGCTCGAGCAGGCGATCGCCAAGGCGGAGGCCGACCTCGCGGCCGCGCAGAAGGCGGGCGACGCGCGTCGGATCCGCGAGGCCGAGGAGGAGCTCGCCGCAAAGCGCGCCTGGCTCTCCGCTCTCGGCTGAGCGGACCGCACCGCGCGACCGTCCACAGCCCGACTCTCCACAGGGCGACTTCTCCACCGATTGCGCCCGATCGCCGACGGAGCCCGGCGCTCGGGCGCAGGCTGGAGCGGTGACGCCGTTCCCCCTCCTCGATGACCTGCCCGACGTCGAGCTGCAGGCCCTGTGCCTCGACGGCGAGGTGTACCGGCTGCATGGCGCGCACGTTCCCATCGGCGTCGCATCCGGGCCGGCCACGCGGGCGGCAGCGGCGCTCGGCGACCGTTCGCCGCGCCTCATCGCGGCGCTCGGCACCGCCGCCTGGATCTGGGGCGCCGCGCCGCACCCGCCGGCGCGAGGCGAGTACCTCGTCGACCTCGCGGCTCGGTGGCGGCCGCCCTTCGGCGGCGGTCTGATCGTGATCGAGAGTCAGCTGCGCGAGGGCGACGTGCGACGGTTCGGGCACGCCGCGGTCACCGGTCTCGTGCGCACGGCCATCGATCTCGCCCGTTTCCGCAACGAGTTCGACGAGCACGACGCCGAGACGGTCCGCCGGCTCGCCAGGCTCGGCAGCTTCGACGCCGAGTCGGCCGTGCGCGCGATGGATCGCGGACGCAACCTGTCGGGCAAGCGCGTGGCTGCTCGACGCCTGCGCGATGCGCTCAGCCCGAGTTGACCCGGTAGACGTCGTAGACGGCGTCGATGCGACGCACAGCGTTGAGCAGCCGGTCGAGGTGCACGGTGTCACCCATCTCGAACACGTAGCGACTGATCGCCAGCCGATCACTCGAGGTCGACACGCTCGCCGAGAGGATGTTGACGTGGTGCTCCGAGAGCACGCGCGTGATGTCCGACAGCAACCCCGCCCGGTCGAGGGCCTCCACCTGGATCTGCACGAGGAACACGCTCGAGGAGTTGGGCGCCCATTGCACGTCAATCATGCGGTCCGGCTCCGTCAACAGCGTCTTGACGTTGACGCAATCGGAGCGGTGCACCGAGACGCCCGAACCGCGCGTCACGAAGCCGACGATCTCATCCCCCGGCACCGGGGTGCAGCATTTGGCGAGCTTGACCAGGATGTCGGGCGCACCGCGCACGAGCACCCCCGAGTCGCTCGAGCGCAGGGCTCGACCGCGGATCTTCGGCGTGAAGGTGAGCGACTCGTCATCCGCCTCCGTCTGCAGCGAGGCGAGCACCTTCTCGATAACGGACTGGGTGGAAACGTGCCCCTCGCCGACGGCAGCGTAGAGCGCCTCGACCCCGTCGTAGCGCATCTGCGCCGCGACGGCGTTCACGACGTCCTGGCTCATGAGCTTCTGCAAGGGCAGGTTCTGCTTGCGCATCGCGCGTGCGATCGAGTCCTTGCCCTGCTCGACCGCCTCCTCGCGGCGCTCCTTCGTGAACCAGCCGCGGATCTTGTTGCGCGCGCGCGGCGACTTGACGAAGTTGAGCCAGTCCTGGCTGGGGCCGGCATCCGGGTTCTTCGAGGTGAAGATCTCGACCACGTCGCCCGAGTTCAACGTCGACTCGAGCGGCACGAGACGTCCGTTGACCTTCGCGCCCATCGTGCGGTAGCCGATCTCGGTGTGCACCGCGAAGGCGAAGTCCACGGGCGTCGCCCCGGCCGGCAATCCGATCACCTTGCCTTGCGGCGTGAAGACGTAGACCTCCTTCGCGCCGATCTCGAAGCGCAGGTTGTCGAGGAACTCGCCCGGGTCGGAGGTCTCCGCCTGCCAGTCGCTGATGTGCGCGAGCCAGGCCATCTCGGTGCCCGACTGCGCCGACGGGTCGGACCGCCCCGACGCCATCCGCTCCTTGTAGGCCCAGTGCGCGGCGACACCGAACTCGGCGCGCTCATGCATCTCGTGGGTGCGGATCTGGATCTCGACGGCCCGGCCCTTCGGACCGATCACCGTGGTGTGCAGCGACTGGTACAGGTTGAACTTCGGCGTCGCGATGTAGTCCTTGAAACGCCCGGGCACCGGGTTCCAGCGCGCGTGGATGGCGCCGAGCACGGCATAGCAGTCGCGAATGGTGCCCACCAGCACGCGGATGCCCACGAGGTCGTAGATCTCGTCGAACTCGCGCCCCCGAAGCACCATCTTCTGGTAGATCGAGTAGTACTGCTTGGGGCGGCCGACGACCTGCCCCTTGATCTTCGAGGCCCGCAGGTCTTCGCTGACCGCGTCGATCACCTGCTGCACGAACTCCTCGCGCTGGGGCGTGCGATCACGCACGAGGCTCTCGATCTCGACGTACAGCTTCGGATACAGCACGGCGAAGCTCAGGTCCTCGAGCTCCCACTTGATGGTCTGGATGCCGAGCCGGTGCGCGAGAGGCGCATAGATCTCGAGGGTCTCCTGAGCCTTGCGCGCGGCCGACTCCTGCGGCACGAACCCCCAGGTGCGCGCATTGTGCAGACGGTCGGCGAGCTTGATGATGAGCACCCGGATGTCCTTCGACATCGCGACGACCATCTTGCGCACGGTCTCGGCCTGGGCGGAGTCGCCGTACTTGAGCTTGTCGAGCTTCGTGACGCCATCGACGAGCATTGCGATCTCGTCTCCGAAGTCTGCGCGCAGCATGTCGAGCGTGTACTCGGTGTCCTCGACCGTGTCGTGCAGCAGCGCCGCGGCGATCGTCTTCGGGCCGATCCCGAGGTCGGCGAGGATCTGAGCGACGGCGACCGGATGCGTGATGTACGGCTCGCCGCTGCGACGTTTCTGTCCGTCGTGTGCGCGTTCCGCCGCGCTGTACGCCCGTTCCACGAGCGCGAGATCGGACTTCGGATGGTGCGACCGCACCGTCTTCAGCAGGCGATCGACGGCACCTGTCGGTTGCGATCGCGAGAAGAGCCGCGGCAGCAGGGCGCGACGCGACGCCGTGTTCTGCGTCTCGGTGCTCATCGCGTGCGTCCTTCCCCGAACCTCGATTCTAGGAGGTGCGCGCGCACGACACCGGCATCACGACGAGCTCGCGACGAGCTCTCCTCTGCGCTGGCGGACCCGCTTGTCGCGCTTGGAGATCTCCGGTTCCCTCTCTCGGAAGATCGAGTACAAAGGCGCCCCGAAGGCCGGCGTCGAATACGTGCCCGCGATGGTTCCCACGAGCAGGGCCAGCGAGATGTCCCGCAGCGTATCGGCACCCAGCACGAACGCGCCGATGAAGAGGATCGCGGCGACCGGCAGCGCGGCGATGACACCGGTGTTGATCGAACGCACGAGCGTCTGGTTGACAGCCAGGTTGACCGCCTCGCCGAAGGTGGGTGGCGAGTCGTCTCCGAGCTCCGCCGTGTTCTCGCGGATCTTGTCGAACACCACGACGGTGTCGTACAGCGAATAGCCGAGGATCGTGAGGAAGCCGATGACGGCGGCCGGCGTGATCTCCCAGCCCGTCGCCGCGTAGATGCCGACGGTCAGGATAAGGTCGTGCAGCAGCTTGAGGATCGCGGCGATCGACATCTTCCAGGTGCGGAAGTAGAGCGCAAGGAAGACGAGCGCGAGCACGACGAACACCCCGAGCGCGCGCAGCGCGCTGTCGGTGATGTCGGCGCCCCAGGTGGCTCCGATGAAGGATGCCGAGACCGATTCGCTCTGGAAGGCGTCCTTGAGGTTCGCGGTCACCTCCTGCGTCGCCGAATCGGTCAGCTGGTCGGTCTGCACACGCACGCCGTTCTGACCGACGGTGCTCACGCGGACGACCGCATCCGCCACGACCTCGTGCACCGCATCCTCGGCGCGTGTCGTGTCGATCGGCGTCTGCGACTCCGGGATCTCGGAGACCAGGAACTGCGAACCGCCGCGGAACTCGATGCCGAAGTTGAAGCCGGAGAGGAAGTCTCCCCCACCGCGCACGAAGGGCACGGCGACCGAGGCGATCATCAGGATGCCGGCGAGAGCGAACCACCAGCGGCGGTTGCCGACGAAGTCGACGCCGCGCGCCCCCGTGTAGAGGTCGTTACCGAGACGCTGGAACGGGCCGGCCATCAGCGTGCCTCCTTCTTCCCCGTGGAGGGCTTGGCGGTGCCCGACTTGCCGGCGCTGGTTGCCTCGAGCTCAGCCGCCTTCCGCTCGGCGATGGTCTGGCGGCGCTCCGCCTCGCGGCTCGCGCCGGCGCGGCGGGCGTCCTTCGAGATGCGGAACTCCGCTCGACCCCGGTAGACCGCCCCGAGGGCGTTCGGGTCGAGGCCGGTGGCGGGGTGACCGCTCGAGAAGAAGCGCGTCGTCGCGAGCAACTGCAGGGTCGGGTGTGTGAACAGGATCACGATGATGATGTCGATGATCGTCGTGACGCCGAGCGTGAGCGCGAAACCACGTACTGAGCCGACGGCGAGCACGAAGAGGATGATCGCGGAGAGCAGGTTGACGCTCTTGGCCGCGAGCACCGTACGCAAGGCTCGCTTCCAGCCCGCCTCGACGGCGCCCACGAGCCCGCGCCCGTCGCGCAACTCGTCACGAATGCGCTCGAAGTAGACGATGAACGAGTCCGCCGTGAAACCGATCGCCACGATGAGACCTGCGACGCCCGCGAGCGACAGGCGATAACCCTCGCGCCACGACATGATGTTCACCACGAAATACGTGATCACCCCCGCCACGATGAGCGACGCGATCGTCACGGTGCCGAGCAGCCGGTACTGGAACAGCGAGTAGATGAACACCAGGATGAGGCCGATGAGCCCCGCGATGAGCCCGCTCTGCAGCTGAGTCGTACCGAGGGTGGCCGAGATCGAGTCGATGCTCTCGACGGTGAAGCCCACCGGGAGGGCACCGAACTTGAGCTGATCGGCGAGGACCTTCGAGGACTCCTGCGTGAAGCCGCCGGAGATCTGCGCGCGTCCGTCGTTGATCGGGTCGTTGGCGCTCGGGGCGATGACGACCTGGCCGTCGAGCACGACGGCGAAGCGGTTGCGCGGAGTCTCGAGAGGCACGAGGCGGGTTGTGACCTTCGAGAAGGCCTCGGTGCCGGTGCCGTTGAAGCTCAGGTTGACGACCCACTCGCCGGTGGTGACACCGGTCGAGGTGGTCTTGAGCCCGGCTTGCGCGTCGGAGATGTCGGCGCCCTCGACCTCGACGGGCCCGAGCAGGAACTTCTCGGTCCTGTTCTCATCGCAGGTGATGAGCGGCTGGTCGGCGGGCGCGGCGTTGGTGCCCGCCTCCTCGACCTGATCGCAGCTGAACGCGTCGTACTGCTCCTGGAGCGCAGGAGTCACCCAGGCGAGGTCCGAACCGTCGGTAGGCGTGGCGGTGGGCGTGGCGGCGGGTGCCGGCGTCTCGGTGGCGCCATCCGCGGGGGCGTCGGTCGCCCCGTCGCTCGGCGCGTCGCTCGGCGACACAGAGGAGCTCGCGGGGCCGCCGGCGAGCAGCACGGCACGGAACTCCATCTTGGCCGAGGCCTTGATGCGCTCCAGCGTCGTCTGGTCGGGGTTCTTGCCCGGGATCGAGATGATGATCTTGTCACCACCCTCGGTGGTGATCTCCGGCTCCGCGACGCCCGCGGCGTCGATGCGGTTGCGGATGATCTCCTTGGCCTGCTGCAACTGCTCGTCGGTGACCGACTGGCCGTCTTCGAGGTTGGGGGTCAGGATGATCTGCGTGCCGCCCTCGAGGTCGAGTGCGAGCTTCGGGGTCCAGCCCCAGCCCCACCAGATGGCCCCGGCGGTGTTGAGGCCGACGAGCAGCACGATGATGCCCGCGAGCCAGCCCAGTGACCGCCACGCCTTCCGGACCGGCGTGCTCCGCGTCGCCACGGGTTACTCGGTCTCGGTGGGCTTCTTGCGCGGTGCGCGCTTGGGCTTCTCCGTGCGCTCGCCGAACTCCGGCTCGGTGGTGTCGGCCGGCGCGTCGTCGGCGACCTCGAGCGGCGTCTCGACATCGGCCTCGTCGACGGCGTCGAGGTCGACGTCTGCGTTCTCGGTGGGGTCGATGACCCGCACGATGACCTGACGGTGCACGCGCAGGCGGGTGCCCGGCGTCGTCTCGATGATCGCCTCGTTGTTCTCGTCGTCGAGCGAGATGAGCGTGCCGAAGATGCCGTGCTGCGTCATGATCTCCGCGCCGGGCTGCAGCTTGGTCTGCATCTCCTCGGCGTCGGCCTTGCGCTTGCGGGAACTGCGCCAGGTGAAGAAGATCATGACCACCAGCAGGCCGGCGAGCAGGATCAGTGTGAAGTCCATGGGGAGAGGAAAGCCTTCCGGGATGAGGGAGAACTGCGCACGACCTACGGATCGAGGCGTCGCGGTCCCCGAGAATCATACGTCATCGTCGAAGAGCGTCCGGGCGCCGGCACGTCCCGCACTCGGGGGGCGGATCCCCAGATGCTCCCACGCGCGCGGCGCGGCCACGCGACCTCGCGGGGTACGGCTGATCATGCCGATACGCACGAGGAAGGGCTCGACGACCGACTCGATCGTCTCGGCCTCCTCCCCCACAGAGACGGCGAGCGTCGAGAGTCCGACCGGGCCGCCGTCGAAGCGCACGAGGATCGCCTCCAGCACCGCGCGGTCGAGACGGTCGAGGCCCAACGGGTCGACGTCGTAGAGCTCGAGGGCCTCGCTCACCGCAGTGTGGTCGGCGGGCCGCCGATGCACGAGCGCGTAGTCACGGACGCGCCGCAGCAGGCGGTTCGCGATCCGGGGCGTGCCGCGGCTGCGCGAGGCGATCTCGGCCCGGGCGTCCGGGGCCAGATCGAGCCCGAGCAGGCGGGCCGCGCGCGCGAGCACCTCGTCGAGCTCGCCATCGTCGTAGAACTCGAGGTGCGCCGTGAAGCCGAAGCGATCGCGCAGAGGATTGGGCAGCAGCCCGGATCGCGTCGTCGCCCCCACGAGGGTGAAGGGTGCGAGGTCGAGCGGGATGCTCGTGGCCCCGGCACCCTTGCCGACCATGATGTCGATGCGGAAGTCCTCCATCGCGAGGTAGAGCATCTCCTCGGCGCTGCGCGCCATGCGATGGATCTCGTCGATGAAGAGCACCTCACCCGGCACGAGGCTCGACAGCAGCGCCGCGAGATCGCCCGCGTGCTGGATAGCGGGGCCGCTCGACATCCGCAGCGGGCGCGCACCCTCGTGCGCCACGATCATCGCGAGCGTCGTCTTGCCGAGTCCGGGCGGGCCGGCGAGCAGGATGTGATCAGGGGCGCGTTGCTGCAACTCCGCCGCCTGGAGCAGCAGCTGCAGCTGACCGCGAGCCTTGGACTGCCCGACGAACTCCGCGAGGCTGCGCGGGCGGAGCGCCCCCTCGAAAGCGAGTTCCGCCTCCGACTCGGGATCGGGCGTCGTGATCGGATCGCTCACAGCCGAACTCCTGCGCGCTGCGGTCCGAGGCGGCCGAGCGCGAGACGCAGCAGGGCCGGCACCTCGGTCGGGGCCGATCCGCCGAGTTCGGCGAGCAGTTCAGAGACGGCGGCGGCCGCCGCGCGTTCGGGCCAGCCCAGACCCACGAGCGCCGCCACGACATCCGCGTCGGGCGCGACGACGACACCGGCGGGCCGCGCCGAGACGGGCGCGACGAGCTTGCCCGCAAGCGACACCGTGATGAGCTTCGCCGTCTTGGGGCCGATGCCCGACACCCTGCGGAAGGGGGCGTCGTCTTCCTCGGCGACGGCACGTGCGATCTCGTCGGGGGCCAGCTGGGCGAGCACGCCGAGGGCGGATTTGGGACCCACGCCCGAGACGCTGCGCAGCAGATCGAAGAGCTCGAGCTGTTCACGCGACGCGAAACCGAACAAGCTCAGCTCGTCTTCACGCACAATGAGCGCGGTGTGCACAAACGCCTCCGAGCCCAGGCGCAGCCGGAGGGCGTGCTCCGGCGTGAGCGCGACCGACATCCCCACGCCGCCCACCTCGATGACGGCGGCACCGCCCGCGACATGCAGCACCGTGCCGCGGACACTCGAAATCATGTTCTAGAGTCTACGTTTCGCCGACGACTTCTCGGCGGCGCGCCACGCCCGTTGCGCCGGAGTCAATCCGCCGGCGCTTCCGGCGTCGGGTGCGGTGGCTCCCCCACGCCAGCCGTGGCAGATCGCGAGCGCGAGGGCATCGGCGGCATCCGCGGGCCGCGGGACCTCGGCGAGACCCAGCACCCGCGCGACCATCGCGCCGACCTGCGCCTTGTCGGCTGCGCCGTATCCGGTGATAGCCGCCTTGACCTCGCTCGGCGTGTGCAATGCCACGGCGAGGCCGGCCTCCGCCGCCTTCGCGACGGCGATGCCGCTCGCCTGCGCGGTGCCCATGACCGTGCGCAGGTTGTGTTGCGCGAAGACGCGCTCGACCGCCACGGCGTCGGGCTGGAACTCGGCGATGGCCGCGGCGATGCCGTCGGAGATCGCGAGCAGTCGCGCGGGCAGCTCGGCATCCGCGGGGGTGCGGATGACGCCCACGTGAACCAGCGACACGCGCCGGTCGGGCTGCACGTCGACGATTCCCACGCCGCAGCGGGTCAGCCCGGGGTCGATCCCGAGCACGCGCAGCGCCTGGCCGGGGATGCGTCAGTCCTCGGCGTCGAGCTCGGCCTGCACCTCGGCCGGGATGTCGAAGTTGCTGAAGACGTTCTGCACGTCGTCGCTGTCCTCGAGCGCGTCGATGATGCGGAAGACCTTCTTCGCGGTCTCGAGATCGACCTCGACCTTGAGGTTCGGCACGAACTCCGCCTCGGCCGAGTCGTAGTCGAGGCCGGCCTCCTGCAGGGCGGTGCGCGCTGCCACGAGTTCGGACGGATCGGTGATGACCTCGAACCCGCCACCCTGGTCGACCACATCCTCGACACCCGCCTCCATGACGGCCTCGAGGATCGCATCCTCGGTGACGCCGTCGGCCTTCGTGATCGAGATGACGCCCTTGCGGCTGAAGTTGTAGGCCACCGAACCAGGGTCGGCGAGGGTCGCACCGTTGCGGCTCAGTGCCGTGCGTACCTCGGCGGCCGCGCGGTTCTTGTTGTCGGTGAGACACTCCACCATGAGCGCGACGCCGTTCGGCCCGTAGGCCTCGTACATGATGCTCTGATACTCGACGGCCTCACCCGAGATCCCGGCGCCCCGCTTGATCGCGCGATCGATGTTGTCGTTCGGAACCGAGGTCTTCTTGGCCTTCTGCACCGCGTCGTACAGCGTGGGATTGCCCGCGAGGTCCGCCCCGCCGATCTTGGCCGCGACCTCGATGTTCTTGATGAGCTTCGCGAAGGACTTGGCACGGCGCGCGTCGATGACGGCCTTCTTGTGCTTCGTCGTGGCCCACTTGGAATGCCCGCTCACGGTGCCCCTCTCGATGAAAATCCGCGGGCAAGTCTAGCGGGGCCTCCTCAGCGCGTCGGTGCAGCCGTCGCGGCGGATGCTTCGGGCAGGCGGATGCCCGCCTCCCGGGCCTCGAGCGCGGCGAGGCGCTGCACGACCTGGGATTCCTGGGCGAGCCAGGCGCGAACGGGATGCGGCGAGATCGCCGCGAGCTCGCGGGCGTCGGCATCGTCGAGGGCGCGGAGAGCCAGCAGAGCTGGCCCGTCGTCGAGCGCGAGCAGGGCGCGCGTCGCGCCGGCCCGGCGCACAAAACGCACACGCGGCCACAGCCACGCCAGCAGCAGCACGGCGATCGGCACGAGGGCCACGCCGAGACCGGCACCGACGGCGATCGACTCGATGACGGCCTGACCGGTGCGCCCCGCATCCGCGAGCGACCCACCCGCGCCCGCCGCCGAGGCGAACAGCTCACGCACACCGTTTCCGACGAGGGGAACCCCGCCGAGCGAATCGCCGAGCTCGCCCATGGTGCCCTGGAAACCCGTGCCGGCCTCCTCCACGCGGGCGAATGCGCGCCCGACGGCCGCGATCGCCCCGTACACCGTGATGCCGGCGACGATGGCCAGCGCGAGGATGGCGAGCGAGACCAGGTCGGCGATGATCTGCCGGGCCCGGCGGGGCCCGAAGTCCGCGTAGAGCTTCATGCGCCCAGCATGGCGCGCCGCGCCCCCGACGCGCGACCCCGATCGAGACGGCGACTCAGGCCGCGGCGCGTACCCGTTCGAGGAACCGCGCGTGGAAGCGCTGCTCCCCCGTCATCTCAGGATGGAACGAGGTGCCCAGCAGGTTGCCCTGCTCGACGGCGACCACGCGGCCGTCGCCGAGTGCGGCGAGCACCGTGGCATCCGCACCGACCGATTCGACGATGGGCGCGCGGATGAAGACCGCGTGCACGGCTGGGCTTCCCAGCTGCGGGATGTCGAGATCGGTCTCGAAGGAATCGTTCTGGTTGCCGAAGGCGTTGCGCCGCACGGCCACGTCGAGCCCGCCGAAGCTCTGCTGACCCTCGATCGCGTCCAGCACGGTGTTCGCGAGCAGGATGAGACCCGCGCACGTGCCGTAGGCGGGCATGCCATCGGCGATCCGTGCCTTCAGCGGCTCAGCGAGACCGAAGTTCCGACTCAGCTTGTCGATCACGCTGGACTCGCCACCCGGGATGACGAGCCCCGCCACCGACGCGAGCTCCTCGGGGCGCCGCACGGCGACCGCATCCGCGCCGAGCTCGCGCAGCACCGCGAGATGCTCCCGCACATCCCCCTGGAGTGCGAGGACGCCGACGCGCGGCGTCCTACCAGCCACGCTCAGCGAGCCGGTGCGGAGCAGCCAGGTCGGCGACGTTGATGCCCACCATCGCCTCGCCGAGCCCCCGCGAGGCGTCCGCGATGACGCCCGGGTCATCGAAGAAGGTCGTGGCCTTGACGATCGCCGCCGCGCGCTTCGCCGGTTCGCCCGACTTGAAGATGCCGGACCCCACGAACACGCCATCGGCTCCGAGCTGCATCATGAGCGCGGCATCCGCGGGGGTCGCGACCCCGCCCGCGGTGAACAGCACGACGGGCAGCTTGCCCGTCTCGGCGATCTCGGCGACGAGCTCGTACGGGGCCTGCAGCTCCTTGGCGGCGACGTAGAGCTCGTCCTTCGTCTTCGAGCGCAGCACGTTGATTTCGGAGGTGATGGTGCGGATGTGCTTCGTGGCCTCCGAGACGTCGCCCGTGCCCGCCTCGCCCTTGGAGCGGATCATGGCTGCGCCCTCGGTGATGCGGCGAAGCGCCTCGCCGAGGTTGGTGGCGCCGCACACGAACGGCGTCGTGAACTGCCACTTGTCGATGTGGTTGACGTAGTCGGCGGGCGAGAGCACCTCCGACTCGTCGATGTAGTCGACGCCGAGCGCCTGCAGCACCTGTGCCTCGACGAAGTGCCCGATACGCGCCTTCGCCATGACGGGGATCGAGACGGAGGCGATGATGTCGTCGATGAGGTCGGGGTCGCTCATGCGCGCCACGCCGCCCTGGGCACGGATGTCGGCGGGAACCCGCTCGAGCGCCATGACCGCCACCGCGCCCGCGTCTTCGGCGATCCGGGCCTGCTCGGCGGTGACGACATCCATGATCACCCCGCCCTTGAGCATCTCGGCGAGTCCGCGCTTGACGCGGTCGGTGCCGAGGGTGGGGGCGGACGTTTCGGCTGCGGGGGTGGTCATGCAGGGATTCTATTCCGCGGCGCATGCCATCTTCTGCGGCACCTGCCGCGCCGAGCCACGGGCTCGGCGGTGGCATGATCGAACGGGTGAAGATCCTCTCGATCCAGTCGGCCGTCGCCTATGGGCACGTCGGCAACTCGGCCGCCGTGTTCCCCCTCCAGCGGATCGGAGTCGAGGTGCTGCCGGTCTACACCGTCACCTTCTCGAACCACACCGGCTACGGCGCGTGGCGCGGGCCCCTCATCTCACCCGACGACGTGCGCGAGGTCATCACCGGTGTCGACGAGCGCGGGGTCTTCCCCCAGCTCGACGCCGTGCTGTCGGGCTACCAGGGCTCCGAGGGGATCGGCGACGTCATCATCGACGCTGTCACACGCGTGAAGGCCGCGAACCCGGACGCCGTCTACGCGTGCGACCCCGTCATGGGCAACGCGAAGTCCGGATGCTTCGTCGCCCCGCAGATCCCGGTACTGCTCCGCGAGCGCGTGGTGCCGGTCGCCGACATCATCACCCCGAACCAGTTCGAGCTCGGCTTCCTGACCGAGACCGCGCCGGACACGATCGCGTCGACCCTCGCCTCCGCCGATGCGGCGCGCGCGATGGGTCCGCGTACGGTGCTCGTGACGAGCGTCGAGCGCCCGGACCGCGAACCCGACACGATCGAGATGATGGTCGTCGACGACTCGGGAGCGTGGATCGTGCAGACGCCGCTGCTGCCGCTCAAGGCCAACGGCTCGGGAGACGTGACCGCGGCCCTCTTCACGGCCCACTACCTCGCCACGCGGAGCGCCCCCGAGGCGCTCGCCCGCACCACCTCGAGCGTGTGGGATCTGCTGCGCATGACGCACGAGGCCGGGGCGCGCGAGCTGCAACTCGTGGAGTCGCAGGAGTACTACGCGCACCCGCGCATGCAGTTCGTCGTGCGGCAGCTTCGATAGGGGCAGAGCCGGCTTACGACGGCCAGGCGTCGGCGATCTCTTGACGGGCCTCGCCGAGGAGCTTCGGGAGCGCCTTCGTGCGCGCGACGATCGGAAAGAAATTGGCATCCGTCGCCCAGCGGGGCACGACGTGCTGGTGCAGGTGGGCGGCGATGCCCGCGCCCGCGATCGCTCCCTGGTTCATGCCCAGGTTGAAACCATCGGCGTGCGAGGTCTTGCGGATGACGCGCATCGCCGTCTGCGTGATCGCGCCGATCTCGGCGACCTCCGCGGCATCCGCCTCGTCGTAGAGCGCGATGTGTCGGTAGGGCACCACGAGCAGGTGACCGCTGTTGTACGGGAACAGGTTGAGCAGCGCGTACACCTTCTCTCCGCGATGCACGATGAGCGCCTGCTCGTCGGAGAGGGTCGGGGCCGTGCAGAAGACGCAGCCGTCGTCGGGCACGGCGCCGCCCTGCTCGATGTAGGCGATGCGGTGCGGCGTCCACAACCGGGCGAAGCCGTCGGGTACCCCCGCGAACGCGCTCGAGGGCTCGAGCTCGGAGTAGTCGGTGCCGTCGTAGTCGCGTGTCATCTCGGCCAGGCTATCGCTCGCGCGCCACGCGGGGCTCGTCGTCGGACGAGCCCCGCGTGACCTCCCGACTCAGCGCACGCGGATCTTGGTGACCTCGATCGGGATCGTGTTGATCGCATCCGATCGCAGGGTTGCCGAGGTCGACCAGGTGCCGGGCAGCAGACCCTTCACGGTGTAGTCGAAGGTCACGGCGCCGCCGGCGGTCGGCGGGCTCGTCTGCACGACGTAGGCCAGATCGGTGTCGACGTCGGTGACCGTCACGCCGCTCGTGCCGTCGCGGTTCTCAGCGCCGGTGAGCGATCCGGATGCGGTGTCGGCGGTGAGGCCGCCGTCGTAGGTCATCCAGGTGCTCTCGGTCGCGCCGAGCTGGATCCAGACCTGGAAGGTGTTCGCACCCCCGCTCCAGGCAGGAACGTCGGTCCACTCCACCACGAGGTAGTCGTTGACGCCGTCGCTGAGCGAGCCGACGCGGATCTGACCCCCGGCTGCCGGGTTGAGGTCGGTCCAGAACGGGGCGATCACGTTGTTCGGCGTCGCCGGGTCGGGGAAGGATGCCGGCGGCTCGTACTCGACGTCGGCCGCACCCCCGCCGCCCACCACGACGTAGCCGTTCGACACGACGCCGATGCGGTCGTAGACCTCGCCACCGTAGGTGAAGGCAGGAACCGTGAAGTTCACGATGCTCTCATCACCCATCCCGGCGACCGGCGCGATACCGAAGTCCGCGAGAGGCAGGTAGCCGCTCACGACGTCGGAGGGATCGACTCCCGTGACCGCGTCGATGGTCGGCGGCAGGGCGGCGGTGAGCGTGCCCGTCCAGGTGGCGCCGAACACGCGCTTCGTCGCGGGCGCGGTGACCTTCGTCACCTTGAGGATCGGGCTCGCGAGCACATCGATCGTGGCCTGCACGTCGACCGGCAGCGAACTCGACGCCGTGACGGTGCATGTCGAGGTCGTGCCGCGCTTGAGCTCGGTGGGCGTGCACGACTGCGCGAGCGCGAGCGCCGCTTCTCCCACGTTGACCGCGACCGGCAGCACGACGGGCACGGCCGCACCCCGCGTGGCCGCGATCGTCAGCTGACCCTCGTGCCAGCCGTCCTGGGCGTTGATCCCGCTCAGCACGATCGTGAGGGTCTTCGACTTGCCCGCCGGCAGGGTGAAGTGCGACGGCGTCACGAACGCCTGCACCCCATCCGCGAACGATGCCGATACCGAGAAGCTCTGCGTCTTACCGCTCACGTTCGTCACCGTGCGCGTGACGACCGCGGCACCGGGCAGCGGGTCGACCAGGATGCTCGGGATGTTGAGATCGAGGCGGCTCAGCGGATCGGCGGCACCGGCGGCGAAGTCCTCCGCGGTCTCGCTGATCGTGAGGGTCGGCGCGATGGCCCGGTCGGCCCGGATGCTGCCCGCGCCGCGATCGAAGACGCCCGCCGGCGTGCCGTCCGGGTTCACGACGCTCTGCACCGAGGAGGTCATGAGCGCGGACTTCACCTGGCCGGGCGTCCAGTTCGGATGAGCGGCGATCATGAGCGCCGAGACTCCTGCCGCGTGCGGCGACGACATCGAGGTGCCGGCGATCGCCTGGTACAGCTCGCCTTGAGGTCCCGTCGCGAGGTCGGTCGATGCGGGCGTGTGACCCGCGAGGATCTGCACGCCCGGCGCGGTGATGTCGGGCTTGATGAACTCGCCGATCGGACCGCGCGAGCTGAAGCCCGCCATCACGTCCCCCTGCGCGGCCGTCGACTGGCCAGCGCCCCACGTCGCCGTGACCCCGGCGTGCGCCGCGAGGAATGCGAGCAGCTCGTCGTTCGGACCCTCGAGGTGGATCGCGGGAAGGAAGTGGTTGTCCGTCTCGACGTCGCTCGCGGTCGGGTTGTAGAGGATCATCCCCGCGGCCCCGCCCTGCAGTGCGTTGTATCCCTTCTCGACGCGCCCGTTCTCGCCACGCGCGCACACCACGACCTGGCCGTCGAGCGATCCGGCCGGGAACGGCTCGAGGCAGAGCGCACCACCCGTGTAGCCGGGCACGGATGCTGCGAGCACCACGGGCGTGTCGGTCACCCCCTGGGTGAGCGTCGCGCCGGCCTTCGCGTAGCTGGCCCCGTCGGCCGCGGTGAGCGTGAGCGTCGAGGCGAACTGCCGGTCGAAGGTGGATGCCGCCACGGTGGTGACCCACGGACCGGCGTGGTTCGCCGTCGAGGCGCCCGGGCCGTCGTTGCCCGCCGAGGCGTTGACCGAGACCCCTGCCGCGTAGGCGTCGAGGAAGGCGAGTTCCACCGCATCCGTGTAGGCCGACGCCGATCCGCTGACGGAGTAGTTGATGACGTCGACGCCGTCGACGATCGCCTGCTGCACGGCGGCGAGCAGGTCGGAGGTGTACCCGCCCTCCGGACCGAGCGCGCGGTAGGCGATGACGGATGCTCCGGGGGCGATCCCGCTCACGGGCCCGCGGTCGACGCCGAAGATGGGCGCGCTCGTGACGTAGTCGCCCGCTGCGGTGGTCGCGGTGTGCGTGCCATGCCCGTCGGAGTCGCGCGCCGAGCACGCGGATGCCGAGCAGAAGTCCTCGACGCCGACGTCGTTGAGTGCGCGGTAGGTGTCGAGGAAGGCGTAGGCGCCGACAAGCTTGTCGTTGCAGGAGAAGTCGTCATCGCCTCCGTCGCCGAACTCGCACGCCCACGGTCCGCCGGCAGGCGCCGCGAGGCCGTTGTCGGCGAGCATCGGGTGCTCGGGCCAGATCCCGGTGTCGATGACGCCCACGATCACGCCCGCGCCTGCCTTGTCGCGACCGCCGAGGGCAGGCCACACCGCATCGGCGCCGATGAAGGTGCTCGCGTCGTTGTCGAGGCCTCCCCCGGCGCCCTGGGCCGCGACGGCTGCTCCCTGGGTGGAGACCGCGGCCGCCGAGGCAGACAGCGCGTCGCTCGCCGAAGCAGGCAGGTGCCGCAGCGAGTTCGCCTGCACCGCGGCGACGCCCTCGACCGCCAACACCGCCTTGGCATCCCGCGCTCGCACGGTCATGGCGAGACCGCCGTAGGCGACGGCGTAGCTCTCCATCGCCTTGGCCGACGGGACGGCCGAGGTGATCGCCTTTCGGGTCTCGGCGATGACCCCCTCGACGTATGCGAGGTACCTCGCGACCGCGGCGTCGGAGAGCGGGAGCTCCTTGCCGGTGACCTCGGGGCTCGTCGCGGGGTAGCCGTCGACGTCGCCGGTGTAGGAGGCCACGGGGTCGACGTCGACCTTCACCATGACCGGAACGACCTCGGCATCTGCGCGGGCCAGCAGCGCCGCGTCGCTTTCGGCGAGCTGGCCGCTCTTCGTGCGGGCGCCGTCCTCCGGAGGACCCTCAGGGCTCACCGCGCCACCCGAGAAGTCGGGAGCGGGGTCGGCGGCGTGAGCGGGGGCGGCGATCGCCCCGAGGACGAGCGCCAGAGCGGCGCCGACGGACACGAGGACAGATCGACGAGAGCGCATGGCTTCCCTTCCGCGAGTGGTGGTGCGGTGAGGCGCCCATCCCCCTGTTCGCGGGTAGACTCAGCGGTCTATGCAACGCCTGGTCGGTACCGTATCGGTCTCGCAGACGCGCGCGCTATAGCAATTCCTGCGGAATCTCCGCGCTTGACGCAATGGTCGTGCATGAGATGCACGAATCGTGCGTCACACCTGGGCGTGCGTATCGATCGCTTCGCGAATCCTGCGGACGGCCTCGTCGACGGGGATGCCGTTGTCCTGGCGGCCGTCTCGGAAGCGGAAGCTCACGGTTCCCGCCTCGCGGTCCTGTCCGCCCGCGATCAACTGGAACGGGACCTTCATGAGGGTGTGCGTGCGGATCTTCTTCTGCATCCGCTCATCGCTCGCATCGAGTTCGGCGCGCACGCCATCCGCTCGCAGCCGATCGATGATGCCGCCGAGGTAGTCGGCGAACTCCTCGGCGACCGGCACACCGACCACCTGCACGGGCGAGAGCCACACGGGGAACGCCCCGGCGTAGTGCTCGAGCAGGATCGCGAAGAAGCGCTCGATCGAGCCGAAGAGGGCTCGGTGGATCATGATCGGCTGCTTCTTCTGGCCGTCGCGATCGGTGTACTCGAGCTCGAAGCGCTCGGGGAGGTTCGGATCGACCTGCACCGTCGAGAGCTGCCAGGTGCGGCCGATGGCATCGCGCGTTTTGAGGTCGATCTTCGGACCGTAGAAGGCAGCCTCCCCCGGCATCTCGGTGAGCTTGAGGCCGGACGCCTTCGCGACGTTGCGCAGCGCGTTCGTGGAGTACTCCCAGAACTCGTCCGAGCCGATCCACTTGTCCTTCTCGTCGTCGCGCATCGAGAGCTCGAGTTCGAAGTCGTCGAGACCGAAATCGCGCAGCATGGAGATCACGAACTCGAGCACCTTCGTCGCCTCGGGCTCGAGCTGCTCGGGGGTGACGAAGAGGTGCGAGTCGTCCTGAGTGAATCCGCGCACGCGTGTGAGGCCGTGCAGGGCGCCCGAGAGCTCGTTGCGATAGACGGTGCCGTTCTCAGCGAGGCGCATCGGCAGTTCGCGGTAGCTGCGCGCACGCTCCTTGTAGATGAGGATGTGCATCGGGCAGTTCATGGGCTTGAGGTAGTAGTCCTGGCCCTGCTTGGTGACGTGTCCGTCAGCGTCGCGCTCCTCATCCATCACGATGGGCGGGAACATGCCGTCCTTGTAGGTGACGAGGTGGTTGGACTGGAGGAAGAGGTCCTCCTTCGCGATGTGCGGCGTGTAGACGTAGGTGTAGCCGGCCTCGACGTGTCGCCGGCGTGCGTGCTGCTCCATCTCCATGCGCACGACGCCGCCGCGCGGGTGCCAGACCGAGAGGCCCGAGCCGATCTCGTCCGGGAACGAGAAGAGGTCGAGCTCCTTGCCGAGCTTCCGGTGATCGCGCTTGGCCGCTTCTTCGAGACGCTCGAGATACGCACGGAGTTCGGCCTTGCTCGGCCACGCGGTGCCGTAGATGCGCTGCAGCTGGGGGTTCTTCTCGGAGCCGCGCCAGTAGGCGGCCGCGACGCGCATGAGCGTGAAGTGCCCGAGCGCGCCGGTGTTGGGCACGTGCGGCCCGCGGCACAGGTCCTTCCAGACCACGTTGCCGTCCCGGTCGACGTTGTCGTAGATGGTGAGCTCTCCCGCGCCCACCTCGACGCTCTCGCCGTCGGTGCCCGACTCCGCGCCGCCCTTGAGCCCGATGAGCTCGAGCTTGTAGGGCTCGTCGGCGAGCTCCGCGCGCGCCTCGTCGTCGCTCACGACGCGGCGCACGAAACGCTGGCCCGACCGGATGATGCGCTCCATCTCCTTGGAGATCGCACCCAGGTCGTCGGGCGAGAAGTGCTCGGCGATGTCGAAGTCGTAGTAGAAGCCGTCTTGCACGGGCGGGCCGATGCCGAGCTTCGCCTCGGGGTTGATGCGCTGCACCGCCTGCGCGAGCACGTGCGCTGTGGAGTGCCGCAGGATGTTCAGACCATCTGGCGATCCGACCTCGACGGGCTCCACCGAGTCGGTCTCCGTGACCGTCGCCGCCTTGTCCATCAGCTGGCCGTTCACGCGGATCGCGATGACGGCGCGGTCGGGGAACAGGTCGAAACCAGTCTGCGCGCTCATTCCGCTTACTTTACCGGCGGGCGAAGCCCCTCTCCGCCGTCGGGGCGTGCATCGTCGTCGCTGTCGCGACGCTCGGTCGCACGCTTGTTCGACGCCTCGGCGGCGCTGCCGAGCGCGATTCCGATCGCGATCCCGATGCCGATCCCGAGGCCGATGTTCTGCAGGGCGACGCCGATCGCGACGCCTGCACCGATTCCGATGGCCAGGTACGCAGCGAGGCCCCCGCCCGGGCGATGGTTCGCGGGAGGACGCGGCTCGTTCGACGTCATCGCTCGAGGCTACGTCGCCGCATCCGTGATGCGTCTCCCCCAGACGACGGAGATCGGCTGCCGGTGCTCAGCGTGGCAGATCGTAGACAGCCCCCTGCGGTCGCGACTCGGAGGCGAAGTAGACGAGCAGCAGGATCCCGCCCACGAGCGGGATGAACCCCATGAAGTAGTAGTAGCCGGGATAGCCGGCGTCGTGCAGGCGTCGGACCGCGACCGAGATCATCGGGATCATCGCCGCGATGTACGCCCCGATCCAGATCAGCCCGATGAGACCCGCGCCGATGCCGTAGGCCGCGCCGCTCCCCCGCGAGCCGTCGACGGCTGAGCCGATGCCGGCGACCACAGCGAACAGGATCGCGAAGACGAAATAGGAGCCGAACATCAGGATGAAGAACCACAGGTACGCGAACCAGAACTCCGACCGCGAGGCGCGACCCGAGAAGTCGGCGTACTTGCGCCAGAAGCGGCTCCAGGCCTGGCCCATCGTGGCGCCGTAGAGCGGCGCCCACAACGGCACAACCGTGCCGAGTGGGGCGGCCTGGCCGACGTACGGCCACGCGTCCGGAGGCAACGCGACCGGCGCCGCGGCGGAGTCATACGCGTACTGCGGGGCCGCGTACGGGCTCGCCGCATACGGCTGGGCCGCGTACTGCGGCGCCGCCGCGGGGGGCCTGCGGTACTCGGTCCACTCGATGCCGCTCCACCACCGCTGGCCGCCGGCGACGTCGGGATCGGGGTACCAGCCTGCCGGGACGGAGGGCGTCGCGGGTTCGGTCATGGCTGAGAGCGTAGACGACCCGCGTGGGGTGGCGGCGCCGTCACGGCTTCCGACGCCGTGAGCGCACCACGAACACCAGGAGAACGAACGCGACGATCTGAGCCGGAACCGTGACCAGGCTGAGCGCCACGGCATCCGGGTACGCACTGCCGGCGAGGGCTGCGCCGGCGAACACTCCGACCCCCTGGAAGGCCGCGAACAGCCCGTACGCGGTGCCTCGGCGAGCGACCGGGACCAGGTCGGCGATCAGCGCCTTCACCGTGGAGTCGTGCGCGCCCGTCGCCGTACCCCAGATGACGACACCCACGAGCACGAGTGTGAACGAGGTCGAGAACGTCAGGATCGGGATGCACGCGACGAGCACGGGGACCGCCAGCAGTACCCCGCCCCCGAAGCTGTCGTATGCACGCCCCGTGAGGACCGGCGCGACCGCACCGGCCACCATGCCCATCGCGAACACCAGCGGCACCGCGGCGAGAGTGATCAGGCCGCCCTCGGTCAGGTGGAACGAGATCACACCGAACCCGACCAGACCGAAGCCGGTGAGCGCGGCCGAGATGCCGAAGAGGTACAGCGATCCGGGGAGTCGCCCACGAGAGTCCGGGGCGGGCGCGGACCGGCTGGGGATGCTCGGCTCGAGGGCGAAGACGCCCGGATCCGGCACCCGGCTGCGCATCCACAGCAAGAGCGCGAGTGCTACGACACCGGGGATCGCGAGAACCGCGAACGCGGGCCACAGGGCCCCCGAGATCGCGATCACGGCAGCGACCAGCAGTGGGCCCGAGAACGCGCCGACCTGGTCGAGCAATTTGTGCACCCCGAAGCCACGCCCTCCGCCGACCGCGGTTGCGGCGTGCGCCAGGAGCACCGTCTTGGCCGGGCTGCGCATCGCCTTGCCCACCCTCTCGAGAACGACCAGGATGGCCGCCGCGACGAAGGCGCCCGTCCCCAGGGACGGGGTGAGGGCGAGCAGGGGAACGCAGATCACGGTCAGGGCGTAGCCGCCGATCGCAAAGCCCCAGTACTTCCGGGTGCGATCCACCAGGGGACCCGAGACCAACCGCAGCCCGAAGCCGGCGGCCTCGGCTGCTCCCGTGACGATCCCGACGGTCAGGGCGCTGGCGCCGAGCGAAGCGAGGAGCGGTCCCGATACCGAGCGAGCCCCGTCGGCGACGAGATCGACCGCGAGGCTCACGATCCCGAACCCGATCACCACCCGCCAGGCACTCCACTGCGGTGACGAGGGACGGGCATCTCGCATGCGAACATCTGACCACGGCGTTCTGTGGTGCGCGATACTGGGATCGAACCAGTGACCTCTTCCGTGTCAGGGAAGCGCGCTACCGCTGCGCCAATCGCGCCTACATGAGGCTATTCAGTTGATGAGTGAGGTGGCGACGGGATTCGAACCCGTGTGGACGGCTTTGCAGGCCGCTGCCTCGCCTCTCGGCCACGCCACCAGGTGTGCGGTCGCTGGAAGTAAACCCAGCGGACCTTGAGGCTCCTAACTCGAGCGGATGACGAGACTCGAACTCGCGACCCTCACCTTGGCAAGGTGATGCGCTACCAACTGCGCTACATCCGCATTGCTCCACCGTTCGGTGGCGCGTGTTCGACTGTAGCCGATCCGCGCGCGAGCACAAAACCGAAACGCGCCGTGTGACATCCGATTCCCGGCGTGCATGACCACGCCCACGGATATGGCAGGATGGTCGTCGCGGGCGATTGGCGCAGTTGGTAGCGCGCTTCCTTCACACGGAAGAGGTCATCAGTTCGAGTCTGGTATCGCCCACCACGACGACCCCTGGTACGCCAGGGGTTTTCTGCATTCCGCCTCGGTTCTCGACACCGGATGCTACGGGCGGGGCGTGCGTGTGCGCCCGATCGACCAGATGGGCGCGGTGGCGAGCATGCCGATCGTCGCGACCGCGAAGATCGCCAGGATCGGCGGCGCGAGGGCGGCGATCCGCCCCGAGAAGAGCAGGCCGATCGAGTCGCCTGCGACCGCCGGCGCGAGGTAGCCCACCGCGGTGGATGCGAGCACCACGAGAGCCCAGTGGCCCGCTCGTCCGGCCGACGAGAGCCGTCGCAAGCCGAACACGAGCGCCGCCGTAGCACCGGCGAACCCGCCCACTGCGAGCGACCACGGGAAGGAGATGCCCGCGGCTCCCGGCAAGATCGAGACCAGCCCCGCCAGCACGCCATCCGCGGCCGACCGCAGCGGATGCCGCTCCGCCCGCCTCAGCACGTCGACGGCCACCCATGCGACGGCGCCGCCGAGCGGCGCCACCGACGCCGCGAGCAGGATGCGGACCGTGTAGCCGTCGATCACTCCCTCGAGACTCGCGAGCCAGAATCCGCCGGCGAGCCACACCACCAGCACCGGGAGAGCGAAACGCACCCAGCTCTCGCGCTCGGCTGCTGCCGGAACGCGCCATGCGAGCAGCACCGAGGCGGCCGACGAGACCAGCAGCGCGAGTCCGCCTCCGAAGTCCTCGACCCGGCACTCGCTCGCCTCGCACAGCCGGAAGGCGAGCGGCGGGACGACTGCGCACACCGGGAACACGACGAGCGCCCAGACGAGCGTGAGCGCCCACGCGACGCCGCGACGTCCCGGACGCGCCTCCTGCGCGGCGGCCCCGAGCAAGACGCTCACGGGGGCCGCGGCGAACGATGACGCGAGGAAGAACGCGGCCGTATCCGCCCCCGTCAGCAACCCGAAGGTCACCGACACGGATGCCGCAGCAGCTGCCGTCGCACCCGCCCGCAGTGCCGCCTCGGCGACGTTCGGCGGCCGCAGCATCCGCACGAGCGCAGCCGTCATCACCGCGCAGCACAGCGCGGACAGCAGCAGGAGTTCGGGCATGACGCCTCCGGGTGGCGGCCTGTCGAGCCGACGGCGACCCGACAGCACAACGATAGGGGCGCCGCCTCGTGAGAGACGGCGCCCCGCGCACGCGACCCGGCGGGTCAGTCGGCGAGCACGTAGCCTTCCTCGCCGTGCACGACCGTGTCGACGCCCGCGAGCTCGTCTTCGTTCTTGATGCGGAATCCGATGGTCTTCTCGATCGCGAAGCCGACGATGTAGGCCACGACGAAGGAGTAGACCATCACGCCGAGCGCTGCGACCACCTGCACGAGCAGCTGACCCGCGTCACCACCCGTGAACAGGCCGGTGCCGGTGGCGAAGAAGCCCAGGTAGATCGTGCCGATGAGGCCGCCCACGAGGTGGATGCCGACGACGTCGAGCGAGTCGTCGAAGCCGAGCTTGAACTTCAACTCGACCGCGATCGCGCAGACCGCACCGGCGACGAGGCCGAGCACGAGTGCCCACAGCGGGCTCAGGTTGGCGCACGACGGGGTGATCGCGACGAGACCCGCGACGGCACCGGATGCGGCGCCGACCGAGGTGGGCTTGCCGTCCTTGAACTTCTCGACCACGAGCCAGCCGATGATCGCGGCCGCCGTCGCACCGAGCGTGTTCACCACGATGAGGCCGGCGGAGGTGTTCTCCGGCCCGAGGAGTCCGAAGGTGCCCTCCGCGCCGGCGTTGAAACCGAACCACCCGAACCACAGGATCGACGCGCCGAGCAGGGTGAGCGGCACGTTGTGCGGCTTCTGGATGCCCTTGGCGAACCCGACGCGCTTGCCGAGCACGAGCGCGAGCGCGAGGGCCGCGGCGCCGGCGTTGATGTGCACGGCCGTGCCACCCGCGTAGTCGATGACGTTCGGCGTGCCCCACCACTCGCCGAGCTGCATGATCCATCCGCCACCCCACACCCAGGCCGCGACCGGGAAGTACACGAGCGTCGCGAAGAGGCCCGCGAAGATCAGCCACGAGCTGAACTTGGCGCGATCCGCGATGGCGCCCGAGATGAGCGCGACGGTGATGATGGCGAAGGTCGCGCCGTAGGTGGCGCCGACGAGTGCCGCGCTGCCGCCGTCCGAGGTCGACAGGGCCTGGAGTCCGAAGTCGGAGAACGGGTTCCCCGCGAGGAACGGGTTGCCGTCGCCGATGGCCGACATGTTGAAGCCGTAGAGAATCCACAGCACGCTCACGAGCCCGAGGGCGCCGAAGCTCATCATCATCATGCTCACGACGCTCTTGGCCTTGACCAGACCGCCGTAGAAGAAGGCGACGCCGGGCGTCATGAACAGCACGAGTGCTGTCGCCGCGATCGCCCACGCGAAGTTGCCGCTATCCATGGTGCTACCTCTCTCGTTGCATCGGGCCGTCGGATGGGGCACCGCCGGTCCTCGGGTACGCGGCAAGTCTGGAAGCGGCACGTTTCGGCTCCGAGCGCCTCAGGTTTCGCCGGTGTTACGGCGCGGGCGGCCAGGTAAACATCACGTTTCCGGCGACTGGCTCTTCGCCGCCAAAGCGCTGCACCCACGCATGGAAGAGTGGACGGATGCACCTCTTCCGCTCCGAACGCGTCGCCGCGGTGCTCCTCGCAGCAGCTGCGGTCGTCGGTCTCGTGATCGCCAACTCCGCTGTCGGCGCCACGGTGATCGGATTCCGCGATGCGCACGGTGACAGCGGCATCCCTCTGTTCGACCTCTCCCCCGGACACTGGATCACCGATGGGTTGCTGGCCCTGTTCTTCCTCGTCGCGGCCATCGAGCTGCGGCACGAGCTGACCCGGGGCGAGCTCGACACCCCGCGCAAGGCCCTCGCTCCCGCCGTCGCGGCGACCGGCGGCGTCGTGGTGCCGGCTCTCGTCTACCTCGCACTCGTGCACGACCCCGCCGGCAATGTGGGATGGCCGATCCCCACCGCGACCGACATCGCCTTCGCCCTCGGGGTCCTCGCTCTGCTCGGGCGTGGGCTGCCGCGTCGGGTACGGGCGTTCCTGCTCGCACTCGCCGTGCTCGACGATCTCATCGCGATCGGCATCATCGCCGCCTTCTTCACGCGCGACCTCGCACCCGTGCCGCTGCTGCTCGCCGTGCCCGCGATCGCCGCATTCGGCTGGCTCAGCGCGCGACGCCGGCTGCCCGCGGGTGCACGCGTCGCGCTTCTCGTGGGGCTCGGCGTGACCGTCTGGGTGCTCGTGCTGAGTTCAGGAGTGCACGCGACCGTCGCGGGCGTCGCGCTCGGGCTCGTCTATGCGCCGCGCCCGGCCGGCCGTGTGCGCCACGCACTGGAGCCCTGGGTCAACGGGATCGTGTTGCCCCTGTTCGCATTGAGCGCCTCGATGGTCGTCATCCCGCAGGTGAAGGATGGGGGCCTCTCCCCCGTGTTCTGGGGCGTCGCCGTAGCGCTGCCGGTCGGCAAGCTCGTGGGGATCACCCTCGGTGCGCTCGTCGCACGCGGCATGATGCCGTCGTCGGAGCGGGCCGTGGCGTTGCGGCTTCCCGAGGTGCTCGTGGTGGCCGCGCTCGGCGGGGTGGGGTTCACGATCTCCCTGCTCATGGCCGAGCTCGCCTTCCGCGGCGACGGCGAGCTCGTGGCGTCCGCGACACTCGGCGTGCTCGGCGGATCGCTCGCCGCGCTCGCCGTCGGAGGTGTCACGACGGCGCTCGTCGCGCGGCGCTCGCGCCTCAGTTCGTCAGAGCGATGAGGCGCGACACGGCGCGCTGATACTTCTTGCGATAGCCGCCCGCCATCATCTCCGCGCCGAAGACCTCGTCGAGCGGGGTTCCGGATGCCACCACGCGCACCTGCTCGTCGTAGAGCCGGTCGACGAACGCCACGAAACGCAGCGCATCCGACTGATCGACGAGGGTGTGCACCCCGTGGAGCCCGACGCCGCCGAGTCCCTCCACCATCCGCACGTACCGCGACGGATGCACACGCCCCAGGTGGGTGAGGAGCGCGTCGAAGTCGTCGAGCGTCGTCGTGCCCTCGAGCGACGCGAGCGCCTGGCCCAACTGCTGCTCGTCGGTGACGACAGCGTGGCCTTCGATCTCGCGACGGCGGTAGTCGAGCCCGTCGATGCGGATGATGTCGAAGCGGTCGGCGAGCGCCTGGATCTCGCGCAGGAAGTCGGCGGCCGCGAACCGGCCCTCTCCGAGCGCGTTGGGGGGCGTGTTCGAGGTGGCCGCGATGCGCGTGCCGCTCGCGGCGAGCTCTCCCAGCAGGCGACTCATCATCATCGTGTCGCCGGGATCGTCGAGCTCGAACTCGTCGATCGCGACGAGGGAGGCGCCCCGGAACAACGCGGTCGCCTGTGCATAGCCCAGAGCGCCCACGAGCGCGGTGTACTCGATGAACGTCCCGAAGTACTTCCGGCCCGGAGCAAGATGCCACAGCGCCGCGAGCAGATGCGTCTTGCCCACGCCGAAGCCGCCATCGAGGTAGATGCCCGGCTTGGTCTCGGGTGCCTTGCGACGACCGAACAGCCCGCGCGCGCCGCCTCCGCCCCCGCGCATGACATCCGCGAAGGCACGCACCTTCTCGACCGCATCGGACTGCGAGGGGAAGTCCGGGTCCGGTCGGTAGCTCTCGAGCGTCGCGTGCGCGAACTGCCGCGGCGGAACGAGCGAGGCGGCCATCTCGTCGCCGGACATCTGCGGAGCGCGGTCGAGGAGCGACGCGGCGGGCTGCTGCGACATACGGGCCTTCCGGGGCTGCCAGCGGCGGCGAGTGAGGCGGCCGCGACAGGCTCTCGGAGTCTGTGGCGAACTCTTACGACCTCTGTCAGCGGCCCGGGTGGCGAATGCCTACCCTGGACATCAGAAGCCTACCCGCAAGGAGACACCGCTATGGCCGTCGCACCCGACCCGAATCCCGCTTTCTCCGCCTTCGCGCACCCCGATCGGCTCGTGAGCACGGAGTGGCTCGCCGAACACCTCGGGCAGCCGGGTCTCGTCGTGGTCGAGTCGGATGAGGACGTGCTGCTCTACGAGACGGGTCACATCGAGGGCGCCGTGAAGATCGACTGGCACACCGACCTCAACGACCCCGTCGAGCGCGACTACCTCGATGGTGCGGGCTTCGCGAAGCTGCTCGGCGACCGAGGGATCTCCCGCGACGACACGATCGTCATCTACGGCGACAAGCACAACTGGTGGGCCGCCTACGCGCTGTGGGTCTTCACCCTCTTCGGCCACGAGGACGTGCGCCTGCTCGACGGCGGCCGTGCGAAGTGGGAAGCCGAGGGACGGCCGTACACGACCGAAGCTCCCGTTCGGGAACCCGTCGACTATCCGGTCGTCGAGCGCGACGACGCGGCCGTGCGCGCCTTCAAGGAGGACGTGCTCGCCCACCTCGGGCAGGACCCCCAGGGCAGGGCCCTGATCGATGTGCGCTCCCCCGAGGAGTACTCGGGCGAGCGCACACACATGCCCGCCTATCCGGAGGAGGGCGCGCTGCGCGGCGGCCACATCCCGACGGCCCAGAGTGTGCCGTGGGCCAAGGCGGTCGCGGAGGACGGCACCTTCAAGTCGAAGGACGAACTCGACGCCATCTACCGTGACGGCGCCGGCCTGAAGGACGGTGATAGCGTGATCGCCTATTGCCGGATCGGCGAGCGCTCGAGCCACACCTGGTTCGTGCTCACCCATCTTCTCGGCTTCAAGGGAGTGCGCAACTATGACGGGTCGTGGACCGAATGGGGCAGCGCCGTGCGCGTTCCCATCGTCAAGGGTGCCGAGCCGGGCACGGTGCCTGTCCGCTGAACCGCGGGCGTCTCGCGAGCTGATGGCGTGAACGCGCACCTTCCCGAGAAGCTCGCGGAGATCCGCGACGACTTCCTCGCGCTCGAGCAGCCGGACCGGTTGCAGCTCCTGCTCGAGTTCTCCCGCGACCTGCCGGGGCTGCCGACGCGCTACGCCGACCACCCCGACCTGCTCGAACGCGTCGAGGAGTGCCAGTCGCCGGTCTACATCTTCGTCGAGCTCGACGACGAAGGCATCGTGCACCTGCACGCGACGGCCCCGCCGGAGTCGCCCACGACCCGTGGCTTCGCCTCGATCCTCGTGCACGGTCTCGCCGGCCTGACCGCCGAGCAGGTGCTCGCGGTGCCGAGCGACTACCCGCTCACGATCGGCCTCACCGAGGCGGTCAGCCCGCTGCGGATCCGGGGGATGTCGGGCCTGCTCGCGCGCACCCAACGCCAGGTGCGCGAGAAGTCGGCCGCGTGATCCTGCGCCCGGTGCATCCCGAGCCGGGCGAGCCGATCGAGGTCGGCGCGCCGGGTAGCCGCGACCGTCTGCGGGCTCTGTACCGCCGCGACGCCGCCGCACCCGGCATCCGCCTCAACCTCGTCGCGAGCATCGACGGAAGCGCGCGAGGCGACGACGGCACCTCGGAGTCGCTCTCGAGCCGCGCGGATCGCGCCGTGCTCGGCGCCATCCGCGCCGAGAGCGACGTCGTGCTGATCGGCGCCGCCACCCTGCGCCGCGAGGGGTACCTCGTGCCGCGCACGGCACGCCTGGCCGTGCTCACCGCAACGGGCGATCTGAGCTCCGCCGAGCTGCGTGCCACCGAACAGGCCTCGGCCGCCGATGCCGAGAAGCTGCTCGTGATCGGCCCACCCTCCGCGCGCGATCGCGCCGCCGAGACGCTCCTCACCCCCCACGTCTTCGTTCCGCTCGCACCCGACCCCTCCGGGCGGGTGCGGCTGGGCGAGGCGCTCTCCGCCCTTACCGAGCACGGGGCTCCGCGGATCGTCTCGGAGGGCGGGCCGTCGCTCGCCGCCGCGCTCGTCGCGGAAGGCCTCGTCGGCGAACTCTGCCTCTCCACGAGCCCGCGCCTCACCGGCGGCGGCCTGCCGGTGCTCGGCGCACAGCAGCACCCGTCCGTGGGCGCACGACTTGCGAGCCTGCTCCTCGACGACGCTGGCGGGCTCTACGCCCGCTGGGTGCTCTCCGCCGACTCCTGAGGGTCACCGGGCGCATCGTCGATCGACGCGAGCCAATTGCGGATCGCGTCCTCCCAGCGGGTGCGGTCGTAGTTCCACAGCTTCGTGTGTCGCGCGACGGTGAACTCCTCGAAGGTCACGATGTCGGGCCGTGCCGCCGCCAACGCGATCGACGCCGTGGCCGGCACGAAGCCGTCGTCGACGCTGTGCAGCAGCAGGATCGGGCGGTCCAGCTCGGCGGCGCGCGAGACGAAGTCGAGGCGCTCGAGATCGAGCGGCTCCGCGAGTCCCGTCACCACCCGCCCCCAGCGCGAGCGGATGAGGGTGTACACACCCCAGCGGACGACACCCGGCAGCCGCCGCATCCGCGCCTGGAAGTCGAGTGTCGCGATCCAGTCGACCACGGGCGAATCCAGCACGACGCCGGTCACGAGAGCGGCCCGCGGTGAACGGGTGAGCGCCTGCAGCACCGTCGCCCCGCCCATCGACCAGCCCATGAGCACGATCTCCCGCGCACCGTTGGCGATCGCATACGCCATCGCCGCATCCACATCGACCCACTCGCGGTCCCCGAGCGCGTAGCGGTGGTCGGCGCTGCGCGGCGCCTCGCCGTCGTTGCGATACGAGACCAGGAGCGAGTGGTAGCCCGATTCACGGAACGGGGTCACGGCGCGGAGGGTCTCCGCCCGCCGCACGGCGCGGCCGTGCACCTGGATGACCCAGCGATCCGTGTCGCCGGCCGCCGGCACGAACCAGGCGGGGGCGATCCCGAGCGGTGTCGAGATGGCGACGTTCTCGTAGGGCACGCCGAGCGCGCGCGGGGTGAGCCAGAACCATCCGCTGAATCGTCCCCGCCGCGCGTGGGCGAGATCGCCGAAGTCGACGGCGAGCACCTCGCGCGTGACGCCCCAGCGGTCGACGGCGACGATCTCGCCGACCCGCGCGTGACCGGTGTCACCCGAGAACCAGAAGCTGTACTCCCCCGGCAACAGCGAGTCCGGCGTCGCCGAGAGAGTGATGGTGCGGGCATCGACGTCATAGCCCAGGATGCGGATGTCGTCCTCCCGCCGCGAGGGCGGGATCACGACCGTGCGCGCCACCATCGCGCTCACGACGGCGACACCGAGACCGACGACCGCACCGAGGCCCAGAACACCCCAGAGCAGCGAGGCGAACGGCGAACGCCTCCGGATCACCCGACGCGGCACGACGACCTCCCATCCCGCGACGGCGTGGCACCGCCGCGGCCTTCCGCGAGAATCCTAGGCTTCACTCGTGACCACCCCCGAGTCCGAGGCCGCTCCCGCGCCCTTCGCGCGTGCGGTCGCCGCCGTGCGGGCGGCACGACCGCGCTCGGAGATGGAGGTCGTCGAGATCCCTGCGCCGACCGGGCTCGCCCCGTACGCGATCGCCCTCGCCGCCGACGTGCGCCCGACGGAGCACGGCATCGACTCGATCCTGGGAACCGGACGTTTCGTGCTGCTCTACGACCCCGAGGAACCCGACGCGTGGGACGGCCCGTTCCGGGTCGTCGCGTTCGCGCAGGCGCCGCTGGAGACCGAGATCGGCATCGACCCGTTCATCGCCGAGGTCACCTGGTCGTGGCTGATCGATGCGCTCGACGCGCGCGGCGCCCGATACTCCTCTCCCTCAGGCACGGCGACAAAGGTGCTCTCGACGGGCTTCGGCGAGCTCTCCGGTCAGGGTGATGCCGCGCAGCTCGAGCTGCGCGCATCCTGGTCGCCGACGGGGCCGGATGTCGGGGCACAGGTGGAGGCGTGGTGCGACCTGCTGTGCATGCTCGCGGGGCTCCCGCCGTCATCCGATGCCATCTCCCTCCCCCACCGACGGGCGACACGTGACTGAGGCTGCACCCCCACCCGCGACGACCGAGGCCGAGCACGCCGAGGTCGGCGTCATCGACACACGCGAGGAGTATCTCGAAGCGGTCGAGGCGCTCGGGGCCGGCGCTGGGCCGTTCGCCGTCGACGCCGAGCGCGCCTCCGGATTCCGGTACTCGCAGCGCGCCTACCTCATCCAGGTGTATCGACGCGGCTCGGGCACCTTCCTCTTCGATCCGCCCCCCATCGGCGACTTCCGCGAGCTCGCCGAGGTGATGGAATCCGAGGAGTGGATCCTGCATGCGGCGAGTCAGGATCTCGCATGCCTGCGCGAGGTCGGACTCGACCCGCAGCGCATCTTCGACACGGAGCTCGGCGCCCGCCTTGCGGGGCTGCCCCGCGTCGGACTCGCGACGGTCGTCGAGGAACTGCTCGGCATCCACCTCGCGAAGGCGCATTCGGCGGCCGACTGGTCGACGAGGCCGCTGCCTCAGGGCTGGCTCGTGTACGCGGCGCTCGACGTCGAGCCGCTGCCCGAGTTGCGCGATCGCATCGCGGAACTGCTCGAGGCCGGCGGGAAAACCGAGATCGCCCGGCAGGAGTTCGCCGCCGTGCTCCAGCGCGACACCCCGGTACGTCACGAGCCGTGGCGCCGGCTCTCGGGCATGCACGCGCTGCGCACCCCACGCCAGCTCGCGATCGCGCGGGCTCTGTGGACCTCCCGCGATGAGCTCGCGCAGGAGCTCGACGTCGCTCCCGGCCGACTCGTGCCCGACCTCTCGCTCGTCGCCGTCGCGAAGGCTCAGCCTGCGAGCAAGCGCGATCTCGCGGCGCTCAAGGAGTTCACGGGTCGCGCGAGCCGTCGCGAGCTCGACCGCTGGTGGGCGGCCGTGGAGACCGGGATCGCGGACCCCGAGCCGCCGAACATGCGCGGTACGGGCGACGGCGTGCCGGCGCCGCGGCTGTGGGCCGACAAAAACCCCGAGGCCGATCGACGCCTCAAGCGTGCCCGTGCCGCCGTCACCGCGCGCGCCGAGGAGCTCGAGATCCCGGTCGAGAACATGCTCACCCCCGACACGCTGCGGCGCGTGGCCTGGGCGCCCCCCGCCGAGATCGACGCCTCGACGATCGGGGCGGCGCTCTCCGAGTTGGGGGCCCGGCCCTGGCAGGTCGACGAACTCGCCCCCCTCATCGCGACCGCGTTTGTGGAGGCGCGCCAAGCGCCTGCCGTCGGCCCCGCCGAGGCGTAGTAGCTTCCGTCGAACGATTCGAGCGCGTGCGCACCCCGCTGCCTAGGATCGAGACAGACACCCGGATGTGCGCGATCGCGCCCGCATCCGTCCCCCGATAAGTGGAGGCATCGTGGCCCAAACGCCCTCGGCTCACTCCGACGTCGTGTTCGTGGACGGGGTTCGCACCCCGTTCGGACGCGCCGGCGAGACGGGCCAGTACTGGAACACCCGCGCCGACGACCTCATCGTCAAGGCGATGATCGGTCTGCTCGAACGCAACCCCGGACTGCCGAAGGAGCGCATCGACGACGTCGCCATCGCCGCGACGACACAGCAGGGCGACCAGGGGCTGACGCTCGGCCGCACCGCCGCGATCCTCGCGGGCTTGCCGCTCTCGGTGCCCGGCTACGCGATCGACCGGATGTGCGCGGGCGCGATGACGAGCGTCACGACGATCGCGGGCGCGATCGCCTTCGGCGCCTACGACATCGGTATCGCCGGCGGCGTCGAGCACATGGGTCGCCACCCGATGGGGTTCAACGCCGACCCCAACCCTCGGTTCCTCGCCGAGAAGCTCGTCTCCGCCGACTCGCTCAACATGGGCAACACCGCCGAGCGTCTGCACGATCGCTTCCCGCAGCTCACGAAGGAACGCAGCGATCGTTTCTCGATGCGCAGCCAGCAGAAGGTGGCCGCCGCCTACGAGGCCGGCAGGATCCAGCCCGACCTCGTGCCCGTCGCCATCAAGTCCGAGGCCGGATGGGGGCTCGCAACCGAAGACGAGGGCATGCGTCCCGGCACCACGATGGAAGCGCTCGCGGGCCTCAAGACGCCGTTCCGTCCGCACGGCCGGGTCACCGCCGGCAACGCATCCCCGCTCACCGATGGCGCGACCGTCTCGCTCATCGCGAGTGCGGAGGCCGCCCGCGAGCTCGGCCTGCCCGTGAAGATGCGCATGGTGTCGTTCGCCTTCGCCGGCGTCGAGCCCGAGGTCATGGGTATCGGCCCGATCCCCTCCACTGAGAAGGCCCTGCGGAAGGCTGGGCTCTCGATCGCCGACATCGGCCTCTTCGAGCTCAACGAGGCCTTCGCCGTGCAGGTGCTGTCGTTCCTCGACCACTTCGGCATCGACGACGACGACCCCCGGGTGAACCCCTGGGGCGGGGCGATCGCGATCGGGCACCCCCTCGCATCCTCGGGTGTGCGCCTCATGATCCAGCTCGCGCGTCAGTTCGAGGAGCACCCCGAGGTGCGCTACGGCCTCACCGCGATGTGCGTCGGCCTCGGCCAAGGCGGATCGGTCATCTGGGAGAACCCGCACTACAAGGGAGCGAAGTAACCCATGAGCAAGCTTCCCGACTACAGCTCCTCCGACTTCGGCAAGCTCGTCGCCCTCGACCCCGACGAGGTGGTCACGCACTCCTACGTGCGCGACATCCGGATGCCGAGCGGCACGACGATCGCGCTGCTCACCCTCGACAACGGCCGCGACTACACGCGCCCGAACACGCTCGGCCCCGCGACCCTCACCGAGCTCGGCGAGAGGCTCGACGAGCTCGCCGCGCGCGCGAAGGCGGGCGAGATCGACGCCGTGGCCGTCACCGGCAAGCAGTTCATCCTCGCGGCGGGCGCAGATCTCTCGAAGGTCGGCGAGATCGAGGACCACGAGACCGGCCTGCTGATGGCGCAACTCGGCCACAAGACCCTCGGCAAGCTCGGCGAGCTCGGGGTTCCGAGCTTCGTGTTCATCAACGGGCTCGCCCTCGGCGGCGGCGTCGAGATCGGCCTCAACGCCGATTACCGCACGATCGACTCCTCGGTGCCGGCGCTCGCGCTTCCGGAGGTGTTCCTCGGCATCATCCCCGGCTGGGGCGGTGCGTGGTTGCTGCCGAACCTCATCGGCATCGAGAACGCGCTCGAGGTCGTCATCTCGAACCCGCTCAAGAACAACCGGATGCTCAAGGGGCCGCAGGCGTTCGAGCTCGGCATCGCGGATGCCATGTTCGGCCCCGCGAACTTCCTCGAGGAGTCGCTCTCCTGGGCCGACGGCGTCGTCACCGGCAGGATCAAGGTGAAGCGCCCGAACGCGCCCGGCAAGCTCGAACGTCTCGCCAAATGGGATGTCGCGATCGGCATCGCCGAGAAGACGCTCAAGAGCCGCATCGGCGAGGTCGCGAAGAGCCCCTACCAGGCGCTCGAGCTGCTGAAGGCGGCCAAGAACACCGACAAGAAGGCGGGCTTCCTCGCCGAGGACGCCGCGCTCGCCGATCTCATCTCGGGTGACCAGTTCCGCGCATCCATCTACGCGTTCAACCTCGTGCAGAAGCGTGCGAAGAAGCCGGCGGGCGCCCCCGACAAGCAGCTCGCCCAGAAGGTCACCAAGGTCGGCGTGATCGGTGCGGGGCTCATGGCCACCCAGTTCGCCCTCCTGTTCGTGCGGCGTCTGCAGGTGCCGGTCGTGATCACCGACCTCGACCAGGCGCGTGTGGACAAGGGCGTGGCCACCATCCACGGTGAGATCGACGAGCTGCTCGCGAAGGGCCGCATCGTCTCGGATGAGGCGAACCGCCTCAAGGCTCTCGTGACGGGAACCACCGACAAGGCCGACTTCGCCGAGTGCGACTGGGTCATCGAGGCCGTCTTCGAGGAGCTCGGGGTCAAGCAGGCGGTGTTCGCCGAGGTCGAGCAGCACATCTCGCCCGAGGCGATCCTCGCGACCAACACGTCCTCGCTCTCGGTCGAGCAGATCGGCGCGAAGCTGAAGCACCCCGAGCGGCTCGTCGGCTTCCACTTCTTCAACCCGGTCGCGGTCATGCCGCTCATCGAGGTCGTGAAGACGCCGCAGACCACGGATGCTGCCCTGTCGACAGCGATGGTCACCGCTGCGCAACTGCGCAAGAACGCGGTCATCACGAAGGACACGCCGGGATTCGTCGTCAACCGCGTGCTCGCCAAGGTGCTCGGCGAGGCGATGCACGCGGTCGAGCAGGGTGCCTCGTTCGAGGACGTCGTCGAGGCGGCGCGCCCGTTCGGCCTGCCGATGGATCCCTTCGTGCTGCTCGACCTCGTGGGGCTCAAGGTGGGTGCGCACGTGCTCGACACGCACCACACCGCATTCCCCGACCGCTTCTTCGACAGCCCCGCGCTGCACGAACTCGCGGAGCATGGCGCGATCTTCGAGAAGGATGCGAAGGGCAAGATCAAGGGCTACGACAAGAAGGCACTCGAGATCGTCAGGAAGCACCGCCCCGCGGATGCCGTGGCGCTCAGCCCCGAGCAGCTGCGTGAGCGGCTCCAGGTCGGCCTCGCTGACGAGATCCATCGCATGCTCGAGGATGGTGTCGTGGCGGGCCCCGAGGACATCGACCTGTGCATGATCCTCGGTGCCGGCTGGCCGTTCCAGATGGGTGGCGCCACGCCGTACCTCGACCGGGTCGGAGCGAGCGAGAAGGCCTTCGGCGATACCTTCCACCACCCGCCCATCCGCGGCGTGAGGTAGCCGACTCCGCGTCTGAGGCATGGGCCGTCCGGAAATAGGGATATCTCCCGATCCGGGCGGCCTACCTCATTCACGACGCTGGAGTCATGGAACTCGGAAGCGTCACCCGCAGCTGGATCCTCGACAACCGCGAAGCTGAGCTCGCCCTGGCGGCCGAACGGGCACGGCGTGCGCACGAACGCCGCGCCCTCGAGCGCCTCGCGGCGGCGCGCGACGACGCCGCAGGCGGGAACCTCCTGTCCCGCCTGCGGCGTCGCCGCGCCATCGCCGTCCGCCCGGTGATGCGCTGAAACGCATCGCGCCCCCCGCACGCGGCGTCGGCGGGCGATGGCACCATGGGATGGTGCGCATCCAGTCGACCTCGCCCATGGTGGGCCGGGAGTCGGAGCTGCGCGAGCTCGACGCGGCCGCCGCCGAAGCCACCTCCGGCACGCCGCGCGTGGTGGTGGTCGGCGGCGAAGCCGGGATCGGCAAGTCTCGTCTGATCGATGAGCTGTGTGCGAGAGTCGGCGACTCTGCCGTCATCGCGCGCGGCCAATGCGTGGAGTTCGGCACGGTCGGCGTGCCGTACGCGCCCCTCATCGGCGTGCTCCGCGACCTCGTGGATGCTGTGGGTACCGAGGCCGTGTTCGCCGCCGCGGCGGGCGGAGCAGGAACACTGCGCGGGCTCGTCGACGGACGCGCACCTGTGGATCGCGACGAGCGGCTCGGCGTGGAGCGGCTCGACGAGGTCGTCACGACGATCCTCGAGACCCTCTCCGTCGACCGCACCATCGTCGTGGTGGTAGAGGATCTGCACTGGGCCGATCCTGCGACGCTCGACGTCGTACGCTTCCTCGCCCGCATGGTGCGCAGCGGGCGCCTGCTCGTCGTCGTGAGCTACCGCAGCGACGACGTCGGCCGCGGTCATCCGCTGCGCAGCGTGCTCGGGGAACTCGAACGCAACCGACGGGTCTCCCGCGTGCTGCTCGACCGTCTCGATCCGGCGCAGGTGCGCACGCAGCTCGAGGGCCTCATCGGTTCCGATGCCACCGCCGCTCGCTCACGAGCGGTCTTCGAACGCAGCGAAGGCGTGCCCTTCTTCGTCGAGGAGCTCGCGGACTGGAGCGATGCGCGTACGGTACCGGCCACCCTTCGCGAACTGCTGCTCGCCCGCTACGAAGACCTCGACCGCGAGACGCAGCGCATCGTACGCGCGCTCGCGGCCGGCGGCGGCCGAGTCGACCACGCCATCCTGGCTGCCGTCGTCGAGACGGGCGACGGCACGCACCCGAATGCTCTCGACGCCGCGTTGCGGGACGCGATCGAGGCGGGCGTCATCGTCATCGCCGGACGCGGATACGACTTCCGCCACGCGCTCGTGCGGGAGGCGGTGGCCGATGAGCTGCTGCCCGGCGAGAGCGCGGACGTGCACGCGCGATACGCTCGCGCACTCGAGAGCCAGAGCGTCGACCCGACCGCGCTCGCCGCCCGATCCGTGCTGGTCTCTGCGCATTGGCTCGAGGCGCACGATCTCGAGCAGGCGTTCCGCACCTCGCTCGACGGCATGCGACTGAGCCGAGCGGCCTTCGCCTATGCGAGCGCCGCCCAGCTGGGCGAGCGCGCCCTCGGCCTCTGGAATCGCGTCAGCGATCCCGAGACGACCGCCGGGATGCCGCATGTGGAGCTGCTCGACGCCGTCGCCCGCTCCTGGCGAGGGGCGGGCGAGATGGGGCGCGCACTGGCGACCATCGACCAGGCGCTCGGCGAGGTCGACCCGGGCGATCGCGTCCGCCGAGCGCGACTGCTCCGCAACAAAGGCCTCATGCTGTCGTTCGACGGCCACACCGATGCCCTCGCCATCCTCGAGGAGGCGCTCGCCCTGCTCGGAGATGACGAGGAGCCCGGCCTCCGCGCCGGCCTGCTTGCCGAGGCCAGCAGCAAGTTCATGGTCTCGGGGCAGTCCGAGCAGGCGATCGCGGCGGCCACCGAGGCGATCCGCCTCGCTCCCCCGGACGCCTCACGGACGCGATCGATCGCGGCGAACGTGCGCGCCGGTACCCTCGTGCACCTCGGCCGGATCGAGGAGGGCATGCTCGACTACGCCCTCGCTCTGCGCGAGGCCGGTGACGATCGCGACCCGCTGCTGCGGTATCACGTCAACTACTCCGACACCCTGCATCTGCTCGGGCGGCATCGGGAGTCGATGGAGGTCGCGGTCGAGGGCATCCGGATCGCCGAGGCATCCGGTGTCGCGCGCACCTCGGGCGCGATCCTGTCGCTCAACACCGTCGACCCGCTCTTCGCGCTCGGCGAGTGGGATCGCGCCGACTCCCTCATCGAGGACTCGCTCGATCTCGACCCGCCCGTCGTGTTCCGGGTCTACCTGCGCCGCGCCCGCATCCGCTCGGTGCTCTGGCGTGGCGACCCCGAGCAGGCGCGTTCGCTGTTCGAGCGCTGGCAGGCGTCGATGCGTCAGATCGCCGGGTTCGAGGATCAGGTCGCCGCGGGCCTCGCCCTCGACGTGGCGGAGCTCTACCTCGCCCTCGACGATCTCGACACCGCATGGACCTGGGCGGGGCGCCTGCTCGAGGGCCCGCGGCTCGCATCGGCGCCCTGGGAGCTCCCCATCGCCCCCGTCGTGGCCCGCATCGTCGCACGACGACGGGAGCTGGCGGGCGACCCACGGCTGCACGCCGACGAACTCGATCGCCTCGCCGCCGTGATCGAACGCGACGTCTGGCCGACACGCGAGTTGTGGGCTGCCTTCGCCGCGGCGGAGGTCGGCGGGCCCACCGGGGCGGGAGACGACGTCGAGCTGTGGCAGCGGGCGATCGCGGCCGCCGAGGTGCCCGCAGGGATGGCGCTCATGCGTCTTCAGCTCCGTTACGGGCTGGCTCGGGCGCAGGTCCGCTCGGGCGACCGCACGGCAGCCGCTTACACGATCGAACGACTGCGATCGGATGCGGCGTCGCTCGGGGCGCAGCTCATCGTGGACTGGTGCGACGCCCTCGCCACGGACGCGGGCATCGTGGCCGCGGCACGAGGGCCTCGGTCGGACTTCGAGCTCACCGCCCGGGAACGACAGGTGCTCGAGCTCATCGCCGAGGGGCTCAGCAACGGCCAGATCGCCGAGCAGCTCTACATCAGCCGCAAGACCGTCTCGGTGCACGTCTCGGCGGTGCTGCGCAAGCTGGGTGCGGCCTCCCGGACGGAGGCCGCACGCCACCTGCTCAGTGGGCCGACGGGACTTCGAGCTCCTCGTCGGTGATCTCCGGCGCGAGGGGCCGGCGCACGAAGAACGCCGCGACGATGGCCAGGAGCGAGAGGATCGCGCCACCGAGGAACGCGAGATGCAAGCCCGCGACCAGCTGATCCGGCGTGGCGTTCTCGGCATCCGTCGCCCCGGACGCCGCCGTGCCGACCGCGAGCAACGCGATGAACGCGGCGGTTCCCGCCGCGCCCGCCACCTGCTGAATCGTGCCGATCGTCGCGGAGCCGTGCGAGTAGAGGTGCCGTGGCAAGGCATTCGTCGCGGTCGTGAAGACGGGCGTGAAGAGGAAGCCCAGTGCCAGACTCAGCGTGACGTGGGTGACCAGCACGAACCAGAGCTCCGTATCGGGTGAGAACAACGTCATCGCCCAGATGGCGGCGCTCATCACGATCGAGCCGGGGATCACGAGGGGAGCCGGCCCGAACCGGTCGTACAGTCGCCCGACGATCGGCCCCAGCAGACCCATGAGCAATCCGCCGGGCAGCAGGGTGAGCCCGATCGTCAGTGTGTTGATCGCGAGGCCCTGTTCGAGGTAGATCGGCAGCAGGATCACGACGCCGAAGAGCACAGCCATGAGGATCACGAGGAACAGGATCGACACGGTGAAGCTGCGCGCGCGGAAGGTGCGCAGATCCAGCAGAGCCTGGTCACGCCGCTGCAGCAGCACCTGCCGCCAGATGAACAGCGCGAGCGCGACACCACCGATGACGAGCGGGATCCACGAGGGCATCATGGCCTTGCCCTCTGCGGCGAGTCCGAGGTTGCTGAGCCCGAACACGACGCCGCTGAACCCGAAGGCCGAGAGGATGACGGAGGCGATGTCGAGCGGCACCTTGCGCGACTCCGACACGTTCGGCACTCGGGCGATCCCGATGAGGAGCATGAGAGCCGAGATCGGCAGCATCACCCAGAACAGGCCGCGCCACGGCGCGAGCTCCAGGATGAGGCCCGAGACGGCGGGCCCGATGGCGGGAGCGACGGACATCACGATCGAGATGCGGCCCATGATGCGGCCACGGTCCGAGAGCGGCACGAGGGTGAGCACCGTCGTCATGAGCAAGGGCATCATGATCGCGGTGCCGGTCGCCTGCACGACGCGGCCGACGATGAGCACGCCGAACACAGGTGCGGTCGCCGCGATGAATGTGCCCGCGGTGAACAGCGACATCGCGGTGATGAAGACGGGCCGCGTGTTCAGGCGCTCGAGGAGGAATCCGGTGATCGGGATGACGACCGCCATCGTGAGAGCGAATGCGGTCGTGAGCCATTGCCCCTGGCTCGGCGTGATGCGCAGATCCTCCATGATCTCGGGGATCGCGACATTCATGGTGGTCTCGTTGAGGAAGACCACGAAGACGGCGGCGAGCAGGAGCACGATCGCGACGCGGTTGCGCCGGGCGATCGTCGGGTCGAGGTCTGCGCCGGTGGGCGGCGTCTCGACGGCGTGATTCGTCACGTTTCCTCCGTTGGGGGGTGGTGGTGGGCCGATCGGCCCGGACGTCCATCTATGTGGACGGCGTCAACATTAGCGGAAACGACCGACATCGACGTTTCGACAGGAGACGCTAACGACCGCGTTCGATGTCGTATTCCCGGACGTCCTCCGGAAGAGGACGTGCGACAGGGATCCGGGTGCCGAGCACCTGGGCGACGATGTCGCGAGCGATGCGCTGGTCGGTGAGGCCGGCATCCTCGAGGATCTCCTCGCGCGAGGCGTGATCGATGAACTCGTCGGCGAGCCCGAGCTCCTCGACGGCCGTGTCGACGCCTGCCGCGCGCAGATCCTGGCGGATGCGCGTTCCCACGCCCCCGACACGCACGCCGTCTTCGATCGACACGAGCAGTCGGTGCTCGCGAGCCAGATCGATGATGCTCGCCGGAACGGGGATCACCCAGCGCGGATCCACGACCGTCGCGCCGATCCCCTGCGCCGCGAGTCGCTCCGCGACACGCATGGCGAGCCCCGCCATGGGGCCGACCGCGACGAGCAGCACGTCGCGGTGGGCTGCCTCGCGCAGCACATCGACGCCGTCAGCGGTGCGTCGCACGGCGTCGAACTCGTTCCCGACGGTCCCCTTCGAGAATCGCAGCACCGTGGGGCCGTCCTCGACCGCCACAGCCTCGGCGAGCTCCTCGCGCAGGCGGGTCGCATCGCGCGGCGCCGCGATCCGGATGCCCGGAACCACCTGCAGGATGGACAGATCCCACATGCCGTGGTGGCTCGGGCCGTCGGGGCCGGTGACGCCCGCACGGTCGAGCACGAAGGTGACGCCGGCGCGGTGCAGCGCCACATCCATGAGCACCTGGTCGAAGGCGCGGTTCATGAACGTCGCATACATCGCGACGACGGGGTGCAGGCCGCCGAAGGCGAGGCCGGCCGCGCTCGTGACGGCGTGCTGTTCCGCGATTCCGACGTCGAACACCCGCTCCGGGTAGCGCTCCGCGAACCGGTGCAGACCCGTCGGGCGCAGCATCGCAGCGGTGATGCCGACGAGCCGCGGGTTGCGCGCGGCGAGCTCCAGCATCTCGTCGGCGAAGACGGCCGTCCACGAGGGCTTGCTCGGGTGGTCGAGGGCCTCCCCCGTCTCGGGATCGATCTGCCCGACCGCGTGGAACTGATCCGCGACATCCGCGAGGGCGGGCTCGTAGCCACGCCCCTTCTGCGTGATGACGTGCACGATCACGGGGGCGTCGTAGTCCTTCGCCTGGCGGAGCGCCTCCTCGAGTGAACGCAGATCGTGCCCGTCCACAGGACCCAGGTACTTGATGTCGAGGTTGGAGTACAACGCCTCGGTGTTGGAGAAGCGCGACAGGAACCCGTGGATGGCGCCGCGCATGCCCCGGTAGAGGGCCCGCCCGGGCGATCCGAGGCGGTCGAAGAACCGACGGCTCGAGAAGTACAACGAGCGGTATGCCCGCCGCGTTCGCACGGTGTTGAGGAAGCGCGCCATGCCGCCGATCGTCGGCGCGTAGGAGCGCCCGTTGTCGTTGACGATGAGCACGAGGCGCCGCGAATTGTCGTCGGAGATGTTGTTGAGCGCCTCCCACGTCATCCCGCCCGTGAGCGCACCGTCGCCGACGACGGCCACGACGTAGCGGTCTCCCTGGCCTGTCATCGCGAACGCGCGCGAGATGCCGTCGGCCCAGCTCAACGAGCTCGAGGCGTGTGAGCTCTCGACGATGTCATGCTCGGACTCCGCGCGCTGCGGGTAGCCGGCCAGACCACCGCGAGAGCGCAGGGCAGAGAAGTCCTGCCGCCCCGTGAGCAGCTTGTGCACGTAGCTCTGATGCCCCGTGTCGAAGACGATCGCGTCGCGCGGAGAGTCGAAGACGCGGTGCATCGCGATGGAGAGCTCGACGATGCCGAGGTTGGGCCCCAGATGCCCACCCGTCTTCGAGACCTCGCGCACGAGGAACTCACGGATCTCGCCCGCGAGCTGCGCAAGCTCGTCACGACTGAGTCGGTCGAGGTCGCGCGGCCCGTGAATCGTCTCGAGCAACGTCATACTCCCGACCCTACGCCTTGCATCCTGAGCAGACGGTTGCGATTCGCGAGCTCCGCGGATGTGCGCGGCGCCGGCTCACACCAGGCTGCGGAGCACGTACTGCAGGATGCCGCCGTTGCGGTAGTAGTCCGCCTCACCGGGGGTGTCGATCCGCACGATCGCGTCGAACTCGACCACCTGCTTGCCCTCGGGCGAGAACTCGGACGGCGTCGCCGTGACGTGCACCGTCTTCGGCGTCGTGCCCTCGTTGAGCGCCTCGAGCCCCGTGATCGACACGATCTCGGTGCCGTCGAGTCCGAGCGAGGCCCAGCTCTGCCCGGCGGGGAACTGCAGCGGCACGACGCCCATCCCGATGAGGTTCGAGCGGTGGATGCGCTCGAAGCTCTCGCAGATGACTGCCTTGACGCCGAGAAGCGAGGTGCCCTTCGCCGCCCAGTCGCGCGACGATCCGGAGCCGTACTCCTTGCCACCGAACACCACGAGAGGCGTGCCCTGTGCCTGGTAGTTCATGCAGGCGTCGTAGATGAACGACTGCGGGCCTCCCGGCTGCGTGAAGTCGCGCGTGTAGCCGCCCTCGACGATCTGACCGTCGTTGACGGCCGCGACGAGCTCGTTCTTGAGTCGGATGTTCGCGAAGGTGCCGCGGATCATCACCTCGTGGTTGCCGCGACGCGAGCCGTAGGAGTTGAAGTCCTTGCGCTCGACGCCGTGGGCCTCGAGGTACTGAGCCGCCGGGGTGCCCGCCTTGATGTTGCCCGCAGGGCTGATGTGGTCGGTCGTGACGGAGTCGCCGAGCGTCGCCATGACGCGGGCGCCCGTGATGTCGGTCACCGGGGTGAGCTCCATCGTGAGCCCGTCGAAGTAGGGCGCCTTGCGCACGTAGGTCGAGTCCTCGTCCCACTCGAAGATGGGGCCGGTGGGCGTGGGAAGGTTGCGCCAGCGCTCGTCGCCATCGAAGACCGTCGCGTACTGCTTGATGAACTGCTCACGCGAGATCGAGGAGTCGATGACGGACTGCACCTCATCCGACGAAGGCCAGATGTCCTTGAGGTAGACGTCGTTGCCGTCCTGGTCGGTGCCGAGAGCGTCGGTCTCGAAGTCGAAGTGCATCGACCCGGCGAGGGCGTACGCCACGACGAGAGGGGGCGAGGCGAGGTAGTTCATCTTCACATCGGGGCTGATGCGGCCCTCGAAGTTGCGGTTGCCCGAGAGCACCGCCGTGACGGCGAGGTCGTGCTCGTTGACGGCCGCGGAAACCTCGTCGATGAGCGGGCCCGAGTTGCCGATGCACACCGTGCAGCCGTAGCCCACGGTGTAGAAGTCGAGCCCTTCGAGCGCCTTGTCGAGCCCGGACTTCTCGTAGTAGTCGGTGACGACCTTGGAGCCCGGGGCGAGCGTGGTCTTGACCCACGGCTTGCGGGTGAGGCCCTTCTCGAGGGCCTTCTTGGCGAGCAGGCCCGCGGCCACCATGACGGAGGGGTTCGACGTGTTGGTGCACGAGGTGATAGCCGCGAGCGTCACAGCACCGTTGTCGAGGATGTAGTGCGTGCCGTCGGGAGTGGTGACGGGCACGGGCTTCGAGGCGTTCTTCGGGCCGCCGCTGTTGATGTGGACGGGACGGGTGTCCTTCTCCTCGTCGCCGGGGACGGCGCCGGGGTCGGATGCCGGGAAGGAGTGCTTCGACTCCAGGTCGACGATGTCGTTGCTCGTCGTCGGAGCCGCGTAGTTGAGGATGTCGGTCTCGAACTGCTCCTTCGCGTGGGAGAGCAGAATGCGGTCCTGCGGACGCTTCGGCCCCGCGATCGAGGGAACGACGGTGCCGAGGTCGAGTTCCATGTACTCGCTGAACACCGGCTCACGGGACGCTTCGTGCCAGAGACCCTGCTGCTTCGCGTAGGCCTCGACGAGCGCCACGGCCTGCTCGTCGCGTCCGGTGAGGCGCAGATAGTCGAGCGTGACGTCGTCGATCGGGAAGATCGCGGCCGTCGAACCGAACTCGGGGCTCATGTTGCCGATCGTGGCGCGGTTCGCCAGGGGAACGGATGCGACTCCCTCGCCGTAGAACTCCACGAACTTGCCGACCACGCCGTGCTTGCGCAGCATGTCAGTGATCGTGAGCACGACATCCGTAGCCGTGACACCGGCGGGGATGTCGCCCGTGAGCTTGAAGCCGACGACGCGCGGGATGAGCATCGAGACGGGCTGTCCGAGCATGGCGGCCTCGGCCTCGATGCCGCCGACGCCCCACCCGAGCACACCGAGGCCGTTGACCATCGTGGTGTGGGAGTCGGTGCCGACGCACGTGTCGGGATAGGCCTGCAGCACGCCGTCGTTGGTGCGGTCGTACACGACCTTGGCCAGGTGCTCGATGTTCACCTGGTGCACGATGCCCGTGCCCGGAGGCACGACCTTGAAGTCGTCGAAGGCCGTCTGGCCCCAGCGCAGGAACTGGTAGCGCTCGCCGTTGCGCTCGTACTCGATCTCGACGTTGCGCTCGAGCGCGTTCTCGGTGCCGAACAGATCGGCGATGACCGAGTGGTCGATGACCATCTCGGCGGGAGAGAGGGGGTTGATCTTGTCGGGGTCGCCGCCGAGAGCGGTGACGGCCTCGCGCATCGTCGCGAGGTCGACGATGCAGGGCACGCCGGTGAAGTCCTGCATGATGACGCGCGCCGGCGAGAACTGGATTTCGGTATCGGGTTCGGCATCCGGGTTCCAGGAGCCGAGAGCCTCGATCTGCGCCTGGGTGACGTTCGCGCCGTCCTCGGTGCGCAGGAGGTTCTCCAGCAGCACCTTGAGACTGAAGGGGAGCTTCTCGGATCCGGCGACGCTGTCGATGCGGAAGATCTCGTAGTCGGTGCCGCCGACGTTCAGGGTGTCACGGGCGGAAAAGCTGTTGATGCTCGACACGATCGTCTCCTCAGGCGTTGGTGCGGATGCGTTCTCCAGCATCCTGACGGCCGACACGGACGCATTCCAGCAAGGCAAGCCTAAGCCTGTTCACGTCACGTCGACCGCTCGATTTATCTCGATGTCAAGATATCTTACGCGGTTTCCGCGGGCTCCGTGTCCGACGCGCCGGTCCATGCGCTCCGGACGAGCAACCAGGTCACCCAGAGCACGATGGCATACGGCGGAATGCCGAGCAGGAGCTTCACGGTCGCGAGTCCCGCTGCGTCATCCGCGAGGTACAGCGGCACCTCGACCGCCAGCCGGAGGGCCGGCAGCGCGGCCCACAACACGGTCGCGATGAGCGCGACCCGCACCTTCGCGGGATCGGCGCGCCATGCCGTGTCGCCCGTGAGGAGTCCGACCATCACGCCGATCAGCGGCCGCCGCACGGCGAGGCTCACGAGCATCGCGAGCAGCAGCACCACGTTGATGATGAGGCCCGGCAAGAAGTTGTCGGATGCGCGCCCGCTCAGCAGGGCGAGCCCTGCCGAGATGCCCACGCCGAGCGCCCCGACGACAGCCGTCATGACGGGCTGCCGCGCAACGATGCGCACGACGATGAAGACGACCGCGATGGCGAGCGGTGCGAGCACCGAGGGGACCAGCTGCTGGGTCACGGTATAGACCACGAGGAACAGCAGCGGCGGCAGGATCGACTCGACCAGCCCGCGGATGCCGCCCACCGCCGCGAGGAGGGCGCGCGCCGACGGCGCCTCCCCCGGCTTCACATGCCCGAGCCCGGATCGACGCGCGGCGGCCGCCACCGCGTCGGAGAACGAGGGCACCTCGTCGGGCGAAGGCTCCTGCGCGTGGTCCCGCTCGTCGCGCGCCATCAGGCGGGTGCGCCGGGCTGCACGTTCGCGGGGACCGTGAGCGGGATGAGGTCGCGTGGCGGCATGGGCGTCGTGCCGCGCACGACGACGATGCTGCGGAACAGGTCCTCGACCTGGGCCGCGGCCTCCGGGTCGACCGCGCCCTTGCCGCTGATCACCCCACGCAGGAACCAGCGCGGGCCGTCCACCCCGATGAACCGCGCGATCCGCACGCCCGGTGCGTTTCCTGCAGGCGCCGGGATCTCAGCACGCAGCTCGGGACCGAACGGGCCCTCGACCGATTGCGTGGAGCCGCCCTGCCGCGAGATCTGCTCGACGATCTGCTCACGGATCTCGTGCCAGAGGCCGCTCGTGCGCGGCGCGGCGAAGGGCTGGACCTGCAGGGTGGACTCGGCGTAGTCGAGCGCGACGGCGACGACGCGCTTGCTCCCCTCCTCGATCTCGAGGCGCAGGGCGAGGTCGGGCCGGGGCAGGATCTTCACCCCGCCGAGGTCGACGTAGGGGCGCACGCTGTTGGCCTCCGCGACATCCAGCGGGCCGTTGACCTCGCGGTCCTCGGGTGCCGACTTCGGGTGATCGACAGCAGCGTCGTCGATGGGTGCGTCGCTCATGGGGTTCCTCCTCGGGTCGAGTAGCCGGTCGATCCGAAGCCGCCCTCTCCGCGGTCGGAGCCGGGAAGGCGCTCGACCGGGATGAAGCGGGCTCGGCTCACCGGCATCACGATGAGCTGTGCGATGCGGTCGCCCGCCGAGATGCGGTAGCTCTCGCGGGCGTCGGTGTTGAGCAGGGTCACTCGGATCTCGCCGCGGTAGCCCGCGTCGACGGTGCCGGGGCTGTTGACGATCGTGATGCCGTGCTTGGCGGCCAGGCCGCTGCGGGGCACCACGAAGGCGACGTACCCGTCGGGCAACGCGATCGCGACGCCCGTTCCGACCGTCGCACGCTGACCCGGCGCCAACACCACATCGTCAGTCGAGACGAGATCCGCCCCCGCATCGCCGGGGTGGGCGTAGACGGGCGCGACGTCGGCGCGCAGCAGTACCTCGACGGACTCGGTCACTCCACGAGGGTAGTCCATGGTCGAATGGAGACGATGACCTACCGCGAACGGCTGTGGCCGGCCCCCTGGATCTTCCTCGCGACGGCGCTCGTGATCCCCGCGTCGCTGCTCGTGTTCCTGCCGATCTCCACGGTGGCCGGCTGGATCGTCGCGATCACGCTGTACGGCGCCATCGTCGCGACCCTCCTGCTGACCACCCCGACGATCGAGGTCGCGGACGGCGAGCTGCGTGCGGGCCGCGCCCGTCTCCCGCTCTCGGTCGTCGCATCCGTCCGTGCCGCGCGCGGCGCGGATGCGGTGCACGAGCGCGGTGTCGGCCTGCACGCGGATGCGTGGCTCCTGATCCGCGGCTGGATCCCCGACGTGGTGCGGGTCGAGCTGGACGATCCGACGGATCCGACGCCCTACTGGCTCATCTCGAGTCGCCGCGCCGAGGAGCTCGCGGCGGCGATCGCCGGTTCGACGCGCTGACGTCGACGCGCCCGCTATACGGGCTGCTCGATCAGCGGGGAAGGACCCTCAGGCGGCGCACTCGATGCAGATCGGTCCCAGATCGGTCTTGTGATCGAACTGCGACTGGTGCTTCACGAGGAAGCAGCTCACGCACGTGAACTCGTCCTCCTGCGGAGGAAGCACGACGACATCCAGGTCGAGGTCGGAGAGGTCCTGGCCTGCGAGCTCGAAGCCCGGGTTGTCGGCGTCATCGACGTCGACCACGCCCGACAGCTTGTCGGGCACACGCTCCTGGAGGGCCTGGATCGACTCGGTGTCGTCGTCGGTCTTCCGAGGGGCGTCGTAATCGGTAGCCATTCCCATCCATTTCCATCGCTGTGTGCGTGTGAAGCGGCGTCAGTCTGCATCATTGAGGTCGGGAGTGCAAACCCTCCCAGGCGCCTCCCAGGCAGCCCCATCGTCGCTGCCAGTGCAACTCGCGGCGCGCCCGGGTTATTCCCCGATTCCGGGCCCGTCCCATGGCATCCTGGCCACGAATCATGACGGCTGGAGGTCGTTCGGCATGCAAGAGCTCAAGGTCATCGGAGTCGAGAACGGCTCGCTCCTGCTCGCCTCGGATGACGGTGCGCAGTACCGCGTCGAGGTCGACGAGACCGTTCAGTCGCGGTTGCGCGCCTCGATGCCCGAACCGGGTCCGCTGCGGCGGCTGGCTCCGCGAGAGATCCAGGCCCAGATCCGGGCGGGCATGACCGCCGAGGACGTCGCGCGCGTCACGGGCGCCTCCCTCGAGTACATCAAGCGGTTCGAGGGCCCCGTGCTGGCCGAGCGCGAGTACGTCGTCGAATCGGCGCTCAATGTGCCTGTGCACATGGCCGTGGAGACCGACCCCCTGGCCTCGGGCGCGACCTTCGGCTCGGTGATCCGGGAGCGCCTCGCCGACGCGGGCGCCACTGGCGAGCGGTGGGCCAGCTGGAAAGAGCAGGGTGGTGGATGGATCGTCAAGCTCACCTTCAGCGCGGCCGACATCGCACGCGACGCCCGATGGGGGTTCGAGCCCAAGAAGCAGTCGCTGCAACCGCTCAACCAGGAGGCCGTCCAGCTCTCCCAGCAGGGTGAGCTGCCGCCGAGCCTCATTCCTCGACTGCGCGCCGTGCCGCTCGACGAGCGCGACGACGCGCGGTTCGATTCTGGAGCCTTCGCCGCCGAGCCCGATGGGGACGGCAGCACCGTCACCGCTGTCGAGTTCACCCAGCTCGAGTTCGGCGGACGTACCCAGGCCGCAGAGGAGCCCAGCGGCACGCACCACACCGCCGACCTGCTGGAGGCGCTCCGCAGGCGGCGCGGCGAGCGTGAGCCGCTCGACCTCGACGACGTCGACCCCGGCCTCGCCTCGCACCCCTCCACGGGCGTCGTGAAGCTCGTCGACGTGCCCCTCGACGGTGTGCCGGAGGAGCCGGTTCCGGCGAACTTCACCTCAGCGCCGACGGCAAAGGCATCCGGATCGTCGGGCGCGACCGGTCCGCTCGGCAAGCGGCGGGGCCGCGCTTCGATGCCCAGCTGGGACGAGATCGTCTTCGGCGCCCGAAGCGACGACGAGTAGTCCGCCCGCCTCAGTCCGCGAACGCACCGAAGCGCAGCAGCGGCACCGCGGTCTCGGCGCGGGTGAGCGAGCCATGCTGGCCGACCATGCCGCGTCCGCGATCCTGAGCATCTGCGTAATAGGCGGCGTCGGCACGCGCCGCCACGAGCACCTCGCCGATCCGTGGAAGCACCTCCGGGTCGACCACCCCGAACCAGCCGGCGGCCACCGCCTCCTCGCGCGTCGCGATCCACGCGCGTGCACCCTCGGATGCCCGCCAGCGATCCGCCAGCTCCGCGGGATCGAGCCCTGCCTCGAGGTGGAGCTGCAGGCAGCGCGGCTCCCCCGCGATGTGCCGGACGCCCTCGAAGAGCTCGGGGGGCGGGATGCGATGCGCGTGCTCGGGCACGTCGACCATGCCGTGGTCGGCCGTGACCACGAGACCGTGCCGGGCACCGAGAACGCCGAGGGCGTCGGCGACTTCGGCGTCGAGCGCTTCAAGCGCTTCGACCCACTCCCGTGATGCCATGCCCTTCGCATGACCCGCCATATCGAGATCCGGAACGTAGTAGTAGATGAGCGCACGACCCGGATCAGCGAGAGCGCGCGTCAGCGCGCTGGTCCGGGCGGCGGAATCCGCGGCGCCGACGAACTCGGCCCCGCGCAGCACCGCGCGGGTGAACTCCGAGTCGGCGTAGCGCGGATGCGCGATCGCGATCGAGCGCACGCCGTCGACCACCGCACGCTCGAAGAGCGTGGGCGAGCGCTGCCAGCTCGCGGGATCCAGCCCGTCCCAGCCGCTCAGCTGGTTCACGACGCGATCACGCGCGGGGTCGAAGACCCGATAGCCGACGAGTCCGTGGCGGCCCGCGGGCTCGCCTGTCGTGAGCGTTGCGAGCGCGGCGACCGTGGTCGTCGGGAACCCTGCGCCGATCGCCGGATCATGGGGCAGCCGGCGCGCGAGCGAGCGGGCGTGTCCGGCGTGAGCCGTGAGGGCATCGTGCCCCAGCCCGTCGACGAGCAGCACGACGGCCTTCTCGACGCGCGGAAGCCCCATCCGGCCAGGCCGGCCCGCGATCGCCTCGAGGCAATTCGGCACGATCTCCGCGAGGCTCCGCTTGTGCGTTTTCGCCGCCGGTAGCATGGCGACGATCCTATGACTCCGCCCGCCTCCCCTCCCGAATCCCGTGCCCTCGTGACCCCTGTCGGCGAACGCATCGAAGACATCGACGTCGCGACCGAGATGCAGGGATCGTTCCTCGAGTACGCCTACTCGGTCATCTATTCGCGTGCCCTCCCCGACGCGCGCGACGGCCTCAAGCCCGTGCAGCGCCGCATCCTGTACCAGATGAGCGAGATGGGTCTTCGACCGGATCGCGGACACGTCAAGTCGGCTCGTGTCGTGGGCGACGTCATGGGCCGCCTGCACCCCCACGGCGACACCGCCATCTACGACGCACTCGTGCGCATGGCGCAGGACTTCACGATGCGCGTGCCCCTCGTGGACGGGCACGGGAACTTCGGCTCCCTCGACGACGGCCCCGCGGCGCCGCGCTACACCGAAGCGCGCATGCAGGCCGCCGCGCTGGCGCTCGTCGAATCCCTCGACGAGGATGTCGTCGACTTCGTCCCGAACTACGACAATCAGCTCACGCAGCCCTCGGTGCTCCCCGCCGCCTACCCGAACCTGCTCGTCAACGGGGCGAGCGGCATCGCAGTCGGCATGGCCACCAACATGGCTCCGCACAACCTCATCGAGGTCGTCGGGGCGGCACGTCACCTGCTCGAGAACCCCGACGCCACGCTCGACGAGCTCATGGCCTACGTGCCGGGGCCGGACCTCCCGACCGGTGGCACGATCGTGGGCCTCGATGGCATCCGCGATGCCTACGCCACCGGGCGCGGATCGTTCAAGACCCGCGCGAAGGTGTCGATCGAGCAGCTCTCGGCACGGCGCACCGGCCTCGTGGTCACCGAGCTGCCGTACCTCGTGGGCCCCGAGAAGGTCATAGAGAAGATCAAGGACGGCGTCGGCGCCAAGAAGATCACGGGCATCTCCGACGTCACCGACCTGACGGACCGCAAGAACGGGCTGCGCCTCGTCATCGGCATCAAAACCGGCTTCTCCCCCGAGGCCGTGCTCGAGCAGTTGTACCGCCTCACGCCGCTCGAGGATGGCTTCTCTATCAACAACGTCGCGCTCGTCGAGGGCCGCCCGCAGACCCTCGGCTTGCGCGAGCTGCTGCGCGTCTACCTCGACCACCGCATCCAGGTGGTCACGCGTCGCTCCCAGTACCGTCTCGCGCGACGGCAGGAGCGGCTGCATCTCGTCGAGGGCCTGCTCATCGCGATCCTCGACATCGACGAGGTCATCCAGGTCATCCGCGGCAGCGACGACACCGCCCAGGCTCGCACCCGCCTCATGGAGGTCTTCGACCTCTCGCAGCTGCAGGCCGAGTACATCCTCGAGCTCCAGCTCCGGCGGCTCACCAGGTTCAGCCGTGTCGAGCTGGAGACCGAACGCGACAAGCTGCGGGCAGAGATCGCGGAGCTGGAGGCGCTGCTCGCCGAACCTGCGCGCATCCGCTCGCGCGTCGGCGAGGAGCTCGACGAGGTCGCGGAGCGCTTCGGCACGCCGCGGCGCACCCTGCTGACCGAGGCGGGGGCCAACGTCGCCGCGACGGCCTCCTCGCGGAAGGCCGCGTCGGGCGTCTCGCTCGAGATCCCGGATGCGCCCACCCTCGTCGTGCTCTCCACCACGGGGCGCGCCGTGCGCATCGACCTGCCCGACGGCGTCGACGGTCCCCTTCCCGCCACCCGGCGCTCGAAACACGACGCCATCCTGTCGACCGTACGCGGCACGACCCGTGGCGAGCTCGGCGCGATCACCTCACGCGGCCGACTCATCCGCTTCACCCCGGTCGACCTGCCCTCGGTTCCGGCGAACTCGGTGCAGCTGGCGGCCGGCGCCCGCATCGCCGACTACCTGGGGATCGCCGACAAGAAGGAGCGCGTGCTCGGGCTCGTCTCCCTCGCCTCGCACGAGCCGATCGCGCTCGGCACCCGCCAGGGTGTCGTCAAGCGCGTCGCCCCGGGCGGCTACCCGAACCGCCCGGACTTCGAGGTGATCGCCCTCAAGCCCGGCGACGAGGTCGTGGGCGCGTTCCAGGGTCCGGACTCGCTCGAGTTCGTCTTCGTCACCTCCGACGCGCAGTTGCTGCACTTCGCCTCATCCGCCGTGCGACCCCAGGGCGCTGCGGCCGGAGGCATGGCCGGCATCAACCTCTCGGCCAAGGCCGATGTCATCTTCTTCGGTGCGGTGGATCCCGCGGATGCGGTGGTCGTCACGATCTCCACGCCCACGGGCACGCTCCCAGGCACAGACCCCGGTCGCGCCAAGGTGTCGTACTTCCACGAGTTCCCGGGTAAGGGCCGTGCGACGGGAGGCGTTCGCTCGCACGCATTCTTGAAGGGCGAGGACTCCCTCGCCCTCGCGTGGGTCGGTGCCGCCCCCGCACTCGCCGTGTCGAGCGACGGCGCGGCGCGCACGCTGCCCGAGCCCGGCGCCAAGCGCGACGCATCGGGTACCCCGCTCGAGGCGGTGGTCGGCTCCGTGGGCCGCGCGCTCACCGCAGCGGGCTGAGCACCGCGCGAGCCGTCAGACGTCCACGCGCGAGCGGTCGAGTCCCTGGCCGGCGATGATGAAGTCCTTGCGGGGTGCGACCTCGTTGCCCATGAGCAGCTCGAACACGCGATTGGCGGCGTCGGCGTCCTCGACACGCACGCGACGCAAGGTGCGATGCGCACGACTCATCGTGGTCTCGGCGAGCTGATCGGCATCCATCTCGCCGAGACCCTTGTAACGCTGGATCGGATCCTGGTACCGCCTGCCCTGCTTCTTGAGCGTCGCGAGGACACCCTGCAGCTCCTGCTCCGAGTAGGTGTAGATCACGTCGTTGGGCTTCGAGCCCGCGTTCATCGCGACGACGCGGTGCAGCGGCGGCACGGCGGCGAAGACGCGGCCGTCTTCGATCATCGGCCGCATGTAGCGGAAGAACAGGGTGAGCAACAGGGTGCGGATGTGAGCTCCGTCGACGTCGGCATCGCTCATGATGATGACCTTGCCGTAGCGCGCCGCCTCGAGATCGAAACTGCGGCCGGAGCCCGCCCCGATCACCTGGATGATCGACGCGCACTCCGCGTTGCCGAGCATGTCGGCCACCGAGGCCTTCTGCACGTTGAGGATCTTGCCGCGGATGGGCAGCAGCGCCTGGTGCTCGGAGTCGCGCGCGAGCTTCGCCGTGCCGAGGGCGGAGTCGCCCTCGACGATGAAGAGCTCAGTGTCGGCGATGTCGTTCGAGCGGCAGTCGACGAGCTTGGCCGGGAGGGACGAGCTCTCGAGCGCATTCTTGCGCCGCTGGGTCTCCTTGTGCGCGCGGGCCGAGATGCGCGACTTCATCTCGGCGACGACCTTGTCGAGCACGAGCGCCGCCTGCGCCTTGTCGTCGCGCTTCGTGCTCGCGTAACGCGCCTGCATGCCCTTCACGACGGCGTTCGAGACGATGGCCCGCACGGCCGGGGTGCCGAGCACCTCCTTGGTCTGCCCCTCGAACTGCGGCTCGGGCAGACGTACGGTCAGCACCGCCGTCAGCCCCGCGAAGACGTCGTCCTTCTCGAGCTTGTCCGAGCCCGCCTTGAGCCGACGGGCGTTCTTCTCCACCTCCGCCCGAAGGAATTTCAGCAGCCCCTGCTCGAAACCGGACTGGTGCGTTCCCCCCTTCGGGGTGGCGATGATGTTGACGAAGCTCTTGAACACGGTGTCGTAGCCGGTGCCCCAGCGCAGTGCGAGATCGACCTCGCACTCGCGCTGCAGCTCGGTCGGCACCATGTGCCCGTTCTCCTGGAGCACCGGAACCGTCTCGGTATACGCGCCGGTTCCCTGGATGCGCCACACGTCGGAGATCGCAGAGTCGGGCGCGAGATGCTCGACGAACTCGCTGATGCCGCCCTCGAAACGGAAGACAGCGGTCGTGGGCTCCTCGCCGCGATCGTCACGGATCTCGATGCCGAGTCCCGGCACGAGGAACGCCGTCTGCCGCGCGCGCCCGATGAGGTCCTCGGTCTGGAACCCGGCGCCCTTCGTGAAGATCTGACGATCCGCCCAGTAGCGGATCCGCGTGCCGGTGACGCCCTTGGCGACCTTCCCGACGACGCGCAGCTCGCTGCCGGACACGAACGGAGTGAAGGGGGCGTCGGGGCTCGGTGCGCCCGCATCCGCGAACACACCCGGCTCGCCGCGGTGGAACGACATCGCCCATGTCTTGCCATCGCGATCCACCTCGACGTCGAGCCGCTCCGAGAGGGCGTTGACGACCGAGGCGCCGACACCGTGCAGGCCGCCGGACGAGGTGTAGGAGCCGCTGCCGAACTTGCCACCCGCGTGCAGCTTGGTGAAGACCACCTCGACGCCCGAGAGGCCCGTCTTGGGCTCGATGTCGACCGGGATGCCGCGCGCATGGTCGCGCACCTCGACCGACTCGTCGGGGTGCAGGATGACCTCGATCCGGTCGCCGTAGCCGCCGAGAGCCTCGTCGACGGAGTTGTCGATGATCTCCCACAGGCAGTGCATGAGGCCCCGCGAATCGGTGGACCCGATGTACATCCCGGGCCGCTTGCGAACCGCCTCGAGACCCTCGAGAACAGAGAGATGGCGCGCGGAGTAGTCGGTCACTTCATGAGCCTAACCGCGGCCGCCCACGCTGCTTCGACGGCACACGGGAGCGCATCGAGGGCGGATTCGCTACGCGGACAGCGAAATGCCCCGCCGCATCCGGAAAGCTCAGGCTGCGCATGCTTACATGGGTGTCATCGCACCACACCGCGACCCGAGGGAAGGAGCAGGACATGTCTCACATCACGACCGACGACACCGTCGAGCTGGAGCGCCCCGCCCTCACGGCTCTCGACCGCTGCGACCTGTGCGGCGCCCAGGCATACGTACGCGTGACCCTGGCCTCCGGCGAACTGCTGTTCTGCGCTCACCACGGCACCGCCTACAAGTCGAAGCTCATCGAGACCGCCCTCGAGTGGCATGACGAGACGGCGCGGCTCGCGGAGTCCGTCGCTGGCTGACGAGGCGTCGGCATCGTCGCGCGGTCTGCAGCGGCATGCCCTGATCGATCTCGACGCGCTCGCCGCGAACCTGCGTGAGACGGGTGCCGACGTACTCGACGCACGCGCGGACGCCTACGGACACGGGCTCGTACTCGTCGCCCCGCTCGCACGGGAGGTGGGCATCCGCACGCTGACCGTCTCGAACGAGGCCGACGCGGATGTCGCCCGCGCGTCGCGCCTCGAGGTCGGCTTCGGTACTCCCCCGGACGCGGCCGACGCGGCCCTGGCCTTCGGACTCGACGGCGTCCACCGCCCCGTCATGACCGTCACGGGAGAACTCATCGCCGTCAAGCGCGTGCCGGAAGGCGCGGGCGTCTCCTACGGCTACACCTTCCGCACCCGACGGTCGACCACGCTCGGGCTCGTGGGCCTCGGGTACGCCGACGGCATCCCCCGCTTGGGTTCCAACCGCGCAGAGGTCGCGATCGCCGGGATACGGTATCCGCTCGTCGGCCGCATCGCCATGGACCAGTTCGTCGTCGACCTGGGCGACGAGGTCGTCCCCCCGGGGACCGAGGTGGTCGTCTTCGGAGACCCCGAGCGCGGCGAGCCCTCCGCGCGCGAATGGGCCGCCTGGACCGAACGTCCCGCGCTCGCCCTCACCGCCGGGCTCGGGGACCGCATCCGCCGGGAGGCGCGATGAGCGAGCTGCGTCTGCACCTCTCCGCCTTCCGGCACAACGTCGCCGCGCTCGCCGCGATCGCGGCGCCCGCCCGCACCATGCTCGCCGTGAAGGCCGACGCCTACGGCCACGGCATGCTGCCCGTGGCCCGCGCAGCGCTCGAATCGGGTGCCGACTCGCTCGCCGTGCTCGAGGTACCCGCCGCGCTCGCGCTGCGGGAGGCCGGAGTCGACGTGCCGCTGTTCGCCTGGCTGCACGGTGCCGACACCGACTTCGGGGCCGCGATCGCGCACGACGTCGACCTCGGCGTCTCCTCGCGGGACGAGCTCGCACGTGTCGTCCAGGCCGCCGAGGCTCGTCGCGCCGCCGTGCATCTCAAGATCGACACCGGGCTGCACCGCAACGGAGCGTCTCCCGAGGACTGGCCCGATCTCGTGCGCGACGCCCTCGGGGCGGCCTCCGCCGGTCATGTGCGCATCGCGGGGCTCTGGTCCCACCTCGCTGACGCATCCGCCGAGGCCGACGCCGCCGCTCGCGCGGAGTTCGAGCGCGCGGTGGCGGTCGCGGGCGAGCTCGGCGTGCCGCTGGCCGGTCCTGACCGGCCGCTGCTGCACCTCGCGGCGAGCTCCGCCGGCATCCGTGAACCCGAGGCGCGGTACGACCTCGTGCGCTTCGGCATCGCGGCCTACGGCGTCTCGCCGTTCGACGATGTCGACGGGCCGGGACTCGGGCTGCGCGGCACGATGACCCTGCGCGCCGAGGTGCTCGCGGTGGGCGGGCGTGGCGCCGTGCTCGACGTGGGAGCAGCGGACGGCATCCCGCCCTCGGTGCTCGGGCCGTCGGGATCGGGTGCAGAGGTGCTGCTCGGCGGTCGCCGCGCGCGCGTCCTCGCCGTCGACATCGACACCATCATGGTCGAGTCCGCGAGCAGCACGCTTCGCGGCGACGCCGCGATCGTCTACGGCCCGGGGGACGCGGGCGAGCCGACGGTCGAGCAGTGGGCTGCCTGGGCGGGAACGATCGGCGACGAGATCCTCGCGCGCGCCTCGCGACGCATCCCGCGCGTCATCGAGGACTGAGCGCCGGCCTACGCGACGCGGCGGATGATCCCGAGCGGGGTCGACTCGTGGCCCTGGCCGATCGGATTGTCGCGCAGGATCCGCCGCACGAGCTCCTCGTCGGCGCGTGTGAGCGTGGAGCCCAGCACGTTGCCGCCGATGTCGTTGATATCGACAAGCAGCACCTCGGCGCGGATGCCGTGCCCGGCGATCACATCACGCACGTGGTGGGAGGTCTCGGTGGGCTTCTCCGCCGTCAACACGACCATCTCGTCGTAGGGCGGGATGGTCGGATAGCCGGGACCGTCGATGCCGCGCGCCTTGGGGCCCGCGACGCGGTAGAAGTCGCCGGAGCGTCGGAGCACCTTCTTCGAGACGACCGAGACGGCCGCGGCGAACAGGATCCGCACGGTGCCGACCTCGCGGATGGCCATCTCCATGGTCTCGGGGATGCCGAGCCCGATACCCCACGGCGTGCGGACGACCCGCTTGGCGAGCCACACGGCGAGGGGCCGGGCCTTCACCTCCGCGACGGGGTAGGCGCGCCCTTGTGAGCCCGCGACCATCTTCTCGGTCATGAAGAGCCAGTCGCCGTCGCGGAGTTCCGGGAGGGCGTACCTCTCGATCACCGGGTCCAGCGGCTCCCCCGGCAGCACCACGTGCGTCTTGATCGGCAGGCGTTCATAGCGCACACCGTCGACCTCGACCTCGCGCGGCCGGGTGCGGTTCTCGTCGTAGGGGACGTCCACGCGCCGGCCTACTCGAGGTAGTCGCGCAGCGACTGCGACCGCGACGGGTGGCGCAGCTTCGCCATCGTCTTCGACTCGATCTGGCGGATGCGCTCGCGCGTCACGCCGAAGGTGTCGCCGATCTGGTCGAGCGTCTTCGGCATCCCATCGCCCAGGCCGAAGCGCATCCGGATGACGCCGGCCTCTCGCTCGGAGAGCGAGTCGAGCAGCGACTCGAGTTGCTTCTGCAGCATCGTGAAGCCCACCGCATCGGCCGGCACGACCGCCTCGGTGTCCTCGATGAGGTCGCCGAACTCGCTGTCGCCGTCTTCACCGAGCGGGGTGTGCAGCGAGATCGGCTCGCGGCCGTACTTCTGCACCTCGATGACCTTCTCGGGCGTCATGTCGAGTTCGCGGCTGAGCTCCTCGGGCGTGGGCTCGCGGCCCAGGTCCTGCAGCATCTGCCGCTGCACGCGTGCGAGCTTGTTGATGACCTCGACCATGTGCACCGGGATGCGGATGGTGCGGGCCTGGTCGGCCATCGCGCGCGTGATCGCCTGGCGGATCCACCAGGTGGCGTACGTCGAGAACTTGAAGCCCTTGGTGTAGTCGAACTTCTCCACGGCGCGGATGAGACCGAGGTTGCCTTCCTGGATGAGATCCAGGAACTGCATGCCGCGACCCGTATAGCGCTTCGCGAGCGACACGACGAGGCGGAGGTTCGCACCGAGGAGGTGGTTCTTGGCCCGCTGGCCGTCGCGCGCCACCCAGGACAGCTCGCGGCCGAGCTGGCTGCGCTTCTCCTGGTCGGACATCTGGGAGAGCTTCTCCTCGGCGAAGAGGCCCGCCTCGATGCGCATCGCGAGTTCGACCTCCTGCTCCGCGTTGAGGAGGGCGACCTTGCCGATCTGCTTGAGGTAGTCCTTGACCGGGTCGGCGGTCGCGCCCGTGATGGCGGCCGAATAGACGGGGACCTCGTCCTCGTCATCGGTCATCGACAGACGGAGCGCCCCGGTCGGAAGCGGCTCGTCGCGCCCCGTGCTCTCCTCCTCGTCGGAGTCGTCCTCCTCGGAGTCGCCCTCCTTCGACTCGGGCGCGTCGGCCTCGTCGGCGGTGTCGTCCGCCGCGTCGTCGTCGGCCGTCTCGTCGACATCCGTCTCGATGTCGCCCTCGAGAACCGCGTCCTCGTCGGTGTCGTCGAGCTCGTCGTCGGCGTCCTTGGCCTTCGCCGGCGACGCCTTCGAGGCGGCAGGCTTCTTGGCGGTGGACTTCGCCGCGGCCTTGGTCGCGGGCGCCTTCGCTGCGGGCTTCTTCGCCTCGGCCGCCTTCGCGGCGGGCTTCTTGGCGGCGGACGTGGCCGCAGCTGCGCTCGTGGTCTTGGTTGCGGTCGCCGTGGACGACGTGCGGTCGTCCTTGACCGCGTCTTTCGTCGAGGTGGATCGGGGGGTGGCCATGCTGACCCCTTTCGCGGGTGGGGAGGTGCGTCTGGGCAGTACGTAGACCCGTGTCAAGTCCCTCGCGTCCTGCGGCGGGAAATCATCCTGCCGACGGCCACGAGACGAGGACTCGACCGGGTCTCGGTTATCTATTCTCGCACACGCGGAGGACGCCTCCTGCCGCGCGCACTGATAAGTGCAACCCATAAGGGGGCGATGACTATTCCCGATTCCTCCCAGAGACGCCGTCGGGTATGTCGCCGCTTCCAGAGCAGGCCGGATGTCCCGACGATCGCGATGAGATAGGTGCTCAGGAAGGCGACCCGGAAGCCGTCGAGGCTGTAGAGATCCGATGCCGCCCCGTGGGCGACGCGCACCTCGTCGACGATGTCGAGCACGACGCCCACGAGCAGCATCCCGAGGAATCCGCCGATGAAGCCGCCCGTGTTGGCGATCCCGGTGGCCGAGCCGTAGGCGTGCCGTGGGTTCGCGCTGCGGGCCACGTCGAGTCCCACGAGCGAGGCGGGTCCGCATGCCCCGACCCCGAGGAAGAGCAGCGCGACGAGCCACAGCGGCGGCTGGGGCTGCCACAGCAACGCGATGGTCCAGATGCCGTACACACCCCAGGTGATCCCCAGCACGAGGTCGCTGCGTCGCATGGGGTGCCGCGCGACGAGCAACCCCACGACGGGCCCGGAGACGAAGGTGCCGATCACCATGAGCGTGAAGACGCCGGATGCGGTCGCCGGGGCGTAGCCGAGGCCTGCTGTCAGGAAGGGAAAGCCCCACAGGATGCCGAGCATCGTGGGCACGGTGCCGGCGAGCAGGTGGGCCCAGAAGCCCAGCTGCGTACCCGGACGCCCGAAGCTCGCGCGCAGCCCGAGCTCGGACGGCTCGATGGTGCGGATCTCGGCCGTCGTCACGCGGTCGGCCCCGCGCCGGAGCGTCACGAGCCCCACCGCAGCGGTGAGCAGCCCCGCCGCTGCGGCGATCAGGAAAGCGGGCGTCCACCCCTGCAGGTGCAGGAGGAACGCGAACGGGAGAGCCGAGACGATCTGCCCGAGCTGCCCGGTCATCCCGACCCACTGAGAGAGCTGCGGCAGGATGCGCCCCTCGAACCACGCCGGCAGCAAGCGCATGACGCTCACGAAGATGAAGGCGTCACCCGTTCCCACGAGCACGCGTGCCACGAGCGCCAGCCCGATGTCGCCCGCGAGCGCGAGCACCCCCTGCCCGACGGCCATGGTCACTGCGCCGACGACGATGAGCGGCGGCGCCCCGACCCGATCCGCGAGCACGCCGACAGGGATCTGCAGCACGGCGTAGACGACGATCTGCACGACCGCCACGACCGAGATCGCCGCGGCGCTCACCGCGAAGCGCTCGGTCGCATCCACCCCCGCAACCCCGAAGGAGGTGCGCTGCATGACGCCGATGAGGTATGCGAACGCGGCCCCGGCGAAGACGACCCAGGACCGCGCGGAGTTCACGCGAACAGGCTACGCGGATGCCATCCCGTGAACGTCACGGACGCGGCTCGTCGCGTCGCGAGGCGAGGAAGCGCTCGAGCTCGGCCGCGATGGTGTCGGCACTCGGGAGCTCGCCGTCCTCGTCGACGAGCGGCGAGGGCAGAGGGTTCTCCTGCATGTAGCTGTCGTGTCGTTCCTCGAGGGTGTGCACGAGCCGCTCGAGTTCCGGGTTCCCCGCCACCTGCTCTTCGACCTTCTGGATGAACTCGCGGCCCTCTTCGCGCAGCTCGTCGGTGGGGAAGATGAGGCCCGTCGCCGCGCTGATCGACTCGAGGGCCGCGACCGCTGCGAGCGGGAACTCCGTGTCGGCGAGGTAGTGCGGGACCAACAGCACGAAGCCGGCCACCGGATGCCCCACCTCCTGCATGCGGTACTCGAGCAGGTGCAGGGCGTTGCCCGGTACCTGGGTACGGGGCCGCCAGACCGAGTATGCGTCGGCGAGGTCGGGGCGGTTTCCGCTCACCGTCACACCGATCGCCCGCGTGTGGGGCGTGGGCATCGGGATCGCGTTGATCCACGTGGTATCGGACACCTGGAACCGCTCGATGAGATCCAGGACGACTCGGGTGAATGCCTCCCAGCGGAAGTCGGGCTCGTAGCCCGTGAGCAACAGGAACGGGCGGTGCAGCTCGTCCTCGACGAGCGAAAGCGACAGTCGTGCCGGCTCGTACTCCGAGAGATGGTCCTCGTCGAAGAACATCACGGGCCGGCGCGCGCGATAGTCCAGCAGCTGGTCGTTGTCGAACACGATCAGCTCGCGCGCCACGGGCAGGCCTCGGAGCAGCTCGGTGATCTGGGACACCGCGGATCCGGAGTCGGTGAACCCCGTCAGCCCGGCCACGAGATGCAGCCCGGGGGGAACGTCGGAGACGTCGCCGACGACCTCGTAGAGCGGGTTCGGATCCATGGAAACGAGTCTACGAGCAGGCCCCACGTGCCGCCGGAGCTCGCGGGCCGTGGCGTCATGCTGACAGCGAACATGCGACCCGGTCGGCGACTAGCCTGGCGCCATGGCCGTGCCCGATCTCTCCGTCACCTCTCTGCCGCTCGCCCGCATCACCACGACGCTCGTCGTCGTCGCCGTCCGCCGGGGCCCCGACGGGCCCGTCGTCGCCCTCGACGACGCACCCGAGGAACTCACCGCCCTGCTCGAGCCGCTCGGGGTGACGGGCGGGGCCGACGAGTTCCGCCGGGGTCCGGTGCCACAGGGGTGGGAGTCTCCCGTCGCGTTCATCGGCATCGGCGCCGACGTGACTCGCGCGGCGCTCCGCTCCGCCGCCGGCACGGTGGGTCGGCTGAGTGCCGGGCTCGAATCGGTCACGCTCGCCCTGCCGGTCGCGGACGAGTCGAGCGCGAGCGTCATGCTCGAATCGGCCGCGAGCGGCGCATACGCGTATCTCGCCTACCGCACGGCATCCGATCTGAGCTCCAAGCTGCCGGTCGCGCGCATCGCCCTTCGCGCGCCCGAGTCCTTCGCGGGCGATCGGATCGCGGCGGCCGCCGAGGCGACCGCGCTCGCGACGCACCTCGTGCGAGATCTCGTGAACGAGCCCGCGTCCGATCTGTACCCGGCGACCTTCGCCGAGCGGGTGGGCGAGCACGCCGCAGGGCTCCCGGTCGACGTCGAGGTGCTCGACGAGGCTGCGCTCGCGGCGGGCGGCTACGGCGGCATCCTCGGCGTCGGCAGCGGGTCGAGCCGCGGCCCCCGCCTCGTGATCGTGCGCTACGCGCCCCAGGATGCGGAGCGCCACCTCGCGATCGTCGGCAAGGGGATCACCTTCGACTCGGGCGGGCTCTCGCTCAAGCCGCCGGCGTCCATGCCGACCATGAAGTACGACATGACCGGCGCCGCTACCGCGCTCGCCGTCGTGCTCGACGCCGCCCGGCGCGCGCTTCCCGTGCGGGTGTCGGCGTGGCTGTGCCTTGCCGAGAACATGCCCTCGGGCAGCGCCGTGCGACCCGGCGACGTGCTGCGGATGTGGAACGGCACGACCGTCGAGGTCACCAACACCGACGCGGAGGGTCGCCTCGTGCTCGCCGATGGGCTGGCCAGCGCGGCGACCGAGCGCCCCGACCTGCTCGTCGACGTGGCGACCCTCACCGGGGCGGCGCGGGTGGCGCTCGGGGAGCGCACGACGGGTGTCATGGGCGACACGCCGGCTGTCGACCGGGTGCTGGCGGCAGCCGCCGCCTCCGACGAGGCGATGTGGGCGATGCCGCTCCCCGCCGAGCTGCGCTCGGTGCTCGACTCCGACGTCGCCGATCTCGCGAACGCGAAGCCCGGTCACACCGCGGGCGGCATGCTCGTGGCCGGGCACTTCCTCCGCGCCTTCGTCGGCGAGGCAGGCGGCGAGGGTCCCGGGGCAAGGATCGGATGGGCGCACCTCGACATCGCGGGGCCCGCGTACAACTCCGGATCGCCCTACGGGGCGGTGGGCAAGGGACCCAGCGCCGTCGCGGTGCGCACGCTCCTCGCCCTGACGGCGGAGCTCGCACGGCCGTAGTAGGGTCGATGCGGCAAGGAACGCCTTGCCGATTCCCGCTCCGCGACACCACCGATGACGCGGGGCTCCGACACGTGAAGCGCAAGGGAGTTTCTCCAGTGTCCGAGCAGACCTTCGACCTCGTCGTCCTGGGAGCGGGAAGCGGTGGCTACGCCGCCGCCCTCCGCTACGCCCAGCTCGGCAAGTCCGTGGCACTCATCGAGAAGGACAAGGTCGGCGGCACCTGCCTCCACGTCGGCTGCATCCCGACCAAGGCCCTCCTGCACTCCGCCGAGGTCGCGGATGTCGCACGCGAGTCGGCCAAGTACGGGGTGACCACCCAGTTCGGCGGCATCGACATCGCCGCCGTCACGAGCTACCGCGAGGGCATCGTCGCGGGTAAGTACAAGGGGCTTCAGGCGCACCTCAAGGGCCGCGGCATCACGACCATCGAGGGGGCCGGCCGCCTCACCTCGCCGAACACGGTGCAGGTGGGCGACCAGGTCATCCGCGGGACCAACGTCATCCTCGCGACCGGTTCCTACTCGCGCACGCTCCCCGGTCTCGAGATCGGCGGACGCGTCATCACCTCCGAGCAGGCCCTCGCGCTCGACTTCGTGCCGAAGAAGGTCGCCGTGCTCGGCGGCGGCGTGATCGGCGTCGAGTTCTCGAGCGTCTGGAAGAGCTGGGGCGCCGACGTCACGATCATCGAGGCGCTGCCCCACCTCGTTCCCAACGAGGACGAGTCGATCTCGAAGCACTTCGAGCGTGCATTCCGCCGCCGCGGTATCGACTACAAGCTCGGCGTGCGCTTCTCGGGCGTGACCCAGAACGACTCGGGCGTGATCGTGACCCTCGAGAACGGCGAGACCGTCGAGGCCGACATCCTGCTCGTCGCGGTCGGTCGCGGTCCGCTGACCGCCAACCTCGGCTACGAGGAGGTCGGCGTGCAGCTCGACCGCGGTTTCGTGGTCGTGGACGACAAGCTGCAGACCACCGTGCCCGGCGTCTACGCCGTCGGCGACATCGTGCCCGGCCTGCAGCTCGCCCACCGCGGCTTCCAGCAGGGCATCTTCGTGGCCGAGGTTCTGGCCGGACTCGACCCGATCATGGTCGACGACGTGAACATCCCGAAGGTCACCTACTCCGACCCGGAGGTCGCCTCGGTCGGCCTCACCGAGGCCAAGGCCGCCGAGAAGTACGGCGCCGAGAACATCACGGCGTTCGAGTACAACCTCGCGGGCAACGGCAAGAGCCACATCATCGGCACCTCGGGCATCATCAAGGCGATCCGCGTCAACGACGGACCCGTCGTGGGTGTGCACATGATCGGTGCGCGCGTCGGCGAGCTCATCGGCGAGTCGCAGCTCGTCGTCGACTGGGAGGCGTACCCCGAGGACATCGCCCCCTACATCCACGCGCACCCCACGCAGAACGAGGCTCTCGGTGAGACCTTCCTGGCTCTTGCCGGGAAGCCCCTTCACGTCTGAGCGCCACAGCTAAGCTAGAACGACACGGCTTTGAACAAGGAGCAGCACCGATGAGCGAATCCGTCAGCCTCCCGGCGCTCGGCGAGAGCGTCACGGAAGGTACGGTGACCCGCTGGCTGAAGAAGGTCGGCGACCGCGTGGAGGTCGACGAGCCTCTGCTGGAGGTCTCGACCGACAAGGTCGACACCGAGATCCCCTCCCCCGTCGCCGGGGTGATCGAGGAGATCCTCGTGGCCGAGGACGAGACCGTCGAGGTCGGTGCGCCGCTCGTGCGTATCGGCGATGGTTCAGGCGGTGGCGAGTCCGCCCCGGCCGCGCCCGAGGCGGCTCCTGCCGCCGCTGAGCCGGCTGCTCCCGCAGCGCCTGAGGCTGCCGAGGCTCCCGCGCCCGCCGCCGAAGCGCCCGCACCCGCTGCCGAAGCGCCCGCGCCCGCCGCCGAAGCGCCGGCCGCCGAAGCGCCCGCCGCCGAAGCGCCCGCCGCCGAGGCACCGGCCCCTGCCGCTGAAGCGCCCGCGCCCGTCGCCGAGGCTCCGGCCCCTGCTGCTGAGGCTCCCGCGCCTGCTGCTGAGGCCCCGGCCGCAGCTCCCGCTGAGCCGGCTCCCGCCGCCGAAGCCCCTGCTGCGGCACCGGCGTCCCGTGCCGGCTACGTCACGCCGATCGTGCGGAAGCTCGCGACCGAGAAGGGCGTCGAGCTCGACGAGCTCTCGGGTACCGGAGTCGGGGGGCGCATCCGCAAGCAGGACGTGCTCGCCGCTGCCGCATCCACGGCACCGGCCGCCACGGCATCCGCCGCTCCCGCCGCTGCGGAGCAGGCCGCTCCGGCGCCGGCCGCCGAGGTGTCTCCCCTGCGCGGCACGACCGTGCCCATGACGCGCCTGCGCAAGGTCGTCGCGGAACGCGCCGTCGTGTCGATGAACTCGACCGCTCAGCTCACGACGGTCGTCGAGGCCGACGTGAGCAAGGTCGCGGCGCTGCGCGCCGAGGTGAAGGACGACTTCCTGGCCAAGACGGGCACGAAGCTGTCGTTCATGCCGTTCTTCGCCCTCGCGGCGGCCGAGGCGCTGCGGAGCTTCCCGATCATCAACGCGACGGTCGACGGTGACAACATCGTCTACCCCGACACCGAGAACCTCTCGATCGCGGTCGACACCGAGCGCGGCCTGCTCACGCCCGTGATCCGCAACGCCGGCGATCTGGACATCGCAGGCCTTGCGAAGGAGATCGCCGACCTCGCTGAGCGCACGCGCGACAACAAGCTGAAGCCGGACGAGCTGGCGGGTGGCACCTTCACGCTCACCAACACCGGATCCCGCGGCGCGCTGTTCGACACGCCCGTCGTGTTCCTGCCGCAGGTCGCGATCCTCGGCACCGGCGTCGTGACGAAGAAGCCGGTCGTCGTGAGCGACAGCGGAACGGATGCCATCGCGATCCGTTCGACGGTGTACCTCGCGCTGTCCTACGACCACCGCATCGTCGACGGTGCGGATGCTGCGCGCTTCCTCGGCGCCGTCAAGGCGCGCCTCGAGGCGGGCGACTTCCGCGGTTCGCTCGGCATCTAATCGACCCCAATCGCGACCCAGTCGCGGATGCGCCATCCGGCCTCGCTTCTCATGAGCAGAAGCGAGGCCGGATCCGTTTCCGGCCCCACTTCGACGAGTGCACTGTCGCCCCATCGTTCCGTAAGGCGCGCGTCGACGCTGTCGACAGCGGCGACCTCCGCCTCCTCTCCCCCGCGCAGGGCCTGCATCGCGGCACGGTCGGAGGTCGAGGCAGCGGAGCCCTGCTGATTCACCTCCTCGAGGCACAGCAGGGAGAGCTCGACGAAGCACGCCTGTCGTCGCTCGAGCAGCGCCACGGCGGCGGCGACAGGATCATCGCCCTCGATCGCGGCGTCGGCCGCGGCCGTGCGCCCGACCGGGGCAACCTGCTCGCCTGGCGCGGTCGTGCTGGCCGACGGCGGCGGGGACGGCGGCTCTGCGTCGGCCGCCTTGGGGAGGGCCAGGAGCATGGCAGCCGCCGTCACCGCGGCTCCGGCGCCCACGACGAAACGGCGACGGCCAGCAGGCAGGGCGTCGAGCCGCGCACGCAGCCCCGCGATCCTCGACCTCATGGCGTCATACCGGCTCCGGCCGGCGGGAAGCGGTGTGCCGGTCGGTTCCTCCACGGCGCGCACGACCGGCATCAGGCGCGGCGCCAGCTGCGCGGCCGGCGCTTCGGATGCGGCCGACGCGGGCGGCTCGTTCCGCCCGAGGGCAAGCGGGGCGGCGAGCTCATCCAGCCCGTCGCACAGCTCAGCCAGCAGTCGGAAGGCCGGAGCCTGCTCGACGGTGTCGGCGAGCGCATGCGCCGCGTGCGAGCGGGATCCCGTCACCCGCCGCAGCAGGTCCGAGGCCAATGCCCGCGCGGCATCCCGGTCGCGAGAGATCGCATCGACGCGCGCGAGCACGGCCTCGGGAGATCCCGACTCGAACAGCTCGGCGCGCCCCAGGTCCACGAGCACGCCACCCGACGACCTCACGATGATCTCTCCGGCGTTCACCACGCCATGCGCCACCCCGCTCCGGTGCAGTCGGTCGAGTGCGGCGACGACCGGCTGGAGGGCCGCGACGACCTCGCCCGCCTGCCAGTGCTCGCGCTCTGCGAGCACTGCCGCGAGTCGAGGCCCGACGCAGTGCTCGCGCAGGAGCGCCATGCCCTCAGGATCTCCGACGACGTCGACGAGCTCGACCACGCCCACACCGCGGCCGCGGTGGAGCGCCGCTGCCTCGAAGCGCACCATGCGCCTCCCCGCCGCGTCGCACGGTCGCACGAGCACGGCCGGCCCGGGAGGCTCCCCCTCCAGCCGCACGAGCCAGGTCTCCCGATGCGCATCCCGCCCCAGGGGCCGGATGACGCGGATGCCGGGCAGGTCGCGCGCGAGAGTCACCCCACGATGGTGCGTCGCCGACGCGCGCTTCGCGCCGCATCCTCCTGATTCCGGGGACACCGTGGCACGCGCGCCGATGGGAAGGACGCGACGGGCTAGGGTTGACGGGTGGTCGACTATGTCGACGCGGGGCTAAGCGCCAACTCCGTGTCGTATTCGACGGCCCTCGAGCGTCAGCGTGCTGTGCACTCCGACGTCGCGAGCGGCCGGGCGCCCGATACCGTGCTCCTGCTGGAGCATCCACCCGTCTACACCGCCGGGAAGAGGACCGAACCGCACGAGAGGCCCACCGACGGCACTCCCGTCGTCGAGGTCGACCGCGGCGGCAAGATCACCTGGCACGGCCCCGGACAGCTCGTGGGCTACCCGATCGTGCGCCTCGCCGAGCCGATCGATGTCGTCGCCTACGTGCGGCGACTCGAGGAGCTGTTGATCGGCGTGCTGGCCGATCACGGCATCGTCGGCACCCGCATCGAGGGTCGCAGCGGGGTGTGGATCGAACGCAGCGGGGCGCCGGCCGACAAGATCGCGGCGATCGGCATCCGGGTCGCTGACGGGGTCACGATGCACGGCTTCGCTCTCAACTGCAGCAACGATCTGGCGCCGTACCGCAGGATCATCGCGTGCGGCATCCGCGACGCCGGGGTCACGACGATGAGTCATGAGCTGGGGCGCGAGGTGACCCCCGCGCACGTGGTGCCGGATGTCATCCGTCGTTTCGAGCACGCCCTCGCGGGGAGCCTCGCCTCGGCCCTCGGCGTCGAGGCGGTGGCACACGCATGAGCACCCCGCCCGAGGGTCGCAAGCTGCTGCGGCTCGAAGTCCGGAACGCGCAGACGCCCATCGAACGCAAGCCGGAGTGGATCAAGACACGGGCGAAGATGGGGCCGGAGTTCACAGCCCTGCACTCGCTCGTGAAGAGCGAGGAGCTGCACACGGTCTGCCAGGAAGCCGGATGCCCCAACATCTACGAGTGCTGGGAGGATCGCGAGGCGACCTTCCTCATCGGCGGCAGCCAGTGCACCCGTCGCTGCGACTTCTGCCAGATCGACACCGGCAAGCCCGCGGCGTATGACACCGATGAGCCGCGTCGCGTCGCCGAGTCGGTGCAGCGGATGGGCTTGCGCTACGCGACCGTCACGGGTGTCGCGCGCGACGACCTGCCCGACGAGGGCGCGTGGCTGCACGCCGAGACGGTTCGCGCCATCCACGCCGCCAACCCGGGGACGGGGGTCGAGATCCTCGCCACCGACTTCTCGGGCAACCCGGAGCTGCTCGCCGAGGTCTTCTCGAGCCGGCCCGAGGTCTTCGCGCACAACGTCGAGACGGTCCCGCGGATCTTCAAGCGCATCCGTCCCGCATTCCGATTCGATCGTTCGCTCGGCGTGCTCACCGCCGCCCACGATGCGGGACTCATCACGAAGTCCAACCTCATCCTGGGGATGGGCGAGGAACGCCACGAGGTGACCCAGGCTCTGGGAGATCTGCGCGCTGCGGGCTGCGACATCGTGACGGTGACGCAGTACCTGAGGCCCTCTCCGCGGCACCTGCCTGTCGCGCGTTGGGTGCGACCTGAGGAGTTCGTCGAGATCAAGGAGGAGGCAGAGGAACTGGGGTTCCTCGGCGTTCTCGCGGGGCCGCTCGTGCGCTCGAGCTACCGGGCGGGCAGACTCTGGGCCCGCTCGATGCTCGCGAAGGGGCGCGACATCCCCGAGCACCTGGCCCATCTCGCCGACAGCGAACTCGGGTTCGCGCAGGCGGTGGGCTGACAGACCCTAGGCTGGAAGCCATGGCACGCAGCACATCCGAGAAGGAGCCCGGCCGCATCAAGCAGATGTGGCAGGTCTTCCAGATGACCCGACGTTCAGATCCGAACATCACCTGGTATCTGATCCTCGCCTTCCTCATCCCGGTCGCGATCTCGATCCTGCTGTCGGTGTTCTTCGGCGACAACGTGATCGCCTGGATCCTCTACATCGTCACCGGCGTGCTCGCGGGCCTTCTGCTCGTGCTCGTGATCCTCGGGCGCCGCGCCGAGCGTGCCGCGTACTCGCAGATCGCGGGCCAGCCCGGCGCCGTCGGCGCGGTGCTCAAGAACGGCCTGCGCCGCTCGTGGATCGGCAACGAGGAGCCCATCGCGTTCAGCCCGCGTACCAAGGACGCCGTGTACCGCGCCGTCGGGCGTCCCGGTGTCGTTCTCATCGGCGAGGGCCCGCGGTCGCGCACCCAGCCGATGCTCGAGAAGGAGCGCGTGGCGGTGGCACGCCTGCTGCCCAACGTGCCGCTGCACCTCGTGCATGTCGGGCCCGACGCGGATGCGACGCCGCTCTACAAGATCTCGCGTACCCTCAACCGCCTGCCGCGCAAGCTCACCAAGGCCGAGGTCATCCAGGTCGAGAAGCGTCTCACCTCGGTGGCGAAGGTCAAGGGCTTCAAGATCCCCGGCGGTATCGATCCGATGCGGATGCGGGCCCCGCGACCGCGTTGATCTTCGGGCGGCGGAATGACCGCCGAGCCGCAGCTACCCGACGCGCGTGAGCAGCCAGACCGTCATGTTGGTCGAGCTGCCCCCGATGCAGGTCTGGTAGTACCCGGCATAGCCGCCGGGCAGCACGGATGCGTCGGAACCGTAGCTGAGGCCGCCGATGCGACCGGCGACCTGGTACGTGCCGTATCCCGCGAACTCGACGAGCGCGCCCGTGCCGATGCCGCCCCACGCGCTGCCCCCGCACGACCAGTGCTCGGCGGCGTAGAAGCCTCCCCCGAGATAGCTCGCGACCGGCGATACGTTGACAGCGCCGCGGCACGCGTCGATCTGAGCCTGCCCGCCTGAGGTCCAGATGCTCTCGACGTGGATGCCGGTCGCTCCCGCGGCGGTCGTGCGCGCGGAACCGACATGGCTGCGGGCGGCCGCCGCCGCAGCAGCTGCTTGACGGGCCGCCTGGGCCTCGGCGGCGAGCCGCGCCTGCTCGGCCTCCCAGGCCGCGACGGCGTCATCGACACCCGTCACATCCGTCGTCAGCGCGGCTGTCGCCGTCGCGAGCCGCGCGATGTCCGCGGCGACCGTCTGCTCGAGGGTGGTGCCCGGCCAGACGACTCCCGTGCGCACTTCGTGCGCGAGCCCCTCCGCTCGCGTGATCGCTCCCTGCAACTCCTGGCGCGGCGCGTCATCGAGCACGCGGCCGGCCGAGTCCTCCCACACGGCCTGCGCGGATGTGATGGCTGCCTCGAAGCTGTGCAGCTCCGCCCGGGCCTCCGCCCGGAGCTGCTCGTCATTACTCGAGAGGGACGACCCGCCGGCGGTGAGCGCCGTCGCAGGGCGCTCGAGCGGATGCGCGAAGGCCGCGATCAGCAGAACCGCGGCTCCCAGCCCGAGCACGACATGCCGTGCTCCCCCGAGACCGGCGTCGTGCGAACTCCGCTCGGACGCTCGACCGAGTGACCATCGATGGTGATGCCCGATCGACGTCATCCCGCCACCTCGCATTCCGGATTCCGGAGTGGAGACGTTCGGGCGTCACCTACTGCTGAGGTCAGTCTGCCCCTGAGACCACCTCAGGTCAAGGATCGGGGTGAGGTCAGACCCGCACCAGCACGGTGCCGGCGGCCTTGTCGTGCAGCCCCCGCTGGTCGCGGTCCCAGATGAGGGCGGGGATCGCGAGGCAGAGCAGGAGGGTGCGCACGAGCGGACGCCACATCCCGAGATAGCCGCCCACGAGCGGCACCACCCGCAGCCGCACGAGGAGATGGCCGAGGCTGCCGTTGACCACGATGAGGAACAGGTACTGCAGCGCCGCGAAGATGCCGAGGGTGACGAAGGGATCGGTGCCCAGCGCGGTCGGGAAGAACGCCCACGACAACAGGTAGGCGACGCCCCAGTCGATGAGGATCGCGATGAGGCGGCGGCCCAGGCGTCCGATGGACCTCGGGCCGCTCTCCGGGAGGCCGAGCCGCTCCCCCGGCCAGCGGTTCTCGGCGGGGTCGGCAGGCGCGCTCACCCCCTCACTCTAGGCAGCGCCGCGTAACATGCCCGAAACAAAGCGGTCACGGTCGAGAAATCCCGTCGCCCTAACCTCTCATCGTCTGCACCCGCAGCCGACCCGTTCCACGCCTCTGGAGTAATCCCCTATGTCCAAGCCTCTGTTCAGCGACTCGTCTGAGGTGCTGAAGTTCATCAAGGACACGGATGTCAAGTTCCTCGACATCCGATTCACCGACCTGCCGGGCATCCAGCAGCACTTCAACATCCCCGCGTCGACCGTCGACGAGGACTTCTTCACGGTGGGCCAGCTCTTCGACGGCTCGTCGATCCGTGGCTTCCAGTCGATCCACGAGTCCGACCTGCAGCTCATCCCGGACATCTCCACGGCGTACGTCGACCCGTTCCGCACCGAGCGCACGCTCGTCATCATCTTCGACATCTACAACCCCCGCACGGGCGAGGTGTACGGTCGCGACCCGCGCCAGGTGGCCAAGAAGGCGGAGAAGTACCTCGCATCCACGGGCATCGCCGACACGGCCTTCTTCGCGCCCGAGGCGGAGTTTTACATCTTCGACGACGTGCGCTACGAGGTGAAGCAGAACAAGTCGTACTACGAGGTCGACTCCTCGGAGGCCGCGTGGAACTCGGGGCGTGTCGAGGAGGGCGGCAACCTCGCCAACAAGACCCCCTTCAAGGGCGGCTACTTCCCCGTCACCCCGGTCGACCAGCACGCCGACCTGCGCGACGACATCGTGCTGAAGCTCATGGAGGTCGGCCTCGAGGTCGAGCGCAGCCACCACGAGGTCGGCACCGCCGGCCAGGGCGAGATCAACTACAAGTTCGACACGATGGTGCACTCGGCCGACGACATCCTGAAGTTCAAGTACGTCGTGAAGAACACCGCGCTCGAATGGGGCAAGACGGCGACCTTCATGCCGAAGCCCCTCATGGGCGACAACGGCTCGGGCATGCACACCCACCAGTCCCTGTGGAACGAGGGCAAGCCGCTGTTCTACGACGAGCAGGGCTACGGCGGCCTGTCCGACATCGCGCGCTGGTACATCGGCGGCATCCTCAAGCACGCCGCGTCGATCTCGGCCTTCACCAACCCCACCGTCAACTCCTACCGCCGGCTCATCCCCGGCTTCGAGGCGCCGGTGAGCCTCGTGTACTCGGCCGGCAACCGCTCGGCCGCCATCCGCATCCCGATCACGGGCACCAACCCGAAGGCCAAGCGCATCGAGTTCCGCGCGCCCGACGCCTCGGGCAACCCGTACCTCGCGTTCGCGGTGCAGCTCATGGCCGGCATCGACGGCATCAAGAACAAGATCGAGCCGCACGAGCCCGTCGACAAGGACCTCTACGAGCTGCCGCCCGAGGAGGCCCGCAACATCCCGCAGCTGCCGGGCTCCCTCGACGAGGCGCTGCGCGCGCTCGAAGACGACCACGAGTACCTGCTCGAGGGCGGCGTGTTCACGAAGGACCTCATCGACACCTGGATCGCGTACAAGCGCGAGAAGGAGCTGCTCCCCTTCGCCCAGCGCCCGCACCCCTTCGAGTACGAGCTGTACTTCGGGGTCTGAGCTTCCGCAGCAACACCGTCAGGGCCGTCTTCTTCGGAAGGCGGCCCTGACGCCGTCGTCACAGCCGCGAACCGTAGAACAGGCGCTCGAACACCTGCCGGGCCAGACGCGTCGTGCGCAGGTAGTCGTCGTCGAGGCGGCTCGCCGAGTGCGGTGGGTACTCCATGAGACGCGCGACACCCTCGAGGGCGCGGCGGTCGGTCGGCAGCACGTCGGCGGTCTTGGCCGTCCAGAGCGTCATGGCGGAACGCGCGCGGGAGGCGATGAGCCAGGCGGCACGGAGGCGATCGGCATCCGGCTCCGACACGAGGTCGGCCTCGACCGCGGCGCGGAGGGCGCGCAGCGTCGAGGTGGTGCGCAGGGCGGGCATCTCGTGGGCGTGCTCGAGTTGCCACAGCTGCACGAGCCACTCGACGTCCGAGAGCGAACCGCGACCGAGCTTGAGGTGCCGCGCGGGGTCGGCACCCTGGGGCAGACGCTCCGACTCGACGCGCGCCTTGATCCGCTTGACCTCGCGCACCGCATCCGGGCCGATCTCCGTCGGATAGCGGATGCCGTCGGCCATCGCCGTGAAGTCGTCGAGCAGCGCGGTGTCGCCCACGACGCCGCGCGCCCGCAGGAGGGCCTGCGCCTCCCAGGTGAGCGACCAGCGTGCGTAGTAAGCCCGGTAGCTCTCGAGTGAGCGCACGATGGCGCCGTTCTTGCCCTCGGGGCGCAGCCCCAGGTCGAGGTCGAGCGGCAGTCGCACGTCGTCGGTGAGGCGCTTGATCTCATGCACGATCTGCTCGGCGCGCTTCTGCGCCCCCTCGGCGTCGCCGCCCGTGGCCCGGTAGACGTACATGACGTCGGCGTCGCTGCCGAAACCGAGCTCGGCTCCCCCGTAGCGCCCCATCGCGACGATGCCGAACTCGAGCTCGTCGGAGCCGCGCCGCGCGAGGCGGAGCGCACCGGTGAGGATCGCGGTCGTCACATCCGACAGGGCCGCCCCGAGGTCCTCCACCGACACGATGCCGACCATCGCCGCGAGAGACAGCCGCAGCACCTCGCGACGCCGAGCCGTGCGCAGCGCCTTCGCCGCCGCATCCGCATCGCCCGCGTAGCGCGCGATCGTCGCATCCGACTCCTCGAGCAGCACGGACAGCGGGCGGGGTCGCAGCTCGGCATCGTTCTCGAGCCACGCGGCCGCCTCGGGAATGCGCTCGAACAAGCCGCCGATGTAGCGCGAACCCGACAGCACATGCGTCAGACGCTCGGCGACTCCTGACGAATCGCGCAGCATCCGCAGGAACCAGTGCGTCTCGCCGAGGTCCTCCGAGAGCCGGCGGAATGCGAGGAGACCGTAGTCGGGGTCGGCACCCTCGGCGAGCCACTGCAGCATGACGGGCAACAGGGTGCGCTGGATCGCCGCACGCCGGGATACCCCGCCGGTGAGCGCCGCGATGTGCCGAAGCGCGCCGCTCGGGTCGAGGAAGCCGATCGCGGCGAGCCGCGCCTCGGCCTGCTCGCTCGTGAGCGCGAAGCCCTCCTCCGGCAGCGAGGCGACCGCCGAGAGCAGAGGCCGGTAGAAGAGCCGCTCGTGCAGTCCGCGCACGCTCTGCTGGACTCCCCGCCAGGTCTCGATGAGTTCCGGCGCGGTCGAGGCCAGGCGACTGCCGCGCGCGATCGCGCGCTGCTCCGCCTCGGCGCGCGGCATGAGGTGGGTGCGACGCAGCCGGGCGAGCTGGATGCGATGCTCGAGCAGTCGCAGGAAGCGGTAGTCGCGCCCGAACTCGGCCGCCTCGATGCGCCCGATGTAGCCGCGTTCGGCGAGAGCGTCGAGGGCGTCGAGCGTCGTGCGCTGCCGGATGTCGGCATCCACCTGCCCGTGCACGAGCTGCAGCAGTTGGATCGTGAACTCCACGTCGCGCAACCCGCCGGGCCCGAGCTTGAGCTGCACGTCGACCTCGTCCCGCGGGATGTGCGCGAGCACGCGCTCCCGCATCCGCTGAACCGACTCGACGAAGCCCTCGCGCGAGGACGCCGCCCACACCTTGGGAGCCACGCCCGTCACGAAGCGCTCCCCCAGCTCGATGTCACCCGCCATCGGTCGCGCCTTCAGCAGCGCCTGGAACTCCCACCCCTTGGCCCAGCGGTCGTAGTAGGCCAGGTGGGACTCGAGCGTGCGGACGAGCGCACCGTCCTTGCCCTCGGGACGCAGGTTCGCGTCGACGTCCCAGAGGGGCGGCTCGAGTGCGAGCTCGTGGATGGCGTTCATCGTGTCGACCGCGAGGCGGGTCGCGATCTCGACGGCACGCGAATCGGGGATCCCGTCGCCCCCCGCCACGAAGATGACGTCGACGTCGCTCACATAGTTGAGCTCGCGCGCGCCGGCCTTGCCCATCCCGATGATCGCCAGACGGGTCGCGGCCACCTCCTCGGCGGGGAAGCGTGCTCCCGCGCGTGCCACCTCGAGTGCGGCGTCGAGCGCGGCGCCGGCGAGATCGGCAAGCGCCGCCGCCACGAGCGGAAGCGCGTCGATCGGCTCGGGCTGGTCGAGGTCCCAGGCCGCGAGCCGGGTGAGCTCTCGACGGTAGGCGCGGCGGAGGGCGTTCGCGCCGCCCTCCCCGGTGAGTCCGTCGACGGCCGTGAGCAGCGCCGCGCGGTAGCTCGCGGACGAGGGCGGCGCCTCCATCGGCTCCGTCATGATCGCGAGCTCCGCGGGATGCCGTTTGAGGAACTCGGCGAGACCCTCGGAGGCGCCCAGCACCTCGATCAGGCGACGCGCGGCATCATCCTGGGCGAGCACCGCGTCGGTCATGGCGGTGTCGCGCTCCCGCAGTTCGACGAGGCGATGCAGCGCCTGATCCGGATCTGCGGCATACGAGAACAACGGCAGCACCGCATCCGGAACCCCCGGAAGGGCGGCGGCGGCACTCCCGAGCTCGGCGAAGCCCAGCCGGGCGAGCTCCGTGAGGGTGACCGCCTTCCGACTCAGCGGTCGGTCGGCCGCTGAGCGAGGACGTGGTTCTGCCGGGATGCGAGAGTCCGAGGACTCTCGCATCAGAGCGCCTCCAGGTTCGCTTCCAGCTCGAACGGGGTCACCTGTGCTCGGTAGCCGGCCCACTCGCGCCGCTTGTTCAGCAGCACGTAGTTGAAGACCTGCTCGCCGAGCGTCTCGGCGACGAGCTCCGACTCCTCCATGATGAGCAGCGCCCGGTCGAGGCTCGACGGCAACGCCTGATAGCCGAGCGCCCGCCGCTCGGCGTTCGTCATGTTGAAGACGTCGGAATCCGCCTCGGGGGGCAGCTCATACCCCTCCTCGATGCCCTTGAGCCCCGCCGCGAGCAGCAGTGCGTAAGACAGGTAGGGGTTCGCCGCCGAATCGATCCCGCGGTACTCGACGCGGGCGCTCTGCCCCTTGCCGGGCTTGTACAACGGCACGCGCACGAGCGCAGAGCGGTTGTTGTGGCCCCACGTGACGTAGCTCGGTGCCTCGTCACCGCCCCAGAGGCGCTTGTAGGAGTTGACGAACTGGTTGGTCACGGCGGTGATCTCGGGCGCGTGGCGCAGCAGACCCGCCACGAACTGCCGACCGATCTGCGAGAGCTGGTACTCCCCACCCGCGTCGAAGAAGGCGTTCGCGTCGCCCTCGAAGAGCGAGACGTGGGTGTGCATGCCGGAGCCGGGATGCTCAGAGAGCGGCTTCGGCATGAACGTCGCGTAGACGCCCTGCTCGATCGCGACCTCCTTCACGACGGTGCGGAAGGTCATGATGTTGTCGGCTGTCGTGAGCGCGTCGGCGTAACGCAGGTCGATCTCGTTCTGCCCCGGGCCCGCCTCGTGGTGGCTGAACTCGACCGAGATGCCGAGGTCCTCCAGCATCCGCACGCTGCGGCGACGGAAGTCGTGGGCGGTGCCTCCGGGCACGTTGTCGAAGTAGCCGGCCGAGTCGACCGGCACCGGGCGCCCGTTCTTGAGCTTGCTCGACTTGAGCAGATAGAACTCGATCTCGGGATGCGTATAGAACGTGAAGCCGCGCTCGGCCGCCTTCTCGAGGGCGCGCTTGAGAACATTGCGCGGGTCCGCGACCGCGGGCTGCCCGTCGGGCGTCGTGATGTCGCAGAACATCCGCGCCGTCGGGTCGACCTCACCGCGCCACGGGAGGATCTGGAACGTCGTCGGATCGGGATGCGCGAGCACGTCCGCCTCGAAGGCGCGCGTCAGTCCCTCGATCGCGGAGCCGTCGATCCCGACTCCCTCGGTGAAGGCGCCCTCGACTTCCGCCGGGGCGAGGGCGACCGACTTCAGGGTGCCCACGACATCCGTGAACCAGAGGCGGACGAACTTCACTCCGCGCTCCTCGATCGTGCGCAGAACGAAGTCTCGCTGCTTGTCCATCCGGGTCCTCTCCTCGCCGCATCCGGTCTCGTCTTAGGCTAGCGGCGCCTCCCTCCGATACGATGCCGTCACGGTCGATTTCGTCACCCGCCTCGTCGGCCGCTCCGCAGCGAAGCGCCGGCAGGATGCCATCGACCCGACGACCTCGGGTATGGCGTTCCGTCGTGACCGTCGTCTTCCGTCAGGTCTGGCCCCCGGGCCGTCCTCAGCACCACGCCGTCTTCCGGCAGAAAGCTCTCGACCCGTGCACGTTCAGGCTTACATCGACAACATCTTCCGCACCGCCGTCGCGCGGAACGCGGGCGAACCTGAATTCCATCAGGCGCTCCACGAGGTTCTCGAGTCGATCGGACCGGTTCTCGATCAGCATCCCGAATACCTCGAGGCCGGAATCCTCGAACGGCTCGTCGAACCCGAACGTCAGATCATGTTCCGCGTTCCGTGGGTCGACGACTCCGGCTCGGTGCAGGTCAACCGCGGATTCCGGGTGCAGTTCAACTCCGCGCTCGGCCCCTACAAGGGCGGCCTGCGCTTCCACCCGAGCGTGAACCTCGGCATCATCAAGTTCCTCGGGTTCGAGCAGATCCTCAAGAACGCCCTCACGGGCCAGGGCATCGGCGGAGCCAAGGGCGGCAGCGACTTCGACCCGCACGGCCGCAGCGATCGCGAGATCGAGCGCTTCTCGCAGAGCTTCATGACCGAGCTCTACCGCCACCTCGGTGAGCACACCGACGTGCCCGCCGGCGACATCGGCGTCGGGGCGCGCGAGATCGGCTACCTCTTCGGCCAGTACCGCAAGATCACCAACCGCCACGAATCGGGCATGTTCACCGGCAAGGGCGTGCAGTGGGGCGGCGCCGAAGTGCGCACGGAGGCGACAGGCTACGGCGCCGTGTTCTTCCTGCAGGAGATGCTCGCGCGCCGCGGTGAGGGGCTCGAGGGTCGCACGGCGATCGTGTCGGGGTCGGGCAACGTGGCGATCTACGCGATCGAGAAGCTGCACCAGCTGGGTGCCAAGGCGCTCACCGCATCCGACTCCTCCGGCTACATCGTCGACGAGGCGGGCATCGACCTCGAGCTGCTCAAGCAGCTCAAGGAGGTCGAGCGCGCCCGCATCTCCGAGTACGCGGAACGCCGCAGCTCGGCGCGATTCGTGCCCGGTCGGCGGGTGTGGGAGGTTCCGGGCGACGTCGCGATCCCGTCGGCGACGCAGAACGAGCTCGACGGCGACGACGCGGCCGCGCTCATCAAGGCAGGCGTGATCGCCGTGAGCGAGGGCGCCAACATGCCCAGCACGCCGGAGGCGGTCACGGCGTTCCAGGAGGCGGGCGTGCTGTTCGCCCCCGGCAAGGCGGCGAACGCGGGCGGCGTCGCCACCTCGGCACTCGAGATGAGCCAGAACGCCTCACGCCAGCGTTGGGGTTTCGACGACAGCGAGGCACGCCTTCGTGACATCATGAGCAACGTGCACGACGCAGCGTATGCCGCATCCGAGCGATACGGCCGCCCGGGCGACTACGTGCTCGGCGCCAACGCGGCCGGGTTCGTGCGAGTCGCCGACGCGATGCTCGCACAAGGTCTGATCTGATATGCAGCGGGTCCCGCTGCTGCTGGGAGGGTTCGCGCCGTATCTCGCGGTGTCGATCTTCCACCTCTCAGTGAAGGTGGCGGGGCTCGTGGAGCTCGACCGGGCCACGAAGGGCCTCACGATGCCCGCGCTCCTGCTCGGGGTCGTCGTCGTGCTGCTCGTGGGACGGCTTCGACTGCAGACGCCCGTTCTCGCCCTGCTCGTCGCCGCGCTCACCCTGTCATGGCTCGGTGACGTCATGCTGCCGTTCTTCCTCGTAGGCCTGAGCTGCTTTCTCGCCGCACACGTCGCCTACATCGTCGTCTTCCACCTGGCGTTCCGTCGCCGACCCTCGTGGTGGGCGATCGGGCTCGCACCCTGGTTCGCGGGACTCCTCCTCGCCCTCTGGCCGTATCTCGACGAGACCTGGCCCGCCGTCGCCGTCTACGGGGCCGCGCTCGCCCTGATGGCCGCATCCGCGACCCGCGGCAACGCGCTCACGACCATCGGCGGCGCCCTGTTCGTGGCGAGCGACTCGCTGCTGGCGTTCCGGATCTTCACGCCGCTGTTCCAGACCCCGCCGGAGGATGCGCTCATCATGGGCCTCTATCTGGCGGCTCAACTGTGCCTCGTGCTGGGCCTGGTGCGCACCGCCGTGCCGCGGCCGCCCCGCCCGGCACGGGCCGCCTCCGTCACGGGGATCGGCCGCCCGGCCTAGACTGACCCAATGGCAGACGAGGTCGTCAAGAAGGTCCGCACCCGGCATTTCCAGAACGCCAAGGCCAACGGCATCAAGATCACCGGCCTCACGAGCTACGACCAGCTCACCGCCGCGATCTTCGATCGCGCGGGCATCGACTTCCTCCTCGTGGGCGACTCGGCCGGCAACAACGTCTTCGGCTACGACACGACGCTTCCCGTCTCGATCGACGACCTGATCCCGCTGACCCGCGCGGTGGCCGGGGCGGTGCAGCGCGCGTTCGTGGTCGCCGACATGCCTTTCGGCTCGTACGAGACGGGCCCTGACGAGGCTCTGCACACCGCCTTCCGGTTCATGAAGGAGACGGGTGCGCACGCCGTCAAGCTCGAAGGCGGGGTGCGCAGCGCCGAGCAGATCCGCCGCATCGTGTCGGCCGGTATCCCCGTGATGGGCCACATCGGCTTCACGCCGCAGAGCGAGCACCAGCTCGGCGGTCACGTCATCCAGGGCCGGGGGGAACGCGCCGAGCAGCTGCTCGCCGACGCGCACGCCGTCGAAGACGCCGGCGCCTTCGCGGTCGTCATGGAGATGGTGCCCGCCGAGGTCGCCAAGCGCGTGACCGCGGAGCTGCGCATCCCGACCATCAGCGTCGGAGCGGGGCCCCACACCGACGGCCAACTGCTGGTCTGGACCGACTGGGCGGGCCTGACCACCGGCCGTATCCCGAGCTTCGTGCAGAAGTACGCCGACCTGGCCGGGGTGCTGACCGACGCGGCGCAGGCCTGGATCCGGGACGTCAGCTCGGGGGCCTATCCCGACGAGGCGCACAGCTTCCACGAGTGATCGTGGCGCAGGCGCGGGTCGGGGTCTCCGGATGGGTGTACCCGCCCTGGCGCG
>JBQCHI010000028.1:0-44317 GCA_051954835.1 Protaetiibacter sp. | reverse complement strand
GCGAGGATCGCGAGCCAGGATGCGCGGCGAACATTGTCGTAGGTGTTCAGCTCCCCTGTCTCCAGGATCACCTTGAGGCTCGCGAAGCTTCCGTCGTCGCGGCGGCACGCCTCCTTGACGGCCACGATCTGCTCGAACACCCGGCCGTAGTTCCCGGCGAGGAAGGCGCCGCGGTCGATGACCATGTCGATCTCGTCGGCACCCGCCGCGACGGCATCCCGGGTGTCGGCGAGCTTGACGGCGAGCGAGGCGCGCCCCGAGGGGAACGCGGTCGCGACGGCCGCGACCGCGACGAGGCCGTCATCCGGGTCGCCGTGGGCGGCGCCGAGCGCATCGACAGCGGCCGGCACCATGTCGCCGTAGACGCACACGGCCGCGACGCGCGGGGTCGTGGGGTCGGCGGCATCCGGCGTGAGGGCCTTGGCGACGAGCGAGCGGACCTTGCCGGGCGTGTCGGCACCTTCGAGCGTCGTGAGGTCGATGAGCTCGATGATGCGATCGAGCGCCCACGCCTTCGAGCTCGTCTTGATCGAACGCGTGGCGAGTCCGGCCGCACGCTGCTCGAGGCCGACCGCGTCGACGCCCGAGAGCCCTTCGAGGTGCTGGCGGAGACTGCGCTCGGTGAGGTCGCCTCCGAGAAGGCGTACGGCGCGTTCCGCCGGGGCGAGCGCAGGTGTCTGCATGGTCATGAGTCCTCCAGGAGGGCGCGGGCGGTGGCTTCGTCGGTGATGAGCACGGTGCACAGACCACTCGTCACCACCGCCCGCGCGATGTCGTGCTTCGCGGTGCCCGCGACGACGAGGATCGCCATCGCGGCAGAGCGCAGGGTGTCGAGGGAGATGCCGAGCGTACGCTCGTCGAGAGCTGGGTCGACGATGTTGCCGTTCGCATCGATGTAGCGGCCGACGACGTCGCCGATGGCCCCTCGGCGGGCGAGCTCCTCCATGTCGTCGGCGCGCAGGTAGCCGCTCTCGACGTGAGCGGAGTTCGCATCGACGACGCCCGCGCTGTAGAGGTAGGCGTTGGCTTCGCCCGCACGATCGAGAACGGCGGCGACGGTGCGGTCGGATTCGATGGCCTTCTTGGTGGCGAGGCGCTCGAGGATCGCGGGGCTCGGCAGCAGGATCGCGTGGCCGTTCGCGCGCTGCGCGATCGTCGAGGCGAGGGTCGACGCCGTGCCGGGGCGGCGGTTCAGGCTCACGCCACCGTTGATCTGCACCACGGTGACGCCCGTTGCCCAGCCCTCCGGCATCCGATCGGCGACCTCGGTGAGCGTGCGGCCCCAGCTCACGCCGAGCACGCGCGGCACCGGCCGGAGGCTCGTGAGGAAGTCGGCCGCGGCCTGGGCGACGCGGCCCTGCACACCGAGCTCGTTCTCGGGGGTCGGTACGACGACCGCGTCGGCGAGCCCGAAACGCTCACGCAGCGCGCGTTCCATCGCGAGGCGCCGTGCGCGCGGATGCACGATCTCGATGCGCACGATGCCGCTCTCGCGCGCTTGAGCGAGCAATCGGCCGGCCTTCCAGCGCGAGATGCCGAGCAGTCCGCCGATCTCGTCCTGCGTCTTGTTCTCGTCGTAATAGAGCTCCGCAACGCGGACAGCGAGCAGTTCGTCGTCCATATGTCTCCCCCTCGACGGTAGCCCGGCGGACGCGGCGCGACAACATCCGCGTGCGCGTGTGCTCACATGAGCACGTGCCCGGAGTGCGCGGCTCGACTGCGCGATCAGCGCACAGCGCGCAGGGCGGCTTCCGCGCGCGCCTCCGCATCGGCCGCGCGGTGCTGCGCCGGCCACCGCCCCCAGTCGACCGGACGGCCGCGCAGAAGAGCCTCGAGCTGGTCGAGGCGCAACTCCCAGAGCGCCACCCGCTCGGAGCGGCGGCCCCACTCGTCGCTCACGGTGAGCTCGACGCGCGTTGCCTCCCCACGGGTTCCCCCCTCGTTCCGGATGAGAACGACGCGCACGTCGCCGAACGACGGCGAGATCACCTCGAGCACGGCGGGCTCGGCCGGGTCGTCGGGCTCGCGGAACTCGACCGGACTCGTGCCGGTGACCAGACGCTCGCTCGGATGCAGCCAACCGCCGACGAGCTCGGGGTCGACGAGCGCCTCCCACACGATGCCGCGCGGGAGGTCGAGGTCGCGCTCGATCCGGATCTCGTCCACCCGATCAACGCTACGCGTCGCATCCGACGCGCACCGGCATCCGCCAGATCAGGTGCCTCCGCTCAGAGCTCCTCGTCGACCGTGCGGCCGCGCGCGAGGATGCCGGAGGCGGGCAGGATCACGACGACGACCGCGAGCAGGAAGACGAGCGGTGCGACCCAGTCGCCCGCCGCGTCGTGCAGGAGCCCCACGGCGAACGGTCCGACCGCCGCGAAGATGTACCCGACCGTCTGCGCGAAGCCGGACAGCGACACCGTCGTCGCCGGCGAGGACGAGCGCAGATTGATGAGGACGAGGGCGAGCGGGAACAGAAGCCCGCCGAGTCCTGCACTCGCGACCCAGGCGGCGGTGAGGGCCTCCGGCGCGATCAGCAGGCCGAGGTAGCCGATCACGAAGAAGGCCGCGCCGAGCAGGGCGATCGCCGCTCCACCGCGGGGAAAGCGCGCGACGAGAACCGGCACCAGGAGCCCCGCCGGGAACCCCATGAACGCGTAGAGCGCGAGCAGCGCACCCGCATCCGCCTCGGCGATGCCGGCGTGATCGACGAGCAGCTGCGGCAGCCAGGCGATGCACGCGTAGGCGCCGAGGCTCGCGGATCCGAAGGTCAGGCTGATCGCCCAGGCCGTGGGAGAGCGCAGCATGCGCAGGCCACCCCGCCCCTCCGTCGGCGCCCGTGCGACGGCGGCCTCGGCACCCGCGGATTGCGCATGACCGAGCTCGATCGCACCGAGCTCGATCGGCCCCGTGCGCTCCGAGAGCACGCCATCCGACGCGGCGGCGCCGTGCTGCTGCGCCGAGACGATGCGGTCGGGGCGCAGCAGCACCGCGACCCAGGGCACGGCGGCGACGAGCGAGACGAGCAGCCAGAGCGCAAGCGAGAGACGCCACCCCACCGCATCGGTGACGGGCACCGCGACGAGTGCCGGTATCGCCGTCGACACCGAGAGCAAGGTCGCGTACAGCGCCGTGATGAGGCCTACGCGGTCGGGGAAGTACCTGCGCACCACAGGCGGCAGCAGCACGTTGCCGATCCCGACCCCGAGGAGCGCGAGCGCCGTGCCGACGGTGAGCGCCACCTGCTCCACCGCGAGCGCGCGCAGCAGGTGGCCGAGCATCATCGCCAGGAGGGAGGCCAGCAACGCCCGCTCGAGACCCGTCCGCCGCGCGATCGCCGGCGCCACGAGGCCGCTCGCGGCGAAGGCGAGTGGCGGTGCGGCGCCGATCAGGCCGAGCACGAAGGCGTCGAGGGGCACGTCGGCGCCGATCCTGTCGAGGATGGGAGACATCGCGGCCACCGGCGTGCGGAGGCTCAGCGCCACGAGCAGCACGCCGATCAGCGCGAGGGAACGACCCGCCCAGAGGGGGCGACGGGTCATCCGTGCTCCGACAGGATGCGGCGAGCCGCGTCGGCATCCCCACGGATCGCCGCGATGAGCGCGTCGAGATCGTCGAAGCGCTCCATGCCGCGCAATCGCTCTACGAAGGCGAGCTCGATCATGCGTCCGTAGAGGTCGAGGTCGACATCGAGCAGGTGCGCCTCGGCCTGATGCTGGGGCACGCCGTCGAAGGTCGGGTTGTTGCCGATCGACACGGCGGCCGGGTAGCGCTGGCCGTCGACCGTGGCCCATGCGGCGTAGACGCCGTCGGCGGGAAGGAACCCCTCGAGCGCCGCCGGGTCGAGGTTGGCCGTCGGGTAGCCCAGCTCGCGCCCGCGACGCTCCCCCGCGATGACGCGCGAGCGCACGGTGGGGAGCCGTCCGAGAACGCGGGCGGCCTCATCCACCCGGCCCGCCTCGAGCGCCTCGCGCACCCAGGTGGAGCTCGCCCGCCGTTCGGCGCCCCGGTTCTCGCCCGTGCGCACATCGTCGATGAGCACCACCTCGAAGCCGTGCTGAGCGCCCAGCCGGCGCAGGCTCGCCGAGTCGCCCGCGCCCTTGCGACCGAATCGGAAGTCGCTGCCTGCGAGCACGACGCGCGCGGCGAGGGCGTCGACGAGCACACGGCGCACGAAGTCGTCGGGCTCGAGGTCGGCGAGGGCCTGATCGAAGGTCAGCATGAGGGTCGCGTCGATGCCGGATGCCGCGAGCAGCTCGCGCTTCTGGTCGTTGCTCACGAGCGCGGCCGGGCAGAACGCCGGTGCGAGCAACGAGAGCGGATGCCGGTCGAAGGTCACGACGGCGGATGCCAGCCCGCGTTCCGCGGCGAGCCGGGTCAGCCGCGCGAGCACCGCGCGATGCCCGGTGTGCACGCCGTCGAACTTGCCGATGGTGACGGCGCTCGGGCCGAATCCGGCGGACACCGCCTCGATGTCGGTGAAGAACTCCATCACGTCCCGATCGATGCGCGAGCGCGTGATCGCAACCACATGATGCCGAGCACGGGGAGCACGAGCGGCACGAAGAGGTACCCGGCGCCGAAGACGCTCCACACGGTCGCCTCGCGCCCGAACGGGTTCACCGAGTCGAGGCCGAGCACCTGCGGCGCGAACACCGAGAGCGCCCCCACCACGAGCACGCCCGCGAGCTCGAAGCTCACCGTGACCCAGGCGAGCCGATCCCACCCGGCAGCGAGCGCGATCGTCGCGAGCACGTACACCACGGCGGCGACCGCCGAGAGGGTGAAGGCGATCGGCGCCTCGTCGAAGCGCTCGATGATCTGGAAGGCGGAACGGCCGAGCGCCGCGATCGCGAGCACGCCGTAGACGGCGACGAGCACGCGGCCGATGCCGGATGCTCGTGGGCGGGAGGGTGCGGACATCGTGCTCCAGACTACTGTGCGAGACGGGCGACGACCGGCCCGCGAGCGGGGTCGAGAGGCGGTCTCACATCCCCTGTACGGTCCAGATCTGCTCCATACGCCAGAGCATCACCGCGACGGCGAACGCCGCGGCGCCGAGCACGACGTTCGACCAGCGGGTGCGCTCCACGAGCGCCCATACGATCGCGAGCGGCGGGATGATGACCGCGGCCACGAGGTAGAGCCAGAACTCGAGCGGACTCCCCGTCGGAGGGTTTCCGAGGCCGGGCGCGAGGATCGCGGTCACCACCTGCGCGAGCAACAGCACCTCGACGACCGCGAGGGCGAGCACCGTGATGTCGTTGGGCTTGCGGCCGATGAGGCCGAGCACGACGCAGACGAGTCCGACGACGCACGCGAGCGCCAGTTGCACGAGCGTGAACGGCAGGATCACGGAAGCACCTCCGAGGTGGGCAGGCCGAGCAGCACGCGCGCGCGTCCGCGCCTCAGCTCGATGAGGGCCGCCAGTCGGCCCTCCGGGGTCAATGCCGCCACGAGGTCGGCGTCGGGCTCGTCGAGCTCGACCCGCTTCCCGTGCGCGAGATCGCGGGTCTGCGCGCCGTCGAGGCGCACGATGGGGAACAGCCGTGCCGCGACCTCGGCGGGATCGAGCAGGATCGGGGCCGAGGCGTCCGGATCGACGCGCGGATCGGGCAGCTCCACGGCATCCGCGACCGAGAAGGGGCCGACGCGCGTGCGGCGCAGCGCCGTGAGGTGCCCGCCGACCCCGAGACCCGCGCCGAGATCGCGCGCAAGCGCACGCACGTAGGTGCCCGAGCTGCACGCGACGCGCACATCGAGGGCGGTGACGGCGCCCTCGCGGCGCGCCGCGAGCAGCTCGAACGCGCGGATCGTCACGGGTCGGGCGGCGAGCTCCACCCGCTCGCCCGCACGCGCACGGTCGTAGGCGCGGCGGCCGTCGACCTTGATCGCGCTGAAGGTCGAGGGCACCTGCTCGATCCCACCGGTCAGCGCGGCGATGCCGGATGCGATGGCCGCGTCCGTCACGCGCGATGCGTCGACACGCGCGACGACCTCACCCTCGGCGTCGTCGGTGTCGGTCGCGACCCCCAGCTGGATGGTCGCGGTGTACTCCTTGTCGAGGCCGACGAGATAGGTGAGCAGCCGGGTGGCGCTGTCGACACCGAGCAGCAGCAGCCCCGTCGCCATCGGGTCGAGGGTGCCGGCATGCCCGACCTTGCGGGTGCCGAGCACGCGCCGGGCACGCGCGACGACGTCGTGGCTCGTGACTCCTCGAGGCTTGTCGACGAGCAGGATGCCGCTCGTCACGACTCCGCGTCCCGCAGTGAGAGCAGGAACTCGAGCTTGGTGGGGAGCGCCTCGTCGAGCAGTTCCCGCACCGACGGTTCGCGCTCGTAGTCGTCGGCCATCCGCAGCCCGACGAGTGTGTTGAGCATCATGCCCATGGCGAGGAACTCGTGCGCCTCGGCCGGGTCCATGCCGGCCTTCTCTCGCAGGAACTCGTAGACGCCGCGCATGCCCGAGCGCGCGGCGGGACCGATCACAGGATCCGCGCCGAGCAGGAACGCCTGCATGAGGCTCAGCAGCAGCCCCCGATCGGCGAGCAGGCCGACGTAGTTCTGCGCGATGCAATGCGTCACCGCCTCGGTATCCCCGGCGGATGCGGCTGCCGCGCTCTCGGCGACGGCGGACTCGAAGGTCTCCATGAGCCGGTCGAGCGCCCGGTCGAGGACGGCGATGAAGAGCGCCTCCTTGCTGCCGAACATCCGGACGACGTAGGGCTGACTCACCCCGGCGACGCGCGCGACGGCGTCGGTGGTCGCTCCGTGGTAGCCGCGCTCGCCGAAGACCTGCGTGGCGGCCTCGAGCACGAGCGCCCGCCGCTCGTCGGCACGCATGCGCGTGCCGGGGGTGTCGGGCGCCGTCGTGTTCACGCTTGACATGTTATCAAGCGATAACTAATGTCACCGCTAGTTATCATCCGATTACCACCTGACGATCGCCACCGACCCACGGAGCCATCATGACCACCTCCCCCACCCCGGACGCCACGACTCGCCCGGCACGGCACGTCCCGTTCGGACTCGTCCTGCTCGCCACGGGTCTGCCCATGTTCATGGCCACCCTCGACAACCTCGTCATGACGAACGCACTGCCCGCCATCCGCCTCGACCTCGGGGCGAGCATCGAGGAACTGCAGTGGTTCATGAACGCGTTCACGCTCGCCTTCGCGAGCTTCATCCTCATGGCCGTCGCGCTCGGGGACCGCTACGGGCGCCGTACGGTGTTCGCGATCGGGATCGCCCTCTTCACCCTCGCCTCCGCGGCCGCAGCCCTCGCGACCGACCCCACGCAGCTCATCGTCGCGCGCGCTGTGCAGGGCCTCGGCGGCGCCGCGATCATGCCGCTGTCGCTCTCGCTGCTCGCGGGAGCCGTGCCCGAACGGCGGCGTCCTCTCGCGATCGGCGTCTGGGGTGGCACATCCGGGCTGGCCGTGGCCGTCGGTCCCCTCGTGGGCGGCGCTGTCGTCGAGGGCTGGGATTGGAACGCGATCTTCTGGCTCAACGTGCCGATCGGCCTCGTCGCGGTGCCGCTCGTGCTCGCCCTGCTGCACAACCCCTTCGGCGAGCGCGCCCGTGCCGATGTACTGGGCGTCGTGCTGGCCGGCCTCGGCGTGCTCGGGCTGGTCTGGGGCATCGTGCGCGGCAACGACGCCGGCTGGGACAGCGCGGAGGTGCTCACCGGCCTCATCGGCGGCACCGTGCTGCTCGCGCTCTTCGTGCTCTGGCAGCGCCGCACCGCTGCTCCCCTGCTGCCGCTGCGCCTGTTCCGCGACCGGTCGTTCACGATCGCCAACATCGTGGGCCTCGGCTTCAGCTTCGGGATGTTCGGCTCGGTGTTCATCCTCATCCAGTTCCTGCAGATCGTGCAGGGCTACTCACCGCTCGAGGCCGGCGTGCTCACGATGCCGTGGACCCTCGCGCCGATGTTCGTCGCCCCTCTCGCGGGTGCGATCGCGCCCCGCGTGGGAACGCGCGTGCTCATCGTCGCGGGGCTCGTGCTGCAGGCGACGGCCCTCACCTGGCTCGCCGTCACGATGTCGGCCACGGTTCCCTATGTCGACCTCGTCGGCGCGTTCATCCTCGCGGGCGTCGGCATGGGCCTCGTCTTCGCCCCCTCGTCGACCGCCGTGCTCGCCCGCATCGTGCCCGCGGACACCGCGAAGGCATCCGGCACCAACTCGACGCTCCGTGAGATCGGCATCGCCCTCGGAATCGCCGTGCTGACGGCCGTCTTCACGGGTGCGGGTGGAGCACTCACCCCGACCGGATACGTGGATGCGGCGATCCCGGCCGTCGCGGTCGGCGCCTCCGTCGTCGCGGCGACGGCCCTCGCGGCGCTGCTGCTGCCCGCGGGGCGTCTCGCCCGGACGCGCGCCACCGAGACGGATGCCGAGCTACCCGAGGTCGCCCCGGAGCCCGTCGCCGGCTGACCACACGACAGCGCGGGCGCCCCGGACACCCGGGACGCCCGCGCGTCAGCGGATCAGCCCGCTACTGCGCCACCCACGGACCCCACTGCGCGGATCCCGGGACGTCTCCCTGAGTCCACCACTGCGCCTTGTAGGTCACGCCCTGGTAGGTCACCAGGTCGCCCGCGGTGTAGACGACCGTCGAGCTCCAGGCGGGAGCCGTCACCGGATCGCCCGGATCGCTGCCGTCGTCGCCGCACGCGCTCACGAGCACCCAGACCTGAGCGCTCCCCGGCGTCTCGCCCTGCGTCCACCACAGCGCGCGGTACTCGGAACCGTTGTAGGAAACCGTGGCACCGCCCGTGTAGACCGCACTCGAGCTCCAGGCCGCCGCGGTGCAGTCACCGGGATCCGTCGGGTCCGTCGGGTCCGTCGGATCCGTCGGATCGGTCGGATCGGTCGGATCGGTCGGGTCACCCTCCCCCGGCACGCCGTTGCGCAGCGTGTCGGCGGCGGCGGAGACAAGCTCGTTGTTGCGATCGCCGTCGAGCGACCACCACATCGTGCCGCCGAGCCCGTTGTCGAGCACGTACTGGGCCTTCTGGTGGGCGGTCTGCGCGTTGTCGTAGCTCCACCAGCGCGAGCCGTCGTAGCGCCAGGCAGCGCCCACCGACGAGCTGTAGTACTCGGTGCCGACGGTCTTCAGCTTGTAGTAGTCCTCGATCCCCGCCTCGTAGGTGCCGGGGGCCGCCCCCGACGCCGACGACCATGGCGTCGACGAGGCGACGCCCGACCATCCGCGCCCGTAGGCCGCGAGTCCGATGCCGAGCTGAACCGGGTCGATGCCCGCGTTCACGTACTGCTTGACGGCCTTGTCGACGCTGAAGCGCTTGTCGGCCGGCAGCGTGCTGGCGGGGTCGTCGTACAGGTTCGCCTGGTGACCCGTGCGGCTCGGATCCCATGCGCCGTGCAGGTCGTAGCCCTGCACGTTCCCGTAGTCGAGGTAGTCGAAGATCTCCGGGTCGTTCCAGCCGCCCGCGGCGATGTCGGCCGGGTTGGCCGGCAGGAACGCCGAGAGCAGGTAGTGCTTGCCGGTCTGGGCGCCGAGCGCGTCGAGCTGGGTGCGGAACTCCTTCAGCAGCAGACGGAAGTTGTTGCGATCGTTCGCCTGGTCGACGATGTTGCCCTCATTGCCGTTGAGCGATCCGGGCCACTCCCAGTCGATGTCGATGCCGTCGAAGACACCGGCTGCAGCCCCCGTGCCTCCCCGGCCGTCGATCACGGGCAGGTTGCCGCGGATGTAGAGGTCGATGCAGCTCTTCACGAGCTTCTTGCGGGAGGAATCCGTCGCGGCCGCCGCCGAGAAGTTCTTCGACCACGTCCAGCCGCCGATCGAGATGAGCGCCTTCAGGCCGGGATGCTTGGCCTTCAGCTGCTTGAGCTGATTGAAGGACCCTGCGAGCGGTTGGTCCCAGGCGTCGGCGACGCCCGACACGGAGTCGGCGGCCGAGTAGCCCATGCCGAAGTCGGCCCAGGCATCCCCGGCGCCGTCCGAGCCGTTGGGCCCGGTGCCCTGCGCCTTGTTGGCGATGAAGCACTCGAGGCTCTGGTAGTGGATGTTGCCGAAGGCGTAGTTGATGTGGGTGAGGTCGTCGGCGCCGCCGGAGCGGTCCAGCTGGCTCAGCTTGTACCCGCGGGCGTACACCCCCCACTGCGCGAAGTACCCGACGTTGCGGTACCCGTTCACGGCGGCGTCCTGGACGGCTGTTGCCGCCTCCGGAGCCGCCATAGCAGAGCCCGACGTCACTCCGGCAAGCGTCGCCACCATCGCACCCGTCGCGAGCGCGGCGATGATGCCGCGCGTGCGGAATCTCGTTCTCGTCATGTCGATCCTTGTCTTCAGGTCGGCGCGGCGACCGGAGCGTCGTCGCGCCAGGTGGCGCCACGTTACGACCGCATGCGAGAGCGGCGCGTCCGCACGATCCACATGATCGGGCGTGGGAGCGCGATCTCGGTACGTGGGACCACGTACGCGGTGCGGAGCCGGAGTCGGGCTACGTGCTGAGGCCCACGCGATGCGCGAGCACCGTGAGCTCGACACGCGAGCGCACGCCGAGCTTCGCGAGGATGCGGCCGACGTGCACCTCGACGGTGCGCACCGACACGTACAGGCGCTCGGCGATCTCGCGATTGCTCGCCCCCTCGATCACGAGCAGCGTCACCTCGAGCTCCCGTTCGGTGAGCACCTCACGCCACGGACCGGTCCGGATCGCAGCGTCGGCGCCCAACGACTCGGCGACGCCTGCAGCGAGGCGCTCACGCCGTCTGCGGGCCAAGGCGCTCCACGCATCCGCCCCGACGTCGTCGAGCAGGCTCTCGGCGACCACGAGGTGGCGGCGGGCGGCGTCGTGATCGCCGAGCACGGCCCAGGATGCGGCGATCGCGGCCTCGGCGCGTCCGCGTTCGAAGGGTGACTCCACGGTCCGCGCGAGCTCGGCCGCCTCCTCGAGCTCCTCGGCGCGATCGGCGCTCCGGGCGAGGGCGCGCACGCGGCACGCACGCGCGGCATCCGGCGGCAGGTGTCCGTCGAGCCCCTGGGCGACCGTGTCGAGCGGGCCGACCTCGTCGACCCCCGGAACCCACAGCACGCTCGACGCCGCCCGCAGCTCGTGGTGGACCCGCGCGCGCATCGAGGCCTCGTCGACGCGATCGGCGAGGAAGTCGGCGATGGCCGCATCCATCAGGGCGTCGCCGCGCACGGCGTGCGGCACCGCGGCGTCGATGGCCCGGGTCATGACCCCGGTGTCACCCGCGATCGCGAGCTCGAGGCGTCTCATGAGCGGGAGGGCGAGCCCCGCGAAGGGGACGGCAACGGGCAGCTCGATCGCCGCGCGCACCAGGTGCTCGTGTGCACCGCGCACATCACCGGCCCAGAGCCGGAGCAGAGTCGTCGCGACGGCGCGGTAGGCACGCGTCACCGGAGTGCGCTCCAGCCCCCGGATGACGTCGTCGCGGGGGCCGAGCGATCCGCCCTCATGCGCGGCGAGACCCCGAAGCGCTGCCGCGGAGTCGCCTCGCAGCCCCAGCGCGAGGGCGTCGGCGATGGCACCGAGCACCGAGCCGCCCCCATCCACATCGTCGACGGTTCCCGCGTGCACCGCGAGCCAGGACCGGGCGAGCGCGGACGCCGCACCGCCACGATCGGTCCGGCACGCGCGTGCGTTCCAGCTCGCGGCAGCCTCGAGCCGTCCACGCTCCGCGAGCAGCGCGGCCGCGAGGGCGCTCGCCGACGCGGCATCATGCGTCTCGTGCGCCAGCCGTGTCTCGAGTTCCGCCTCCGGAACGACGCCGGACTGCCAGGTGACTGCCGCGAGGTGCGCGCCGAGAGCCGTGATGCGCACCTCGTGGTCGGCTGCATCGAGCACCGGCGCGAGACGCCGCGCGGCGTCGTCGACGAAGCCGGCGGCAGCGGCAGCGAGCCCCGTGAGCAGGTTCGCCTCGTCGCGACTCGCACGATCGACGGCGTGACTCGCGGCCTCGCGGGCGATCGCGTGGGCACGCACCGCGTCCCCCGAGGCGAGCACGGAACGCGCGAACACGAGCAGCGGTTCCACGAGCGCGGCATCGCCCTCGAGTGTGCACAGCGCGCGATGCCAGAGAGCGAGGTCACGTTCGCCATGACGGGCGAAGATCTCGGCGAGGCGGGCGTGCACGGCGGTGCGCTGGGCGAGCGAGGCGCTTCCATGCACCCACACCCGCATCCGGGGATCCGCGAACGCGAAATGTCCGGCGACGAGGCGAAGGTGCCGGCTCACCCCACTCGCGATGAGCTCGGCGATCGGCCTCTCGCTCGCCTCGAGCAGCAGCTCGGTGCGGTCGTCGACGCACACCGCTGCGGCGATGAGCACCTCGAACTCCCACGCTTCGAGCCGCGGATCCCCGACCGAGCTCTCCACCTGGTCGAGCAGCGGAAGCGGGTCGGGGAGGGCCTCCGTGCCGCGTCGCTGCGCCTCGGTCATCCAGGTGGCGGTCTGCAGGATCGCAGCGTCGTCGCCCGCGAGTTCACGTTCCAGCCGCCCCGCGACCCAGGGTGACACGTGCAACGCGTGTGCGTCGAGCAGCCCGACGACGCGCAGCGCGGCCTCGACCGCCGGCGTGTTGTCGGGCGCAGCGAGAGCGTGACGGGACGGCCGGGACATGCTCTTCGTCATCGAAGCTCCGCTCACGTGGTCGGTTCGCGGCGGTATGTTAGCACGCTTTACAAACGCGTTCGGCAAACCCGGCTCTCCCGGCCTCGTAGGCTCGGTGCATGCGCATCGGGGTCATCGGAGCCGGGGCCGTCGGCGGCACCTTCGCCGCCTTGCTGGCAGCCACGGGCCACGAGGTCGAGGTCACCGCGCGAGGCGACCACCTCGCGGCGATCCAGGCGAACGGACTCCTGCTCGACGGCGGGTGGGGCGAACACCGCGTCCGCATCGCAGCCCACCCGACGCTGCAGGATCGTCCCGACATGGCGATCCTCGCCACCAAGGCGCAAGACGCCGCCACGGCCCTCGCCGCCAACGCGACCCGCCTCGACGGGGTTCCGCTCATCGTCGTCCAGAACGGACTCGGCGGTCTCGACGTGGCCCGAAGCGAGTTGCCGGACGCGCCCCTGCTCGTCGCGCTCGCCCTCTTCGCCGCCTCCTATCTCGAGCCCGGTCACGTCACGATCACGGGACCGAATCCCGTGGTCATCGGAGCGGGCCCCGGCACCGACCGCTCGACGCTCGAGCGCGTCGCCGGCGTCATCGGGGAGGCCCTCCCCGTGGAGGTGACCGACGACATCCGCGGCGCGCAATGGACGAAGCTGCTCATCAACCACATCAACGCGCTCCCGGCGATCACCGGCATGAGCGCGCAGGAGGTGATCGCCGATCGCGGACTGCGGCGCATCATGACCGCGAGCATGCGCGAGACGGTGCGGATCGCGCGCCGCGTCGGGGTGCGCTTCGGCACGGTGCTCGGCGTCTCGGGGGCCATCCCGGGCCTCGTCGGCACCCTGCCGCTCGCGCTCGGCGAGCAGTTCCCGCGGCTGCTCGCGCGCCGCATGGGGAGCGTGCCGAACCCCGGCTCGACGCTGCAGAGCATCCGGCGCGGTCAGCTCACCGAGATCGACTTCCTCAACGGCGCCGTCGTGCAGGAGGCGGTCGAGCACGGACTGGAGGCGCCCGTCAACGCGCGCATCGTCGAACTCGTGCACGAGGTGGAGCGAACGGGCGCGTTCCTGTCCCCCGCGGAGGTGACCCGGCGCATCCGGGTCTGACCCGCCTCAGGCTCAACAGCTGTCGGCGTAGACGCGTCGCGGGTGGTCGGGGTCGGAGTTGTCGATGATCGCGATCGCGGCGTCCCGGGGATGCGCGTCGCGCTCGTACAGCTCGTACGCGCCCTCGTAGCGTGCCGCGAGCTCGGAGTCCGGCTCGATGCCATCGCGCACCCGCAGGCGCTCGGCCCGTACCTCGGCATCGGCATCGAGCCAGATCGCGTAGTTCCAGACCCCGCGCAGCTCGGGACGGTCGAGGAATCCGCCGTCGACGATGAGGAAGAGGTCGTCGGGACCGGTGCGCCATCTGGGCTCGACGGGGGTCTCGCGCACCCGGTCGTAGGCGGCGGTGACGAACGCCGCCGAGCCGCCGAGCCGGAACGGTTCGATGAGCACCCGCCGGAAGACGTCGTAGGCGTACGCGTCGCGATAGTAGCCCTCGGGTGAGAAGCGACCGCGGCGATAGCGGTGCTCGGCGGGGTTGAGGAAGTCGTCGAGCGAGGCGCGGGCGGTCGCGAAGCCGCGCCGCTCGAACTCGCGCGCGAGGTCGTCGGCGAAGCTCGACGTGCCCGAGGCCGTGCGCCCATCGACACCGATCGCGATGCGCCCGCGCCGGTAGTTGCCCAGGATCTCGTCGACCGTCGCCGCGATGACGTCGCGGCGCAGGGGTGCCCATCTCGCCATGGCGCCAGCCTACGCCGCGAGCCGTCGCCGACTGGGGCGTATCAGCGGGGCCCGCCTACGCTGGGAGCATGAGCGGCGAGGGGGTGGGCGAGCGCGTCGCCGCATGGTTCGCCGCGGGTCATCGCCCCCTTCCCTGGCGTGCGCCCGGGTTCCCCGCCTGGGGGGTGCTCGTCTCGGAGTTCATGCTGCAGCAGACGCCCGTGGCGCGCGTGGTCCCACGGCTCGAGGAGTGGCTCACGCGCTGGCCGGCGCCCGCCGACCTGGCGGCGGTGCCTCCGGGAGAGGCCGTGCGCGCATGGGACCGCCTCGGCTACCCCCGGCGCGCGCTCAATCTGCATGCGGCATCCGTGGCGATCACCGAACGGCATGGCGGAATCGTCCCGTCGGATGTCGACGAGCTGCTCGCGCTCCCCGGCGTCGGCCCGTACACGGCGCGCGCCGTGGCCGCCTTCGCCTACGGGGTGCGGGTGCCCGTCGTGGACGTCAACGTGCGGCGGGTTCTCGCGCGCGCCATCCGTGGCGTCGGCGAGCCGGGGCCCGCCCGCACGCGCGAGGAGCACGCGCTCATGGAGTCGATGCTGCCTCGTGACGAACGGGCGGCACGTCTCACCAACGCGGGGATGATGGAGCTCGGTCAGACGGTGTGCACGGCCCGGTCGCCCGCGTGCGATCGTTGCCCCATCGCCGAGCTGTGCGCGTGGCGCGCGGCGGGCTACCCCGCCTACACCGGTCCGGCTGCGCCCCGCCAGAAGCCGTACGCCGGGTCCGATCGCGAGGTGCGCGGCCGCATCCTGCGCGAGCTGCGTGCCGAGGAGCTGCCGGTGCCCGCCGCGCGGATCGCTGAGCTCTGGCCCGACGCGGAGCAGCTCGCGCGCGCCCTCGCCGGGTTGCTCGCCGACGGGCTCGCCGAGCGCGTCGAGAACGGCTACACGCTGCCCTCGCGATGACCGCATCCGCCGAATCCAGGCGCATCCAGGCGGACGTCGGCGGGCTGAGGCACACTGGGCGCATGCCGGAGCTGCCCGAGGTGCACGCGCTGGCATCCGACCTGGATGCCCGGCTTCGCGGGCGTGTCATCGACCGCCTGCAGGTGCTCGCGTTCCCCGCGCTCAAGAGCTACGACCCACCGGTCGAGGCTCTCGAGGGTGAGACCGTCGCGTCCGTCACCCGGCACGGCAAGTTCCTCGACCTCGCGACCGACGGCGGCCTGCACCTCGTGATGCATCTCGCTCGAGCCGGGTGGGTGCGGTGGCGCTCCGGCGAGCCCAGATCCTCCGGACGCGCGGGGTCGGGGCCGCTCGCCGCGCGCCTGGTGCTGCGCGATGACGGCTCGGGGTTCGACGTCACCGAGGCCGGCACCAAGAAGAGTCTTGCCATCTCCGTCGTCCGAGACCCGGCCGACGTACCGGGGGTCGCCCGCCTCGGACCCGATCCGCTCGCCGACGACTTCACGCTCGAGCGCTTTCGCGCGATCCTCGCGGGCCAGGGCCGCGCGCACCTCAAAAGTGTGCTGCGCGACCAATCGGTCATCGCGGGCATCGGCAACGCCTACTCCGACGAGATCCTGCACCTCGCACGCATGTCGCCGTTCAAGCCGGCGGCGATGAGCGACGACGACTCGGCAGCGCTCTACGCGGCACTGCGCTCGACGCTCGCGGATGCGGTTGCACGGGCCGAGGGCATCGCCGCGTCCGAGTTGAAGGCCGAGAAGAAGTCCCGCCTGCGCGTACACGGACGCTTCGGCGAACCGTGCCCGGTGTGCGGCGACCGCATCCAGCAGGTGATCTTCGCGGATCGCACCTTCCAGTACTGCCCCACGTGTCAGACCGGGGGCCGCAAGCTCAGCGACCGGGTGCTCGACCGTCTGCTGAAGTAGGCGTCACGCGAGCAGACGCTCGGCCAGCAGTTCGAGGGTGCGCAGACGCCCCGATGCTCGATCCGCCGGTTCAGCCTCGCGCGATCCCGCGCCGGGCGAGAGCATGACCTCGTCGACGCCGAAGCGCGAGGCGAGTTCCCGGATGCGGGTGGCCGCGGTATCCGGCGCATCGACGACCCAGCGTTCGAGCATCGCGTCGATCACGTGGCGGGATGCGGCATCGACCTCCTCACGCGCGGCGGCCTCGACGGTGTCGAGGGGGCGCAGCGGTCTGCCGGTGCGCAATCGCGCCATGCTCTGCAGCTGCGGCAGCGCCCGGGCGTGGGCTTCCTCGGCGGTGTCGGCCACGACGGCGTTGAGGGTGAGGAAGGTGCGCGGTGCGGTGAGCGTCTCGGAGGGCTGGAACTCACGGCGGTAGATGTCGAGCGCGCGCTCCGTGCCCTCACCCGAGAAGTGATGCGCGAACACGTACGGCAGGCCGAGCTTCGCGGCCAGATGCGCCGAGTAGTCGCTCGATCCGAGCAACCACAGTTCCGGCACCCCCGATGCCGCAGGCGTCGCGCGCACCTCGTAGTCGCGCAGGCCCTCGCGGGTGTTCACGGTGACCGTCGCACCGTCACCCGCGAGCGCCCGGATGTCGCCGAGATGCTCCTCGAAGCGATCCACCTCGCTCGTGGGTCCGCTGCCCCGCAGCAGCGCCGTGATCACCGGGTCCGAGCCGGGCGCCCGCCCGATGCCGAGGTCGATGCGGCCCGGAGCGAGTGCCTCGAGCGCAGCGAACTGCTCCGCCACGACGAGGGGCGCATGGTTCGGCAGCATCACTCCCCCCGAGCCGACCCGGATACGGTGAGTGCGCGCCGCGGTCGCCGCGATGAGCACGGGCGGTGCGGTCGATGCGACGGCGGGCATGTTGTGGTGTTCGGCGAACCAGTAGCGCGTGAAGCCGAGCTCGTCGGCGCGCTGAGCGAGCGCAAGCGACGCAGCCACCGCATCCGCGGAGCTCTGGCCGGCCCGTACGGGCACGAGGTCGAGAACGGAGAGCGCCAAGGTCACTCCGAGACCAACACCGCGCAGCGCGGCGGGATTCCCGCGCGGGCGACGCGGGCATGATGGGTGCGTGACCCCACGCGAGGAAGAGGTGCTCGAGCGCATCCGTTCCGGCCTGCTGTACACGGAGACCGACGCGGCCTTCCGTGACCCGTTGCGGCGCGAGGAGCTCGTCTTCGCCTACAACGCGATCTCCCCCGCGGAGCCGGAGCGTCGGCGTCAGGTGCTCGAGCGGATCTTCGGGTCCCTCGGCGAGCGCACCGTGCTGCTCCCGCCCTTCCACGCGGCCTTCGGCAGCAACGTGCACATCGGGGACGACTTCTTCGGCAACGTCAACCTGACCTTCGTCGACGATGTCGACATCCGGATCGGAGACGGGGTGATGATCGCACCCCAGGTGACACTCACGACCACCGGGCACCCCATCCACCCGGCGCTCCGCGAGGACTTCCGCCGTTTCTCCGAGCCGATCGTGATCGAAGACCGGGTCTGGATCGGCAGCAACACCGTCGTGCTTCCCGGCGTGCGGATCGGCTACGGCTCGGTGATCGGCGCGGGCAGCGTCGTGAGCCGTGACATCCCGCCGATGTCCGTCGCGGTCGGCGTTCCCTGCCGCGTGGTGCGCACGATCACCGACGAAGATCTGATCCCGCGCATGCCCGAGGTCTGAACGTCAGTCCTCGTCCTCGTCGTCGTCCTCGCGCGGCTTGACGTAGGGATCCTCATCGCCGGCGTACTGGGCGTTCGCCGCGAGGGCACGCGCCTCGTTGTCGCGTTCGCTCGCCTCGCGCAACAGGGCGTCGATCGCGGCGGCGTTCTCGGGGATCGCGTCGGCGATGAACTCGAGCGACGGCGTGAGCCGCAGGCTCAGGTTGCGGCCCACCTCGGTGCGCAGCATCCCGGTGGCGGCCTTGAGGGCCGCCGCGGAGTCAGCGCGCTCCTCGTCGGTGCCGTAGACCGTGTAGAAGACGCTCGCGTGCTGCAGGTCTCCCGTCACCCGCACGTCGGTGATCGTCACGAAGCCGAGCCGCGGATCGCGGATGCCGCGCTCGAGGCGCTGCGCGATGATCTCGCGGATGCGGTCGGCGACCTTGGCCGCCCGGGGGTTCTCACCCATGGCCTTCTCCTGCCTTTCAGATGAGCTGGTCGCAAGCGCGGCCAAACAGGTTACTCAGGCGGCTCGGCCTCCGGATCCCTTCCTGAGTCGATCGGGGTAGGGGTCCCCGCTCCTTCGACTCAGGAAGGGATCCGGCGGCCGAAGCCGCCGTCACCACATGGAACTAGCCGCGCGGCTTCTCGACCAGCTCGATCGTCTCGATCTCGTCGCCGATCTGGATGTCGTTGAACTTGCCGAGACCGATACCGGCCTCGAAGTCCGTCTTGACCTCGGTGACGTCGTCCTTGAAGCGACGCAGCGACTCGATGGCGAGGTTGTCGCCGACCACGACGCCGTCGCGGATGACGCGCGCCTTGGCGTTGCGCGTGATCGTTCCCGACCGCACGAGCACACCGGCGATGTTGCCGAACTTCGAGGAGCGGAACACCTCGCGGATCTCGGCGACACCCGACTGCACCTCCTCGTACTCCGGCTTGAGCATGCCCTTGAGCGACGACTCGATGTCGTCGAGCGCGGAGTAGATGACGGAGTAGAAGCGCACGTCGATGCCCTCGCGTGCGGCGCGCTCGCGCGCCTTGACATCCGGGCGGACGTTGAAGCCGATGACGATCGCGTTGTCGATCGTCGCCAGGTCGATGTCCGACTCGGTGATGGCGCCGACGCCGCGGTGCAGGATGCGCAGCTGAACGGAGTCGTCGACCTCGATCTTGAGCAGCGACTCCTCGAGCGCCTCGACGGCACCGGAGACGTCACCCTTGATGATGAGGTTGAGCGAGTCGACCTTGCCCTCTTCGAGTGCGCGTGTGAAGTCCTCGAGCGAGATGCGCTTGCGGGCCTTCGCCAGCTGGGCGTTGCGCTCGACGGCCTCGCGCTTCTCGGCGATCTGCCGCGCGGTGCGGTCCTCCTCGGTCACGAGGAAGGTGTCACCCGCGCGCGGCACCGAGGAGAGCCCCTGCACCTGCACGGGACGCGACGGCCACGCCTCTTCGACCGGCTCGCCGTTCTCGTCGTGCATGGCACGCACGCGGCCGTAGGCGGTGCCCGCCACGATCGCATCTCCCACACGGAGCGTTCCCGACTGGATGAGCACGGTCGCGACGGCACCGCGGCCCTTGTCGAGCTTGGCCTCGATGGCGACACCGCGCGCGTCCTTGTTGGGGTTGGCGCGCAGGTCGAGCCCGGCGTCGGCGGTGAGCAGCACGGCATCCAGCAGCTCGTCGATGCCCACGTTGTTGAGGGCCGACACGTCGACGAACATCGTGTCGCCGCCGTACTCCTCGGCGACGAGACCGAACTCGGTGAGCTGCTGGCGCACCTTGGCGGGGTTGGCCCCCTCCTTGTCGACCTTGTTGACCGCGACCACGATCGGCACACCTGCGGCCTGCGCGTGGTTGAGTGCCTCCACCGTCTGCGGCATGATGCCGTCGTCGGCGGCGACCACGAGGATCGCGAGGTCGGTCACCTGGGCACCACGGGCACGCATGGCGGTGAACGCCTCGTGACCCGGGGTGTCGATGAAGGTGATGGCGCGCTCGATACCCTCGTGCTCCGTCCACACCTGGTAGGCACCGATGTGCTGGGTGATGCCGCCGGCCTCGCCCGCGACGACGTTCGCCTTGCGGATGGCGTCGAGCAGCTTGGTCTTTCCGTGGTCGACGTGACCCATGACGGTGACGACGGGCGGGCGGATCTCGAGATCGGAGTCGTCTTCGTCCTCGAGCTCCTGCTCGAGGTCGAGACCGAAGCCCTCCAGGAGCTCCTTGTCTTCGTCCTCGGGGCTGACGATCTGGATCTTGTAGCCCAGCTCCTCACCGAGGATCTGGAAGGTCGCCTCGTCGAGCGATTCGGTCGCCGTCGCCATCTCCCCCAGGTGGAAGAGCGCGGTGACGAGCGCACCGGGCTGCACCGAGTACTTGGTCAGCGTCTCGAGCTTGTCGGCGAGGTCGCTGATCGACGCGCCACGGCGCAGACGGATGACCCGGCTGCCGTCGCCGCGCGGGATGCTGACGCCACCGAGCTGCGGGGCCTCCCGCATCTCGAATTCTGCGCGCTTGGTCCGCTTCGACTTCCGGGCGCGGGACTTGCCGCCGCCCTTACCGAATGCGCCCGCCGTGCCACCACCGGGACCACGGCCGCGGCCGCCGCCACCGGGGCGACCACCGTATCCGCCACCCCCGCCGGGACGGGCGGCGAAACCGCCGCCGGCACCGCCCGGGCGGCCGGGGCCGCCGGGACGCTGCTGGAACGGCGCGCCGGGACGCGGAGCACCGGGACGCGGAGCGCCCGGACGGGGCGCGCCGGGACGCGGAGCGGCGGGACGCGGGATGGCGCCCCCACCGGGACGCGGCATGCCCTGCGTCGACGAGAACGGGTTGTTGCCGGGGCGCGGTGCACCGGGGCGCTGCATCCCCTGGCTGGGGGCGTAGGGGTTGTTTCCCGGGCGCGGTGCACCGGGGCGGGGTCCGGCCGGGCGCGGTGCCGCGGGCGCGGGGGCCGGAGCGGCGGGACGCTCGGCCGCGGGGGCGCTCGGCGCCTCGGGTGCGGCGGGGCTCTCCGGCGCTGCGGGAGCCTCGGCCGCGGGGGCCGGAGCCGGAGCGGGTGCCGGCTTGGCGGCGGCCGGCTTCGGCGCGGGCTTGGCGGCCGGCTTCGGGGCAGCCTGGGGCTTGGCGACGCCGTCGGCCTCGAGCTGCTGCTTGAGGCGACGCGCCACGGGAGGCGCGATCGACGAGGACGCGGACTTCACGTACTCGCCCATCTCCTTGAGCTTCTCAAGGGCGATGTTGGATTCGATGCCGAGCTCTGCTGCGATCTCGTGCACGCGGGGGTTGGCCACAATTCTCCTGTCTGGTTCCGCTCCAGGCAGGAGCGGACGTTATGGGTGGAGGGGTCTCATTTCGAGCCGCTCATTAGTTGTCCATGTGCCGTTCAGCCTGTTCTTCAGGGACTGGATAGAGGTTCGTCAACCCGCTCGCATCGAGCGGTCCTTCCTGGCGGAGTGCGCGCCCGAAGGCGCGTCTCCGGACGGCGGAGGCCACGCATCCGGGGTCCGGGTGGACCCACGCGCCGCGCCCCGGGAGGCGTGCCGCGGCATCCACCGCGACCCGTCCGTCGCACGCGACGACCCTCACGAGTGAGGTTCGGGGAGCGCGCTGCCGACAACCCAGGCAGGTTCTGACGGCGTCCACTCTACTCCCTCCACCGGGGCACTCGCCGACCGGCGCGCGTTCAGGACTCCATGACGGAGTCGGGCTGGATGTCGATGCGCGCGCCCGTGAGCTTCGCGGCGAGGCGGGCGTTCTGCCCCTCCTTGCCGATCGCGAGCGAGAGCTGGTAGTCCGGAACCAGGGCGCGGACGGCCTTGAGGCCCGGGTCGACGACGAAGGCGCTCGTGACCTTGGCGGGGCTCAGGGCGTTGGAGACGAAGGTCGCGAGGTCATCGGACCAGTCGACGATGTCGATCTTCTCCTCCCCCAGCTCGCTCGTGACGGCCCGCACGCGAGCCCCCAGCTCGCCGATGCAGGCGCCCTTGGCGTTGACGCCCGGCTGCGTCGCGCGCACGGCGATCTTCGTGCGGTGGCCCGCCTCACGCGCGAGCGAGGCGATCTCGACGACCCCGGAGGCGATCTCGGGCACCTCGAGGGCGAAGAGCTTGCGCACGAGCCCCGGATGGGTGCGGCTCACCGTGATCGAGGGGCCCTTGAGGCCCTTCGCGACGCTCGTGACGTAGACGCGGATGCGGTTGCCGTGCGGGTAGTCCTCGCCCGGCACCTGCTCCTCGGGAGGCAGGATCGCCTCGACGCTGCCGAGGTCGATGTGCACCATCCGCGGATTCGGGCCCTGCTGGATGACGCCCGCGACGATGTCACCCTCCTTGCCGCGGAACTCGCCGAGCACCTTGTCATCACCGATGTCGCGCAGGCGCTGGTTGATGACCTGCTTGGCGGCGAACGCGGCGATGCGGCCGAAGTCGTCGGGACTGTCGACGGCCTCGCCGATGACCTCGCCCTCGTCGTCGAGCTCGGGCACGTAGATCGCGACGTGACCGCTCTTGCGATCGAGCTCCGCACGCGCACCCGATTCGGGCGCCTTGCCGGTGTGCTTCAGGTACGCCGTGAGGATCGCCTGCTCGATGATCTGAACCAGTTCGTCGAAGGGGATCTCGCGCTCCCGCTCCATGAGCCGCAAAACGGCGAGGTCGATGTCCACGTCAGCCTCCGATATTCAGATCTCCCGCGGCACCACGTGCACGCCGCAACCGCCCACTCTACCGGAGCGGGCTCGGATGCGGCACCGGCCGTGCTACGCGGCCGACGGCAGCGCGTTGAGCGCCCGGATGAGGTGGTGCAGCGATCCGACCATGAGCGGATTGAGCACGAAGGTGAGCCGAGGCAGCTCGACGCGATCGTCGTCGACGAGCTCGGGGGCGAGCGGTTCGGTGCGCTCGATCGCACCGTGCAGCACGAGCGGGGCGAACTCCTCGCGCAGCGCGGCGAGCTCCGCGTCGCTCGGTGCGGTCCGCATCCGGAGCACGAGGCGATCGCCCACCCAGCGCAAGGAGTCGTAGTTGCGCCAGAAGCCGATGATCTCCGCCGTGGCGGCCTCGACGGAGTCGGTGACGAGCACCCGGTCGAAGTCGTCGGGGGCCACATAGCCGCCCGCGACCAGGTGTTCGCGCACGTAGTCGGCGAGCGCGGTCCAGTAGGTCCCGCCCGGGCGGTCGAGGAGCACGATCGGCATGGGCTCCGCCTTGCCGGTCTGCTGCAGGGTGAGCAGCTCGAACATCTCGTCCATGGTGCCGAAGCCGCCCGGCAGGCACACGAAGCCGCGCGACTCCTTCATGAGCATGAGCTTGCGGGTGAAGAAGTACTTCATCGAGACGAGGTGGGCGTCGGGCCCGATGGCGGTGCTCGGCTTCTCCTCGAACGGAAGCCGGATCGAGACGCCGATCGACATCTCCTCGCCCGCACCCTCCGCGGCAGCCTGCATGATGCCGGGGCCGGCCCCGGTGACGACCATCCAGCCGTCGCGGGCGAGCGCGTCGGCCGTACGACGGGTCTGCAGGTAGAGCGGATCGTCGTGCAAGGTGCGTGCCGAACCGAAGATCGTGACCTTGGGAACGGAGGAGAAGGGTGCGAAAACGCGGAACGCGTCGCGCATCTCCGCGACGGCGGCCGCGGCGATCTTGAGGTCGAGCCGCTCTGCGCCGTCACGGCCGAGCCCGATGGCGGTGAGCACGAGCGACTCGATGAGGCCGACCTCCATCGTGATCCCGGCATCCGCGACGAGCCGTGCGACACGATCGCGCAGTTCCTGTTCGGGCATCTCCTGGGCGGTCGGAGCGAGGTCGGTCATGCCTCGAGCCTGACACGGATCCGTGCCGACGACCGGCACGCGCGAAACGTTGGGCGGGCATGCGGCGGCCTCGGGCGGCAGACTGTGCTCATGCCCGACGCGCGCGCCGAGTTCGAGGCCGTCTACCGACGGCACCTGCCGGCTGTCAGCGCGTATCTCGCGCGCCGTGTCGCGCGCGACGACGTGGAGGACCTCGCCGCCGACGTGTTCGCGATCGCGTGGCGTAAGCGCGCATCCGTCGCGGCCGGCGAGGAGCTGCCGTGGCTGTATCGCATCGCCTCGTATCAGGTCGCCAATCACCGCAGGCGCCTCGCCATGCGTGCCAACCTGCTGGGTGCACTCAGCGCCCCCGATTCAGCACCGGCGGCGGACGCCCTCATCGGCACCGATCCCGAGCTCGCGGCGGCATGGCGCACCCTCTCCGCGCGCCATCGCGAAGTACTCGCGCTCGTCGTGCTCGACGATCTGCCCGTTGCAGAGGCGGCGATCACGCTCGAGGTGAGCGCGAACGCGGTCAGCATCCGGCTGCATCGGGCCAAGAAGGCGCTCGCGGAGGCGCTCGCGCGCTCCCGCGGCCGAGCGGGCGCCCGCGATGCGTCCGATATCCCGGATGCCGGTGAAAGATCTGAGGCGCCCGCGACATAGACAGGGTATGGATCACGATCTCGACCCTCTCGCCCGGCTGCGCAACGCGGCCGCGCACACCACCGCCCCTGAGCTCGACCCCGCTCTCGTCACGAACGCGGCGGACCGCCGTGCACCGCACCTCGTGCGTCGCGGGCGAGTCGCCCGCGGCGCCGGCATCGGCGTGACCGCCCTCGCGGCCGTGTCGGTCACGGCGCTCGTGATGGGCAACCCGTTCGCCGCGCCCGCGCCGCTCTTCGCGGCCGCCGGGAGCAGCGGCAATGCCACCGCCGGCATGATGGCCGAGGACGCACGTATCGCCCTCTGGGTCGACTACGACTACCGAGCGGGTGCCGGGCTGTCGAACGACGGCGGCCGCGGCGACGTCTACGAGCTGCGTCGCTCCGGCGACCCCGAGGCCCTGGCCCGTGCGGCAGCCGCGGCACTGGGACTCGAGGGCACCGCGGTCGAATCGAGCTACTCGACGCCCGACTACCCGAGCTATGTCGTCGGCCCCGAAGACGGCAGCGCGCCGTCGCTGACCCTCTCCTGGATGGGCACGGGCGACTGGTGGTACAACGACCCCGCCGCCTATCCCGAGCCGGTGTGCCAGGACGTGACGTTCACGAACGACGACGGCACCGAGGGCTCCTACCAGGACTGCCGGGTGCCGGAGGTGCCCGCGTCGGAGTCGAAGGCGCCGAGCGAGGCGGAGGCACGCGAACTCGCCGCGACGCTCTTCGCCGCGACGGGCCTCGACGTGGCGCCCGCCGACATCCGCGTGACGATCGATTCCTCGCAGAGCTACGCGAACGCGAGTCTGGAGATCGACGGCGTGGCGACCGCGCTCGAATGGAGCGTCGGATGGTCGCCGCTCGGTCGCATCGCCTGGGCGAGCGGGCACGCCGTCGAGGTCGTCGAACGCGGCGGCTACGACACGGTCTCCCCCGCATCCGCCGTCGACCGGCTCGAAGACGGCCGCTGGTTCGGCGCCGCGGGCCCCGACTACTCGGGAGGCGCCGTGATGTACGCGGCCGACGGGCTCGCACGCGCGGGCAGTCCGGACGGCGCGGTGTCGTCGGATGGCGGAGCGACCACCGAGCCGGGTTCCACGCCCGGCGCCGAGCCTGCGCCCGATGCGGGAGGCGGCAGCTCTGCGGTTCCCGGCGACCCCGGCAGCATCGAACCGGCGCCGGCCGACCCCGACGGGGAGCCCACGATCCTGCCCGAGCCGGAACCGCAGCCGGAACCCTTGCCGACGCCCGAGACGGTCACGGTGACCCTCGAGCGTGCCGAGTCAACCCTCCTGCTGGTCTGGGATGTCGACGGAAACGCATGGCTCGTGCCCGGCTACGCCTACGAGCAGCCCGAGCAGGGCTTCTGGACATCCGTCATCTCGCTCGTCGAGGGCGTCATCCAGCTGCCGGAACCGTTCACCGCCGAGATCCTGCCCGCGGAAGAGGCGCAGTAGCCCGCTGAGGGCCCCAGAATCGTGCGAGTTGGTCGTCTCCGCTGAGCGGATTCGATCAACTCGCACGATTCTCGCGTGCCTCGCGAGTCACCGTGCCCAGCCGAGGCGGGTGGCCGCGGCCTCCTCAGGCGAGCGAGTCGCGGAAGCGCGCCACGAGCTCGGATGCCGGAACCTCCGTGCGCTCGTTCGTGCGGCGGTCCCACAGCTCGACCACCCCATCCGCTGCCCCGCGGCCCACGATCACGACCGTTGGCACGCCGAGCAGCTCCGCGTCGCCGAACTTCACGCCGGGTGAGACCTTGGGGCGGTCGTCGAAGAGCACCTCGAAGCGCTCCGATTCGAGCTCGTCGGCGAGTCGGGCACCGAGTTCGAAGGCGACGTCGTCTCTGCCGGTGGCGACCACGTGCACGTCGAAGGGTGCGACGGCACGCGGCCAGAGCAGCCCCCGCTCGTCGGCCGTGGCCTCCGCGATCGCGGCGAGGATGCGCGTCACACCGATGCCGTAGGAGCCCATCGTGACCGTCACGAGCTTGCCGTTCTCGTCGAGCACCTTGAGCTCGAGCGCCTCGGCGTACTTGCGTCCGAGCTGGAACACGTGGCCGATCTCCATGCCCCGCGCGAGTTCGACCGGGCCGGAGCCATCCGGTGCGGGGTCGCCCGCGCGCACCTCGGCGATCTCGACGGTGCCGTCGACGGTGAAGTCGCGGCCCGCGACGAGCCCGAAGACGTGCTTGCCCTCGATGTTCGCGCCCGTGATCCATGCGGTGCCGTCGACCACGCGCGGGTCGCCGAGGTAGCGGATCCCGGATGCGGACTCCTCGCCCAGCACCGCCCCGGTCGGCGACCAGGGGCCGATGTAGCCCTTCACGAGCGAGGCGTTGGCGACGAAATCGGCCTCGGTCGCGGGCTCGACCTCGGCCGGCGCGAAGGCGACCTCGGCGCGCTTCATGTCGACCTCGCGGTCGCCGGGCAGGGCGACGATCACGAGCTCGCGCGTGCCGTCGAGATGCGTGAGGGCGAGCACGACGTTCTTGAGCGTGTCGGCCGCCGTCCAGGCGCGGTCCTCGCGCGCGTGCGCCGCGTTCGCCACTTCGACGAGCGTCGCGATCGTGGGCGTGTCAGGCGTGTCGCGCACGACGGCATCTGGCTGTCCCTCGATCGGCACAGGGTCGGGGGCGACCGTCGTGAACGCCTCGACGTTCGCGGCGTATCCGCCGGCCGAGCGCACGAAGGTGTCCTCGCCGATGGGAGTCGGGTGCAGGAACTCCTCCGACCGCGAACCGCCCATCGCTCCGGCATCCGCCTGCACGATGACGTAGTCGAGGCCGAGTCGGGCGAAGATGCGCTCGTAGGCGTCGCGCTGCGACTGGTAGGAGGCGTCGAGACCTGCATCCGTGTAGTCGAAGGAGTAGGCGTCCTTCATCGAGAACTCGCGCCCGCGCAGGAGCCCGGCGCGCGGACGCGCCTCGTCACGGTACTTGTCCTGGATCTGGAAGATCGTGAGCGGAAGGTCCTTGTAGCTCGAGTAGAGATCCTTCACGAGCAGCGTGAAGACCTCTTCGTGCGTCGGCGCGAGCAGGTAGTCGGCGCCCTTGCGGTCCCGCAGGCGGAAGAGGCTGTCGCCGTACTCCTCCCAGCGCCCCGTGGCTTCGTAGGGCTCGCGGGGCAGCAGGGCGGGGAACAGCACCTCCTGGGCCCCTGCGGCCGCCATCTCCTCGCGGATGACGCGCTCGATGTTGGCGCGTACACGCAGCCCCAGCGGCAGCCACGCGAAGACTCCCGGCGCCTGCCGACGGATGTAGCCGGCGCGCACGAGCAGCTTGTGGCTCGTGGCCTCGGCGTCGGCGGGGTCTTCCTTCAGGGTGCGGACGAAGAGCTGAGAGAGGAGCGTGGGCACCCGTTTACTGTATCGGCGCTCGTACTGCCGCGAGCTCAGCTCGTGACGACGACGGGCTCGCCGACCGGCGCATCCGCACCCATCTCCTCGGCGATGCGCTGCGCCTCGGCGATGAGCGTCTCGACGATCTCCGACTCGGGAACGGTCTTGATGACCTCCCCCTTGACGAAGATCTGCCCCTTGCCGTTGCCGGACGCGACCCCGAGATCCGCCTCGCGCGCCTCGCCCGGACCGTTCACGACACAGCCCATGACCGCCACCCGCAGCGGCACCGTCATGCCCTGCAGACCCTCGGTGACCGAGTCGGCGAGGGAGTACACGTCCACCTGGGCCCGGCCGCACGAGGGGCACGACACGATCTCGAGCTTGCGCTCGCGCAGGTTGAGCGACTGCAGGATCTGCAGCCCCACCTTGACCTCTTCGGCGGGGGGCGCCGAGAGCGAGACGCGGATGGTGTCGCCGATGCCCTCCGAGAGCAGGATGCCGAACGCGGTGGCCGACTTGATGGTGCCCTGGAACGCGGGCCCGGCCTCCGTGACGCCGAGATGCAACGGCCAGTCGCCGCGCTCGGCCAGCATCCGGTAGGCCTTCACCATGACGATCGGGTCGTTGTGCTTGACCGAGATCTTGAAGTCGTGGAAGTCGTGCTCCTCGAAGAGGCTCGCCTCCCACACCGCGCTCTCGACGAGCGCCTCGGGGGTGGCACGCCCGTATTTCTCGAGCAGCCGCGGGTCGAGGGAACCCGCGTTGACGCCGATACGCAGGCTCACACCCGCGTCTTGCGCGGCCTTCGCGATCGCCCCGACCTGGTCGTCGAACTTGCGGATGTTGCCGGGGTTCACCCGCACCGCCGCGCACCCGGCGTCGATCGCCTGGAAGACGTACTTCGGCTGGAAGTGGATATCGGCGATCACCGGGATCTGGCTCTTCTTCGCGATGATGTGCAGCACATCCGCGTCGTCCTGGCTCGGCACCGCGACACGCACGATGTCGCACCCGGAGGCCGTGAGCTCCGCGATCTGCTGGAGCGTCGCGTTGATGTTCGTGGTGGGTGTCGTCGTCATCGACTGCACGCTCACGGGTGCGTCACCGCCGACGAGCACCTTGCCCACCTTGATCTGACGGGACTTGCGGCGGGGGGCGAGCACCTCAGGCGGGGGCTTCGGCAACCCGATGTTCACGGCTGGCACATCCCCAGCTTAGGACCGCTCGCCGGGCGTTGCCGGAAGGCGTAGTCTCGCGCCGTGAGTGCCCACGCGCCCCTGCATCATCGGCTGCGTCCGGCGATCGGGCGGGATCCGGATGAGCCCCATCGCTCGGCGAGCCCGCTCGAGCTGCTCTACGACCTGACCTTCGTGATCGCCTTCGGTGCGACGTCCGCGCAGCTGGCGCACGCCATCGCCGCCGACCACGCCGGAAGCGGTCTGCTGGCCTTCGCGTTCGCGACATTCGCCGTGAGCTGGGCATGGATCAACTACTCCTGGTGGGCCTCGGCGTTCGACACCGACGACTGGTTCGTGCGGCTCATGACGCTCGTGCAGATGGTGGGAGTGCTCATCCTGAGCCTCGGGGTGCCGAAGGTCTTCTCGAGCATCGCGGAAGGGCGTCTCGAGCCGGGCGTCGTGGTGCTCGGCTACGTCGTCATGCGGCTCGGCATGCTCGCCTTGTGGATCCGCGTCGCCGTGCAGGACCGCGTGCACCGTCGCACCGCCCTGGCCTTCATCGTGTCGCTCGCGGTCGCCCAGTGCGGGTGGATCGCGCTCGGCCTCGGGCACGCGTCTCTGCCCGGCGGCCTGCTCGCCGCGGTGCCGCTCTACCTCATCGAGACCGCGGGGCCGATCGTCGCCGAGCGGCGCTTCACCAGCACCCCGTGGCATCCGCATCACATCGCGGAGCGGTACTCGCTGCTGACGATCATCACGCTCGGCGAGGTGATCCTCGGCACTGCGTCGACGATCAGCGCGATCGTGCAGGAGTCGGGCTGGACGCTCGACGCCGGGGTCGTCGGATTCGCGGGCACGGCGCTCGCCTTCGCGCTGTGGTGGACCTACTTCATGATGCCGTCGGGGTTGTTGCTCGCGCGCTTCCGCGGTCGCGGCTTCGTGTGGGGGTACGGGCATCTCGTCGTCTTCGGCGCGCTCGTGGCGACGGGAGCGGGCCTCGACGTCGCCGCGATGGCGACCGAGGGAGAGGCCCGACTTCCCGCGGTGTCCGTCGCCTCGGCCGTCGCGATCCCGGTGATCGTGCTGCTGTTGGCCTTCTTCGCCCTCTACTCGCTGCTCATCGGCACCTTCGATCCGTTCCATGTCGTGCTCATCGGGGCGTCCCTCGCCGTTCTCGGTGCAGCGATGCTCATCGCGGCCGCGGGTGCGCCGCTCGCCGTCTGGCTGAGCCTCGTCGTGGCGGCGCCCGTCGTCGTCATCGTCGGCTACGAGGCGGTGGGCCATCGGCACCAGTCGGCGCGATTGGCGGCGCTGCTCGAGGAACCCGCGTGAACGGATGCCGCGTTCAGAACTCGCGTCGCATCACGAGACGGCGCAGCGTCGGACGCGCGACGACCTCCATGCCCGCCGCCTCGAACATGCTCGGCGTGCCGACGTAGAGCTCGCCCCAGATCTCCTGCTTGCCGGGCGCGAGCTGCTTCGGGTAGCCCTCCACGGCCCGGGCGCCATTCGCGCGAGCGTGGTCGACGGCCGCGATCGCAAGCGCCGTGCTGACCCCCTGGCGACGGAACCCGGTGCGCACGGCGAAGCACACGATCGCCCACACGCCGTCGTCGGCCGGGTCTTCGTCGCGCCCGGCCCACGGCACGCGCGTGCGTGCGAGGCGCACGTAATGCGAGCGCGGCTCGACGGCGCACCAGCCGACCGGTTCGTCGCCGAGGAACGCGACGATGCCGCTCGTGCGCTGTGCCCTCGGATGTCCGCACGCGGTCTGCTCGCGCAGGCGTGCCTGCCGCTCCTCGCGCGGCATGTGCGTGAACTCCTTGTCGCGCGCGAAGAACCACTGGCATTGGCAGCTCGCCGCCTCGCCGCGCTCACCGAACACGGTCTGCAGCTGCTCCCAGCTCACCTCGTTGGCGGGCAGCACGCGGAGGTCATCGGCGGCGAGCGTCTCGGACATGGCGGCATCCTGCCACCGCCCGCCGACGTCGGCTACTGCAGGGTGACCGGGTTGACGATGTCGGCGTAGATCAGCAGAGCGCTCGAGATGCCGAGGATCGCCACGATCACGAGCGTCACGGGGACCAGTCGCGCGATGTCGACGGGACCCGGGTCCGGCTTGCCCGCGAGCTTCGCGATGCGGCGGCGGATGGCCTCCCACAACGCCCCCGCGACGTGCCCGCCGTCGAGCGGGAGGAGCGGGATGAGGTTGAACACGAAGAGGGCGACGTTGAGCGCCGCGAGCATCTGGATGAGGCTCGCCGCGCGGTCGGCGACCGGTGCGGCATCCAGCGCTGTGATCTCGCCCGCGAGCCGCCCGACGCCGACGACGCTGATGGGCCCGTTCGGATCGCGCTCCTCGCCCCCGAAGGCGGCCTGCGCCACCTGCACGAGCCGCTGCGGCAGGGTGACGATGATCTTGCCGACCGCGACGGTGTTGTCCCAGACGGCCGGGAGCACCGCGGTGACCGGCTGCTGCACCTTCTCAGACGCCGGGCCGACTCCGATGAAGCCCACTGCCTCGGTCACCGGCTGCCCGTCGGAACCCATGACCGGCTGACCGCCCGCATCCACCACCGGACGCTGGGTGAGCCGCGGCGTCACCTGGAGCGTCAACTCGGCGCCGTCGCGCTCGACGACGAAGGCGATCTCGTCGTCGGGATGGGAGCGGATGAGCTCGCTCGCCTGGTCCCAGCTCGTGACGGGCGTGCCGGCGATCGAGACGAGCCGGTCGCCGGGGCGCAGTCCCGCCGCCGCCGCGGGAGCGGCCGGATCCGCAGGCGTGCACGCGGTCTGCGTGGCGTCGGTCACGACGCACTCGTTCACCACGCCGAGCGTGGTCGAGGACTGGTAGACACCGAAGCCGCACAGCACGACCCCATAGAGCACGATCGCGATGAGCAGGTTCATCATCGGCCCGCCCAGCATGATGATGATGCGCTTCCACACCGGCAGCCTGTAGAAGACGCGATCCTCGTCGCCGGGGGCGATGGTCTCGGCCGACTGGTCGCGCGCGTCCTGCACGAGGGTGTCGAGGAATCCGGTGCTCGCGGTGCGTGCTCCGCCACCCGCGCGATCCGGCGGGTACATGCCGGCCATCGAGATGTAGCCGCCGAGCGGGATGGCCTTCACCCCGTACTCGGTCTCGCCGCGCCGGCGCGAGAACAACGTCGGCCCGAATCCGATCATGTACTGCCCGACCTTCACCCCGAAGCGCTTCGCGGGGATGAGATGGCCGAGCTCGTGGAGGCCGATCGAGATCGCGAGCCCGATCACGACGACGACGATGCCGAGCACGTAGAGCAGCACGGTTTCCACGGCGCCAGGCTAGGGCACGGGCGCTGTGAGCACGCCCAGGCGCGGCTGAGTGATCAGCGCCAGCTCACCAGGCCCGCCTGCGGCGCTTCTCTCCGCGGCGGTGCACGATGCCTCCGACGATGACGACGAGCAGCATCACACCGAACAACCCCGCAACCCCCGCGATCGCGACACCGAGCGGCAGGCCGCCGATCTGCACGTACTTGGTGTGCGTCAGGGTGGGGACATAATCGCGGCGCTCCCCCGTCGAGCTGATCGTGAGATCGCCCGTGATCTGGGTCGCCGGGTCGCTGAAGTAGGCCTCGACGACGGTCAGATACGCGCCGAGCGGCAGGAGGCTCGGCACGTCGACCTCGCCCGCCCAGGTCACCGAACCAGCGACCGTGCCGTCGGGGAATGTCGCCTGCATGGCGTCGTCGCCGAACAGGTACAACCGCACCGTCTGCGGCATCGTGGCCGCCTGTGACAGCAGCAGGGGGTAGACCATCTCACTCGTCGCGAACTCGAAGCGCACGGGGTCGAGCGCGCCGTCGAGCGGTTCCTCACCGGTGAGCTTGAGTGCGGCGAACGACCAGCCGCGTGCGATGTAGTCGGCGAACAGCGACTGCACGGACGGGTCGATCGCATAGCCGTTCGCCGTGAGCCAGCTCTGAAGCCCCGCAGCGTCGGATGCGGCGAGGGTCACCGCCTGGATCGGTCCGAGATCCACCTCCGAGAGCACCTCGGGAGCCCCGCCCGCCGAGGACCCGTCGCCCATCGAGCCCCACCAGTCCTCGACCGTCTCGACGACGGGAGCCGTCTGCTCATCGAGGGCGTCGAAGAGCGATGCCTCGCCCAGGCTCACCGTCGCGGGCGTCGGCGTCGGCACGACGAGACCCGTGTCGGCGCCGTCGGCGAGCATGTCGAGCACCATGTCGATGCGCTCGGTCACGCCGTCGAAGGTGACGAGCGCCTGCTCCTGCCCCACCGAGACACGCGTGCCGTCGGGCGGGGCGGGGGCGCCGCACGCGCACGCGGCGGCGGGCGTCGCGATGCCGATCGTCGTGAGGGATGCGGTGAGCAGCGCTGCGACAGCGGCTCCCGCGGCAAGACGCTTCGTCATCCGTTCACCCCTCCGGCCAGCAGTCGGTCGGCCTCGTCTCGCGCCCAGGACTCGGCCGCGAGCACTCCTTCGAGGGTGACAGGCCCGGGCTCGTGGGCGTCGACGACCCGCCGTACCGTCTCGACGATGCCGAGGAACGGCACGCGGTGGGCGTGGAAGGCGTCGACCGCCTGCTCGTTGGCGGCGTTGTAGACGGCCGGGAAGGTGCCGCCGAGCTCTCCGACCCGTCGCGCGAGGGCGACGGCCGGGAAGGTGTCGTCATCCAGCGGTTCGAAGGTCCACTGCGCAGGCCGCGTCCAGTCGATCGGCGCGCCGACACCCGGCACGCGGTGCGGCCAGTCGAGACCGAGCGAGATCGGCAGGCGCATGTCGGGCGGCGAGGCCTGGGCGATCGTCGAGCCGTCGACGAACTCGACCATCGAGTGCACGATCGACTGCGGGTGCACGACCACGTCGATGCGGTCGTAGGGGATGCCGAACAGCAGATGCGCCTCGATCACCTCGAGGCCCTTGTTCACGAGCGTCGCGGAGTTCGTCGTGACGACGCGGCCCATGTCCCAGGTCGGATGCGCGAGCGCCTCGGCGGGCTGAACATCGGCGAGCTGCTCGCGCGTGCGCCCACGGAACGGACCCCCGGATGCGGTGACGACGAGTCGGCGCACCTCGCCGTGCTCCCCCGCGCGCAGCGCCTGAGCGAGCGCCGAATGCTCGGAGTCGACGGGCACGATCTGACCCGGTGCCGCGGCCGCGAGCACGAGCTCACCGCCCACGATGAGGCTCTCCTTGTTGGCGAGCGCGAGCGTCGCCCCCGTCTCGAGCGCGGCGAGCGTGGCCGAGAGGCCGACCGACCCCGTGATGCCATTCAGCACGACATCCGCCGGGACCTCGCGCACGAGGGCGACGGCCTCGTCGATGCCGAGCGCCGTGCGCGTGACGCCCGTCTCGGCGGCCTGCCGTTCCAGGGCGTCCGCGTTCCGACCCGCCGCGAGCCCCACGAGCTCGAAGCGATCGGGATTCGCCGCGATGACCTCGAGGGCCTGGGTACCGATCGATCCGGTGGATCCGAGGACGAGAACGCGGCGACGGCTCATGGGCCGAGCCTAGCGACGCGTGCCGCCCGCGCGGCAGCTGCTAGCTCGCCGCGGCCTCCTTGATGTCGATCAGGAACACGAGGGTCTGGCCGCCGAGCTGCGCGGCGTTCGGGTCGGTTCCGTAGGCGTAGATCGGCGGGATCGTCACGAGCACCGTCGAACCCACCTTCTGCCCGACGAGCGCGGCGGCGAAGCCCGGCACCACACCGGTCGTCGCGAAGGTCGCGGGCGACTTGCTGAAGCTCTCGTCGAACACCTCGCCCGTGTTCCAGCTCATGCCGAGGTAGTCGACGGTGACGCTGTCGCCGTCGCCCACGACAGCTCCGTCGCCCTCGGTCAGCACCGTGAGCATGAGATCGGCGGGCGGATCGGTGTCCGGCAGCGTGATGGTCGGAGTGCCGTCGTCGGCCCGCGCGACCTTCGGCACGTCCGTGGTCCACTCGGTCAGCGCGTCCGCGGCCGAGGGGATGATCCCCACGACGTCGAGCACGAAGACGAGCGTCTGGCCGGGCTCCACCCCGAGCTGCTGGCTGCCGGTGTCTCCGAAGCCCTCCGCGGGCGGCACGACGCCGACCACGCGGGAACCGACCGTGGAGCAGATCAACGTCGACTCGAGACCGGGGAGGAGCCCGTCGACCGCGATGGTCTCCGCGTCGCTCGTGTAGTCGGTCTGAGTGAGCACGTCGCCCGTGGTGCCGTTGTAGAGCGTGAACTGCAGGCTCGCGGTCGAGCCGCGCTCGATCGCATCCCCGTCCCCTTCGATCGCGACGGTGCGCTCGGTCGCATCGACGGTGAGCGGGGCGTCGAACGAGACCGTGGGTGCCCCGCCGAACTCGCCCGTGACGTCGACGGCATCCGACACCTTGCCACTGCCGACGCAGGTGTCGGCGGCACCGTCGGCCGTGCTGCTCGTCGTGGGCTCGCCCGTGGAGCAGCCCACGAGCGCGACTGCCAGCGCGGCGACGGTCAGGATGGGAAGGGCGCGGGGCACAGAGGACTCCTCGGGGCAGGGGGACGCAGTGCGACCCGGAAACACCCCATCCTCCCCCATGCAAGCTTGATGCGCGGTGTGGACATCACGTGTCGACCGCCTCGCAAGCCTGCCGCCTACACTCGATTCATGCCCTTCAGCGTGCCTCAGGAGCGCAAGCTCGTCACCGAGATCCCGGGTCCGAAGTCCGACGCACTGCAGCAGCGCCGGGTGGCGAGCGTCTCGCGCGGCGCGGGCACCCTTGCGAACATCTACATGGAACGCGGTTCCGGCGCGATCCTCGTCGACGTCGACGGCAACCAGCTCATCGATCTCGGCTGCGGCATCGGCGTCACGACGATCGGTCACGCGCATCCGGAGGTCGCGGCGGTCGTCGCCGAGCAGGCGGCGAAGCTCACCCACACGCTCTTCACCGTGACGCCGTACGAGAACTACGTGCGGGTGGCCGAGAAGCTCGCCGAGATCACGCCGGGCGACTTCGAGAAGCACACGATCCTCGTCAACTCGGGAGCGGAGGCGGTGGAGAACGCCGTCAAGATCGCACGCCGTTTCACGGGTCGGCGCGCCATCGTGAGCCTCGACCACGCCTTCCACGGCCGCACCAACCTCACGATGGCGATGACCTACCGCCCCTGGCCGGAGCGAGCCGGCATGGGGCCGTTCCCGGGTGAGCTGTACTCGGTGCCGATCTCGTACCCCTTCCGCGACGGGCTCACGGGCGAGGAGGCTGCCGCCAAGACGATCGACTACATCCAGACCCACATCGGCGCCACCGAGGTGGCGGCGTTCTTCGCCGAGCCGATTCAGGGCGACGGCGGCATCATCATCCCCGCCCCCGGCTACTTTGCGGCGATCCAGCGCTTCTGCGCTGAGAACGGGATCGTCTTCGTGGCCGACGAGATCCAGGCGGGGATCGCCCGGACGGGGGCGTGGTACTCGATCGAGCACCACGGTGTCGTGCCCGACCTCGTGACGAGCGCCAAGGGCATCGCGGGCGGGATGCCGCTGGCCGCCGTGACCGGTCGCGCCGAGATCATGGATGCCGTGCAGCCCGGCGGCATCGGCGGCACCTTCGGCGGCAATCCGGTGTCGGCAGCGGCCGCCCTCAAGGTCTTCGAGATCATCGAGCGCGACGACCTCATCGGCCAGGCGAAGCGGGTCGAGCGCACCCTCACCGCGCGGATCGGCGACTGGCCGGAGCGCTTCGGCGTCGTCGGCGAGGTGCGCGGCAAGGGCGCCATGTTCGGCATCGAGCTCGTGCACCCGGGAACCACGACGCCCCACCCGGAGGCGCTCGCGAGCGTGCTGCGCCACGCGACGCGGAACGGCGTCATCGCGCTCGACGCCGGCTCCTGGGACTCCGTGCTGCGCCTGCTCCCCAGCGTCGTCATCAGCGATGAGCTCATCGACGACGCTGCAGGTGTGCTCGAAGAAGCCCTCGCGGCCCTCTGACCCGGCCGTGACCGAAGAACTGATCGGCCACCGGCAGCAGCCGGTCGTCGACCCCTTCCCGGTGAACGGCGCCGACGACCCCCCACCCACGCGCCCCCGCCGCGAGCGCACGCCCTGGAGCAGGTGGATCTCCTCCGTTCTGCTACTCGCGGTCATCGCGGCCGTGCTCGTGGCCGCCCCCTGGGATGCGCAGCGCCGCCAGGCCTACGCGGACCAGTGGGTGGTGTGGACGGAACCAGCCCCGCAGCGCATCGAACAGCTCGCGCAGGCGCTCGATCTCACCGAGACCGGTCGGCGGATCTTCTTCGCCAGCCGCCCCCAGATCGACGGCGCGGACGCCTTCCAGCAGCACTGCCCGCTCGAGGGCGACATCGTGCTCGGCTGCTACGGCGCACAGCGCATCTACGTGTACGAGGTCACCGACGAGCGCCTCGCGGGCACGGTCGAGGCCACGGCGGCGCACGAGCTGCTGCACGCCTACTACGACCGGCTGAGCACCGATGAGGCCGCACGCATCGACGCGCTCGTCGCCGCCTACGTCGCGGCGCTTCCCGAGGACGACGCGAACGTGCCGATCGTGGCGGGATACCCGTCCGCACAGCAGGCCGACGAATGGCACTCCCGCCTCGGCATCGGCTATGCCGAGCTGCCGGCCGCGCTCGAGACCCACTATGCCGAGATCTTCCGGGACCGCTCTCGCGTCGTCGGGTTCTCGGCCGACTCGACGGCACAACTCGACGGATACGCCGATCGCATCGAGCAGCTCTCTGCGGAGCTGGCCGCGGCATCCGACGACCTGGAGGCCCGATCGGCCGCCTACGACGCGGCGATCGCGGCGCTCAACGAGGATGTCGCGACCTTCAACAGCCGCGCGGACGCGGGCGACTTCAGATCACAGAGCCAGTTCGACGCGGAGCGCGCTGCCCTCCTCGAGCGACAGGAGTCCCTCGAGGCGGACCGCGTGCAGCTCAACCGCGACGTCGACGCCTACAACGCCAAGATCGAGGAGCTGAAGGTGCTCGACGCGGAGCGCGCGGAGCTCTTCTCGCAGCTCGACAGCCGCACGGCGCCGTAGCCCTCATCCGGCACGCACCCTCGCGGGCTACCCCAGGGGGTCGTCGGCGAGCCGGATGACGGGCTCGTGGTGCACGGGGAAGTTGACGGATGCCGCGATGAAGCACTTCTGCGAGGCCTCATGGTGCGCCTCGAGCGCCAACGCCGGATCTCCCGCGGCGATCGTCACGACCGGGCGCAGAGTCGCCTCCGTGAAGTGCCCGCCGCCATCGGAGGTCTGCTGCATCTCGCCCGTGGCGTCGTCGGTGTAGCCGGTCACGACGATGCCGCGACTCGCAGCCACGTGCAGGTAGCTCAGCATGTGGCATTGGCTCAGGGCGGCGAGCAGCAGCTCCTCGGGGTTCCAGCGCTCGCTGTCACCGTGGAAGGTGCGATCGCTGGATCCCGCCAGCTCGTGCAACTTGCCCGCCGAACGCACGACATGGTCACGACCGTAGGCACGGTAGCTCGAGGTGCCGGATCCACGATTACCCGTCCATTCGACGGATATCGCGTAATGATGACGCAAATCCATGCCAAATCCTTACTTCGACAAGGCCACAGCTACGGAATCAGCATCATCCGGGACTCGGGCGAGAGGGATAGGATCGCTGCTATGACCGACACGCTGACGTCCCCCACGGTAGCGCCGCTCGTCCCCGAGCGGCGTCTCGTGACCGCGATCCCCGGGCCGCGCTCGATCGAGCTGCAGGAGCGTCGCCGCCGGGTCGTGTCGGACGGCGTCTCGAGCGCACTGCCCGTCTTCATCGAGCGAGCGCACGGTGCCATCCTCGTCGACGTCGACGGCAACCAGTTCATCGACCTCGGGGCGGGCATCGGCGTCACGACGATCGGTCACACCGACGATGCGGTCGTCGCCGCGGCCGCACAGCAGCTCGCCGACGTCACCCACACGCTCTTCACCATCACACCGTACGAGGAGTACGTGCGGGTCGCCGAGCTGCTCGCCGAGCACACCCCCGGCGACTTCGCCAAGAAGACCGTGCTCGTGAACTCCGGCGCCGAGGCCGTCGAGAACGGCGTCAAGATCGCCCGCAAGTACACCCGGCGCCCCGGCGTCGCCGTGCTCGAGCACGCCTACCACGGACGCACCAATCTCACGATGGCCATGAACTTCAAGGCCTCGCCCTACGCCACGGGGTTCGGCCCCTTCGCGGGCGACGTCTACCGTGCCCCCAACTCCTACCCGCTGCACGACGGGCTCTCCGGCGAGGCGGCGGCGGCCCGCACGATCGCCTATCTCGAGAAGACGGTCGGCGCATCCGATCTCGCATGCCTCGTCGTCGAGCCCATCCAGGGCGAGGGTGGCTTCATCGTTCCCGCGGACGGCTACCTGCCGGCGTTGCAGGAGTGGTGCACGGCCAACGGCATCGTCTTCATCGCCGACGAGATCCAGTCGGGCATGGCGCGCACGGGGGCTTGGTTCGCCTCCGAGCACTTCGGGCTCGTGCCCGACCTGGTGCTCTCGGCCAAGGGAATCGCGGGCGGTCTGCCGCTCGCGGGCGTCACGGGACGCGCGGAAATCATGGATGCCGCCCAGCCCGGCGGACTCGGGGGCACCTTCGGCGGCAACCCGGTGGCGTGCGCCGCAGCCGTGGCCGTCTTCGAACGCATCGAGCGGGACGGTGTGCTCGCCGAAGCGGCGCGGATCGAGGCGGGGTTGCGCTCCGCGCTCCTCGAGTTGCAGGAGCAGCATCCCGTCATCGCCGAGGTGCGCGGCATCGGGGCCATGATCGCGATCGAGCTGCTCGACCCCGAGACGCACGCACCGCGCGCCGACCTCGTCGCCGCGATCGCCGCGGAGGCCGCGCAGCGCGGCGTGCTGCTGCTCACGGCGGGCACCTACGGCAATGTGCTGCGGTTCCTGCCGAGCCTCGCACTCTCGGACGAACTGCTCACCGACGCGATGGGCGTGCTCGCCGAGTCGTTCGCCGCGGCGAAGGCGTGACGGCTGCCCTCGACGCCGCGAGCTCCGTCGAGCTCGCGGCGATCGAGCGCTCGGGCTGGATCGAGTCGCGGCACCTGGGGGCTGCCGTGCTGGTGGATGCGGACGGCAGCGTCGTGCGCGCGCTCGGCGACCCGTCGGCGCTCGTCTACCCGCGCTCGACCCTCAAGCTCGTGCAGGCGGCGGCGGTGCAGCTGCTCGGCGTCGTCTTCGACTCCGAGCAGACAGTGCTCTCGACAGCCAGCCACGCCGGCACGCCGGCGCATGTCGCCGTCGTCGAGCGGATGCTCTCGCAGGCGGGTCTCGACGCCACAGCGCTGCGGTGCCCCGCCGACTGGCCGGGCGATCCGGCGGCGCGGCGGGCGGCATCCGAGGCCCGTCGCATCACGATGAACTGCTCGGGCAAGCACGCCGCCTTCCTCGCGGCGGCGGCCGCCCACGACTGGCCGCTCGAGAGCTACCTCGAGCTCGACCATCCCGTGCAGCGACAGGTGCAGGCGCTCACCGCCGAGTTATCCGGCGAGCAGCCCGCGCACTGGGGGGTCGACGGATGCGGTGCGCCGGTTCCCGTGATGAGCCTGCGCGCACTCGCGCGCGCCGTATCGCGCACGAGCCGCGCCGGCACCGTGCTGGGCGACGCGATCCGCGCTCACCCCTGGGCGATCGACGGTCCGGGCCGCGCCAACACCGTGACGATCGAGCGCACGGGGCTCGTCGCGAAGCTCGGCGCGGAGGGTGTGCTCGTGCTCGTCACCCCCGCGGGCGACGCCGTCGCGGTGAAGGCGCTCGACGGCGCCCATCGGGCGACGACGCTCGTGGGCCTGGAGCTGCTCGCACGCGAAGGCCTGCTCGCGCGGGAGGTCGCCGACGAGACCGCCGCGGCGCTCGCCCCTGCGTGGACCACGTTGCGCGTCAGCTTCTGAGCCCGCCCGGACCGGCGCGCGGGCAGCTCAGGCGAAAAGCGACGCCACGGCCTCGCGGAACGCCACCGTGTGACGCTCGACGTCCTCCGAACTCGTGGCGGGCGACATGAGCGCCATGTTGTGGAAGGGCGTGATGAGGATGCCGCGGTTGAGCGCGTGCAGGTGCAGGTACTGCTGCAGCGCGAAATCGTCGGCATCGGCTGCCTCGCGCCCGTTGACAGGCGGCGTCGGGCGGAAGCTGTACTCGGCGCGCGCTCCGAGCTGAGTGACCTGCCAGGGGGCCCCGAACTCGTCGATCGCCGCCTGCACGCCCGCCGTCCACTCGGATGCGCGCGCGATCATGCCCGGGTAGACGTCGGGCGTGAGCACCTCCGAGAGAGTCGCGCGGATGCCGGCCATCGAAACCGCATTGCCGGCGAGGGTGCCGCCCACTCCCCCGACGTCGAGGTCCTCGCGGCCCTCGCCTGCCCACTCGAGGCTGTCGCGCACACGATCCGCGAGTTCGCGCGTCATGCCCCAGGCCGCCGCGGGGATGCCGCCCCCGATGGTCTTCCCGACCACCACGACGTCGGGTCGCAGCCCGTCGCGGGCCGTCATGCCGCCCGGCCCGGCGCACAGGGTGTGCGTCTCGTCGATCACGAGGATCGTGCCGGTGCGGTCGCAGGCGGCGCGCACCGCTTCGTGCCAGCCGGCTTGCGGCAGCACGATGCCGACGTTCGTCATCGCGGGCTCGGCAAGCACCGCGGCCACCTCGCCTGTCTCGAGAGCCGCCTCGAGGCCCGCGATGTCGTCGAACTCCACGACGACGGTCGTCTCATCCAACGGCACGGGAGGCCCGATGTTGCGGCGCCGAGAGACCACACGTCCCTCGTCGTCGAGGGTCGCGTACGCCTCGTCGACCGTGCCGTGATAGCAATGGTCGATCACGAGCACCTTGTGCCGCGCGGTGGCCTGGCGCGCGTAGCGCAGCACATGCCGGTTGGCATCCGTCGCCGTCAGGGTGAACTGCCATTCGGGCAGGCCGAACCGCTCCGCGAGCAGGGTCGCGGCGACGCCGGCGTCCTCCGTCGGCAGCATGAAGGTCGAACCTCGAGCCAGCTGCGCCGTGATCGCGGCGACGGATGCGGCGGGCGCGTGGCCGACCATCGCGCCGGTGTCGCCGAGGCACAGGTCGACGTGGTCGATACCGTCGGCGCAGGTGAAGTGCGCACCGGATGCTTCGGTGACGTAGACGGGCCAGTCGCCGGGCCACTTCGCCATCCACAGCATGGGAACTCCACCCGGCAGGTGCGCCCGGGCCTCGGCGGCGAGCTCACCCGAGCGCGGGTGCAGGCGCCGGAAGCTCGCGAGCTCCTCCTCCCAGAGGGAGGCCAGACGTGCGCGGTCCTCGTACATCGCGGCGACTCGTCTCTGCCCGCGGGCTCAGCCCGACTTGGCGATCTTGCGGCGACGGAAGCCCGCCGACACCTGCGCGACGACCACGATCACGATCGCCAACACGAACACGGCGGAGGCGATCACATTCGACTGCGGCGGGATGCCGCGGCTCGCGGCGACGTAGACGAACTTCGGGAAGGTCTCGGCGTTGCCCGAGACGAAGTTGGTGATGATGAAGTCGTCGAAGCTCAAGGCGAAGCACAGCAGGGCCGCCGCGAGGATGCCCGGCATGAGCAGCGGAAGCGTGACGCGCCAGAAGACCTGCCCGGGGCTCGCGTAGAGGTCGCGCCCCGCCTCCTCGAGCGCGGGATCGAGGCTCGCCACGCGGGCGCGCACGGTGACCACGACGAAGCTGATGCAGAACATGATGTGCGCGACGATGATCGTCCACAGCCCGCGCTCGACACCCATGTTCACGAACTGGGAGCCGAGCCCGGAGCCGAGCACGACCTCCGGGGTCGCCATCGGCAGGAACAGCAGCACGGTGATGAGGGTGCGCATGCGGAAGGTGTAGCGCACGATTGCGATGGCGATCATCGTGCCGAGGGTCGTGGCGGCGATCGTCGCGACGACCCCCACGAGGATGCTGTTGCCGAACGACTCGCACACCCGGGGGTCGTCGCACACCGAGAGCCAGTTGTCGAAGGTGAAGCTGCGCCACACGATGTTGGTACGACGGGCCTCGTTGAAGGAGAAGACGATCGTGTAGGCGATCGGGATCATCATGATCACGAGGGCGACGATCGAGTAGATGCCGATGACCCAACTGCCGGCGCCGCCGCGACCCGCGCGCTCCCGGCCCCGACGTCGGGGCATCGGCGCCGACTCGACCTCGGCGAGGGCCGCTGCCTCCTGCACACTGCTCACAGCAGCTCCTCCGATCCGCTCTTGGCCACGTAGGCGATGACGGGGATGAGGATCGCCACCATGAGCACGATCGCGACGGCCGCTGAGATCGGATAGAAGCTCTGGAAGAACAGGTCGTTGATGACGTTGCCCGCCATGACCGTGTTGGTCGATCCCAGGAAGTCCTTGCTCGCGTTGATGTAGTCGCCCGATGCCGGGATGAAGGTCAACAGTGTGCCCGAGACGACGCCGGGGAGGGAGAGCGGCAGGATGATGCGCCAGAACCGCGCGCCCGGGCCCGCGTACAGGTCGTCCCCCGCCTCGACGTAGCGCAGATCGAGCCGCTCGAGCGAGGCGTAGATCGGCAGGGTCATGAACGGGATGAAGTTGTACGTGAGGCCGAAGATGACAGTGAACGCGGTGCCGTTCAGGTAGTCCTCCGGCCCGAGCACGCCGAGCGATTGGAGGAACGAGACGACGGGTCCTTCGTCGGCGAAGATCGCCTTCCACGCGAGGGTGCGCAGCAGGAAGCTGATGAAGAACGGGGCGATCACGAGGATCACGAGGAAGCTCTGCAGCACCGGCTTCGTCCGCATCCGCACCCCGATGAAGTAGGCGAGCGGGTAGCTGATCAGCAGCGCGAAGACGGTCGCCAGCAGCGCGTAGAGGAAGGACCGGCCGATCTGCTCCGCGTACTGCCCGACGACCGTGACGTAGTTCTGCCACTCGAAGCCGTAGACGTACGCGCCGTACACGGCGGGCGACGGCGCTTCCAGCGAGGTGATGACCAGCGAGACGAGCGGGACGAGGAAGAACAGCACCAGGTAGGCGATCCCGGGCAGCAGCAGGAGCAACGCGACCCGGCCGCGCCGGGTCGGCCGCGCCGTGGTCGTGGCGGCCGCGCCGGTGAAGGCGGTGATCGCCACGTCACTCCTCCGCGCCGAGGAGCATCGCCTCGGCCTCGGCGTGCGGGTTGCCGCCGTCGGGCACGTCCTGGAGCACGAAGCCGTGCTCCATCCGCCAGGAGAGCCACACCTCGGCCCCCAGGTCGACGACCGGCCCGAAGGCGAGGTTCTGCGCGAAGACCGTGAGGGTCCCGAGCCCGGGCACCGCGACCTGGTACTGCGTGCTCACGCCCGTGAAGGAGACGTCGGTGACCCGGCCGGGCCCGACGACGTTGATGCCCGCG